>CAZGVE010000079.1:0-1648 GCA_964528845.1 uncultured Steroidobacteraceae bacterium | reverse complement strand
GATGGCGTTCTCGGTAGTCGTTGAGCTCATCAACCTGCGCCTGCGCGCGCGGCGCTAGACCAGCGGGTCGACGCCGTTCGCGAGTGCTGCCGCCCCGCTGTCATGGCGCGAGCGCAGCCGGCTGTGCCGGTGGCCGTAGGCGAAATAGATCGCAAAGCCCAGCACGCTCCACAGCAGCAGCCGCACCCAGGTGCTGGTAGGCAGCGAATACGCCATACCGGCGCAGAACACGACGCCCATGCCCGCCGTGAACCAGACCCATTTCACCCTGAAGGGACGCGGCAGGTCTGGGCGCGTGTAGCGCAGCACCACCACGCCCACGCACACGACGATGAAAGCGATCAAGGTACCGATCGAGACCAGCTCGCCGAGTATGTCGATCGGCAGCAGGCCGGCGGCTGTCGCGGCCAGCACGCCCGTGATCACGGTCGCGACATGGGGAGTCCTGAAGCGCGGATGCACGGCGCCGAAGCTGGGCGGAAGCAACCCGTCTCGTGCCATCGTGAGCCAGATGCGCGCCTGGGGAATGATCATCGTGATGATCACCGAAGTCAGGCCGAACAGCGCGCCCCAGATCACCCAGCTGGTGAGCCAGGTGAGCTGCGGGTGCGCCTCGAGCGCGACGGCGACCGGTGCCGCATCGTTGAGCTGTCGGAACGGGACCAGACCGGTCATCACGCCGGACATCAGGATATAGAGCAGCGTACAGATGCCGAGACTCCCGAGGATGCCGATCGGCATGCCGCGGGCCGGATTCTTGGCTTCCTGGGCAACGGTCGATACGCCGTCGAAACCGATGTAGGCGAAGAAGATGATCGCCGAGGCCTGCAGCACGCCGCTCCAGCCGAATTCGCCGAACTTTCCGGTATTGGCGGGAATGAACGGCGCCCAGTGGGCGGGGTTCACATAGAACGCCCCGAAGGCAATCACCGCCACCACGATCGTGACCTTGATAGCGACGATCACCGTATTCACGAACGCGGATTCCCGGATCCCCTTGTAGCACAGCGCCGCGGCCAGTCCGACGATGAAGATCGCCGGCAGGTTGAGCACGGCGCCGCTGCGCTGCACGGCAAAGCCGGTGCCCGCAGTCTGGAACGGTGCCGATGACAGCGATGCAGGAATGAAATTGATGCCGTAGAAGTCCAGCAGTTTCACCGCGTAGCGGCTCCATCCCACGGCGACCGTGGAGCACGCCACCAGGTATTCGAGGATCAGGTTCCAGCCCACGAACCAGGCCATGAACTCCCCGAGCGTCGCATAGCTGTAGGCGTAGGCGCTTCCGGCCACCGGCACCATGGCCGCGAATTCCGAGTAGCACAGGCCCGCGAACATGCAGCCGACGCCGGCAATGATGAAGGACAGGACAATGGCCGGGCCGGCGTGCAGCGCGGCAGCCAGGCCGGTCAGCACGAAAATGCCGGTGCCGATGATGCCACCGATGCCGAACGCAATCAGTGCGGGAGTACCAAGGGCGCGCACCAGATGCTTGGCGGCCGCTTCCTCGTGGTAGTGCGCGATCGGCTTGGTGGCGAACAGCGCCCTCCGGCTCATCCCGTACATCTGGCTCCCAGTCGCGGCGTCGCGCTTCCTCGCGCTGCAGCCACTCTACACGCTGCGCAGTTCCTCCGGTACATGCGGCGCGATG
>CAZGVE010000078.1:0-1677 GCA_964528845.1 uncultured Steroidobacteraceae bacterium | reverse complement strand
GATGGCGTTCTCGGTAGTCGTTGAGCTCATCAACCTGCGCCTGCGCGCGCGGCGCGCGCGAGCCGGCGCGCGCCACTAGCCCAGCGGATCTCTGGCGCTCGCAAGGGCGGCGGCTTCGGCCACGCCGCGGGCGCGCAGGCGGCTGTGGCGGTAGCCGTAGGAGAAATAAATTACAAAACCCAGCGCGCTCCATGCCAGCAGCCTGAACCAGGTGTCGCCGGGCAGGAATCCCGCCATCACGCCGCAGAACAGCACCCCCATCAGCGAGGTAAACCAGACGCCAACGGTGCCCCCGGCAATCCGGAACGGGCGGTGCAGGTCGGGACGCGTATAGCGCAGCACCAGCACGCCGAGACACACGACGATGAAGGCGATCAGCGTGCCGATCGAGACCAGCTCGCCGAGTATGTCGATCGGCAGCAGCCCCGCGGCGGTCGCGGCAAACACGCCGGTGATGACGGTGGCGACGTGTGGTGTCCGAAAGCGGGAGTGCACGGCGCCGAAGAAGGCAGGCAGCAGTCCGTCGCGCGACATCGTGAGCCAGATGCGCGCCTGCGGGATGATCATCGTGATGATCACGGAAGTCAGCCCGAACAGGGCGCCGCAGATGACCCAGGTCGTGAGCCAGGTAAGCTGCGGGTGCGCCTCGAGCGCGACGGCGACCGGCGCCGCATCGTTCAGCTGCCGGAACGGCACCAGCCCGGTGAGCACGCTCGACATCAGGATGTACAGCACTGTGCAGATCCCGAGGCTGCCCAGCATACCAATGGGTATGCCCCGTGCGGGGTTCTTCGCCTCCTGCACGACCGTCGATACGCCATCGAAGCCGATGTAGGCGAAGAAGATGATTCCCGCCGCGCGGAGAATGCCGCTCCAGCCGAATTCACCGAAATTGCCGGTATTGGGTGGAATGTAAGGTACCCAATGCGCGGGATTGACGTAGAAGGCTCCAAATACGATCACCGCAATCACGATTGTGACCTTGATGGCCACGATGAGGGTGTTGACGATCGCGGATTCCTTGATGCCCTTGTAGCAGAGCGCCGTGGCCAGGCCGACGATGAAGATCGCCGGCAGGTTCAGCAAGGCGCTGGTGCGATGGACGGAGTAGACCGAAGTTCCGGATTGAAACGGTGCGGAGCTCAGCCAGGCGGGAATGAAATTGATGCCAAAATGGTCCAGCAGCTTGACCGCGTAGCGGCTCCACCCCACGGCGACCGTGGAGCAGGCGACCATGTACTCGAGGACCAGGTTCCAGCCGACGAACCAGGCGACAAATTCTCCAAGAGTCGCGTAGCTGTAGGCGTAGGCGCTGCCCGCGACCGGCACCATGCCCGCGAACTCGGAATAGCACAGACCGGCGAACATGCAGCCGATGCCGGCAATGATGAACGAAATGACAATGGCCGGACCCGCGTGACCCGCGGCCGCCGTGCCGGTCAGCACGAAGATGCCGGTGCCGATAATGCCGCCGATACCGAACGCGATCAGCGCGGGAATTCCCAGCGCCCGAACGAGATGCTTGGAGGCCGCTTCCTCGTGGTAGTGCGCGATCGGCTTGGTAGCGAACAGCCCCGTCCCGCTCGTCTGAGTCTGGCTCATCTGGCTCCCTGTCGGCCGGCCGCGCTGCAGCCACTCTACACGCTGCGCAGTTCCTCCGGTACATGCGGCGCGATG
>CAZGVE010000077.1:0-1996 GCA_964528845.1 uncultured Steroidobacteraceae bacterium | reverse complement strand
GCAGACGCGCTCGCAGCCATTCGAGCTGGCGCCCGAGCCGCTCGAGGTCGACCGGACCGGACACGGTGATGCCGTGCGCGAAATTGCCCCGCCCGAGCTCGCCGATCGCGCGATCGATCTGCCGCAGCGGACGGCTCAGGCGCAGCGTGAACACCAGCAGCGCAATCAGTACCAGCGGCAGCAGCAGCGTGGATTCGAGCAGCAGCTCGCGTCGCGCCTTGTCGGTCTGGGTGCGCAGCCTCGCCACGCCGTCGTCGAGCTGGCGGTTGCCGAAGTCTGCCACGCCGGAAGCCAGGTCACCCAGGTTCAGGTAGGACTGCGTGAGCTGCGGCGGCTCGGCCGTCGGGGCACGGGTATCGAGCACCAGAGCGCGGATCCGGTCCTGCTCGGCGCCGAGGCGCAGCAGCTGCTGCTGGCCCTCGGGGCTGCGCAGCTGCCGGCGCAGCGCCTCGACGGTCGCGCGCAGCTGCTCGTCGTGTTCGCGGAAGGCGCCGAGGACGCTGGCGTCGGCGAGCACCTGGTAGAGCCGCGCCGAGCGCTGCAGTAGTGCGATCTGCGCATACATGTCCTGCGACAGACGGGCCGTCTGTACGCTATCGACGACCAGTCGCTGGCTCGCCTCGGACAGACGCCGCATCTGCACGGTGGCCTGCAGGATCGTCAACAGCAGCGGCGCGGCCAGCATGCTCAAGCCGAGCAGGAGAAAGCCGTTCAGCGACTTCGGTAGCAGCCAGCGCATCAGGTCATTCTAAGCTACGCAGGCAGAGCCTGCCGTGCCATGCGCACGGGTCCTACCAGGGCTCGCGCAGCAGCTTCTCCTCCCAGGCCAGGGAGCTCGCGACAATCGCATCCAGATCGTCCAGCCGTGCCTGCCACCCAAGCTGCGTGTGCACGCGTCCGGTTACGGCCACCAGCGTCGGCGGATCGCCCGCGCGGCGCGGTTCCTCGCGGATCTCGAGCCGGCGTCCGGCCACACGCTGCACGCTCTCGAGCACCTGACGCACGCTGTAGCCGTGACCGTAGCCGCAGTTGCAGACGGTGCTGGTGCCCCCAGCCCGCAGGTAGTCCAGCGCATCGAGGTGCGAGCGCGCGAGATCCTCGATATGGACGTAGTCGCGTACCCCGGTGCCGTCGGGAGTGGGGTAGTCGGTGCCGTAGACCGACACGTACGGGCGTCGTCCAACGATCGCCTCACAGGCGACCTTGACCAGCAGCGTGGCCTGCCGCGTCGCCTGGCCGATGCGCGAGCGCGGGTCCGAGCCTGCGACATTGAAGTAGCGCAGGCTCACGTAGCGCAGGTCGCTGACCGCCGCTACGTCGCGCAGGATCCACTCCGACATCAGCTTCGAAGTGCCGTACGGGTTGATCGGCGCGGGCACCGCATCTTCGCGCGCCATGCCGTCGGCTGGAATGCCGTAGACTGCCGCGGTGGAGGAGAACACCAGTTGCCTGACTCCCTGCTGAAGGCATGTTTCGAGCAGGTTGCGCGTCGCGCAGGCGTTGTTGCCGTAATACTTCAGCGGATCGCGCACCGACTCCGGAACAATGGTGTTGGCGGCGAAGTGCATGACGGTGCCCACTTCGTGCGCGCGCAGCACCTCGGCGAGCAGCGCCCGGTCGCCGGCGTCGCCGAGCACGAATGGCGCGTCGCGCACGGCCTGGCGGAACCCGGTGTACAGATTGTCGAGCGCCACCACGCGCTCGCCGCGCTCCTGCAGCTGCAGCAGTACGTGGCTGCCGATATAGCCGGCGCCGCCGGTGACGAGGATCGATTTCCCGGACATTGGGCGCGGATGATAGCGAGTTCGGCCTGCGGCGGGTTCGGCGATGAACGATAGGCGGCGCGGCGGGCCTGCCGGACCCGCTCCGGCGCCCTTCAGCGCGCTCACGCCCGATGCCGTCCTGGATGCCGCCGCGGCGCTCGGTCTCGATCCGGACGGGCGGCAGTTCGCGCTCAACAGCTATGAGAATCGCGTCTACCGCGTCGGCCGCAACG
>CAZGVE010000076.1:0-2493 GCA_964528845.1 uncultured Steroidobacteraceae bacterium | reverse complement strand
TGTCAACCGGCGTCCAAGATTGACCGGCTTTCGGCGTCCAACATTGACCAGGGTATCAGGGGCGAGGATGGGTCTGGTTGGGGGCTTGGATCGGGCATTTGGGTAACGGCTTGGGCAGCAGCGCTGGCTGCCGCGTCAGCGGCAGAGCTCAGCTGCGTTTCTTGAAGCGGTAGCTGTCGTTTCCGGTTTCGATGATGTCGCAGCGGTGCGTGAGCCGATCAAGCAGCGCGGTAGTCATCTTGGCGTCGCCAAAGACGCTGCTCCATTCCCCGAACGAGAGGTTGGTGGTCACGATCAGCGACACGCGCTCGTAGAGCTTGCTGATCAGGTGGAAGAGCATCGCGCCGCCGTCCTGGGCGAAAGGCAGGTAGCCGAGTTCATCGAGCACGATGGCTTGCTGGTGCAGCAGGCGGTTGGCCAGGCGTCCGGCGCGACCTTCGCGCTTCTCGGCATCGAGCTGGTTGACGAGGTCCACGACGCTGTAAAAGCGGGCTCGCTGGCCTTGCAGGATGACCTGGCGGGCGAGCGCGGTGGCCAAGTGTGTTTTGCCGGTGCCGGTGCCGCCGACGAACACGATGTTGCGGGCACTGGCGAGATAATCCCCGGCGTGCAGCTGGCGGATCTGGGTTTCGTTGACGGTCGATTCACGGAAGTCGAAGCTGTCCAGGTCGCGCGGCATGGGGAAGTTGGCCAGGCGCAGCTGGTACTGGTAGGAGCGTGCCTTGCGGTCGGCGATCTCGGCCTGCAGCAGCTGCTCGAGCCAGCTGGTCGGGGCGAGTTTCTTCTGGCTCAGGGCCTTGAGGCTCTCCTCCAGCGCGCTGGCCATGCCGCGCAGGCGCAGGGACTTGAGGGATTCGATCAGTTCGGCTTGCATCGGGATGTTCCTTTCAGGATTGATCAATGGGGATGGGATGGACGCCGGGACGTGCGCGCAGCAGCCGGTCATAGCGATCGCAGTTGGCGGCCGGCTCGACGGCGAGCTTGAGTGCCTCGGGCACCTGCAGGGCCGGCGGACGCGGCGGTGCCGCTGCCCGGTGCAGCAGGTTCACGACCTGTGCGCTGGTGACGACCTGCTCGTCGAGCGCCGTGGCGCACGCCGCACTGACCGCTTCCAGACCGTAGAGGGCGACCATGGAGAGGATGTCGACGAACTGGCGGTCCCCGTCGCTGTGCCGGGCAAGCCGTTCGCGCAGCCGCGTCATCGATGCCGGAAGATTCCAGTCCTTGAACGGCGCGCCATTGCGCAGCGCTCCGGGCTTGCGCTGCAGGGCCTCGACGTAGTGCCAGGGGTTATAGATCGTGCGTCCGCGCTCGAAGCAGCGCGCATGTTCGCCTGCGATCTCGCCGGCACATACCAGCACGATCCGTTCGGCGTAGGCGCGGATCGTGGCCACCTGGCCGACATAGCGGCTCTCGACGCTGTAGCGGTTGCGCTCGAAGCTCACCAGGCAGGTAGCCGAGACCCGTGCCGTCTTCTCGGCATAGCCGTCGAACGCGGCCGGGGCCGCGCGCAACGCCGCGCGCTCCTCCTCCCAGACCTCCAGGATCCTGCGCTCCGGGATGTCCGGGTGTGCACGCTCGCCCGCCAGTTGCAGGCAGCGCGCGGCCAGATGCGCATTGAGCTCGGCGAGGTCCGCGCAGCGCAGCTTCGGGGTGAAGAGCCACTCGCGCACGTTGCCGACCTGGTTCTCGACCTGCCCCTTCTCCCAGCCCGAGGCCGGCGTGCAGGCCGTGGGCTCGATCAGGTAGTGGTTGCACATCGCCAGGAAGCGGCGGTTGTAGCGCCGCTCCCGGCCGACGAAGATCGTATCCACCGCCGGCTTGAGATTGTCGTAGATGCCCCGGCGCGGTACGCCGCCGAGGAACGCAAAGGCCCTCGCGTGCGCGTCGAACACCATCTCCTGGCTCTCGCGCAGGTAGGCGGCGAGGAAGAACGCACGGCTGTGGCAGAGCCGCACGTGCGCGACCTTCACGACATGTTCGATGCCGCCGAGATCAACATGTTCGTGACTGAAGTCGAACTGGTAGGCTTCCCCAGGAGCAAAGCTCTGCGGGATGAAGGCCGTGGCAATCGGATGACGGCGGCGCTCGAACTCCCGCTGGTGCCGGCGCACGGCATCCACCGCCCCGGTATATCCCTCCAGGCACAGTGCCTCGTACAGCCGTTGCGCCGTGCGCCGCTCCCGGGAAGGCAGATGCTGCTCGGCCTCCAGCCAGGCATCCAGCTTCTCCAGGTATGCCCCGAGCTTCGGGCGCGGCTGACGCGCTCGCCGATACTCGTACGCCTCGCCCTCGAAGCGCAACGCACGCTTCACCGTGTTGCGCGCGAGCCCCAGATCCCGCGCAATGGCGCTGATCGATTCCCCGAGCACCAACCGCCGCCGGCGGATCTTGCCGATCGTCTCCACGCACAACACCCCAGTTCTCCCCGGGCAGCCCGTCTCGGGCAGCTCAGGGTACGGGGTGGTCAATTTTGGACGCCGGTTACACCCC
>CAZGVE010000075.1:0-2609 GCA_964528845.1 uncultured Steroidobacteraceae bacterium | reverse complement strand
TTGTTGAATTGATCGAATCGATCAGCAGCAGTTTCATCGGCGCGATCAGCCTGGTTGGTGCCGACGGACAGAGCTTCGTTTCCATCGCCGGGCGGCGGCTGCCCGCCCGCTGGCGCGCCGTCGAGGAGCGCCTGGCGATCGACATTCGCAACGGCTCCAGCGCGGCCGCTGTCTACCTGGGACGCCAGGTACTGGTCGCCGACGTGGCTCGGGATGCGTACTGGCAGCGCCGGCGCGATGTCGCGCTCGACGCTGGTTTCCATGCAGCGTGGTCGGTTCCGATCAAGAGCGCCAACGGACGGGTGCTCGGGGCATTGTCGATCTATCGTCCGGAGGCTGGAGCGCCGCTGCCGCCGGACGTGGAACTCATGGTGCATGCCGCCCGCCTCGCGGCGATCGCAATCGAGCGCCGACGCGGCGAGGAAGCCCTGCGCGCGAGCGAAACCAAGTTCCGCAGCCTCTACGACCGCATGCTCGACGGTGTGTACCAGTGCGCTGCCGACGGACGCCTGCTCGAGGTCAATCCAGCTTTCATCGAGATGCTGGGCTATGAGCGTGCGGAAGAAATCTACGCCCTGCCGGGGCTCGCGATGCTGTACTGGAATCCGGCCGAACGCGCCGATTTCGAGCGCGCGCTCGAGCAGCAGGGCGAGATCCACAACGCCGAGTTCGTATTGCGCTGCCGTGACGCCAGCCAAGTGGTCGTGCTCGAGAGCGCGCGCGCGGTCCGCGACGCGGACGGCCGGCTGATCGCCTATGAGGGCACGATGGCCAACATCACGGCGCGCAAGCGCGCCGAGCAGGCGATGTTCGCCGAGAAGGAGCGGGCGCAGGTCACGCTGCAGTCGATCGGCGATGCCGTGATCACCACCGATCGCGACGGTCGAATCGACTATATGAATCCGGTCGCCGAGCAGCTCTGCGGCTGGCGCGGGGATCAGGCGCGCGGTGAGATGCTCGGTGCGGTGCTGCGACTCATGGACGAGGTCACGCATCAGGAACTGGAGAACCCGCTGGTGCGCTGCCTGCGGGAAGGACAGCTGGTGCATTTTGCCGAGCACAGCGTGCTGCTCAACCGCGTGGGGCAGGAAATCGCGATCCAGGACTCGGCCGCGCCGATCCGCGACCGTGCCGGCGAGATCGTCGGCGCGGTGGTGGTGTTCCGCGACGTGACCAAGGAGCGTCGGCTCAAGCGCGCGCTGTCCTACCAGGCGAGCCACGATGCCCTGACCGGGCTGATCAACCGCCGTGAATTCGACAACCGCCTGACCGACGCGCTGGACAGTGCGCGCCAGGACGAAGGTCCGCACGCGCTGCTGTACGTCGATCTCGATCAATTCAAGGTGGTCAACGACACCTGCGGACACTCGGCCGGCGACCGACTGCTGCGTGACGTGACCGGACTGCTGCAGTCACACGTGCGCGCCGCCGATACGATCGCGCGTCTCGGCGGCGATGAGTTCGGCATCCTGGTGCGCAGCTGCACCGCCGAGCAGGCCGCGATGATCGCCGAGAACATCCGGCAGGCGGTGCGCGACTACCGCTTCACCTGGGAGCAGAACACCACCAGCATCGGCGCGAGCATCGGTGTGGTCGAGATCACCCGCGAGAGCGAGAGCGTCGCGAGCCTGATGAGCGCGGCGGACATCGCCTGCTACGCAGCCAAGGATTCCGGCCGCAACCGCGTCCACCTGTATGATTCGAACGAAGTGTCGGGCCGGCATCGCGAGATGTACTGGGTCTCGCGCGTGACCCGCGCGGTCGACGAGGGTCGGCTGGAGCTGTTTCATCAGCCGATCGCCCCCACCAGCGGGGCCGCTTCCACGCTGCCTGCATTCCACGAACTGCTGGTGCGGCTGCGCGACGACAACGGCGCGCTGGTGCTGCCCGGGGAATTCATGCCGGCGGCCGAGCGCTACAACGTCGTGTCGGCCATCGACCGCTGGGTCGTGCAGCAGGCGGTGCAGGTCCTGAAGCAGCACGCCTCTGGCGAGGAACCGCCGTTCCTGTTCGCGCTGAATCTGTCCGGTACCTCGCTGAGCGACCGCAGCTTCCTCGACCTGGTCCTGAGCCTGGTCGAGGATCCGCGCATCGCGCGCGGCCTGTGCTTCGAGATCACCGAGACCGCGGTGATCACCAGCATGACGCAGGCCGTGTATTTCATGCGCGAGCTGCGCAAGCGCGGCTGTCGCTTTGCGCTCGACGATTTCGGCAGCGGCCTGTCCTCGTTCCACTACCTCAAGACCCTGCCGGTGGACTTCCTCAAGATCGACGGCCAGTTCATCGGCAACGTGACCACGGATGCGGTCGATCGCAGCATGGTCGAGGCGATCAGCCAGGTCGGTCGCGCGCTCGGCATTGCGACGATCGCCGAGAAGGTGGAGTCAGCGGCCGTATTTGCGGAACTCAAGGCATTGCGCGTGGAGTACGCGCAGGGTTACTTCATCGCGCGTCCGGAGCCGCTGCAGCTTCTGCTGCAGTCCCGGCGCGTGGACGCATCTGCCGCGGCCGAAGCTGCTATGTCAGGGGCCGCCGCGTAGGTTTTCAGCCGCGTCTTCAGCCGCGCAGATGCGCGTTGAAGAAGTCCACCGTCCGCTGCCAGGCGAGCT
>CAZGVE010000074.1:0-2781 GCA_964528845.1 uncultured Steroidobacteraceae bacterium | reverse complement strand
TGCGTATTCCAGCGATCGTGAACACTGATTCCACGCGATGGTGAACGGTGCGTGAAGTGGGCAGCTGGTGCATGCGTTTCTACTTCAGGTGTTCACGATGAGTCAAGGGAAGGTGCTCGTTCTGCTCATCGGCAAGTAGATTCTTCCACCCGCAGCGCGGTCTGCCGCCGTAGGCGGCAGATTGTCGGGGGAGTGGAGCGCGCAGGTTCATGCCGGCACCGGCTCGCGCGACTTGCGCATGGATTCGCCGGGGATCTTCAGCTCGATGCGGTGGCTGTGATGCACGAGGCGATCGAGGATCGCGTCGGCGAGAGTGGGCTCGCCCAGGTACGCATGCCAGGTATCCACGGGCAACTGGCTGGCGATCAGCGTCGAGCCGGTGTTGACCCGATCATCGAGGATCTCGAGCAGATCGGCGCGATCCTGGGTGGACAGCGCGGTGAGACCCCAGTCATCCAGCACGATCAGGGAGGTCTTGGACAGGGTTTTCAGGAACTTGATGTAGCTGCCGTCCCCGTGCGCGATACGCAGCTCCTCGACCAGTCGCGGTACGCGCCAGTACAGCACCGAGGCGCCCTGGCGACAGTTCTGCTGGGCAAGCGCACAGGCCATCCAGGTTTTGCCTGAACCGGTGGCCCCGGTGATCAGCAGGTTCTGGGCGCGGCGGACCCACTCCCCGGTGGCCAGAGTGGCGATCTGGCGCTTGTCCAGGCCGCGGGCGGCTTTGTAGTTGATGTCCTCGACACAGGCGGCGGCGACCTTCAGGTGCGCGCCACGCAGCAGGCGTGTGCGGCGCTGATTGTCGCGCCAGAGCCGCTCGCGATCGACGATGAGGGCGATGCGCTCCTCGAAGGACAGCCCCTGGAGGGCGGGGGTCTGCTGCTGCTCCTCGAGCGCTTCGATCATGCCTTGCAGCTTCAGGCTCTTGAGGGTCTCGATGGTCGGGTTGGTCAGCATCTTGGGTCTCCTTGAGGGTGGTCCAGATTTACTTCGGCGTTGACACTCAGTGGTAGTAGTCCGGGCCGCGCACGTTGCCGTGGGCGGGTAAGTCCAGTTCGAGGGCTTCATTGTGGGGCCGGCGCCGATCCCGACCGCTCTGCAGGATCGACTTGACGCTCTTGCGCGTCGGGCTGCCCAGATGCACCGCCAGCGCACTGGCGGCCTCCAGGCGCGCCTCGCCGTATTCGCGGCTGAGGTTGAGCAGGCCCAAGCAGGCCCGATACCCCTGCTCGGGATGGGGCTTGCTGCGCAGCAGATGCTCGACCACCGCGCCGGTGTGCGCGCCGATGGACTCGCCCCACTGGATCAGGCGCCTCGGGGACCACTCGGCGTGCGCCCGGTGCGACTTGGGCATGTGCTCTGGCAACGTCGTGTGCGCGCCGCGCTGGTAGGAGCGCCCATGCGTGGCCACACGCTCGCCGCGGAAGAACACTTCCACGCTGCTGGCGCTGAAGCGCGCCCAGACCGTGTGCCCGACCAGCGCGTGCGGCACGCTGTAATAGTGCCGATCGACATCGACGTGATAGTCGAAGGCGACCAGGCACTCCTTCCACTCGGCAAAGACGTACGGGCTGGCCGGCAGCGCTCGCATCGCGGGGCGGTCGAGGGCCTCGAAGACGCTGCGCCGCGAGCCCGGCAGGCGCTGGAACGGGCGATCGTTCAGCTCGGTGAGCAGCGGGCGGATCGCGGCGTTGAGCTCCTCCAGACTGAAGAAGCGCTGGTGGCGCAGCCGCGCCAGGATCCAGCGGTACACCAGCAGCACCGAGAGCTCGACCCGGCTTTTATCCTTCGGCCGGTAAGGGCGCGCAGGGATCACCACGCAACGGTAGTGACCAGCGAGCTCCTCGTAGGACCGCTGCAGTTCCGGCTCGTACCGATCCGCCTTGCTAACCCCGACCTTCGGATTGTCGGGCACCAGGATCGTCGGGGCAGCGCCGTAGAACTCCAGCGCCCGCACATGGCTGGCCAGCCAGTCCGGCAGCGACTCGCTGCGCGTGGCCTCCGCATACGCGCAGCCGCTCGCGCCCATCGCGCTGACGAACAGGTGCGCCCGGAACGCCTCTTCACCGCGCGCCCCGTAGATCGGCAGGGTGCGACCAGCGTAATCGACGAACAGCTTCTCGCCGGCGAAGTGCCGCTGGCGCATCGAGCGCTTCAGCCGCTTCGCCCAGGCCCGGTAGATCTGGCAGAACGCACTGCGCCGGTACGCCGCCGCCCCATACCGCCCCGCGTATTCCTCCCACAGCAGCTGCAGCGTCACATGCCGGTGGCGTTTGAGCTCCCCGTGGATCCAGGCGCAGTCCGGGGCCACGAACGCGCCAGCCTTCCCCGGCAGCGCCGGCCCGAACACACGCCGCTCGAGCTCCGCCTCGGGCAGCTGCTCAGCCTCGGCCGCGCCGATCCCACTGCCGCGTACGGCCCGCAGGTACTTGGACACCGCCCCGACCGACAGCCCCAGCGCCCGCGAGAGCGCCCGGATGCTCAAATTGCTCGCCTGCAGCCCGATCAGCTGCTTCAGCTTGGACATGGAGATCCTCTCGTTCGGCATGGATCGCGCTCCCTGGGGCCAAAAACCCCCAGATTACGCGCTCCACCTTCCGATCAATCTCCAGCCGCCCACCTCACTCGCCACGATCGTGAACACCCTTCCACGATCGTGAACAGCGCGCCACGCAGCGCGCCTGAGCGTTCACCATCCCGTGGAAACCTGTTCACGTTGCCGTGGAATCCGTGTTCACGATCCCGTGGAAACCCCGTTCACCATCGCGTGGAATACGCACT
>CAZGVE010000073.1:0-3097 GCA_964528845.1 uncultured Steroidobacteraceae bacterium | reverse complement strand
CATCGTCCGCCTCGAGGATCGCTACGGCCGCCAGGGCACGAGCACCTGACACCGCCCAAGCACGAGGATCGCATGCCCTCGCTCAGTGCCTTCAAGGCCTACGACATCCGTGGCCGCATTCCAGACGAGATCAACGACGCGCTGGCCTACCAGGTGGGCCAGGCCTACGCGGGGTTCGTAGGTCCGAAGACCGTGGCCGTCGGGCGCGACATCCGCGCCTCGAGCGTGGCGTTGCAGGCGGCCGTGATGCGCGGACTCACCGACTGCGGCGTCGACGTGGCCGACATCGGTCTCACCGGCACCGAGGGGGTGTACTTCGCGACTTTCCATGGTGGCTACGATGGCGGGATCATGGTCACGGCGAGCCACAACCCGCCTGACTACAACGGCATGAAGCTGGTGCGCGAGGGCAGCCGTCCGATCAGCGCGGATACCGGACTTGCGGAAATGCGGCGCGCGATCGAGACCAGCGCGCTGCCGCCCCGGGCGGCCGTATCCGGCACCGTGCGTGCGGTCGATACCACCCGCGCCTACCTGGATCACCTTCTAGGCTACGTGCGGGGCGCTACGCTGCGGCCGCTTAAGGTCGTGGTCAACGCCGGCAACGGTGGCGCCGGCCTCATCATCGATGCGCTCGAGCCGCACCTGCCGTTCCAGTTCATCAAGCTCAACCACGAGCCGGACGGCAGCTTTCCGAACGGCGTACCGAACCCAATGCTCGAGCAGAACCGCAGCAGCACCATCGAGGCGATTCGCCGCTCGGGTGCCGATCTGGGTCTGGCCTGGGACGGCGACTACGACCGCTGTTTCTTCTTTGACGAGTACGGTGGCTTCATCGAGGGTTACTACCTGGTCGGGCTGCTGGCAGAGGCGTTCCTGAAGCACGAACCGGGCGCCCGCATCGTCCACGATCCGCGGCTGACCTGGAACACGATCGACATCGTGCACCGTCACGGCGGCGAACCCGTGCTGTGCAAGTCCGGCCATGCCTTCATCAAGCAGAAGATGCGCGAAGTGGATGCGGTCTACGGCGGGGAGATGAGCGCGCATCACTACTTCCGCAACTTTGCCTACTGCGACAGCGGGATGATCCCGTGGCTGCTGGTGTTGGCCGTGATCAGCGCGTCGGGCCAGTCGCTCTCACAGCTGGTCGGCGCGCGCCAGCGGCTGTTTCCGGCCAGCGGGGAGATCAACCGCGAACTGGGCGCGGGCGTCGCTGATGCGCGCGCGGTGATCGCGCGCGTGCAGTCCCATTACCAGGCGCATGCCAGGTCGGTCGATTTCACCGACGGGCTGTCGATGGAGTTCGACCAGTGGCGCTTCAACCTGCGGGGCTCCAACACCGAGCCGCTGGTACGGTTGAACGTGGAGTCACGCGCCGATGCGGCGCTGATGCAGGAGAAGACGGCCGAGGTGCTGGGGCTGCTCGATGCCTGAAGCGGCCATGCATGCCATCGCGGCGATGCTCTCGCGCCGCTCGGTGCCCGCGTTGAAGCTGCGCGAGCCGGGACCCTCGAGCGCGCAGGTCGACGTGGCGATCGACGCCGCGCTGTGCGCCCCGGATCACGGCGCGCTGCGCCCGTGGCGCTTCGTGTTGATCCACGGGACGGCCCGCGAGCGTCTGGCGGCGCTGCTCACGGGGCGGATGCGGGCACGTGAGCCCGATGCCGCGCCGGGCAAGCTGGAAAAAGTGGGGAACCAGGTGCGGACCGCGCCGCTCGTGATCGCCATCGGCGCGCACATCGAACCCGCCCACAAGGTACCCGAGGTCGAACAGCTGCTGGCCGTCGGGGCCGGAGTCATGAACCTGCTCAACGCCTTCCATGCGCTGGGCTTCGGGGCGATCTGGCTGACCGGCGGCAATGCCTACGACCCACAGGTTACCGCGGCGCTCGGCTTCGCCGCGACCGAGCGCTGCCTGGGTTTCGTCTATGTGGGCAGCGTTGATGCCGCCGACTTGAGTCCCGCCCGCAGGACTGAGCGCGGCACCGCGGTGCGGGACTGGAGCGCCTGAGGCGCGATGCCCTTCACGCTCTCGCACGTCGCTGCGGTGGTGCCTGCGTACCGTCCGCTCTCGCGTGCGCACCTGTTTTCGGCTGTGGTCATCGGCAGTATGTCACCGGATTTCGGCGTGCTGCTGCCCGAGTCGCTCGCGCGCTGGCAGACCCACAGCCTGCCTGCCCTGGTCACCTTCTGCCTGCCTGGGGGTCTGCTCGCCTGGTGGCTGGCGCAGTCCCTGGTCAAGCCCGCCGTGCTCGAGGTGCTGCCTGATGGCGCGTGGGCACGCGCGCGCCTTGAGCATCCGGTACTGCTGCCGGCGAGCGCGATCACCTGGCTTCGCGTCGTGGGCGGGATCCTCCTCGGAGCCGCGACGCACCTGATCTGGGACGCTTTCACGCATGAGGACGCACGCGGCGTGCGCATGCTTTCGGTGCTCGATGACTACGGGCCGGGATTCGCGGGCCATTCGCTGCGGCTCTATGCGTGGCTGCAGTACGGCAGCAGCGTTCTGGGCCTGGTGGTGGTGATCCTTGCGCTGGCACACTGGCTGCGCGACGCGCCCGCTCCGGTGCCGCCTCCGCCGCGGCGCCTGGCGCGCCCGGAGCGTCTGGCGTGGATGGGCGCGTATGCGCTCGTGCCGCTGCTGGCGCTGGGCTGGAGCCTCGCGAGACAGCACTCCGCGGGCCACCCGCCGTGGGTGTCGGTCGGGGCGATCGGGCGGGACGCGGCGGCGTTCCTGCGCGGAGGGGCACTGGCGCTGGTGGCAGTAAGCCTGGCACTGCGGGTGCGCTTCGGCGCGGGAGCCGCAGCCGACGACCCCGACGCTGCGTCATCGGTCGAGCGCCAGTGACACGCTGTCATGGACAGAACCGTTCAAAGAGCCCCGGTTCACCGAGATGGTGAAGCTGACGCCGGCGTTTCGATACTTCAGCGCAGCGGAATCGGTATTCTGATGGCGGATTCGTGAATAATTCGTGTCGCTCTCACATCGCCGCCAGTGTGCCGTCCTGCATCGCGAGCAGCTGATCAGCCAGGAAATCGACCTCGCGCCGATCGTGGCTCACGTAGATCATCGGGATCCGGATCTCCTGCTTGA
>CAZGVE010000072.1:0-3190 GCA_964528845.1 uncultured Steroidobacteraceae bacterium | reverse complement strand
CTTCAGCCGCGCAGATGCGCGTTGAAGAAGTCCACCGTCCGCTGCCAGGCGAGCTTGGCCGCAGCTTGGTCGTAGCGCGGAGTCGTGTCGTTGTTGAAGCCGTGCTGCACGCCGGGGTAGATGAATGCCTGATAGTGCACGCCGGCGGCCTTGAGCGCCGCTTCGTACGCGGGCCAGCCGGCATTGACCCGATCGTCGGCACCGGCGTAGTGCAGCATCAGCGGCGCCTTGATCTTCGCCGCCTCCTCGGCGGTCGGCTGGCCGCCGTAGAACGGCACCGCCGCGGCCAGCTCGGGCAGCCGCGTGGCCAGGAAGTTCACGATCCCGCCGCCATAGCAGAAGCCCACCGCTCCGAGCCGACCCGTGCCCTGAGGCCATGACTCCAGCAGCTGCGCCGCCGCGAGGAAATCCTGGTGGGTCTTGTCCTGGTCGAGTTTGCCGAACAGGTCGCGCGCCTTGTCCTCATCCCCCGGGTAGCCGCCCAGCGGAAACAGTGCATCGGGGGCGAAGGCGATGAAACGATCGAGCGCCAGCCGGCGCGTGATGTCTTCGATGTGCGGATTGAGGCCCCGGTTCTCGTGCACCACCAGGATCACGGGCAGCTTCGGGCCGCCGCCCGCGGGTCGTGCCAGATAGCCGCGCGCCTTGCCGTAGCCGTGCGGGGAATCGAACTCGAGGCTCTGCACGTGCAGACGCGGATCGTCCGGCGGCACCTGCTGTGCTTCCGCGAAGCGGGGTTGCAGCGCCGCGAGCAGCGCCGCCGCGGCTGCCAGGCTGCCAGCGACCTGCGCTGCGCGCTCGAGGAAGCCACGTCGGGTGATCTGCCCGTGCACGTACTGATCGAAGGCCTGAAGCACCCGTGGGTCGAAGTCGTCCGCCGTGCTGCGCGTCATGGTCGGAGTCTACTGCGGGCCCGCGATTGACTACAATTGCCGGAAATCGAACAGGGGGTGCAGCGATGAGACTGGATTGTCGGGGAGTTTGCATCGTGGCCGGGGCAGCGCTGGCCTGCATCGCGGCGGTCGGAGCCGGCGCGCAGGCGCTGCACGATCCCAACTCCTGGCCGGATCCGTACCGGCGGATCGATCATTTCCTGAAGATGCCGCCGGGGCGCACACTGGGCTCGACCAGCGCAGTGGGTATCGACCATGCGGGTCACATCTGGATCGCCGAACGTTGTGGAGCGAACAGCTGCGAGGGCAGCAGTCTGGATCCGATCCTAGAGTTCGATGCCGGCGGGCAGTTCATCAAGGCCTTCGGGGCGGGGCTGCTGCTGTTTCCGCACGGATTCTTCATCGACCAGTCTGACCACATCTGGGTGACCGACGGGCACGTGGGCGCAGGCAAGGGCGATGATGTGCTGGAGTTCGACCAGGACGGCCGGCTGCTGCGCACGCTCGGCAGGCCGGGCGTCGCGGGCGACGGACCGGATACGTTTCACGAGCCCAATGCGGTACTGGTCGCACCGAACGGCGACATCTTCGTCGCCGATGGCCACGTGCCCGACAAGGGCAACGCACGCGTGGTCAAGTTGGCGCCGGATGGCACTTTCATCCGGCAGTGGGGCGGGCACGGCAGCGGGCCCGGGCAGTTCGAGATGCCTCACGCTCTGGCCATGGACTCCAGGGGCAGGCTGTTCGTCGGCGATCGCGGCAACAACCGGATCCAGATCTTCGACCAGGACGGCGCTCTGCTCGCGATCTGGCCTCAGTTCAGCCGGCCCAGCGGCCTCTACATCGACCAGCACGATCGGATCTACGTGTCGGATTCCGAGTCCCTGGACGCGCCGGGCTACGGCCACCATCCCGGCTGGAAGCGAGGCGTGCGCATTGGCAGCGCGCTCGACGGCACGGTCAGCGCCTTCATCCCGGACCCTGAGCCTGATCCGGACCATACGCCGACCAGCGGCGGGGAGGGCGTCACGGCCGACGCCCATGGCATCGTCTACAGCGCGGAGGTGGGGCCGAAGGCCGTGGTCCGGTACCAGCCGAAGTGAGCGCGCTACCCACGCCTCGCCGGTTCAAGCCGGTGTACCTGTGCTTGGCTGTGCCGTACGCGGCGCTACTGTGCGTTCCGTTGTACGACCGGCTGCGGCCCGCACTGTTCGGCATACCGTTCTTCTACTGGTTCCAGATGCTCTGGTCCTTCCTGGTTCCCCTCGTGATCCTGCCGGTCTATCTGTATCAGCGCCGCGCCCGGCAATGACCCCGCATCCGCAAGCGATCCTGGTGTTCCTGGGTCTGCTGGTTCTGGTGACCGGTGGCGGGTTCGTTGCCAGTCGACTGCGTACGGTGGACCTGTCGCAGCTGCACGAGTGGGGACTCGCCGGACGCAGCTTCGGCACGCTGGTCACCTGGTTTCTGATAGGCGGGGACCTCTATACCGCCTACACGTTCCTCGCCGTGCCGGCCCTAGTGTTCGGAACCGGGGCGACCGGATTCTTCGCGGTGCCGTTCTCGATCCTGGAGTTCCCGCTGCTGTTCATTGCCCTGCCGCGCCTGTGGTCCGTTGCGCGCCGGCGCGGCTATGTCACCGCGGCGGACTTCGTGCGCGGCCGCTTCGGCAGCCGACATCTTGCGCTGGTCGTTGCCCTCACCGGCATGGTCGCCACCGTGCCCTACATCGCGCTGCAGCTGCTGGGCATGCAGATGGTGTTCGCCGCGCTCGGGATCAGGTCCGAGTGGGCGCTGCCGGGAGTCGGAGTGGTGCCGAACGTGCCGCTGCTGGCCGCGTTCATCGTGCTGGCGGTCTATACCTATGCCAGTGGGCTGCGTGGCAGCGCGCTGATCGCGGTGGCCAAGGACCTGCTCATCTACGTGACCGTGCTGGCGGCCGTCATCGTGATTCCGGCCAGCATGGGCGGCTATGCAAAGGTTTTCGCGGGCGTTGATTCCGGCGGCCTGCTGCTGGCTCACGGCGCCGCCGGCAATGCCGGCCCCGGATTCGCCTACGTATCGCTGATACTCGGTTCCTTGCTGGCGATGTTCATGTATCCGCATATCGTGACCGGAATGTTGAGCGCACGCAGCGGCGACGTGATCCGACGCAACGCCATGCTGCTGCCGGCCTATTCGTTCGCACTCGCGCTGATCGCGCTGCTCGGCTACATGGCAGTGAGCGCGCAGGTCAAGTCGATGCCGGAGTACGCCGCGGGATTCCGCGCCTTCGGCAACAATTTCGCCGTGCCGGC
>CAZGVE010000071.1:0-4040 GCA_964528845.1 uncultured Steroidobacteraceae bacterium | reverse complement strand
CGCGAGGGCGGACGCACCGTGGGCTCCGGCGTGGTCTCCAAGATACTGAAGTGACGGCAACAGGCCAGTAGCTCAATTGGCAGAGCGGCGGTCTCCAAAACCGCAGGTTGGGGGTTCGATTCCCTCCTGGCCTGCCAGCTTCGAAACGGGCGTATGGGGCGCCAGGCGGCAATCAACCCGATGAACGAACAGGTTCCGGAGAGCGGAGTCGGCGGCGGCGCCGATACCGCAAAGCTCGTGGTCGCCGGCCTGCTGGTGCTGGGCGGCATCGCGGGCTTCTACGTGCTCAGCGCGCATGCCGACTGGCTGCGCTGGCTCGCGGTGCTCGCGGGCGTGGTGCTGGCAGGGGTCGTATTCGCCGCCTCGGACAGCGGTCGCACGTTCTGGACCTTCATGCAGAGCGCGCGCCAGGAGCTGCGCAAGGTCGTGTGGCCGACGCGGCAGGAGACCGGCATGACCACGGCTGTGGTGTTCGGATTCGTGGTCATCGCCGGCTTGTTCTTCTGGGGACTGGACGTATTTCTGTCGTGGGCTACACGGCTGCTGACCGGACAGGGGGGATGAGCCGTGGCATTGCGATGGTATGTGGTACACGCCTATTCAAACTTCGAGCACCGGGTCGCCGAGGCGCTGCGCGACCGGATCAAGCGCGATGGCCTGGAGGCCCGCTTCGGCGAGATCCTCGTGCCTACGGAAGAAGTAGTCGAGATGCGCGACGGGCAGAAGCGGCGCAGCGAGCGCAAGTTCTACCCGGGATACGTGCTGGTGCAGATGGAGATGGACGAGCAGACCTGGCACCTGGTGCGCGACGTGCCGAAGGTACTCGGATTCATCGGTGGCACCAGCGACAAGCCGGCACCTATCTCCGAGAAGGAGGCGATGCGGATCCTGCAGCGCGTCGAGGAAGGCGTCGACAAGCCGCGACCGAAGGTGCTGTTCGAGCCAGGGCAGGTGGTGCGTGTCGTCGCCGGTCCGTTCAACGATTTCAATGGCGTGGTCGAGAGCGTCAACTACGAAAAGAACCGCCTGCAGGTTGCGGTGCAGATTCTCGGGCGCTCGACTCCGGTGGAGCTCGATTTCTCGCAGGTCGAGAAGGTCTGAAGCGGCCGGCGCGACGGTTAGGGACAGCAATGGGGAGCCTTCACGGGCGTCAGCACCCAGAGGATGAAGAGTAATGGCTAAGAAGGTCCAGGGTTACATCAAGCTGCAGGTGCCGGCGGGCGCGGCGAATCCGTCGCCACCAATCGGTCCTGCGCTCGGCCAGCAGGGCGTGAACATCATGGAGTTCTGCAAGCAGTTCAATGCGCAGACCGCCAAACTGGAAAAGGGGCTGCCGATACCGACGGTGATCACCGTGTATTCGGACCGCAGCTTCACGTTCATCATGAAGACGCCGCCGGCGTCGGTGCTGATCCGCAAGGCCATCGGCATCGAGAAGGGCAGCGGCACGCCCAACACCTCCAAGGTGGGCAAGATCACGCGCGCGCAGATCGAGGAGATCGCCAAGGTCAAGCAGCCCGACCTGACGGCCGCCGGACTCGAGGCGGCGATGCGCACGATCGCAGGCAGCGCCCGCAGCATGGGCGTCGACGTGGAGGGACTCTGACATGGCCGCAACTGCCAAACGCGCGCAGCCCTGGAAAGCCAGGCTGGTACCAGGCAAGCAATACCCGCTGGAGGAGGCGTTGACGCTGGTCAAGGAATTCGCGACCGCGAAATTTCCGGAATCGATCGACGCGGCGGTCAATCTCGGCATCGATGCCAGCAAGTCCGACCAGCAGGTGCGCGGCTCGACGGTGATGCCGCACGGCATCGGCAAGTCGGTGCGGGTGGCGGTGTTCACGAGCGGCAAGAATCAGGATGCCGCGCGCGCTGCGGGCGCCGACATCGTCGGACTCGAGGACCTGGCCGAGAAGGTCAAGGCCGGCGAGATCAACTTCGACGTCGTGGTCGCGAGCCCGGATGCGATGCGGGTGGTCGGCCAGCTCGGTCAGATCCTGGGTCCCCGTGGCCTGATGCCCAATCCCAAGGTCGGCACGGTCACCCCGGACGTCGCCGGTGCCGTTCGCAACGCGAAGGCCGGCCAGGTCCGCTACCGCGTCGACAAGGCCGGCATCGTGCACGTGCCGATCGGGCGGGCGGGGTTCGAGGTCGGCGCGCTCAAGGACAACCTGCTGGCGCTGATCGGAGATCTGCAGAAGGCGAAGCCGGCTGCGTCCAAGGGGATCTACCTCAAGCGCGTCACGGTGTCCTCCACGATGGGACCGGGCATCGCGATCGATCAGTCGAGCCTCGGGCTCTAGTTTTTGGTTTGGTGCGGGTCGGCACGCAGGTGCCGACCATCATCGAAGACCGCAGGCGAATCCGGCACAGGGATTCTTAAAGGCCGCCTGCGCAGATGATGGTGAACCCCTTCAGCCAGGGCCGTCCTGAGCTGAGGATCACCGTCGATAAGGTGGGAAGCGTCGGGATGGCGCGTCCCGTGTTGGAACAGGTGATCTTCAAGGGCAGGAGGAATCAATGGCTCTCGACCTGGAAGACAAGAAGGCGCTGGTGGCGGAAGTTTCCGCGGTTGCGGCGCGCTCGCTGTCGGTGGTCGCGGCGGAATACCGCGGCCTGACCGTCTCGCAGATGACCGACCTGCGCACGAAGGCGCGGGCGGCGGGAGTGTACGTGCGCGTGGTGAAGAACACGCTCGCGCGCAAGGCCGTCGCCGGCACCTCGTTCGAGTGCATTGGTCCGGTGCTCAAGGGGCCGCTGGTACTGGCGTTCTCGAAGGATGACCCGGGCGCAGCCGCGCGCGTGGTCAGGGCCTTCGCCAAGGACCACGACAAGCTCATCGCCAGGGCCGTGTCCCTGGGCGGTCAGTTGCTGCAGGCATCGGACCTCGAAAAGGTTGCCAGTCTGCCGACGCGCGAGCAGGCACTCGGGATCCTGATGGGCGTCATGAAGGCGCCGATCCAGAAGCTCGTGGGCACGCTCGCCGCGACCCCGTCGAAACTCGTGCGTACCCTCGCTGCGGTGCGCGACCAGAAGCAGGCCGCCGCGGCCTGAATCCGGAACCCATTCAGACATATTTCAGGAGACGACAATGGCTGTATCCAAAGACGAAATCCTCGACGCCATCGCCAAGATGAGCGTGATCGAGGTGGTCGAGCTGATCGCGGACATGGAGAAGAAGTTCGGGGTCACGGCGGCCGCTCCGGTGGCCGTCGCGGCGGGCCCGGCCGGCGCGGCCGCGGCCGCGGCGCCGGTGGAGGAGAAGACGGAGTTCACCGTGACGCTCAAGGAGTACCCGGCGGACAAGAAGGTGACCGTGATCAAGGTCATCCGCGAGATCACCGGCCTCGGCCTCAAGGAGGCCAAGGACCTGGTCGAGGGCGTGCCCTCGCTGGTCAAGGAAGGCATTCCGAAGGCCGACGTCGACACCATCAAGAAGAAGCTCGAGGAAGCTGGCGCCAAGGTGGAGGTCAAGTAACCTCCATGCGTCGCCTTGAATCCCGGGACGCCCTGGTCCCGCGGACTCCTGCACCGCGTATCGCACGCGGGTCCGGGGCCGGAAAAGTCCGGCTTCGGGCCCGCGTGCGCGTCCATGTTCTCTAGAGGGTGACACGATGCCGTATTCATTTACCGAGAAGAAGCGCATCCGCAAGAATTTCGGCAAGCAGCCGAGCATTCTGGAGGTGCCGTACCTGCTCGCGATCCAGCTGGACTCCTACCGCAGCTTCCTGCAGGCGGACACTCCGGAGGATTCGCGGCAGAGCACCGGGCTGCATGCCGCTTTCAGGAGCGTGTTCCCGATCTCCAGCTACTCGGGCAATGCGGTTCTCGAATACGTGCATTACCGGCTCGGCGAGCCGGTATTCGACGTCAAGGAATGCCAGCTGCGCGGACTGACGTTCGCCGCGCCGTTGCGCGTCAAGGTGCGCCTGATCGTGTACGACAAGGAAGCGACCGGCGCCAAGAAGCCGATCAAGGACGTGCGCGAGCAGGAGGTCTATCTCGGCGAGCTGCCGCTGATGACCGACAACGGCACGTTC
>CAZGVE010000070.1:0-4714 GCA_964528845.1 uncultured Steroidobacteraceae bacterium | reverse complement strand
TGCCGGAGTACGCCGCGGGATTCCGCGCCTTCGGCAACAATTTCGCCGTGCCGGCACTGTTCCTGCACGCCTTTCCGCCGTGGTTCGCGGGCGTCGCGTTCGCGGCGATCGCAATCGGTGCGCTGGTGCCCGCAGCAATCATGGCCATCGCCTGCGGCAATCTTTTCACTCGCAACGTCTTCAAGGAATTCATCGCGCCCGACTGCTCGGCGGCGCTGGAGTCCCGGGTCGCGAAGATCGTCTCGTTGTGCATGAAGCTCGGTGCGCTGCTGTTCGTCATGGAGCTGCAGAGCTCCTATGCGATCCAGCTGCAGCTGCTCGGCGGCATCTGGATCTGCCAGACCGTGCCGGCGGTGCTGATCGGGCTGTATACGCGCTTCTTCCATCCGAACGCGCTGCTGATCGGCTGGGCCGTGGGCATGCTCTCGGGCACCTGGATGGCGGCGCAACTGGATTTCCGCGCCTCAGTCTATGCGCTGAAGCTGTTCGGATACACGGTGCCCTGCTACGCGGCGCTCAGCGCGCTGGCACTGAACCTGGCGGTCTGTGTGGCGTTGAGCCTGCTTTGCAATGCCTGGTCCACCGGGCCGCGGATCGATGAAACGCTGGCCGAGGATTATTCCGGCTAGCATCCGCCGCGCTTCAGGGCCTTGCGAGGCTCACCGCCGTGGCGTGAAACGGCTTTGGCCTGTACTGCGCATCGGGCACCAGCGCCCGCCATTGAGCCTCCAGCACGTACGCGCTCGGCCCCACTACGGTTACGGCCACCGCATCGTCCGGAAAGCCCTCGTGGAGGGTTGCGAGGCTGGCGCGGCCGCCCTCGACGCGCACCTCCGAAAGGCGGCCCGGGGTCCCGCCCTCGACCAGCAGCATGCGGTCGCTGCCGTGACTGCGCATGCCGTCGGGATGATCGAGCGTGCGCGGCAGCCGGACCTGCACTGCCGCTCCGGCATTGCCGCCGCGTCCCATCGGCACGGCGTAGAGCCGACCCGTCTCGACCGTATTTACATAGACGGTTCCGGCCAGCACCGCGATGCCGTCGACCTTGCCCTGCGTCGGGCCAAAGGCACCCGGAGCACTCCAGACCTCGAGCTGCGTGGCTCCCGGGCGCAGCCGTACCACCTGCATGTTGTTCGTGTCGGTCGCATAAACCGAGCCGTCAGGACCGGTAGCGATGTCGTTGCACAGTGCCCCCGGGGTTGGCAGCGGAAACCGGCCCCGTAGCGCCCCCGAATGCAGGTCGAAGGCCTGCAGCTCCGAGGGCGATCCGATCACGGCATCCTGCCTGGGACTGCGCGTGTTCGCGCAGGCCCACAGGGTCCCGGAGCGCTCATCGGCGTAGAGGCCGAGCACTGCGGTACGCGGTCCCAGCAACGGCTGGATCCAAGGCAGCGCGGTATCACTGCCCGGGGCTGCCCGGCGAATGATCCCGGTACCAACGCTGCTGATATAGACCGTGCCATCCTGCGCGGAGCTCAGGCTCTCCGGAACGACACGGTCGCCGGGAATGTGCAGTTCCGGCGGCGGCGCAGAGCCCGGTGCATCGGCGCCAGGCGCATCCGCGCCCGGCGCGCTGGACCAGCGGGCCACCAATACGAGGCAGGCGAACAGTGTCTTCAGGGTATGGCGCCCGATAATAGGCAGGCTGGGCACGGCAACCCTCGCTGTGTCAGCGGCAGCAGCCAGGTCCGGCTTAGGGCTTCAGGGTGGCCGCGATGCTGCGCACTTCTTCCGGCGTATGTTCGCCGGCGAGCGGTGTTCCCGGCATCAGGTATTTACCCATGTCGAGTCCACCGACGACGACGGGTTCGAAGCCGATCTCCCGCACGAGCCGCGAGGCGACTGCAATCGCCTGCTTGTCGTCGCCTGCGATCGGCATACCGACCTTCCCGGGAGCTTCGTGGGCGCTCGCCATGTGTGCGGCCGGTACGGCATTGAATGCCCGCACCACGTGCGCGCCGGGCAGCAGCTGCGCGTCGAACAGTCCGGCTCCCTTGTCTCGCGCCTGGTTGGCGATGTCGCCGTCGCGCTGCGGGAACGGATTGCTCGCGTTGATCACGACCTTGCCGTTCAGTGAGCTTCCCAGGCTCTTGATGAGCTCGGGAAAAGCGCTGTAAGGCACAGCGAACAGCAGGACCTGCCCGAACGCAGCCGCCTCCTGCGGCGTACCGGCCTGCGCACCCGCACCGACTTCGGCGCTAAGCTTCCTGTCGTTGTCGAGACTGCGCGAGGAGAACATCACTTCGTTCCCGGCCTTGGCCCAGACGCCGCCCAGCGCACTGCCGACATGACCGGAGCCGATGATGCCAATCTTCAGCTTGCCGCTGTCTGCGGCCATCGCCACACGTGCCGTGAGCGGGAGGACGCCGAGGGTGGCCGCGAGACCGGTCAACTTGAGCACTTCACGACGCCGGGGGTCCGCAATGTCACATGCTTTCATGAAGGTCTCCAGAGTCGGGAACCATGACTGTTCGGCGCCGAAGATAACCTTTTAGTTCGGCCTGTCCAGTACTGCTGACCGGCGGCCGTCGGGGAGGCTGAACCGGGTCCGCGCGGCGCTTGGGCTGCTGATGCCGCCAGGAGCGTCAAGTAATTGCAAGTCGAGTCAATAACTTGGCGATGCCCGGCAGGCCCTGTTCCAGGACGCGTCCTCGCATTGGGTCGCCACTTGTGTGCCGAAATTCACCGCTGCGCTTGTAATAACAAGTTATAATTTCAGCCATGAAGGTGCCGCTACGACGCATCGGCAATTCCCTCGGAGTTCTGATCCCGAAAACGACGCTTGATGCGTGGGGCCTGGGCGAGGGCGACGCTCTGGAGCTCAGCGGACGCGGACTCAGGCCGATCGGGCGCGACGGGTTCTCGCACCGGGAGCTCGAAGCAGTCAAGCGGGACCTGGCACTGGCGATCGCGGGGCAATTCACGCCGAGCCAGATACGGGCACAGGTGCTCGCGAATCTGCACCGCTGGAAGAGCCAGGGAATGTGGGTGCCGGCGTTTGACGAGTGGCAGGCCATCGCCAGGAGCGACGATGACGGGGAGCTGTTCGCGGCGATGCTGAGCCGCGATGAGAAGGCGGTGATGCTGCGGCAGTCAGCGCCGTACGCGGGGCTACTCTCCCAGCAACAAGTGGGACGGGTCGTTGAAGAAGCACCAGGTTGATCACGTGCTGCGCGCTGCCGGCCGCATCACCGGCGAGCAGCAGTTCATAGTCATGGGCAGCCAGTCCCTGCACGGGACGTACCCGGAGGTCGCAGACGAAATCCTGAATTCTGCCGCGGTTGGCCTGATCGCCGGCAGCAGAGGCATTCGGGCCGAGTGGCTGAGAGCGATAGGGTATCTGTCACCGTTTCACGAGAGTTTCGGGTACTACGCGGATCCGATCGACTCGTTCAGCGTGGCGCTGCCGAAGGGCTGGAAGCATCGCCTGGTGGTTCTTGCCGGCGGCGACACCGGGGGCGTCCGCGGGCTGTGCCTTGAGCTGCATGATCTCGCAATCACCATGTACGTGGCGTGTCGAGAACAAGACCTGCACTTCAACCGCGAGCTCGCCCGGCGCGGCCTGGTCGCCGAGCAGCAATTGCTCGACCGGATAGACGGGACTCCGCTGGATCACGGCGTTCGCACGCGGATACGCGGCCAGATCGTGAGAGATTTTCGACCATTGCAGCCTTCGAACCCCGCGCATGAGCGCGCCGCACCGGCTGGTCCTCCGGCGCCGCACGCTTCGGAACGCGGCCAGCGTTCCTGATGTGAAGATGCTCGAACTCGTCATCTTTGACTGCGATGGCGTGCTGGTCGATTCCGAGCGGCTCGCGATCAAGGTCGATGTCGCCGTACTCGGGCGGCTTGGGTGGCATCTGACCGAGGCGGAGGTCATCGAGCGCTTTGTCGGCGTTTCGGACGCTCACTTCCGTCGGGAAGTGGAGGCGCATATACGGCGTGCGCTGCCGGAGGACTGGGTGGAGCAGCTTGCGCCCCTGTATCGAACCGCATTCGAGTCGGCGCTTCGCCCCGTCGATGGCATCGTGGACGCATTGGATCGCATCGCATTGCCGTGCTGTGTCGCATCGAGCGGCACCCATGAGAAGATGCAGTTCACGCTCGGGCTTACGGGTCTTTATGAGCGGTTTCGAGGTCGCATTTTCAGTGCAACTGACGTGGCTCGCGGCAAGCCCGCCCCCGACATTTTTCTGCATGCTGCAGCGAACATGGGTGCTGCCCCGTCGGCCTGCGTAGTGGTCGAAGACAGCGCCATCGGTGTTGCTGCGGCCAGGTCTGCGGGCATGACGGTGCTCGCATACGCGGGTGGCGTGACGGCGGCCGACAAGCTTGCCGGCCCTGGAACCACGGTATTCACGCACATGCGCGAGTTGCCGGCGCTGCTGGATCGCATCGCGCCTGCCGCTGTTGATGTCCCCGGCGAACGGCAATTCGGCAACAATCCGCAGCAGTACCGCACAGACACCTGAAATGGAAAGCGCTGTAGAAGCAGGCGGAAACGTCGAGGCCGCCAGCGAAGAACTGTCTCGCACGATCTCGGTCGCACCGATGATGGACTGGACCGACCGCCACTGCCGGTACTTCCTGCGCGGTTTTTCCCCGCGCATCCACCTGTACACGGAGATGCTCACCGCTGCGGCGATCGTGCATGGCGACCGGGACCGTCTGCTGCGCTACTCGAGTGCGGAACGCCCGCTCGCGCTGCAGCTCG
>CAZGVE010000069.1:0-5845 GCA_964528845.1 uncultured Steroidobacteraceae bacterium | reverse complement strand
CCGCCCACTTCACCTCTTTATCCTTGATCAGCTTCAGGACATCGCTCGAACTCATGACATCTCCCTCAAGGGCCGGCGACCAATAGCGGTCGCCGGCCTGTTTCGATGGGCAGAGAATCCGGAAGACTTAGAAGTGGTAGTTCGCTTCCAGCCAGCCCTGATAGACATTGATCGACGGCGTGAGCAACGTGGAGTTGCCGTTGTAGCTGTCGTAACGGCCTTCGAGGCGCAGCTCGATGTTCTTGCTCGGAGCGTAGCCGAGAGTCACGGTGCCTTCGTACAGGTTCTGACCTTGCGGCGACTTGATGATGGCGGTTTCTTCACAACCGCTCTCGCCCAGAGCACAGTAGTCCTGGTTGTACAACGTCAGGTAGCCGTCCTTGTCGTCGTAGTACTCGGCACGGCCCGATACGCGCCAGGTATCGTTGATCGCGAAGTTCACATAGGCGGCAACGCCATACCAGGAAGCGCCGCTGCCTTTGATGTCATAGGCCTGGTCGGTATGACCGTAGTCGGCGGTCGCGATCACGGTGAGGGCCGAAGTGGCGGTCCAGGTCGCAACGGTGTCAACGATGTACTGCGTCGCCGGAATGCCCAGCGCATTGGTGTCGCGGCCGTAGTATCCGCCCAGGGTCCACGCGAACATCTTGTTCGGCGTCCAGGCGACGCCGGCCTCGAGGGTCTTGTCGGTTCGCGCGGAGGTCTCGTCACTGACGACGAAGCCATTATTGACGCCGACGATCAGGTTCAAGGTGCTATCGGCGGCGTAGGTCAGCCGCACACCGGTGTGCGTCACCGGCTCGAACGAGTACAGCAGCGAGCGCGTCACGTTGGTGTCGCCCGAGGCGAGCAGCCCTTCGGCTCCGACCAGCGTCGTGTATTTGCCGGCGATGACGGTCAACGGCCCACCGATCCATTGTGCATAGGCCTGTGCGAGCTGCACCTGCGTCGAGGTGATGCCGGCCTTCCCGCCGCTATAGGCCTCGAAGGCCCCGTAGTTGGGCGCGTAAATGTTCTGGCCAGCCAGCAGCGTCACCAGGCCACCGAAGCCGGTCATCGGCTGATAGGCGACCGTCAGCGCAGCCTGCTGCAGCGTGAACGTGCTGTAGGAATCCTGCTGCGGGAATTGGGCATTGCTGCCGGAAAAGCCCTGATGGTCGTAGGTCGCGCTGACCTCGCCGGTCGCGGTGATGCCCGAACCCGTCAGCAGATCAGCGATCGAGGGCAGCGCCGGCTTGGCCGGAGCGGCGGGAGCATCGTCGGCCCACGCGGTCCCAGCCGCGGAGATCAGGATCAGCGATGCGGCGGCCACGTTCATTCGATTGTTGCGCATTGTATTGCGACTCCATTTCTTGCAATTGAGATTGAAAAACAGTCCCTGCATTCCACGACGGTATTGAGCCGTCTGAATCGGCGCCTCGAACCGCAGGTCTCGCGGCGCGCGCGCATCATAGATCGTAGTGCCAACAGTATCTATAACAAACTATGTCAGGCTTGATGTTTTAATACGACATCAGCTTCAGCGAATTCAGCATTGCGATGTATGCACTGCTCGTGCCAAGCAGAATGCGAGAACTGAGAACTACATCTCGGCGGGACCCGAACTGGCCGCCGGATTGCTTTAGCTCTTCACGCCATCCGATTGAATTCGTCTGACTAATTGCTCGTTACAGGCAGCCGCCGGCCCGTGAATGCCCCAGCCAAGCTTTGGTTTGTCCCAACATGGGGCGCTGAACCCGTTCCGAGGCTTTCCACGGCCTCTTGCACCGTATTGGCGTGAAAGGCGCCCTGCATGCACCGTCTTGTCGCACAGGTCCGCCAAGGGCTCAGGCCTCGGCCGCGGCGCAGGGGCGGGGCGCGCGCTGTTGCTTGCTTCGCACAGTGCGGAGCGGCATAAAAAGCGATCGTACCGGAGGTCACGGCGCGCGCTGGACGGGTGCTTGCTGTGTTGCGGGCTCGCACCACATGATACCGAGCATGAGTGTTTCACCGACGGGGATCGACGCTGCGTCGTGGCACGAGCGCGCCCGCCAACTGCATCCGGCGGGGCGTGCGCTGATCAACGGACAGCTGCGTGCGGCCCGCTCTGGGGCCACGTTCCAGAACCTCAGTCCGATCGACGGCCGGGTCCTCAACGACGTGGCCGCCTGCGAGGCCGCGGACATCGACACGGCGGTCGAGTCGGCACGGGATGCCTTCGAGCGCGCCGACTGGGCTGGCCAGCCGCCCGCGGCGCGTAAACGCATACTGCTGCGTTTTGCCGAGGCGGTCGCGGCGGCCGGCGAGGAGCTCGCGCTGCTCGAGACGCTCGATGTCGGCAAGCCGATTCGCGACAGCCTGAGCGTCGATGTGCCCGCGACCGTGAACTGCCTGCGCTGGTATGCCGAAGCGATCGACAAGGTCTACGATCAGGTCGCGCCGACGGACGCGCGCACGCTCGCGCTGATCACGCGCGAACCGGTCGGCGTGGTGGGCGCGATCGTGCCGTGGAATTTCCCGATGCTGATGGCGGCCTGGAAGATCGGTCCGATCCTTGGGGCCGGCAACTCGCTGGTGCTCAAGCCCTCGGAGAAATCCCCGCTCAGCGCGATCCGCCTGGCGCAGCTGGCCCTCGAGGCGGGGCTGCCCGCCGGGGTGTTCAACGTGGTACCGGGCTTCGGCGCCACCGCCGGCGCGGCACTCGCCTCGCATGCCCAAGTCGACGCGATCGCGTTCACCGGCTCGACGGCGACCGGCCGGCTGGTCATGCGCGCCGCCGCCGAATCGAACCTCAAGCGCGTCTCACTCGAGTGCGGCGGCAAGTCGCCGAACATCATCATGGCCGACTACCCGGACCTGCCGCGCGCCGCGCGGGCCGCGGCGGCCGCGATCTTCTTCAACCAGGGCGAGATGTGCTCGGCCGGCTCGCGGCTGCTGGTCCACGAGTCGATCCGCAAGCCGGTGCTCGAGGAGATCGTGCGCATCGGTCGCTCGATGGCGCCCGGGGATCCGCTCGATCCGGCCACGCTGCTGGGCGCCATCGTCGATGAGGGGCAGACCCGCCGCGTGCTCGACTACATCGAGTCCGGCACGAACGGGGGCGCACGCCTGGCACTTGGCGGCGCGCGCGTGCGCGCCGATTCCGGGGGTTGCTACATCGAGCCGACGGTATTCGATGCGGTCGAGCCCGGGATGCGCATCGCGCGCGAAGAAATCTTCGGTCCGGTGCTCGCCACGATCAGCTTCCGGGAGCCCGAACAGGCGCTGCGCATCGCCAATGACATTTCCTATGGGCTCGCGGCGGCGGTCTGGACCGCCGACCTGAAGCTGGCGCACGCGGCCGCGCGCGCGCTGCGGGCCGGCGTCGTGTACGTGAACTGCTACGACGCGGACGACATCACCGTGCCGTTCGGCGGTACCAAGCAGTCCGGCTTCGGCCGCGACAAGTCCCTGCATGCCCTGGACAAGTACACCGAGCTGAAGACCACCTGGATCGACCTGTCCTGATGTCCGGCTTGAGCTTCTTCGCGACGGCGCCGCGCGGGTTCGCCGATCTGCTGGCGCGAGAGCTGGCGGCGCAGGGCGCACAGTCTTGCGGCGAACGCCCGGCAGGCGTGCAGTTCCAGGGCACGCTCGAGACCGGCTATCGCGCCTGCCTGTGGTCGCGGGTCGCGAGCCGCGTACTGCTGCAGCTTGCGCAGTTCGAGGCCGCAAGCGCCGACGCCTTCTATGAGGGCGTACGCACCCAGGACTGGGCGGCGCACATCGATCCGGCGCGCACGATCGCGTGCGAGTTCACCGGTGAGCATCCGGCCATCACCAACACGCACTTCGGTGCTTTGCGGCTCAAGGACGGCATCTGCGATGCCCTGCGTGCGCAGACCGGAGCGCGGCCCGACGTGGCGCTGGTGCGCCCCGCGGTGCGTGTGATCGCGCACGCGCACTCCCAGGCGCAGACCAGCCGGATCACGCTGTCGCTGGATCTTGCGGGTGAAGGGCTGCACCGGCGCGGCTACCGGCTGGAGGCGGGCGAGGCGCCGCTGCGCGAAAACCTCGCCGCCGGGCTGCTGCTGCGCGCGCGCTGGGACCAGCTGGCGGCGCGCGGCGCGCAGTTCCTCGACCCGCTGTGCGGTGCCGGCACGATCGTGATCGAGGCCGCACTGATCGCCGCACAGCGCGCCCCGGGACTATGGCGCGAGTATTTCGGCTTCCAGGGCTGGCGTGGCCACGACGAGCCGCTGTGGCAGCGGTTGCGCGCCGAAGCGGCGGAGCGCGCGCTGCCGCAGGCCGCCGCGGTGATTCGCGGCAGCGATGCCGACGCGCGTGCGATCAGCGTCGCGATCGGGAATGCCGAGCGGGCGCAGGTCGCGCCGCTGGTACGCTTCGAACGCCGGGCGCTCGCCCTTGTGGAGCCGGCGGGTGGCGGCCCCGGGCTCGTGTGCACCAACCCTCCCTACGGGGAGCGACTCGGCGATGGCTCGGCGGCGCTGGGCGTGTATGCCGCACTGGGTGAGGTGCTGCGCACGCGCTTTGCCGGCTGGGAGGCGGCAATCCTGTGTACCGGAGAGCTCGCGCGCGCATTGCAGCTGCGCAGCTACCGCGTGCACGAGTTCCACAACGGCGCGATCCCGTGCCGGCTGCTGCGCATCGACCTGGCTGACCCCGGGACCCGGGACACGGCCGATGCACATGCCGCGCGCGCAGCCGCGACCGCCGCCAGTCCGGGCGCGCAGATGTTCGCGAACCGGCTGCGCAAGAATCTCAAGCTCCTCGGCCGCGAAGCACAGCGCCAGGCGGTGAGCTGCTATCGGCTCTACGACGCCGACATGCCAGAGTACGCCTTTGCGATTGACCGGTATGTGCAGGCCGCAGACGGCCTGGTCCATCTGCACGTGCAGGAGTATGCGGCGCCGCAGGAGATCGAGCCGGAGAATGCGCAGCGTCGGCGGCGCGAAGTACTGTCAGTGCTGCCGGACGTGCTCGGGATCCCCGCCCTGCGCATCCACGTGCGGCTGCGCCAGCGCCAGAGCGGCAGCGCGCAGTACGGGCGCGAGCGGCCCGCCGAGGATGGCGCCCCAACCGGCGACCTCACCGTCGAGGAGGCGGGGTTGAAGTTCCTGGTGAACCTCGAGGACTACCTCGACACCGGACTGTTCCTCGATCACCGGCTCACGCGCTCGCGGCTGCGCACGCTGAGCCACGGGGCGCGGTTCCTGAACCTGTTCTGCTATACCGGCACTGCCAGCGTCTATGCGGCCGACGGCGGCGCGGCCAGCAGCCTGAGCCTGGACCTTTCCAACCGCTACCTGGACTGGGCGGCGCGCAATTTCGCGCTCAACGGCCTCGATCCGGCACGGCACCGGCTCGAGCGCGCGGACTGCCGCGCGTGGCTGCAGGGCGATCCGGGCGGGATGGTCTTCGACCTGATCTTCCTCGACCCGCCGACGTTCTCGAACTCCAAGAGCATGACCGGCGTGCTCGACGTGCAGCGCGATCACCCCGAACTCATCGCCGCCTGCATGCGCAGGCTGGCAGCGGGCGGATCACTGGTGTTCTCGACCAATGCGCAGCGCTTCCGGCTCGATCCGGCGCTCGCCGGGCAGTGGCAGGTCGAGGACCTCTCGGCCGCGACGCTGCCGTTCGACTTCGCGCGCCATCCGCGCATTCATCGCTGCTACCAGATCACGCGACGCTGAATTCACGCGACGACAAGCGTGAGTTTCGGCTCGACGCTGGCGATCAAGTCAAAATCCCGATCGCGATGCAGAAGCGGCATGCCGCCGAGAATGGCGTGTGTTGCTATCAGGCAGTCATTCGCGGAACGTGGGGTGACGCCCGCCCATCGACATCGCGCGTACAACAGCGC
>CAZGVE010000068.1:0-6175 GCA_964528845.1 uncultured Steroidobacteraceae bacterium | reverse complement strand
AGGCAGCGGGTTTTGATCCCGCCATTCGGAGGTTCGAATCCTTCCACCCCAGCCATCTCCGCTCTAGGACGCGCATTGTGAATACGGAAACTCTGGCGCTCTTTTCAGGGAACGCCAACCCACTGCTGGCGCACGACATCGCGCGCCATCTGCTGCTGCCTGTCGGCCGCGCGGCGATCGGCCGTTTCAGCGACGGGGAAGTCAACGTCGAGATCATGGAGAACGTGCGCGGCCGCGACGTGTTCATCGTGCAGCCGACCTGCCCGCCCGCGAACGATCACCTGATGGAGCTGCTGATGATGGTCGATGCCTGCCGCCGCGCATCCGCGGCGCGCATCACCGCGGTGGTGCCGTATTTCGGCTATTCGCGCCAGGATCGCCGGCCGCGCGCGACGCGCTCGGCGATCACGGCCAAGCTGGTCGCGGACATGATCGAGGGGGTCGGCGTGGACCGCCTGCTGACCCTCGACCTGCACTCCGACCAGATCCAGGGGTTCTTCGGCATACCGGTCGACAACGTGTACGGATCGCCGGTGCTGCTCGGCGACGTGTGGCGGCAGCGCTACCCGAACCTGATCGTGGTCTCGCCGGATGTCGGCGGTGTGGTGCGCGCACGCGCGTTCGCGCGCCGGCTCGACGATGCCGACCTCGCGATCATCGACAAGCGGCGGCCGCGCCCGAACGAATCGAAGGTCATGAACATCATCGGCGACGTCGAGGGCAAGACCTGCGTGCTGGTCGACGACATGGTCGATACTGCCGGCACACTGTGCCTCGCTGCCGAAGCGCTCAAGCAGGAAGGTGCGACCAAGGTGGTGGCCTACATCACGCATGCGGTGCTGTCGGGCGGCGCGGTCGCCCGCATCGCAGCCTCGGCACTCGATGAGCTGGTGGTCACCGATACGATCCCGCTGGCCCAGGCGGCCCGTGAGTGCGGCCGCATCCGCCAGCTTTCGGTCGCTTCACTGCTCGCGGAGACCATCCGCCGGATCCGTGACGAGGAGTCGGTCAGTTCGCTGTATATCGATTGAGTTTCGAGAGGTGGTGGTGCACTGGTCGCGGTGCGCTGCCGTTGGGTCCATCAACAGTCCAGGAGTCTACAATGCGTATCACGTTTCAAGTCGGCGCGGACGCGCGTCACGACCAGGGCAAGGGTGCGAGCCGCCGCCTGCGTCGTGACGGCAAGGTCCCCGCAGTGCTCTATGGCGGCCATGGCGAGCCGCGCAACATCACCCTCAACCATCAGCAGCTGCTCACGCTGATCGACAACGAGAAATTCTATTCCTCGATCATCAGCGTGAACGTGGACTCCGAGTCGCAGCCGGCGATCATCCGCGACGTGCAGATGCACCCGGCCCGCAATTCAGTCGTGCACGTGGATCTGCAACGCGTGGTCGAGAACGAGAAGCTCAAGATCCACCTGCCGATCCATTTCCGGAACGAGGCGGCCTCGCCCGGCGTAAAACTGCAGGGGGGCATCGTGTCCCACCTGATGCAGGACGTGGAAGTCAGCTGCCTGCCTGCGGACCTGCCCGAGTTCCTCGAGCTCGACATGTCGGCGATGAACCTGAACGACACCCTCTACCTGCAGGATCTGCCGCTGCCGCCAGGGGTTGCGATTCCGGAACTGGCACACCGCAACCCGCCGGTCGTGCGCGTGCACAGCCCGCGTGCCGCGGAGCCCGAGCCCGAGGCGGCGGTACCGGCCGAAGGCGTCGTGGCCGCGGCGGCTGTACCGGCGGCCGAGGGCGCGAAGAAGGACGAGCCCAAGAAGGAAGAGTCCAAGAAGGAAGCGGCTCCGAAGAAGGAAGGCGGCAAGAAGTAGACGCCAGCCTGGCGCAGCGCTGGCAGGAGGCGGGGGATTGCCGTATGCGACCCCCGCCGCTCAAGGCGACTACCTCATCTCGCGGGAAGATCGTGTCCGGATTGCTGCTCAAGCTCGTGGTCGGTCTCGGCAATCCGGGGCGCGAGTACGCACTGACGCGTCACAACGCCGGCTGGTGGTATGTCGACGCGCTGGCGCGGTCGAGCGGGGCGTCCTGGCAGCATGCGGCGCGACATCAATCCGAGCTCGCACGTGCACGCATCGCCGACACCGAGCTGTGGCTCGCCAAGCCAGCGACGTTCATGAACCGCAGTGGTGCGGCAGTCGCTTCGATCGCCGGCTTCTATCGCATCGAGCCGCAGGAGATGCTGATCGTGCATGACGATATCGACCTCACGCCGGGCACTGTGCGCCTCAAGCAGGGCGGCGGACACGGAGGGCACAACGGCCTGCGCGATGTAATCGCACACGTTGGGGCCGACTTCTGGCGCCTGCGCATCGGCGTCGGCCATCCCGGCCACCGCGACCTGGTGCTCGAGGCGGTGCTGGAGCGACCCTCCAAAGCGGAGCAGGTGCTGCTCGATGAGTCGCTCGCTCGGGCACTGCCGGCGCTTACCGTGCTGCTGCGTGAAGGCGCGCAGCAGGCGATGCACGCGCTGCATTCGCACAACGGGGCGCCCCGCAGCGCCACCCCCGGCTAGCGGCGGGGAGCAGCAGTGCCCATTCAGTGCGGTATCGTCGGGCTGCCCAATGTCGGCAAGTCGACCCTGTTCAATGCCCTCACTCGCGCGCAGATCGCGGCGGAGAACTATCCGTTCTGCACCATCGATCCGAATGTGGGCGTGGTGCCGGTGCCCGATCCGCGGCTCGGAGAGCTCGCGGCGATCGCGCATCCGGAGAAGATCCTGCCGACTGCCGTCGAGTTCGTCGACATCGCCGGCCTGGTCGCGGGCGCCTCCCAGGGAGAGGGACTCGGCAACCAGTTCCTCGCGCACATCCGCGAGGTCGATGCGATCGCGCATGTCGTGCGCTGCTTCGAGAACCCGGACATCGTGCACGTTGCCGGCCGCATCGATCCGATCTCGGACCTCGACATCATCAACACCGAGCTGGCGCTCGCGGACCTGGTAGCGGTCGACAAGGCAATCGACCGCGCCGTCAAGGCGGGCAAGAGCGGCGCCGACAAGGATGCGGGACGCCGCCGCGCGCTGTTCGAGCGCCTGCGAGTGCAGCTCAATGAAGGCGGCGCCGTCCGCGCGCTGATCCTGGGCGAGGAGGAGCGCCGGGACGTGAAGGAGCTGCACCTGCTGACCGCGAAGCCGGTGCTGTATATCGCGAATCTGGACGAGGCGGGACTCACCGCGGGCAACGCGTTTCTCACTGCACTACGCGAGCGCGCGGCGCTCGAACACGCGGTGGTGGTACCGGTCTGCGCGGCGATCGAAGCCGAGATCGCGCAGCTCGAGGAGGCCGAGCGCGCCGAGTTCCTGCGCGACCTGGGACTGTCCGAGCCGGGCCTGAACCGCGTGATCCGCGCCGCCTACGAGCTGCTCGGACTGCAGACCTATTTCACGGCGGGACCGAAGGAGGTCCGGGCCTGGACCGTCCGCGCCGGCAGCACCGCCCCGCAGGCGGCCGGCGTCATCCACACCGACTTCGAGCGCGGATTCATCCGCGCCGAGGTGATTGCGTTCGAAGACTACGTGCGCTACCGCGGCGAGGCCGGCGCGCGCGAGGCCGGGCGGCTGCGGCTGGAGGGCAAGGAGTATGTGGTGCACGAAGGGGACGTCATGCACTTCAGGTTCAATGTCTAGGGTCTTGAGATTGCGCTAAGCTGCGCGTCGTATGCTCAATCCCACCCGCAATCCCACCCTGGTGCGGGCCCGGCTCGAGCGGCTGCGCCCGACGCAGCTGTCGGTCGGCTACGCCGAGGTCGAGCTCAAGCGTGAGCAGTGGCGCGCGATGAAGCGCCGCGAGCGCGCAGCGGAAATCGCGCGTCACGTTTTCCCGTCGGTACTGGGCCCCGAGGGCGCGCACTACATCATCGATCACCACCACCTCGGGATCGCGCTGCTCGAATCCGGCGAGCGCGAGGTCTGGTTGGCCGAGCTCGACGATCTCTCGTGGCTCGAGCTGCCGGTGTTCTGGCGCACGATGGAGTTCCGCTCATGGACCCATCCGTACGACCAGCGCGGCCGGAGGCGCAGCTATGATGAGATGCCCGAACGCCTCACGCAGTTGAAGAACGATCCGTATCGCAGTCTCGCCGGCATGGTGCGCCGCGCCGGCGGCTTTGCGAAGGAGCAGACGGCGTTCGCCGAATTCCTGTGGGCCGATTTCTTCCGGCCGCAGGTCGACGCCGAGCTGATCGGTGCGCAGCCGCAGCGTGCCACCAAGGAAGCGATCAAGCTCGCCCAATCGTCCAGCGCGCGCTACCTGCCCGGCTGGAGCGGAAAGAGCTCGGCCGGCACCGGTCCGGGCCGCTGAAGGCAGGCCGCGATGATCGCAGGAGTGCTCGGCGGACTGCTCATCACCGGGTTGGCGCTGCTGCTGCTCGCGCTGTTCGTCGCGATTCCGATCAAGGTTGGTGCATACCTGGCGGATGCGAAGCGCACCGGGTTTCTCTGGTGCGGACTGTCCGCGATCATCGGCGTGCTGGCCGGAGAGATCGCGGCGCGGCTGTTCGGCATCTACATCGGCGCACCCGTCGCGGCCTTCTTGGGGTTCGTCATCGCGATTCGCCTGCTGCTCGGCACCTCGCTGGCCGGCGCCATCGGGCTCACGATCATCGCTATCGTAGTTGCGCTGCTCGGGCTGTGGCTGCTGTCCTTCGCCGGCTTGGCGCTGATACCGACATCGCCGCCGACCGTGGCGATCTGAAGCAGGCGCCGCGGCGCACTGCGCTGGCCACGACTGCATGCCCGACGACGGCACCGTCATCCACCGCTCGGCCTACCGCGCCGGCTGTGCCGATCGCGCACTGGTGCTCACCGCGGTCGGGATCTCCGCGCGTATCGAGTTCGAGGCCGGCCTGTACGTGCTGGTCGTCGCGGATGTCGACGCGCCGGCTGCGGTCGAACAGCTGCGCCGCTACGAAAGCGAGAATCGCGTTGCGGCCGCGCCGCCGATGCGCCCGGCGCCGCGTGTGTTCGCGCATGCCTGGGTCGGCTGCGTCGCGTACGTATTGGTGCTGGTCGTGGTCGGGCTCGGAGTCTCGCGCGGCTGGGGGCGGCTCGATGCGTTCGACACCGGCGAGCTCGACGCCGGACAGATCCAGTCCGGACAGTGGTGGCGCGCCTGGACGGCCCTGACGCTGCACCTGGATGTCGCGCACATCGTCGCGAACCTCGGCGCCGGAGTATGGTTTGGATATCTCGCCGCGCGGCAGATCGGCAGCGGCAGCGCCTGGTTCCTGATCGTCAATGGCGCCGCGGCCGCGAACCTGCTCGAGGCGCTGCTGGGGCCCGCGAGCCATCGCTCGGTCGGCGCGTCCACCGCCGTGTTCACGGCGCTCGGGCTGCTCGCCGCACATTCCTGGAGCCGGCGGCGACAGCTGCCGCAGCGCTGGGCGCTGCGCTGGGCGCCGCTGGTCGCCGGCGCGCTGCTGCTCGGCTGGCTGGGTGCCGGGGGAGCGAGTGGCGATGACGCGCCTCCGGCCAGCGGCGAATCCGGCGCGGACGGCGTGGATGTGGTCGCGCACGTGCTGGGATTCCTGGTTGGAGGCGCGCTCGGAGCGCTGGTCGCGCTCGAACCGGTCGAGCGGGCGATCAGCCGGGTGCCACAGTGGCTCGCAGGACTGGCGGCGCTGGCCACCCTCGGGGTGGCCTGGGCCTGTGCGCTCACGAGCTGAGAAGCCAGCCGTTTACCGGGCCGGCTTCGGTCCCTACAATGCGCAGCCCCGGGATTGGCTAGGTAGCTCAGCTGGTTAGAGCGTGGCACTCATAATGCCGAGGTCGTGGGTTCGAGTCCCACCCTAGCCACCAATCGATTCAGGATATGGAGCCGTAGCGCCGCCAGCGACTGTGGAATACCAGGGCGGCTTAACACCGGGGCCTTTGTCGCGTCTCGTCCCAACATGGCCATTCTGCTCCCGCGGCCCTGAAATGTGGGTGCCGGTTTCGCGGAGAATTCAGCGAAACCTCGGCTCCGCGCTGCGGCCGGCGGGCGACGCGTCCTCGGAATACTGACATCGGTTGGCGGCCCGTCCGTCGAGTCAAGCCGGCCGATACTCGGCCTTGAAAATGGTTCTTCCGCCGCGGAGCGTGTGGCGCCGGTAAATGGCGGCGACCCGTTGAGCCCGCCGCCGAAAACGGCCAAGTGTACCAACAGCGTGAGGGGCCGGAATCGACC
>CAZGVE010000067.1:0-6813 GCA_964528845.1 uncultured Steroidobacteraceae bacterium | reverse complement strand
CACCGCACAGCAGCGTGAGCCCGGCAACGATCGAGGCGGGATCGATTTCCGGCGCCGTGATGGTAGTCACCGACGAATGGCTCTTCGAGCGGAAGCCCACATCATCGCGGTCGCCACGACCGTGATCCTGACCCGCCATCGCGACACCGGAAGTCGCGAGCAGCAGCACAGCGAAGGCAATCGTAGTTTTCATGAAGCTACCTCGAGGTATTGGCCAAAGGCGAATCCGCAGCGAAGTCGATTAGATCGATCGCCACATCCCGTATCTGTTCGGTAGACCGCATTGCATCGGCGCGCTGCGCGCCGCGGTGCTGCGCGGATGCACGCCGGCCCGCGCAGCGTTGACCATATTGCTGCGGCGCGTCGCGAGGAGTGGATGCGGCGCACAACTGTTGGATACCGCACGGTGCGCTGTTGGACGCGTATGCAATAAGCGTCCGTGCCTTCGATTCCGCCACTTCAGGTTGATCCCGCGAGTGCCCGAGTCGGCACGCAGGCCCCAGGGCGGGCCAATTGAGCGAGGTAGGTGCGCATGGCCACGGGCGCCGAATACCGGTCATCGGCGCGGTGATGGAATACCGCGATGTGACCAGGCCGCATCCGTCGCAGCGGGACGCGCTGGCAGACCTGCCCGGCACGGTGCTGCTGAAGGACCGGATCACCCAGGCGATCGCCAATGCGCAACGCAACAAGCAACGGTTGGCGGTCCTGGCCCTGAAGCTCGACAACTTCCGGCAGGTCAAGGATTCATTGGGTCACGGGTTCGGCGACCGGGTGCTGCAATGGGTCGCGCAGCGGTTGCTGAACAGCGTGCGCGCCACGGATACCGTGAGCCGTCACGGCGCTGATGGATTCGTCATCTTGCTCTCGCAGGTGCAGCGCGCCCAGGATGCCGGGGTGTGTGCGGAGACGATCCTATCGGCTTTGAGCATGCCGGCGTCCATCGAGCAGCACGACCTGTACCTCTCCGCGTGCATCGGCATTGCAACCTATCCGGGAGACGCGAGCGACGCCGATACGATCATGAAGCACGCCGAACTCGCCAGGCAGCACGCCAGCAACAGTGGCTGCAATACCTATGAGTTCTTCGAGGCAGGCATGAACGGACTCGCCTTCGAGCGCCAGTCCGTGGAGAACGGCCTGCGGCAGGCCATCGACCGCGACCAGTTCGTGATGCAGTACCAGCCTCGAATCAACCTGTCGACGGGCGCTATCGTCGGAGTCGAGGCGCTGCTGCGCTGGCGTCATCCGCAACGCGGGCTGATGCTACCGGCGCATTTCATCACAGTAGCCGAAGAGTCCGGGCTGGTCGTGCCAATCGGGCGGTGGGTGTTACGGGAAAGCGTGCGTCAGGCCCGCAGGTGGCTCGCAGCGGGCCTGCCGAGGTTGCGCATGGCCATCAATGTGTCCGCCGCGGAACTGCAAGCCACGGAGTTCCTCGCGGATGTGGATGCCATCCTGACGGAGACCTGCTTTGCCCCTTGCGACCTGGAACTCCAGCTGACGGAATCCCTGCTGATGCGCGACAGCAAGGCGCTGGCAGCGATGCTGCAGGACCTGAAGAGTATGGGAGTTCGCATCGCGCTCGATGGCTTCGGCACGGGATGCGCAAGCCTGAGCCATCTAAGACGGCTGCCGATCGATGTGCTGAACATCGATCGATCGTTCATGTGCGACCTCGCTGCTGACGGTGGGAACGCCGGCATCGTCAGCGCCATCATTGGCGTGGGGCCGGCACTGCAGATGCAGGTCGTGGCGGGAGGCATCGAAACACACGATCAGTTTGAATGGCTGCGGCAGCAGAGCTGTCCGGAGGGACAGGGGTACTATTTCAGCGGGGCCATCGATGCCGAAGAGGTCGCGCTGGTGCTCAGTCGCGGCCTGGCCGCGCACCTCCCGTCAGGGAAAGCAGAGGGCGGCACTGTCCGTCCCCGGCTCGCCGCCACCAATACCTGAAGGACCCTGACGTACGCGGCTGTGGGCTTCGGGGCGGTCAACATGAGCTATGACCTGTGCCACCAACTCGAGGAATTCACCAGCGGCAGGTGCAGCGCGCTGGCGTTTGCGCATGGCCTGGCGGCCTTCTGCCGTGCGCAGCCGGAGCAGGCCTGGCAGGCGCTGGCGTTGATCGATCAATATCATCGTCGCGGGAAGATATCGGTCGAGGTTTACCGCGCGCTCAGTCATGGCCTCGAGCGCCAGGCCCTTGAAAGAAAGGGATCGGGCAGTGGGGTCAGGGCTGCGGCGGGGGCCGATCGGGGCGCCGATATGGACGTCACCGTCCCCGGCCTGGTGGGCGCATTGGCGATGCAGCGGCAGGCCAGGTCCGGATCCTGTGAAGCCGCTGAGGTTCCGCCAGCGCAGTCCGAACTGGCCAGGGCGCGCAGCGAAGTGCAGAAGTACCAGAACTGCCTGGCAATGCTGGCCAGGATCGACCGCAGGAATCGTGGCGCGCTGGCGACGGCGCTGCGGGACCTTGCCACTGCGCGTGCCCAGGCGGCGGACTATCGCGCGCAGGTGAAACCTGACCCGTCGCAAAGCTCTCCGGGGAGCCCAGTGGCCCACAGGTCCGAGGCAATTGCGGACTCGGGCGATGACAGGCGTGAGCGGACCTGGAAGTCCAAGGTACCGCTGGCGCTGTGCGTGGTTACGCTGCTGCTCAGCATGGGTGCACCGCCCGTGCTGTAACGGTGCATAGAGCGTACTCGCGCATTAAGTTCGGTAGGCCACCGACGTGGAGCGGTGAGGCCACGCACCGTGTCGCCACATGATCACCTTTGACGAGACGCCTGGGCGCACCTCCGCGCCGCCCGTAGCGCGCACTTCGCGTTACGCGCAGGCCGCCCTGATCGGCGACCTGCTGCCGCTTTGCGACGTCGCCTGCATCCTCGTCGCCGCCTCATTCTGCACTCTGCTGTATGCGCACTTGTTCGCGCCCGGTCTGATGGACGCCACGGCGCGTGCGCTGCATCGGGCCATGCTCGTGGCCGCGGTGCTGGCGCCATTCGCGCTCTATGACAAGAATTTCGGTCTGCTCGCCGGCAGTCAACGACTGCGGGCGCAGATGCGATCGCATGCGCTGCGGTACGTGCTGTTCGTAGGCGCGGCGCTGGCCGTGGCGGCCGTCAGTGGCACGTTGCACGTGATCCCGGGCCCCCCGCTGATGCTGTGGGTTTGCGCCAGCCTGGCGCTGACGTCGCTGGCGCGTGTACTGGCTTGCCTACTGCTGCGTCGCCGGCTGCCCCATGGGGTGCCGAACGTTACCCGGATCGGCCGACGAAGCGTCGGCTATGTGGGTGGTGGCGTGCCGGTCCGCGTGCTGGCCGATCGGCCGATCAATCAATGGGGCGCAGTGATCAAGTGGGCGGAGGATTACCTGCTGGCCGCCGTACTGACCGTGCTGCTGCTGCCGATTCTCGTCCTCATCGCCGCTGCCGTGGCGCTCAGCGGCCCCGGTCCGATCATCTTCAAGCAGCGCCGGCACGCGCTCGACAACCGTGATATCGAGATCTACAAGTTCCGCACGATGCACTGGAATCCGGTCGACGGCGCCGAAACGCTCCGGCAGACCTCGCGGCAGGATGCGCGCATCACCCGGGTGGGACGCTTTCTGCGCTCTTCGAGCCTGGATGAACTCCCGCAGCTCTTCAATGTGCTCAAGGGAGACATGTCGGTGGTCGGGCCCCGGCCGCACGCAGTGAACATGCGCACCGAGGATCGCCTGGGCTGGGAGATTACCGACTGCTACGCGCATCGCCATCGCGTAAAGCCCGGTATCACCGGATGGGCCCAGGTCAACGGCGCCCGCGGCGCCACCGATACCACCGCACAGTTGTGCCGACGCGTGGAGCTGGATCTCTACTACATCGATCACTGGTCGCTGCAGTTTGACCTGTCGATCCTGCTGCTGACCTGTCGCGCGGTCGTCCGTGCGACCCGCGCCTACTAGTCCGCACCCGCTCGATCGACCCGTGAGTGGCGCAGGACAAATCAGGACGATCTGGAACCGTACCGCGCTGTCGATGAGCGGCGGCGTACTGCTGCTGCTCGATGTCATGGGCCTGTGCGTTGCCGCCCCGATCAGCGCGCGTGTCGGTGCCAGCTGGCTGGCACCGGCGCACTTCACGGCCGGCAGCGGCATCGATTTCGAGCACGCCGCGCTGGCGGCTGCGGTGATGGCACCGTTCATGCTGTTCTTTGGCGCGGCCGGCAGTCATCGAAGTAACCCGTTGCTGCTGCACTACCACGCGCTGCGCTTTGCAGTGTTTGCCGGCGTGGTCGTCGCACTGGCTGCAGCCATCCAGGTGCTGCCGCGCTTTCCGCGCGGCTGGCTCGTGGTCTGGTTTGGCACCGGTCTGCTGCTGACCTCGTTCGCCCGAATCGTGACGGGCGGATACCTGCGGCGCCTGCAACGCCGTGGCGTGCTCAAGGAGGTCATCGCGGTGATCGGCGCGGGTCCCGTCACGGATCGGCTGATCGGTGAGCTGAGCCTCAGCGGCCCGCAGGCCATCGAGGTGCTGGGAGTGTTCGATGACCGATTTGGACGGGCCGCGGACTACACCCATCAGCCGGCCGGCTCCGTGTCGCAATTGCTCGAGCTGGGCAAGCTCAGGAAGATCGACTGGATTCTCCTGACGCTGCCGCCGACCGCAGTGGATCGCGTGGCAGCGGTGGTGCATCGCCTCAAGTCCCTGTCAGCCCCGATTGCACTGTGCCCGCCGCACGTGGGCCTGAGCCCGCACGATCAACCGGGCAACGATCTGGAGCGTGGCATGCTCGTCGGTCCGCTGACGGAACGCCAGATCGAGCGGTGGAGCGCGCTGATCAGGGCAGCGGAGGCTTCGCTTCCTCGCTGGATCGTCACGCTGGCGCTCGTGCCAATGGCGGCGGCAGAGGCGTATGCAGGCCGGCTCGCTTCTGTACGTCATCGCACAGACGCCATGGACCGCAGCGACCAATCTGTGTCGCAATGGAAGACCTGCCGGTGATGGATTACCCGCTGCTCGGGCGGTCGTCGCAACGGGAGGTGGGCTGATGCAAACGATCGAACTGCTGCTGGTGGGCGTCCATCCCGCCGGCGCCCGGAGTCCGATGGCGTGAGCCTCTGCAAGCGACCGATTGAAGGATGCAGCCAGCGCGATGCCGTGCACGACATGGGCTCGCCGCCGGCATTGGCGTCGAAGCGCACCTTCATGGCGTTGCCGGGCGGCGCCGGCAATCTTGCACCTGTGGTGCAGATCTACGGCAATGCCACGCCGCACGACGTGTCGCCCGAAGCCGCGATCGGTGCGATCCTGGCTCACAGCGGCCCGCTGCTGCTAGACCTCGATGAAACGCTGTACTTGAGCAATTCCACCGAGGACTTCATCGATTCGGCCCGGCCGCGGCTGCTGGCGCTGGTGTTGATGCGGGTGCTGGACGCGCTCAGGCCATGGCGCTGGAGCGGCGGCGAGGCGACGCGTGACGTCTGGCGCGTGCGTTGCATTGCGGTCTGCTTTCCGTGGACCGGCTACCGCTGGAAGAAGCGGGTTGCCGAGCTCGCGGAGAAGTTCGCGAATCTGCGGCTGCTCGCCGCCCTCAACAGCACCGGTACAGTGCGCACCACGCCGGTAATCGCCACGGTCGGATTCCACCGGATCGTGACTCCCCTGGTCGCGGCACTCGGATTGCCGCAGGCACGAATCGTGGCCGCGCGGCTGTCGACTTTCGCCGACCGCCGGGATGGGAAGCTGAACCTCGCGTTAGGCGCGCTTGGCGACGACACGGTGCGCAGCGCACTGGTGCTGACCGACTCCGCCAGCGACCTGGAGCTGCTCAACGCCTGTGCCCGACCCTTGCGCGCGGTCTGGCCGGAAGCACGGTATAGGCGCGCCTTGAGCAATGTCTACGTACCGGGACAGTACCTGACGGAGGTCAAGCGGCCCGGCAACCGCTACATCTTTCGTGGAATCCTGCTGGAGGATTTCGCGTTCTGGGTGCTGAGCTCGATCGCACTGGCGCCCATACCGGTGCTGCACGTTCTGGGCCTCGCCTTCCTGCTGGTGTCGTTCTGGGCAATCTACGAGCGCGGCTACGTCGACAACGACCTGATCGCCGCGCGCTTTGAGGAACGACCCAAGCTCAGTGCGACGTTTGCGGATTCCACGGTGGCCACACCGCGCTGGCAGCCCTGGATCTGGGCATTCGCCTGCGGGGCGATCGGCATCGTGCTGGTGCGCCGTCCCGGCAACCCCGCGGCGGTGGACTATCTCAGCTGGATTGCCGTTTTGCTGGCGATCCACGGCTGGTTCGCGCTATACAACCGCCTCGACAAGCGTACGCGAATCTGGCTGTTCGCCGGACTTCAGTTCGCGCGCAGTGCAGCTTTCGTCGTGCTGGTACCGATCGCACCGATCGGCGCCGCGGCGCTCGGCGCCCATGGGCTGGCGAGGTGGGTGCCCTACTACCTGTACCGCCTCGGCGGCAAGGACTGGCCGGAAACGCCGTTTTACCTGACCAGGCTGCTGTTCTTCGTGGTGCTGGCACTGCTGCTCGGGCTATCCCAGGGGTTTGCCTCGCTGCTGACCGGAACGGCGCTCGCGCTGCTGGCCTGGAACCTGTTCCGTGCACGACGGGAGCTCGCTGCAGCGTGGTCGGGTGTCGAGCGTGTGGATCGAAGCCGCGAAATGCGCAACCAGGCACCGTAACCGGTCCGCTCGCGTTGCCGTCACTGCCGGCGCAGGTGCGCGAACGCCAGCAGCGCGCGCGCCTGCTCGCCGAGCACCTCATAGATCGCCACGTGCGAGCGCCGCAGCGCTTCCGCGTCGGGCAGCC
>CAZGVE010000066.1:0-7237 GCA_964528845.1 uncultured Steroidobacteraceae bacterium | reverse complement strand
AGCGCCTGGAAGCTCTCGGTCGGCTTCCACAGCAGGCTGATGCGGATGTTGCGGTCGTCCAGATGGCCCGGATCGGTCAGCGGCGAGCCGGTGGTCAGTGTCTTGTCGGTGCCCAGGTCCTTGTAGAAGCTCGAGCGGTGCTCGACATTGAACGCAATGCGGGCCGCGAAGGTGTCGCTGACCGGCAGGTTCACGGCGCCAGTCCACTTGGTGTCGCTGTAGTCGCCCTGTAGTGCCTCAATGAAGCCATTGACGCCGTTGAAGTTCGGATCCGCCGAATTGATCAGCACCGCGCCGCCGGTCGAACTCTGGCCGACGAAGGTGCCCTGCGGACCGCGCAGCACTTCGACGTCGCGGATGTCGTAGAACGGCTCGGACAGCATGATGGTCTCGGCCTGGAACAGTCCGTCGCGGATCACGGCGATGCCGGGGGTGATCGCGGGATTGACCGCCGCGTTGCCGATACCGCGGATATTGATGCTGTAGTACTGGCCGGCGGTGTTGACCGACAGCGCAGGCGTCGAGGTCTGCAGATCCGCGATGCCTTCCTGGTGCGTCTGCGCCAGGTCCGTGCCCGACAGCGCGGTCAGCGCGATCGCGGTGGTCTGTACGTCCTCGGCGCGGCGCTCGGCGGTGACGACGACCTCTTCAAGGCCCTCATTGGACGCGGTCGCGGCCGGAGCCGCGGATGCCTGCTGCGCCAGCGCACCGTGCGCGATGCCGCAGGATGCCAGGATGGCCAGCGCCTGGGCGCCGTGCCGCCAGTTGCACAGTTGCGAGACCAGCTTGCGCAGCTGATTGCCCGGCACGTGCTCGTTCCGTGTTGATTCCATCTTTCGATACTCCCCCAACCTGGTTGGTAATTTGCGTTCCGGTCCGTGTGCCAGCCGTCCCCTCAGGGACGGGCGCTCGCGCCGCGGCAGTCGAACCTGACATAAGATCAGCAGCACCGTGGGTCTTGCGACCCGACGGCATGCCAATGAAACTAGAGCCACCCCTATAGCCCGTGCGTTGTTCTGGCGCCACATCCGGTGGTCCACCGATCGCACGCGCGCTATTTCTACATTAACAATCTATAACGAAACGCGACTGATACGCAACAGACGAACGTTCGATTTGAACGGACCTGGTTCCTTCCCGAACCAATGAAGCAATCCGACCGGTTCGGGATCGCTGCGAAGCGTTGCAACGTAGAGCCGGCTGCGCGGCGCGCACTGCGCACCGCGCAGCCCAGCTGCTGCATCGACGATCAGACCCACGACCCCCCCTGAAACGACGACTCGTTGCTATTCCGTCATGCCTAAGTGACGAATTTTTCTTAAGTTCACTCGAGCATAGCGAAATAAACCAACGAGACCTGAGTTTAAGCGAACTTAATTCTAGAGTGCAACTATGGTTTCAGGGCCCTGGCGCAAACGCGAGGATCACATTACCAGGCTCGCCGGCGGTGACCGAAAAGCCGGACCCGACGAACACCATGCCGTCGGCAACCGTGACGCCCGGCGCCGAGATCGATCCGCCCTTCGCCGGCACCTGGTTGACAGTGTGATAGGTCCGCGCAGTCTCGAATGACCACAGTGGACTGCCGTCTGTGCTCGAGACCGCGAACAACATGCCGTCGGTGCCGCCGACGAACACGGCACCCGGTATGGCAGTCACGGCCGCGGAGTTGTTGGCTCGCGGGTTCTGCTCGCGATTGAGCGGTGAGAACCAGAGTCGCTCGCCCGAGCGCAGACCGAGCGCGACGACTCCACCATCGGTCAGACCGTAGTAGACCGTGTCGGCGCTCGCCGCCCCGCCCCACTGGACACCCTTGCGCGTGCCCGTCGGAAAGGCCGGTCCGTCACCGGCCAATGCTCCGCCGCTGACGTTCTTGCGCCAGAGCAGCGCGCCGCCATGATCCGGGTCGAGCGCGAGGATGTCTCCCGGTTTGGTGCCGACGATCAGTTCCCGGTGCGCGCCGACGCGACGCAGGATCACCGATCCCGGAATGTCCCAGTCCGGGCCCTGGAACTTCGGACAGTTGTCGGAGTGCGTCGGTGCGTTCGCGCCGCAGCCGACCAGAAACGAATCGTTGCGGTGTGCCTGATAGGACCAGAGCACTCGTCCGCTCGCCATGTCGAGTGCCATCACGGCATCGGAAGTTTCGGCCGCCGGATACGTGGTCGCATCGCCGGTGCCGACATAGATTGCATGGCGCGCCGGGTCCACCGTGGGCGTATTCCAGACCGAGGCGCCGGCTGGGCCGAACTGCTGTACGCCCTGGTTGTTGAGTCGGGTCGGTGCGGGACGCGGCGCGATCACGTAGGTCTTCCACAGCATCGCGCCGGTGTTCGCATCGAGCGCCGCGACCGCGCCGACGGAGGTACAGCAGCTGTAAGTGGGGTCCATCGCGCGGAACTCCTCCCACGAGGAGATCGGCACGTACAGGCGGCCCGCATGATAGGCCGGCGCTGCGGTGACGCGGTCGGTGAGATGATCCTCGACGTGCGTGACCCACAATTCCCGGCCGGTCTGCGCGTCCACTGCATAGGCATTGGCCTTGAGGTCGCCGAAGAACACCGCATAGCGCGCTCCCCGACCAATCGGCTCGACCGTCATCGCATTGCGCACGCCGGAGCGCGCCAGGTAGGACCAGTAGACGCAGCCACTCTTCGCATCGAGGCTGTAGACGTAGCCCGTGTCGGCACCGACGAACACGCGACCCGCGATGATGCTCGGCTGACCATAGGCTGAAGAGCTGTTCGGGAAGCCGAAGGCCCACCGCAGCTGCAGATGGCGTACGGCCTCGGGTGTCAGCCGCGCGTGGGCACCGTCCTGGAAGCGGCTGTTGGCCCCATCGGCGCCCCAGCCGTTCCAGCCGGGGCTCGCCGCCGGATTGCTGAGCGGCGGATTTACGCTGCAGCGGTTCGGCATCTGCGCGGCATCGCCCGAAGCCGCGGCGCCGATGAGCCGGCCCGCAATCGACTCGGACACCATGCGCCGCTCCTGGTCGCTGAGGTCCTTGCCGACGATCGGCTGCATGATGCCGTTGGTGAGCACGTCATAGAGATGCTCCGGGCTCATCTCGCGCAACGCCGCAGGCGTAGGAGCGCGCTCGTATTCGGGCTTGCCGTGGCAGTTCAGACAGGTGTGCTGGAAGATCCCGAATCCCAGCTCGGTACGCGCCGTGGCACCGTTGACTGCGTTGACCTCGACCCCGGGCGGCACCTGCGCCCACGCGGATGCCGCGAGTGCGAGCAGTACCGGGCCGGCGGCGCGTGCGCGCGCCGTCCACCATCGAGTGAATGTTCCCATCGCCCCCCCTATTGCCTATCGCAGCAGTTTCTTATGGCAGCTCGAACACCCAGATCGAAGCACTGCGCACCGGAGGCAGCTTGATCTCGGGTACCAGCACTGGAAAGGTGGCCGACTGCGCACCACCGTAACCCACGACCATCGCGACGTACTGCTTGCCGTGCGCCTGGTAGCTGATCGGCGCGGAACTCGGGACGTCGCCGAGGCGCGTCTTCCACAGCACCTCGCCGCTGGCGTCGTCGTAGGCCGTGAACCAACGGTCGAGTGCGCCCGCAAACACGACCCCACCGGCGGTATCGAGCATACCGGTGGTCTGTGGCGCGCGCGCGCGCGCGGTCCAGACGGTCCGGCGCGTCGCGAGATTCACGGCCTGCACCCGGCCGTACCTGCCGTCGCTGTCGGGCCGGGGCCGCAGCGTCCAGCGGAAGCCGCTGCTGAGCGCTCCGCGCTCACCGGGCGGTACCGGCGTCAAGTCCATGCAGGACTCCACGCTCGCGAGGTAGACCACGTGAGTGGCGGGATTGTAGGAACCGGGCAGCCACGAGCGCCCGCCTCCCGCATGCGGACAGACCATCAGGGCCTGCTTGTCGGGATAGCGCCGCGGGTCGATGGTCTTGGCGCCGGTCCTCGGATCGATCGCGGTCACGAGGTTCTGGAATCCGAGGTCGACCGAAAACGCGTACTTGCCGGTGTCGGCCTCGAGCGCGTCATAGATGCCGAGCTTGCCGCTGGTGACTACCAGCTTCTTGCGCACGCCATCGACCGGCAGGTCGATGATCTGGCGCTCGAACGCCCAGTCGTAATCCCACTGGTCGTTCGGCAGATGCTGGAAATACCAGACCAGTCGCCCAGTGTCGGGATCGAGCGCGACCGTCGCGTCCAGGTACAGGCCATCGTTCGTGATGCCAGGCTGGTGAACCGGGTACTGCAGCGGCGCCGTGTCATAGGTCTGCGCGGGACCGAAGTACGCGAGCCGGAGCTGGGGGTCGTAGCTGCCGGCGGTCCACACCGAGCCACCGTTGCGCTGCGCGAGCGGTGCCCCGTTCCAGCTCGCATCGCCCGGATCGCCTGGCTGCGCGATGCTGTGGAAACGCCAGCGCTCCTCGCCATTGCCGGCATCCAGACCGACGATCACGTCGCCGCCCGGCTCGTGGCCGGTGAGGCCCTGCATGACCTTGCCCTGCGCGACCAGCGGACCGCCCGTGATGCGCCAGGCCTTCGGATCGCAGATCGCGCGATCCCAGGCGACCGTGCCGGTGCGGGCATCGAGCGCGACTTCGTGGCAGTCCGAGGTGCCGAGGTAGACCTTGTCCGCCCACAGTGCAATGTTGCGCATCGCATTCGCGGACGTGCCCGGCGGCAGCGCCCGCGCGTAGTGCCAGAGCTCATCGCCCGTGGCGGCATCGAGCGCGAGCACGTGATCGTTGTAGCCGTGCACGAAGATCACGCCATCGTGCACCAGTGGGGTGGCCTCATTGGGGCCGGGAGGCAGCGCCAGCGACCATGCGAGGCGCAGCGAGCCGACGTTCCGGCGGGTGATGTCGCGCAGCGGACTGAAACCGCTGTCATCGAAGGCGCGCCGCCAGGTCAGCCAATCCTGCGCGGCCGGCTGCTGCAGCATCGCGTCAGTCACCGGCGTCAGCGCCGGGAGCGGCGATGCAACTGCCGGCCAGGACGGCAGCGCGATGCCCGGCGTGAGTCCGCCGCTCGGACCCGCGGCACGCGCTGCTGCGTCGTCGGGTCGCCCCGGGAAGCGCATGGCGCTGAGTGCGTCGTACTCGAGTGGCGACCCTCCGGCGTTCGCGGCAAGCCCGTTTTCCGATAGCAGGAAGGCCAGCAATCCGGTGTAGGCGCCTTCCTTAAGCGTCCCGGGCGATTCCGGCGGCATACGGTCTCGCATCAGCGAGTACAGCTCTCCGAGCGGATGGCCGGCCCAATGATTGGTGAACGCAGCACCGCGCAGCGGTGGCCCGAACTCCCCGTCCTCGAGCGCAGCGCCGTGGCAGCGCGCACAGCTCTGCGCGTATACCGCGCGGCCCTGGTCGGCCTGGGCGCTGGACAAGGCAGCCACCGATTGCGCGTGCGCGAGCCTTAGGGACGCGGCTGCAAGCAGCGCAACCACCAACGCGCAGGCCGCGGGCACGGCGCCGCCGCCCACGGGATCCTTGGAACATCGCACGGTGTACCCCCCATCAATGCATTCAACGCTCGTAGTCTATGACGCGACGTTCGCTGCGTGCCGGCCCGATGATCGCCTTGAGTTCATCGTGCAGCGGGTGCGCGTCGTAGCGACGCAGGGCTTCCCAGTCCTCGAACTCGCTGTAGAGCATCAGGTCGGCGGCATCGGGACCTGGTGCCTGGTTCTGACCGAGCTCCAGGCGTACTACGCCTGGCACGGCCGAGCGCAACGCCAGCAGGCAGCGCTCGATGCGCTCGACGAACTCCCGACGATGCGCACCGGAGGCTTCCGGCTTGAGCCGCCAGAGCACGACGTGGCGGATCATCGGTTGCTCACGGAGTGCGCCTCGAACAGGTCGATGAGCTGGCCGACGAGCGCTTCCTCGAGTACCTCCACGTCCGGCAGGGTCACGGCGCGGCGGTAGTAGGCCGTCACGTCGTGGCCGATCCCGATGGCGGCCAGCTCCACCGCGCGTTCGCGCTCGATGCCAGCGATGACCTGGCGCAGATGCCGATCGAGATAGCCGGCATCATTGGCCGCCAGCGTCGCTTCATCGAGCGGTGCACCGTCCGAAATCACGATCAGGATCCGGCGTCGCTCCGGGCGCGAGCGCAGCCGGCCGAGCGCCCATAGCAGCGCCTCGCCGTCGACATTCTCCTTGAGCAGGCCGTCCTGCAGCATCGCGCCGAGCCGGTAGCTGGCGCGGCGCCACGGCTCATCGGCGCCCTTGTAGACGACATGACACAGCTCGGTCAGCCGCCCGGGTCCCGCCGGGCAACCGGCCGCAACCCATTGACGGCGAGGTCGCCCGCCGTGCCAGCAGCGAGTGGTGTAGCCCAGAATCTCGGTTCGCACACCGCAGCGCTCGAGCACCCGGCCGAGCAGCTCTGCGCACACGGCCGCGGTCGCGACCGGCACGCCGCGCATCGAACCGGAGTTGTCGACCAGCAGCGCAACGACGGTCTCGGGAAACGCGCTGTCGGCTTCCTGCTTGTACGCCAGCGGCTCGAGCGGCCGCGTGGCCACGCGGGTGAGCCGACTCGCGTCGAGCACGCCATCTTCCAGGTCGAACTGCCACGAGCGCTGCTGCAGCGAGAGCAGCTTGCGCTGCAGCCGGTGCGCCCAGCGCATGATGCGGCCGACGTGGCTGCCGACCCGCCGGTCGAGTTCGACGCGAGCACGCGCCAGCGTCGCCGCATCGTAGAGATCACTGGCGAGCACGGTCGCGTCGAACTCCGTGCAGAACGCACGATAGGGTGCCAGCGCCGCTACACCGCCCGGGCGCACCGGCTCGGGCGCTTGTGCCACGGCCGATGGGCCGCGATCAGTGCCGGTGTGTTCGGTGCCGGACGGGCTATCCAGGCCAGCGCGCGCGGCGCTTGCGGGTTCCTCGGCTTCCGCTCCGCGATCGCGCGAGCGCGGCGCAGGTTCCGGCAGCGCTGCCGCGCCGAGCACCGCCTGAACGAGCAACTTGGCCTCCGCGTCGTATTGCTGCTGGTCCTCGAGCAGCGCCGCGAGCGCCTCGACGGCCGCGGCCTGCTGCGGGCTCATCCACGAGCGCCAGCGCTCGGTGAGACTCGCTCGCGCCGCGTCCGGCAACGGGGCACCGAGGGGCACACGTGTCAGCAGCGCGAAGGTGTCGACCCAGGTCGCGGCATCGCCGCGAATCACGCCTTCAGGCCGGGCCCGGATCCATGACTCCTGGGCGAGCGCCGCAAGATTCAATCCGGTGCCGGGGAAGCGGCGCGCTCCGAGCGCTTC
>CAZGVE010000065.1:0-7405 GCA_964528845.1 uncultured Steroidobacteraceae bacterium | reverse complement strand
AAACTCTGGCTCAGGCCGCAGGAAATCGCCGCCAGCGCGTACAGGCCGAGCCCGGTGAGCAGGATCGGCCGCCGCCCGAATCGGTCGGACATCATTCCCCAGAACAGCTGCCCCATCGCCATGCCGACCACATAGGCGGTCACGATCCACTGACCGTGGTTCGGATTGCCGACGTGCAGCACCCCGACGATGGTCGGAAGGGCCGGCAGCATGGCGTCGATCGCGAGCGCCTGACTCGCCATCATCGCGGCGACCAGGACGACGAATTCCCCGAAACCCAGGTGGAAGGACCCACGAGGCGGCGGCGGGCTGGATGGAGCAGTGGTCATGCTGGGAGCGACCCCTGAGGCCGCGTGAACGATCTATTCGATCAGCGACCCGCATCGTACACGAATCGCACGGTACCTAAAGAATGGAGGCTAGGGTCGGAATCGAACCGGCATAGACGGCTTTGCAGGCCGCTGCATGACCATTCTGCCACCTAGCCCTCAAGACCAAAGCCCGCGATCATCCCCGGCGGTACCGTCGAACGGCGCCGCCGGCAGCATTCACTCCGCGCCGCGTGGACTGGAGCGGGAAACGAGGCTCGAACTCGCGACCTCAACCTTGGCAAGGTTGCGCTCTACCAACTGAGCTATTCCCGCACCGTGGCAAGAGCAGGAAATTGTAAGTCGCCATCGAGCCAAGTCAAGGAATGAAGCGCGCTTCGGACAGAACAAGGGTGGGTATCGGACACGAACACTGGCAATATCCGCTTTGAGCCTGCCCCGGTGGCGGGGCCAGGGCGGGGGAATCATGCGTCTCGAGGATCCGGCGTCGGCATGAGCACAATGGTCTCGCGGCTGCTGCCGCTGTTCGAGCAGGAGCGGCTGGCTGGCCGCCCGGCCGTGCTCGCCACCGTGGTACACACCGACGGTCCGACCTATACCAAGCCTGGCGCGCTGATGCTGATCGCCGCCAGCGGCGAATACGCCGGTCTGCTCTCGGGCGGATGCCTCGAAGGCGACCTGGCCGATCATGGCCGCGCCGTGCTCGATACCGGCAAGCCGAAACTCGTGCACTACGACATGCATGGGCCTGACGACCTGCTGTTCGGCTTGGGCTCGGGCTGCGAAGGCGCGATGGACATCCTGCTGCAGCGGCTCGACCCGGGCTCGCAGTGGCAGCCCTTGCGGCGACTGGTCGAGGCGTGGAAAGCACATCGCGCCGCCGCCCTGCTGCTGGTCGTGCGCTCCAACGATCCAGCGCGACCGCCCGGGTCGGGATTGCTGCTCGACACGCTCGAGCCCTTCGGTGGGCTGCATTCCCGCATCGAGTGGCCGGGCTGCCTGCTGGATGCGGCGCGCCACAGCGGCCCGAGCCGCTTCCTGGGCGCGGCGCTACCCGGCTTGGATCTGCTGGCATTGCATCAGCCCGCGCCACCGCGCATCGTGCTGCTGGGAGCAGGGCCGGATGCCCTCCCCGTCGCTCAGCTGGCCAATTTCCTCGGCTGGACCCTGACCGTGATCGATCATCGCAGCCACTACGCGCAGGCGGCGCGCTTCCCGAACGCCGAGAGCGTGCTGGATGGCGGGGTCGGGGCGCTGCGCCAGCTGCTGACGGGCGAATCCGCGGCCGCCCGGCCGCTGGATGCCGCGATCGTGATGAGCCACCACTTTGCCAGCGATCGGGACTACCTCGACGCGCTGTGCACGAGCGGCGTTCCGTATGTTGGTCTTCTCGGTCCGCCGATGCGTCGGGAACGGCTGCTGGCGGCTTTAGGCGAGCGAGCGCAGGCATTGCGTCCGCGCCTGCACTCCCCCGTGGGCCTGGACCTTGGTGCGCGCACCCCCGAGGGCATCGCGCTCGCCATCATCGCGCAGATCCATGCGCGCCTGAACGGCCGTGACATGGTGGCAGGTGCTGACCGCCCCGCGGGTCAGTTGGCGACCTCGTGAAACGCGGTGTCACACTTCACGCGATCGTCCTCGCCGCGGGGGCTTCGACCCGCTTCGGTTCACCCAAACAGCTGGCGCGCGTGAATGGCCAGCCGCTGCTACAGCGGGTGCTGGCGCTGGCGGCGGAGCAGTTCGGCCCGGCAGTGATCGTCGTCCTGGGTGCGCATGCGGCCGAGATCAGTGCGACGATGCCTCCCGGCAGCGCCAGCATCGTGATCAATCGCGACTGGCAGGAAGGGCTCGCGAGTTCCATCCGGGCCGGCGTACAGCGCCTGCCCGGGGCCTGCGACGGCGCGCTGCTGCTGCTCGCCGACCAGCCGCTGGTCAGCACCGAAGGACTGCGGCGCCTCGTCATGGCCTGGCGGCGGGCTCCGCGCCAGATCGTAGCCTCCATGTACAACGGCATCACCGGGGTGCCGGCGGTGTTTCCCCGCTGGTGCTTCGATGACCTGCGCGCGCTGCGAGGCGACCAGGGTGCGCGCGTGATCCTGCGGCGGCATGCGGACCATCTGGTACGCCTCGAGCACCCGGAAGCCGCACTCGACATCGATACGCCGGAAGACCTCCTGGATCTGCCGCAATGAGGTTCGCCATCGTGGGGGCCGGCTCGATCGGCGGCTATCTTGGTGCCCGGCTGGCCATGGCTGGTGAAGACGTGACGTTCATCGCGCGCGGCGCAAACCTCGCGGCGATCCGCGACTCCGGCTTCCGGCTGATCGAGGAAGACGGCAGCGAACACGTCACCACGACGGTGCGAGCCACCACCTTCGCAGACTGCGGTCCGTGCGACGTGGTGCTGCTGGCCGTCAAGGCGCACCAGGTCGCCTCTGTCGCGCGTGAGCTGCGCGCGCTGTTCCGACCCGAGACCAGCGTAGTCACACTGCAGAACGGAATTCCCTGGTGGTACTTCTTCCGCCACGGGGGTCCCTTCGATGGCCACGCCGTCCGCGCCGCGGACCCCGACGGCAGCATTGCCGCCAGCATCGAGAACGAACGCATCATCGGCACCGTCGTGTACCCGGCGGCTGAACTGCTGGCGCCAGGAGTAGTGCGGGTCATCGAGGGCAAGCGCTTCACGCTCGGGGAGCCGGACGGCACCCGCTCCGAGCGCATCCAGGCGCTCGCCGACGCGCTGATCCGCGCAGGCTTCAAGGCGCCGGTCGTCACCGATCTTCGCAACGAGATCTGGCTCAAACTGTGGGGCAACGTCGTATTCAACCCCGTCAGTGCGCTGAGTCACGCGACGCTGGCTGGGATCTGCGGTTTCGCGCCTACCCGCGCGCTGGCGGTCGCGATGATGCAGGAGACCGGCGCAGTCGCCGAGCGCCTCGGCGTGCGCTTCCGTGTCAGCATTGAGCGGCGGATCGACGGCGCCGCGGCGGTCGGCGAGCACAAGACCTCGATGCTGCAGGATGTCGAGGCAGGCAGGCCGCTGGAGCTCGAGGCCCTGGTCGGCTCGGTGGTGGAGCTCGCGCGGCTGGTGCAGGTTCCGACGCCGCATATCGATGCGCTTTACGCGGTGAGCAGCCTGCTGGCCCGCACGCTGTCCGGCGCGCATGCTCGGCTGCAATTGCAAGCCACGGGAGGGATTCCATGCCCATGACGACACGATCGACCGTGCGCGAACTGTTGGATGCAGGCGCTGCCGCCGCGGTCGCGCTCTCGGCTCCCGACAGTGCTGACCTCAGCTACAGCGCGCTGCGGCAGCAGATTGATGAGACCGGAGCGGCGCTGCGGGACATCGGCATCCGACCGGCCGATCGGATCGGCATCGTGCTGCCCAACGGGGCCGAGATGGCAACCGCTTTCCTCGCGGTCGCCTGCGCGGCGACCTCCGCCCCCCTGAATCCGTCCTACCGCGCCGAGGAATTCGAGTTCTATCTGTCCGACCTGCGCGCGAGAGCCCTGGTCCTGCGTGCCGGCGACCCCTCCCCGGCTTTGGATATCGCGCGCAAGCTCGCTATCCCGGTGCTGACGCTGCATCCGCATCCCGAGCAGGGCGCTGGACGCTTCACGCTCGATTGCACCGGAATCTCGCTTGGTGCTCCCGCCACCGGCGAGGCGAGCGGCGCAGACGACGCAGCGCTGGTGCTGCATACCTCCGGCACGACGTCCCGGCCCAAGATCGTGCCGCTTTCGCACCGCAATGTCTGCGCCTCGGCGCGCAACATTCAGCGCAGCTGCGCGCTCACGGCCGCCGACCGTGGCTTGAACATCATGCCGCTGTTCCATATCCACGGCCTGATCGCCGCCGTGCTGGCACCGCTGTCGGCTGGAGGCAGCGTGTACTGCACCCCGGGATTCAATGCGCTGAAGTTCTTCGGCTGGTTGGAGGCGGCGCAGCCGACCTGGTACAGCGCCGTACCGACAATGCACCAGGCGATCCTGACCCGCGCCCGATCCAATGCCGCGATCATCGCGGCTCATCCGTTGCGATTCATACGCTCCTCTTCATCGGCGCTTCCGGTCCAGGTGATCTCTGAATTGGAGTCGGTCTTCGGGGCGCCGGTGATCGAGGCCTACGGCATGACCGAAGCCGCGCACCAGATGGCCTCCAACCCGCTGCCGCCGGCGGTACGCAAACCGGGAACCGTCGGTCCCGCAGCAGGTCCGGATATCGCGATCATGTCGGAGGAAGGCACGCTGCTCGCCGCTGGCGCAACCGGCGAGATCGTGATCCGTGGAGAGAACGTGACCGCCGGCTACGAAAGCAACCCCAAGGCCAATGCCGAGGCCTTCGTCAACGGTTGGTTCAGGACTGGTGACCAGGGAACCATGGATGCCGACGGCTATGTCGCGATCACCGGCCGGCTCAAGGAAATCATCAACCGAGGCGGCGAGAAGATCTCGCCGCGGGAAATCGACGAAGTACTGATGGCTCACCCGGCAGTGCTGCAGGTCGTCACCTTCGCCATTCCCCACGCGAAGCTCGGCGAAGAAGTCGGTGCGGTGGTCGTGCTGCGGGAAGGCGTCCAGGCCACCGAGCAGCAGCTGCGCGAATTCGTCGCTACGCGCGTGGCGGACTTCAAAGTGCCGCGCAAGTTACTGTTTCTGGATGAGATTCCAAAGGGCGCTACCGGCAAGCTGCAACGCATTGGTCTGGCCCAGAAGCTCGGGCTGACTTGAGGCTTCGCTAGAGTCCCCCGCCGCGCCCGGCCGCATCGTCGGCGGCGCGGCCGCCACCCCTCCGCCCCATGGCCGCAGCTACGGCCTGCGAGCCGTTGTGACAGGCGAACGTTGTCATCATCGCGACTTTTCTGCCATAATTTCGGCACTTCTAGATGCCATTTTATCGTCACGACCTTCCAGAACGAGAACGGAGACGAGTTTGGCGGCCACGCAGCGATCCGCAAAGCGGCATGCAAGACCGTGTGGCAGACATGTCCGTCCCGGCGTGGGGCCGGACGAGTTCCGCTATTACATCGATCGGCGTGGCGTGCAGCATTTCAACTTCGAGCAGCTGCTTTGGATCGAGCGATCGGTCGCGATGGCGTTCACCCCGGTGCGCACCACGGCGCTTGAAACACTCGCCATCAACGTGCTTGCGCTCGCGTGCGGGGGATCGCCTGCTTCGCCAACGCGCCGTGGCAGCTCAGCACAACTGAAGCCGCTGGCACGGGATTTCTGCGAGCAGTGTCTGCTCGGAGCTCCGCAGGAAGGGTGGGTGCTCCCCCGCCTGGCCATCCAGGCATGGGTACAAGCCCGCCAGCGATAGCACCGCACCGTGTGGCAATCAGGGCCGGCCCAGTTTATCCTCTCCCCCAGGATAGGATAGAGGCGTCAGCTGGACTATGACACACAAATTTCCAGAGATCGTCACGCGGCTGAAACGCGCTCATGGCCACCTCACGCGAGTAATGGAGATGCTCGATTCGGGGCGCCCGTGCATGGAGCTTGCGCAGCAGCTGCATGCCGTCGAAAAAGCCGTGGGCAATGCCAAGAAGGAACTCGTCAAGGCGCACCTGCACCATTGCGTCGAAGACACCTCGCAGGTCATGCCGCGCGAGCTCCGGACCCTGATCCAGGAATTTCAGGGAATCACGAAGTACCTCTAGGGGTGAGTCGATGAGCCGCAAGCGCGCAACGGCCGGTTGGCTGCTCGCACCACTCGCCATCGGCATCGTTCTCTCGAGCCCGCTTGCGGGCGCACAGGACGCACCCACTACGACGCAGTCCGCCGGGCCGGAGAGCCATTTGCCCATGCTGCTGGCGGCGCAATACACCTACATCATCCAGCACCAGGACGCTTTCCACGCGCCCTACTCCGGCCCCCTCAGCCTCGATCCGCGTGGCGACACGCAGCCGACGAATACGCTCGGCGCGTACCTGGGCTGGGCACCGCTGGCCTCGCTCCAGCTGTACCTCGACGTCGAGAAATTCATGGGAGCCGGCGTCAGCAGTGCAACCGGCCTGGCCGGGCTCACCAACGGCGATGTGGTTCGTGAAGGCGCCGCGGGCATAAAGAAGGAGTTCTACATCGCCCGCAGCTTTGCCCGATTTCTGCTGCCTCTTGGTGATCAATACGGCGATGTCGCGCGGGGTCAGGATCAAATTCCCGGCGCGGAACCCCGCCGCCACCTCGAATTGAAGGTTGGTCGAATGGCGGTCACGGACGACTTCGATCAGAACCGCTACGCAGACGCCGCACGAACCGAATTCCTCAATTGGGCATTGTGGGCCGATAGCGCATGGGACTACGCCGCCGACACCCGCGGCTATACCGACGGCATCGTGATCGGCTGGGTGAACCCGTCCTGGACGCTCCGCTACGGAATCTACCGCATGCCGGTGGAAGCCAATGGACAGTCCCTGGTCGTGTCCTTAGGCCAGGCGCGCGGCGAGAATCTCGAGTTGGATCTCTCCAGTGCCGCCATGGGCACGATCGTACGACTGCTCGCCTATCGAAACACCGCCAGCATGGGAGACTACGGTCAAGCCCTCGCCCGCGCAGCTGCTGACGGCACGATTCCCGACATCGTCGCGAATGATCAGCGTGGCCGCCAGAAGCATGGCTTCGCCATCAACGCCGAGCAGCCGCTGGCCAACGAGGGCAATACCGGAATTTTCTTGCGCTGGGGCTGGAACGACGGTCGCACCGAAAGCTTCGCATTCACCGAAGCCGAAAGCGAGCTGAGCGTCGGTGGACAGCTGGCCGGAAATTCATGGAATCGCCCGAATGACCGCCTGGCCCTGGCATTCGCGAGCAATGGTCTGTCAGGACCGCATCGCAACTATCTGGCGGCCGGCGGCTCTGGCTTCTTGCTGGATGACGGGCGTCTGAACTATGGCCGCGAGCAGATCATCGAATCCTACTATCGCTTCGCGATCGCCTGGCCGCGGAATCCTGGGCCGATCTCGTGGCAGCTCAGCCCCGATCTGCAACTAATCCGTAACCCCGGCTACAACCGCGACCGGGGACCCGTGCGCTTTCTCACACTGCGGCTGCACGTGGAGTACTGAAGGGTGGG
>CAZGVE010000064.1:5846-7457 GCA_964528845.1 uncultured Steroidobacteraceae bacterium | reverse complement strand
CCGCGGCTGCGCTTCGCGACCACGCAGGGCGTCACCGCGCTGCTGTCGGACTACCAGTACCTGGATGCCGACTGGCGCCTCAATCAGGAGCGCAACACGGTCGCGCTGGCCGGTTCGTGGCACCGGGATTCGACGTTCTACAACCAGTTCGAGAACAGCGCGCTGAACGGCACGACGCTGCACCGGCAGGAAGAGCTGGCGAATGCGTCGTGGACGCATCTGTTCGGCGAGCGCAGCGATCTCGCGCTCGCCGGTTCGTACGATCAGGTCAACTACGCGCACAATCCTTCGTTCGTGGTCGTCAGCTACGACTACCTGCAGGGTACCCTGCAGTTCGATCGCACGCTCTCTGAGCGCTGGAAGTGGTCGCTGGCGGCGGGCTACGGCCAGTACCAGCTGCGCGATCAGAGCTATCGCAGCGACAACCGCTTCGCGCAGACCACGCTCGCGTACAGCCTCTCGGAGCAGTGGTCGATGAGCCTGCAGGTCGGCTACTCGCGCGTGACCTCGCTGACCCAGGAACAGCAGCTAGCGATCTTCCAGGACCCGAGTGGCGGGTACTACCTGGGCTTCCAGACCCTGAAGGTCGGCGCCTCGCAGGGTACCGACAGCTTCGCCGCGAGCCTCGAGCGCAAGGGCGAGCGCGTCGTGCTCGACCTGATGGCCTCGCGCGCGATCGAGCCCTCGGGCTTGGGCGCGCTGCTGACGCAGGACGATGTCAGCCTCGCGGCGAATGTGCCGTGGACCGAACGCTGGAGCTTTGGCGCGCGGCTGCACGGTGCGCGACTGTCCGATCCGCTGCAGCAGATCAGCTACTCGAACCGGCGCTACTACGACGCCGATCTGACCGCAAGCTGGCTCGTGACCGAGCACTGGACGCTGCAGCTCTCAGCGAGCTATTTCCTGCAGCGCTATTCGGGGAGTTTCCCGACGGCCGATTCGAGCGCCGTCTCGCTGTCCCTGTCGCGGCAGCTCGGGCATCTGCGCCTGTAGCGCACCGCGGTGTATGACGCGCATGCCGCCAAAAATTCACATAGGAATCATATGCCTGAGACCGTTGTGACATAAGATCGCGCGCATGCTTCAAAGCATGCTTAAGTAGAATAAGGCTGTTTTCAGTGCGGTAGCGCACGAACAACATTCTGTCAAAAATGGACACTGCGGGGGCCAAAGGTCTGGCACCCTGCATGGGGGTGCTGGGGTAAACTGTCACAAAGGCTTCAAGAGTTTGACACCGGAAACCGTGATCATGGTCCTCGACAGACGGCATGCATCGCCCGGTATTCGGGGCGCGGCGCCGCGTTACCCCGGGGCGAGCAGTGACCAGAGACGAGCGGACGGTGTCCGGCACCCGCAAGCAGGCGGTGTCGATCCGAATGAGCCGGAGCGATGTGCGCCACATCAAGCGCCTCGCCGAGCGGCTCGGAGCACGCGACTCCGACGTCATCCGCTTCGCGATCAAGCAAATGCTGGCGCAGCTCGCGCCGCTGCAGGACCCGGGAGTCGGCGGCCGCGGTCTGGTCCCGGTGTTTCTCGAGTCGGGGCCTGAACTGATGCGCCACTTCGAACTCGACGCCGCACGCATCGCCAGCATCATCAATGAGGGTGTCG
>CAZGVE010000064.1:0-5746 GCA_964528845.1 uncultured Steroidobacteraceae bacterium | reverse complement strand
GGGCTCCTTGGCCTCCTGGCGGCGCTACCTGCGGCCCACGCCAGCATGGTCGTTCAGTCGCGGATGACCCCGGGACTCGACGTGCTGATGAACGACGCCGAATTCGTCACCGGCAACTCGGCGAACTCGATTGAAATGGACCTGCAGAGCGCGGGCACGCTGACGCTGAAATTCAGCGACCTGAACTTTACCGGCGCGCTGGACGCGCTCGAGTTTGGGCTGTCCGAGACCAGCAGCTCGGTCTCCGGCATGATCGATGCCGACAGCATGACGATCGATTTGACGCGCGCGACCAAGCTGTACCTCGACGTGTTCGCGCGCGCCGGCCGCCATACCGGATTCGGGCTGTTCAACATCTATGCCTGCTTCACGCCCGTAGTGAATCCCGTGCCGCTGCCCGCAAGCGGTTTGGCGCTGGCGTGCGGGCTGGCCGGGTTGTTCTGGGTCATCCGCCGGCCCCGGCAGGCAACTGTCACGGACCCTGTGGTCTAATCGCCGTCTGCCGGGAGGGCCAGCGGGATACCCGTGCCCCAGGCTGGAATCAGGCGCCAGGGGCGTCATACATCGGCAATACGACATGACCAGACTGCCGTCTATAGCGCTCGGAATGCTGTTCTGGGCCGCCGCCGCCGTGGCCGCTCCGGCGAGCGCGCCTGTGGCCGGCCCTGAGGACGCTGGCTACCTGCTGCAGCCCGGGGACGTCGTGGACATTTCCGTCTGGAAGGAGCCCGACCTGACCAGCGAACTGCTGGTCCGTCCCGATGGCGCGATCACGATGCCGCTGGCAGGGCAGATCGGGGCCGCCGGGCATACGGTCGAGGAGGTGCGGGTCACGATCGATACGCGCCTGCGCAAGTACATTCCGGACCCTGCGGTGACCGTCACGCTCAAGCAGGCGCTCGGCAACCAGATCTACGTGCTCGGCAAGGTCAATCGCCCCGGAAACTATCCGATCGCCCGGCCGGTCGATGTCGTACAGGCCTTGAGCCTGGCAGGAGGCACGACGCCCTTCGCCGCGGTCAACGACATCCGGGTGCTGCGCCACGAGGGCGAACGGCAGATCACGCTGAACTTCCACTACAGCGACATCGAGCACGGCCGCCGGCTGGAGCAGAACATCCTGCTGCACAGCGGCGACACGGTGATCGTCCCGTGAGCGTCCCTTAGAAACACCTATGAACACAGCCCTTGCAACCACGCAGACCCTGGCAGACCGCTGGGCGACCGTGACCCGGCGGGCCAAGCCTGCGCTGTGGGTCGGCGCGGCGGTGCTGCTGGTCGGGGTCGCTGCCACCATGCTGTGGCCGCCGAGCTACCGCTCGACCGGCACCATCCTGATCGAGCAGCAGGAGCTGCCGGCGGACCTGGTGCAATCCACGATCACGAGCTTCGCCGACCAGCGCATCCAGGTCATCAGCGAGCGGGTCATGACGACCGACAACCTGCTGCGCATCATCCAGCACTATGACCTGTATCCGGCACTGCGCCAGAGCGAGCCGCGCGAAGAGCTGCTCGCGCAGATGCGCAAGGACATCCATTTCGCGATGATCAGCGCGGACGTGATGGATCCGCGCCAGGGGCGCGCGACCAAGGCCAATATCGCCTTCAGCGTCAGCTATGACAGCCGCTCGCCGGACACCGCGGCCCGCGTCGCGAACGAGCTGGTGTCGCTGTACCTCGATGAGAACGTGCGCAGCCGCCGGCAGCTGTCGGCCGACGCAGCGAACTTCCTCGATGACGAGGCCAACAAGCTGGACCAGAACATTGCGACGATCTCGGCCTCGATCGCGAAGTTCAAGGACCAGCACATCAACACGCTGCCGGACCAGGCGGTCATCAATCGCGAGACGCTGGTGCGCTCGGATGACGAGCTGCGCGACATCGACACGCAGCTGCGCTCGCTGCAGCAGCAGGCGACCTACCTGGACGGCCAGCTGGCGCAGCTCTCGCCGAGCTCACAGGTCTACACCTCGACCGGCGAGCGTGTGCTCTCGCCCTCCGACCGGCTGAAGTACCTGCGCACCGAGTATGCGCGCCTGAGCGGCATCTACGCGCCCGACCACCCCGACGTGCAGCGCATCTCGCGCGAGATCGCCGGGCTCGAGAAACAGGCCGGCGCGGTCGACTCGAGCAATGATCTGCAGCGCCAGCTGCAGGATGCGCAGACGCGGCTCGCGCAGCTCTCGGAACACGACACCCCGGATCATCCGGACGTCGTGCGGCTGCAGCGCCAGATCGCCGGGCTGCAGCAGGCGATCAAGAATTCCCCGTCGGTCGGTCCCGCCCCGGACCTGCACCCGGACAATCCGGCCTACATCTCGGTCAAGGCCCAGCGTGATGCGAATGCGGCCGAGCTCGCCTCGCTGCAGCAGAAGCGGATCGCCGTGCAGGCCAAGATCACCGACCTCGAGTCGCGGCTCGCGCAGGCGCCGGCAGTCGAGCGCGACTACGACAACCTGCTGCGCGACCAGGAGAACGAGCAGATCAAGTACCGCGAGATCCGGCAGAAGCAGATGGAAGCCAAGCTGTCGGAGAACCTCGAAGACCAGCAGAAGGGCGAGCGCTTCACGCTGATCGAACCGCCGGTCGCGCCGCAACAGGCCGCGAGCCCGAACCGCCCGCTGATGATCGGTCTGTCCGTGATGCTCGCGCTGGTTGCGGCGCTCGGCACCGTCTGGCTGCTCGAGCTGCAGGACGGGAGCGTGCGCAATCCGCGGGATCTGCAGGCGCTGCTGCAGGTCGCACCGCTCGCGATCGTGCCGCACATGGACACGTTGGCCGAGATCGCGCAGCGCCAGCGCGTGCGCCGGCTCTCGATGGCTGGGGCCGCCGGAGCGATTGCGGTGGCACTCATCCTGACCCACCTGTTCTATCGGCCGCTCGACGTGCTCTGGGACGTCGCGCTGCGGCGGCTCTGACGCCAAGGAATGCGCATGGAAACCAACATCCGCCCCATCGACCCCGCCCGCGCGGAGCGCGAGCGCCGTCAGGAGGCCGAGCCGGCGGGCCTGTCGGACACACTGGTCCACAAGCATCCGGTCATCACGGTGGATGCAGACCGCCGCGAGCGCGAGCGGCTGCTGGCCCCCGGTGCCGGCGGGCCGCTCGGCGGCCCGTACAAGATGCTGCGCACGCAGGTGATGCGCCGGCTGGCCGAACTCAATGCCAATACGCTCGCAGTCATGAGCGCGTTCAATGGCGACGGCAAGACGCTCACCGCCATCAATCTCGCAATCGCGATCGCAGCGGACCTGAACCACACCGCGCTGCTGGTCGACCTCGACCTGCGCAATCCGAGCATTCACCGCCGCCTCGGCTTCGAGCCGGAGATCGGCATCGAGGACTGCCTGTTGGAGCGGCGCCCGGTGTTCCAGCCGATGGTCAAGCTCGCCGGCTACGACCGGCTGACCGTGATGCCCGCGCGCGGGCGCGTCGAGCAGTCCTCGGAGCTGATCGCCGCGGCGCGGATGGGCGAGCTGATGCAGGAGCTGCGCCAGCGGTATTTCAACCGGGTGCTGATCTTCGACCTGCCACCGGTGCTGATGGCCGATGATGCGCTGGCGTTCTCCAAGCACGTGCAGGCTGGGCTGTTCGTCGTTGCCGAGGGCAAGACCTCGCGCGAGGGCGTCACCCGCTCGATCAGCCTGCTCAATCCGCTGCCGATCGTCGGTACGGTGCTGAACCAGTCCCGGGAAAGCGTCGGCGGCTACTACTGATCTCGCCGTGAGCCGCTCCCGCCGCACGGCAGCCCTGATCCGCGCGGCCCTCGCCGCATTGCTGGCGGCCCTGCTGCATGCCGCCCCGGCGCGGGCCCTGGGGCCCCGCGATCTCGGGGTCATCATCAACACCGCCGATCCCTTGAGCGTCGCGATCGGCGAATATTACGTCCAGGCTCGCAAAATCCCGCCCGCAAACATCGCGCGGGTGCATTTCGGGTACCACCGCGCGATCCTGCCGGCCGACGAGTTCGCCGCGATCCGCAAGAGCGTCGAGGCGCAGCTGCCCGCGAGCATCCAGGCCTACGCGCTGACCTGGGCGCGGCCCTATCGGGTCGACTGCATGTCGGTCACGTCCGCGTTCGCGTTCGGCTTCGACACGCGCTACTGCGCGAGCGGCTGCGTGTCCACGCAGCTCATCGCCTACTACAACTCCGATCGCGACCGGCCGTACGACGCACTGCACTTCCGGCCGGCGATGAGTATCGCGGCCGCCAATATCGCCCTCGCCCGGGCGCTGATCGATCGCGGGGTCGCCTCGGATGGCACGATGCCGCATGGCACCGCGTATCTGGTCATGACCGGGGATCGCTCCCGGGACGTGCGTACTGTGGGCTTCGCGGACGCGCAGATGCTCGTCGGGGACCGGATCCCGATCCACCTCGTAAACGCACCGGCGCTCGAGAACACCAACGACATCATGTTCTACTTCCTCGGCGCGATGCGCGTGCCGTCGCTGCTGACCAATCGATTCCTGCCCGGTGCAGTAGGCGACCACCTGACCTCCTACGGCGGCATGCTCGGGGACAGCACCCAGATGGACAGCCTGCAGTGGCTCGAGGCCGGAGCCACCGGCAGCTATGGCACCGTGGTCGAACCGTGCAACTTCACGGCGAAGTTCCCGAACCCCGGGCTGCTGATGCGACACTACCTGGACGGCGAGACGCTGATCGAGTCGTATTGGAAGAGCGTCGCGATGCCGGGGCAGGGGATCTTCATCGGCGAACCGCTCGCGGCGCCGTACCGGAAGGCGCCATGAGCACTCAACGGCGCGTGATCTTCGTGAATCGCTACTTCTACCCCGATCTTTCGGCCACCAGCCAGCTGCTGACCGACCTCGCCGCAGCGCTCGCGAATGACGGCTTCGACGTCCATATCATCTGCTCGCGCCTGCGTTATGACGACGCACACGCGGCGCTGCCGAAATCCGATCGCGTCGGCGCGGTGCAGGTCCACCGCTGCTGGTCGACGCGCTTCGGCCGGGCCGGCTTATTTGGCAGGCTGCTGGACTACAAGAGCTTCTACGTCAGCTCCGTACTGACGGCACTGCGCCTGAGCCGCCCTGGGGACATCCTTATCGCGCTGACCGATCCGCCGATGCTGTCGGTGGGCCTGGCATGGGTCGCGCGACGGCGGGGAGCTGCGCTCGTCAACTGGCTGCAGGACCTGTTTCCGGAAGTCGCGATCGCGCTCAAAGTGACCCGGCTGCCCGGCTGGGTGCAGCATCTGCTGCTGCGCCTGCGGAATGACTCGCTCCAGGCGGCGGCAATGAACGTCGTGTTGGGCGAGCGGATGCGCGAGCGTGTGCAGGCCCTGGGAATCCCCGCAGAGCGCATCACGGTCATCGAGAACTGGGCCGACGGTGACGCAATCCGGCCGATGGAGGCGAGCGAGAGCAAACTGCGCGCCAGCCTGCCCGTGGGCACGGAATTCGTGGTCCAGTACTCAGGCAATCTCGGCCGCGCGCACGAGTACCAGACGATCCTCGGCGCCGCGCAGATCCTGGCTACCGAGCCCGGCTGGCTGTTCCTGATGGTCGGCGGTGGCGCCAACATGGTCCGGCTGCAGGCCGAGGCACGGCAACTCGCCCTCCCGAACATGCTGTTCCTGCCCTACCGGCCCCGCGAAGAGCTCGCCGACAGCCTCGCCGCCGCCGACGTGCACCTGAGCTGCCTGCTGCCGGAGATGGAGGGGCTGATCGTGCCGAGCAAGTTCTATGGCATTCTGGCCGCGGGAAGGCCGGTGATCGT
>CAZGVE010000063.1:0-8032 GCA_964528845.1 uncultured Steroidobacteraceae bacterium | reverse complement strand
ATGTCCGCGCCGCCCCTGACCCACCACGAAATCCTCGAGCTGGTCGCCCCGTTCACGCGCCGCGGCCGGCACGTGGACCTTGGCGCCAGCGACCGCCTGGCGCGGCGTCTGCGCTTCCGCCCCGTAGGCCACGCGGGCCACGCGCAAGCCACCCCCACCCTGATCGAGACCCTCGAACTCGAGAGCCTGCCGACCGGCACGCAGCGCCTGCGCCGGATCCTGGCGCACCCCTGCGGCCTCAACGCCGATGCCGAATCCTTAGGGACGCAACCCGCCGGGCTGCTGGCGGCGCTCGAGGCGTTCGATCCGCAGCAGCAGTTCCGCGCCGGTCCTGGCTACGTGATCGCGCGCAGCTATGTGCTGAGCTCCGGGCCTGGCGCCGCGCCGCCGTTGCTGCGCCGAGGCGTCGTGCAGCTGGCCGGGCTGCAGCTGACGCTGACACTCCCGGCAGTGCGCGGCGTGGCGGCGGAGCTCACGCTCGCACCCGCGCCGGGGGAAAGCCTGGATTTGCCCGAGGACCTGCTCGCCGTGCTCGGCTGGAACTGGACCCGACTGGTGCGGCAGGGCGAGGGCTGGAAGAGCAAGCTGCGCCTGCCTGGCTCGACGGCCCGGCGCGGCGCGCGGGCCGAGGATGCGCTCGAACGCGCAGCCGCGCATCTGGCACGCACTCTCGAGGAGCCGCCCGCGGCGTTTCACGATCGCTCGCGCGCGGCGCGCTACGGCGCCTGGGTCCGCCGTGCGATCCCGATGCTGACGCTGGTGGCGCTCATCGGGGTCGTCGCCTCGATGGCGCACTTTGGACTGGGGAGACAGTCCGGCATGTGGATCCTCTTCTTCCAGCTGCCGACCGCACTGATCGCGTTGAGTTTCTGCCTGCAGGAGCTGCCCCAGTACGAAATACCGCCGTGGCCGCGGCGCGCGCGGCACGTGCTCTGGCGGCGCTGAGCCGCGCTGCGGGATCGCCGCGCTACCAGAGCGTGACGCGCTGCTCGGGCGGCAGGTACATCTTGTCACCGGGCTTGACCCCGAAGGCTTCGTAGAACGCCGCCTGGTTCCGCTCCGGTACCGTGCCCCGGATCTGGGTCGGGGAATGCGGGTCTACCTTGATCAGCCGGATGGTCTCGCTGTCGCGGGCCATGCCGCGCCACACCTGGGCCCAGCCGGCGAAGAAGCGCTGGTCCCCGGTGAGACCGTCGATGACCGGGGCCTCGGCTGCGCCGAGCGACAGCCGGTAGGCCTTGAAAGCGATCGCCAATCCTGAGTTGTCGGCGATATTCTCGCCGAGCGTCAGTTCGCCGTTGAGAGGGTAGCCCGGTACCGGTGAATAGGCCGCGTACTGCTGCACCAGGGCGTGGGTGCGCGCCTTGAACTGCTCGAGGTCGGCGGCGGTGAACCAGCCCGGCGGGTCCAGCAGATTGCCGTCGCCATCGTACTGGCTGCCCTGGTCGTCGAAACCATGGCTGATCTCATGTCCGATCACCGCGCCGATGCCGCCATAGTTCACCGCGTCGTCGGCCTTCACGTTGAAGAACGGCGGTTGCAGGATCGCGGCGGGGAACACGATCTCATTCTCCTCCGGGTTGTAATACGCATTGACCGTCTGCGGGGTCATGTCCCATTCGGTGTGATCGATCGGCTTTCCGAGCTTGTTCAGGTTGCGGTTGTATTCGAACACCTGCGCCCTGATCACGTCGCCGACCAGGTCACCGCGCACGACCTTGAGGGCGCTGTAGTCGCGCCACTTGACCGGATAGCCGATCTTGGTGTTGAACTTCGCGAGCTTCTGCTTCGCCTTGGCCCGGGTATCGGGGCCCATCCAATCCAGGGTATCGATGTCCGCCGCGTAGGCAGCGAGCAGGTTATGGACCAGCTGGTCCATGCGCGCCTTGGATTGCGGAGGAAAATACTTCGCGACGTACAGCTTCCCCAGACCCTCGCCGATCGCGCCCTCCAGCAGCTCGAGCCCGCGCTTCCAGCGCGGCCGGTTCTGTTCGATGCCGCGCAGCGTCTTGCCGCTGAATGCGAAGTTCTCATCGACGAAGGACTTGCTGAGGTAGGGAGCGAAATCGTTGATCACGCGCCAGCGGAAGTAGGCCTTCCAGACCGGCAATGGCGTGCTGTCGAGCAGCTTCTGGAAGCCCGTGATGTAGGTCGGCTGGCTGACGATCAGGTAGTCGGTGCGCGTCATGACGCCGGAGGCGGTGAGGTAGCTGTTCCAGCCGTAGCCTGGCGCGAGTGCCGGCAGCTGCGCGTACGGGAATTTGTTGTAGGTCTTGACCGGATCGCGGTTGTCGACCTTGGTCCACTGGATCTTCGCGAGTGCCGTCTCGAGCTCGATAATAGCCTTCGCATCGCGCGCTGCCGTCGCATCGCCGGCCAGCTCCAGCATCTTCGTGACGTACTCGGCGTAACTCGCGCGGATCTGCTGGAAGCGCGCGTCATCCTGCAGGTAGTAGTCCCGGTCCGGCAGACCGAGGCCGTCCTGATTCAGGTCGAACACATACTTGGTCGAATCCTTCGCATCCTGGTGCACCTGTGGCGTGTACGGCGCGCTGACGCCGATGCGGTTGAAGTAGGCGATCAGGGCCGGAATCTGGGATTTCTTCGTGAGCGCCTCGATGCGGCCGAACTCCGGCGCCAGCGGCTTGAGCCCCAGGGTCTCGAGCGCCGCCTCGTCCATGAAGCTCGCGTACAGGTCGGCGATCTTGCGCTGGTCGGGGTCCGATGGATCGCTCGCCTGGGCCAGCCCGTCGACGATCGTGCGCAGCTGGTCCAGCGAGTCGTCGCGCAGCTTGTCGAACGAGCCGTAGCGGGCCTTGTCCGGCGGCATCTGGACCGTGTCCAGCCATTTGCCATTGATGTGCCGGAAGAAATCGTCCTGCGCGCGCACTCCATCGTCGACGTACTGCAGATCGATTCCCGAGAGCATCGGCGCGTCCGCAGCACGGGCTATTGCAGTCATAGTGGCTACTCCGGTCAATGCGGCGGCGCAGCCGGCAACGAGCACGGCGCAGTGGTGAGCCCAATTCAGTCGCTTCATGGCCAACCCTTGAGGTGTAGGTCCCGTCCTGGAACGATCATAGCAGCGGTGCCGGGAGCTATCATGCGCGGACCATGAGCCAGGCACCCGCCATGATTGACCCACAGCGCCAGCGCGAGTTCGGCGCGGCACTGCGCTTGGCGCTGCCCGGCTGCGCGATCCTGGAGCGCGTGGAGGACACGCGCCCGTACGAGTGCGACGGCCTGACGCTGTACCGCCAGCTGCCAATGCTGGTCGCGCTGCCCGAGACCGAGGCCGAAGTGGCGCAGATCCTGAAGCTCTGCCACGCCCACGGGGTACCGGTGGTGCCGCGCGGCGCTGGCACGGGGCTTTCCGGCAGCGCGCTGCCTCATGCCGGCGGGGTGCTGCTCTCGCTGGCGAAGTTCAACCGGATCCTCGCCGTCGATCCGCGCTCGCGCACGGCAACGGTGCAATCCGGCGTGCGTAATCTCGCGATTTCGCAGGCCGCGGCACCCCACGGGCTGTATTACGCGCCTGATCCCTCGAGCCAGATCGCGTGCACGATCGGCGGCAATGTGGCCGAGAATTCCGGGGGCGTGCATTGCCTGAAGTACGGACTGACGCTGCACAACGTGCTGCGCGTCCGGGGTTTGAGCGTCGAGGGCGAACCGCTCGAGTTCGGCAGCCGCGCGCTCGATTCCCCGGGCCTGGACCTGCTCGCGGTGCTGGTGGGCTCCGAAGGCATGCTGGCGGTCACGCTTGAAGTCACGGTGCGCCTGGTGCCGACCCCGCAGCTCGCCCAATGCATCATGGCCAGCTTCTCCAAGGTGGGCGATGCCTGCCACGCGGTCGCGGCCCTGATCGCCGCCGGTATCATTCCGGCCGGCCTCGAGATGCTGGACCAGGCGGCCTCCAGGCTCGTGGAGCCCTTCGCCCATGCCGGCTATGACCTGGACGCGGCGGCGGTGCTGCTGTGCGAGGCGGACGGTACGCCCGAGGAAGTCGCGGACGAGGTCGAGCGCATGAGCGCTGTGCTGCGCGCCGCGGGCGCGACCCGGCTGCAGGTGTCGGGCAATGAGACCGAACGCCTGCGGTTCTGGGCCGGCCGCAAGAACGCATTCCCGGCGGCCGGGCGTGCCTCGCCGGCCTATTACTGCATGGACGGCACCATTCCGCGACGCCATCTGGCCGAGATGCTCGAGCAGATCGCGGCGCTCGAGCGCCGCTACGGCCTGCGCTGCCCGAACGTCTTCCACGCCGGTGATGGCAACCTCCATCCGCTGATCCTGTTCGACGACGCCGATCCGGACTCGGTGGCGCGCGCCGAAGCCTTCGGCGCCGATATCCTCGAGCACACCGTGCGCCTCGGCGGCACCATCAGCGGCGAGCATGGCATCGGTGTCGAGAAGCTCGACCAGATGTGCTCGCAGTTCGACCGCCCGACGCTCGATGCGTTCCTCGGCGTCAAGCGCGCCTTCGATCCCGCCGGAACGCTCAATCCCGGCAAGGTCGTGCCCTCGCTGCACCGCTGCGCCGAATACGGCCGCATGCGCGTGCACGGCGGCGCCACACCGTTCCCGGACCTGCCGCGCTTCTGATGGATGCGGCCATGGACGCGGCAATGGACGCGGCAATCGCAGCGCTGGCTGGGCAGATCCGCGCCGCCGCGGCGGCCGGCACCACGCTGCGGGTGCGCGCCGGGGGCAGCAAGGACTTCTATGGCAATGCGCCGCGGGGCGTGCCGCTCGACCCACGCGCCTTGCGCGGCGTGGTGAGCTACGAGCCGGCGGAGCTGGCGATCGCGGTGCGGGCGGGAACACCGCTGTCGGAGGTCGAGGCGACACTGGCGGCGCACGGCCAGATGCTCAGCTTCGAGCCGCCGCATTTCGGGCCGGAGGCGACCATCGGCGGAACCGTCGCGTGCGGACTAGCCGGCCCCCGGCGCGCCGCGGCCGGCTTCGCGTACGGCGGCGTGCGCGACTTCGTGCTCGGCGCGCAGCTGCTCGACGGGCGCGCGCAGCTGTTGCGCTTCGGCGGCCTGGTGATGAAGAACGTCGCCGGCTACGACGTGGCGCGGCTGCTGACAGGATCGCTCGGCGCGCTCGGCGTGATCACGGAAGTTTCGTTGAAAGTCGTGCCCCGTCCGGCATTGGAGCTCACGCTGCGCTTCGATATGGACGAGGCCGCGGCACTGGCGCAGCTGAACCGCTGGGGCGGTCAGCCGCTGCCACTGTCCGCGTCGGCGTGGACCGCCGGCGTGCTGTACGTGCGCCTCTCGGGCTCGAATGCGGCGCTGGTTGCCGCGGTGCGCAGCCTGGGAGGCGAGCAGCTCGATGCGCCGGCCGCGCAGCAGCTCTGGTATGGGATTCGTGAACACCTGCACCCGTACTTCGCCGGCGCGCGGCCGCTGTGGCGGCTGTCGCTGCCATCGACCGCGCCGCCGCTTGCGTGCGAGGATCCGCAGTTGATCGAATGGGGCGGCGCACTGCGCTGGCTGCGGACCGAGCTGCCAGCCGCGCAGCTGCGCGCGCTGGCCCACCAGCTCGGCGGCCATGCAACCCGATTCCGCGATGCCGGGCCACGGGAAGACGCGTTCACGCCGCTCGCTGCGCCGCTGCTGGCGATCCACCGTCGGCTGCGTGCCCAATTCGATCCGGACGGCGTGTTCGACGGCGGCCGGCTGGTGCAGGGACTGTAGGGGCGGAGCGCATGCAATGCAGGTGAACCTCGCGGATTTCATCCGGGATACGCCCGAGGGAGAGGAAGCCCGGGCGATCCTGCGGGCCTGCGTGCACTGCGGGTTCTGCACCGCGACCTGCCCGACCTACCAGCTGCTGGGTGACGAGCGCGACGGGCCGCGCGGTCGCATCTACCTGATCAAGCAGGCGCTCGAGGGCGTCGCGCCCGGCCCGAACACGCAGCAGCACCTGGATCGCTGTCTCGGCTGCAGCGGCTGCGAGACCACCTGCCCTTCAGGCGTGCAATACACGCGACTGCTCGACATCGGGCGCACGGTCGTCGACGCGCGCGTGCCGCGGCCGTTGCACACCCGCGCGCTGCGCGCGCTGGTGCGGGGGGTGTGCACCGGGCCGCTGTTCGGCATGCTGCTGGCCTTGGGCCGTGCGGTGCGGCCGGTCCTGCCCGCGGCCTGGCGCGAGAAGATACCGCGGCTCGCGCCGGCGGGCGCCTGGCCGCAGCGCCGGCACGCACGCCGCATGCTGCTGCTCGGCGGCTGCGTGCAGCCGGCGATGGCCCCGAACATCGGAGCCGCGACGGCGCGCGTCCTCGACGCACTCGGCGTGCAACTCATCGTGCCGTCCGCGGCGGGCTGCTGCGGAGCAATCCGGGCGCACCTCGGCGATCCGTCTGGCGCGCTGCGCGAAGCGCGCCGCAACATCGACGCCTGGTGGCCCTACGTCGAGGACGGCATCGAGGCGATCGTGATGAATGCCTCGGGCTGCGGCGCGCGCGTGCACGAATATGGCCACGTACTGCGGCACGATCCAGCCTATGCGGCGAAGGCCGAGCGCATCAGCGCGCTGGTACGCGACCTCGCGCAGCTGCTGCCACCGATGCTCCCGGCGCTGCAGTCCCGGCTGCGCGAGACGGCCCCGCAGCGTTTGGTATTCCATCCGCCCTGTACGCTGCAGCACGCGCTGCAGGTGCGCGGTGCGGTGGAGCCGATGCTGCGCGCGCTCGGCGCACAGGTGGTAGCGTTCGAGGACAGCCACCTGTGCTGCGGCTCGGCTGGCACGTACTCGCTGCTGCAGCCGCAGCTCTCGAACGAGCTGCGCGAACGCAAGTTGCGCGCACTCACCGCCGCGGCGCCCGCGGTGATCCTGTCGGCGAACGTCGGGTGCATCGCCCACCTGGCGGCCCGCGCGTCGGTGCCGGTGCTGCACTGGATCGAATGGCTGGACGCGCGGCTGGACTACGATGTCAGCGGTTAACTGGCTTCCCTGGGCGCTGCTGTCGGCGCTGTTCGCGGCGCTGACCGCGATCTTCGCCAAGGTCGGGATCCGTGGCGTGGATTCGGACCTCGCGACGCTGGTGCGGACCGGCATCGTGCTCGTGCTGCTCGCCGGCTTCGTCATGGGCGCCGGCAAATGGACCAATCCGCTCAACCTCTCCGGCAAGACCTGGCTGTTCCTGGGGCTCTCGGGGCTCGCGACCGGCGCCTCGTGGGTCTGCTACTTTCGCGCGCTGCAGCTCGGGCAAGCGACCAAGGTCGCACCGGTGGACAAGCTCAGTCTGGTGCTGGTCGCGCTGTTCGCGGTCGCGTTCCTCGGCGAGCGGCCCTCGTTGCGCGACTGGGCCGGCATCGCGCTGGTGGCCGCCGGAGTGCTGCTGCTCGCGCTGAAGCCTTAAGCCACGGAAGGCCGGCCGCGCCGGGGCAGCCACCCCTTGAGACGGGGCCCCCCGCCACCACTGTAGCGGGAGATCCGGAGCGATTCCGGCAGGCTGGCAATATTCGAGGCCTCCCGTCGTCTTTACATCCACGATGAACGATGCACTGGCATTGGCGCCGGCGGGCGCCTCGGACGACGAGCGCATCGCCGCCGCAGTCGCAGCCTCGGGTCCCAGGCTGCGCGCCTTCGTGCGCCGGCGCGTGGCGGATCTGGACGAGGCGGAGGATATCGTGCAGGACGCTTTTCTCGAGCTGGTATCCGCGCACCGGCTCATGGAGCCGGTCGATCACATCGCGGCGTGGCTGCTGCGCGTCGCGCGCAACCGCATCATCGACCGTTTCCGTAGCGGTGCACGGCGCGGGCCGGCGCTCGACGCGGCACTCCAGGCCGAGGAGCTGGCGCGCTGGCCGGCACCGGCCGCCGACGGACCGGAAGCCCACTACGCACGCGAGCTGCTCGGCGAGGAGTTGGCCGCGGCGCTCGCGCAGCTGCCCGCCCCACAGCGCGAGGTATTCATCGCCCATGAGCTGGAAGGTCGCAGCTTCAAGGAGCTGGCGGCCAGCAGCGGCGTCGGGGTCAACACGCTGCTCGGCCGCAAGCACGCCGCGGTGCGTCAGCTGCG
>CAZGVE010000062.1:0-9325 GCA_964528845.1 uncultured Steroidobacteraceae bacterium | reverse complement strand
ATATAGTTAATCAGGGAGATATGAAGTTCATTGAACGGCATCGATTGTCGGCTAATGGCGACAATCCGGAGGAGCCGGGAGGACCCAATCATTAGACAAAGCACAGGGAATTCATGAATCAATGCTCGGATTTATGTGCAGTTGATTAAGTAACATCGCATCGTCCGGAGTGTCCTTTGTCTTGAGCAGGAGCGCTGGCACTTTGACCAGTCCGCGAATTCACGCACTGCCTCCCATCCCTGGGGATCCCCGTGTCCCACCCCCGGGCCGCCCCGCCACCACCCGATCCTTCCAGCGAACATCGCCGTTGCGGCGCAATCGCACCAGTCGGTCAACCGCCGCACGTGTCATACGCTTTTCTCAGGCAGCCTACTAATCATGCGCGGCTCCACGACGGATTCCCCCGATATGCCCATCGCGATCGTCGGCTGCGCGTTCCGCTTCCCAGGTGACCTTGCGGATGAGGCGAGCCTGTGGCGGGCCCTGCGGGAAGGCCGCGACATGGTGGGAACGATCGATGCGTCCCGCTGGGCGACTGAGCATTTGCAGCATGCACGGCGCGCCGAACCCGGGCGCAGCATCAGCTTCGCGGCCGGCGTGCTGTCGCGCATCGACGAGTTCGATGCGAATTTCTTTGGCATTTCCCCGCGTGAGGCCGCCTGGCTCGACCCGCAGCAACGGCTGCTGCTGGAACTGACCTGGGAGGCAATGGAGAACGCCGGCCAGGTACCCTCCCAGCTCGAGGGTTCGCACTGCGGCGTGTTCGTCGGGATCTCGGGACTCGACTATGGCATGCGCGGACTTGACGATCTCGCAAGCCTGTCCGGGCATTTGATGACAGGCAATACGCTGAGCATCGCAGCGAATCGTCTGTCCTATGTTTTCGACCTCCGCGGACCGTCGATGGCCGTCGACACGGCGTGTTCCTCCTCGCTGGTCGCGCTGCACCAGGCGTGCTGCAGCCTGCAGTCCGGCGAGAGCGCGGTGGCGCTGGTCGGAGGGATGAACCTGCTGCTGCACCCCTATCCGTTTGTCGGCTTCACGAAGGCCTCGATGCTGTCCCCGAGGGGGCGTTGCCGACCGTTCGATGCCAGTGCGGACGGCTATGTGCGCGCCGAAGGCGGGGCGGTGCTGTTGCTCAAGCCCCTGAGCGCAGCCGAACGGGACGGCGATCCGATCCTGGCGGTGATTCTCGGCACCGGCGCGAACGCCGATGGCGGGCAGAAGACCGGCATGACGATCCCGAGCAGCGCCGGTCAGATTGAACTGATGCGCGCGGTCATGCAGCGGGCGGGCATCACGCCGCAGCAGGTCGACTACATCGAAGCCCACGGCACCGGCACCGCGGTCGGCGATCCGATCGAGGCGCACGCGATCGGCGAAGTCTATGGACACGGCCGCGCCGCGCCGCTGCCGATCGGCTCGGTGAAGTCCAATCTCGGACACCTCGAGCCCGCCTCCGGGATGGCGGGCCTGGTCAAGACGCTGCTGATGCTGCAGCACCGTGGCTTGCCGCCCTCGCTGCATTTCGAGACCCCCAATCCGCACATCGATTTCCGTGCGCTGAATCTGCAGGTGGTGGGCGAATACCTGCACCTGCCCAAGTCGCCGCGGCGGCTCCCGGTGATGGGGGTCAATTCCTTCGGCTTCGGCGGCGCCAACGCCCATGTGCTGCTGCGCGCGTCCCCGTCGCGGCCGGCGGTGATACGGGGCCCCGATGTTCCGGTGCCGCCGCTGTTCCTGTCGGCGCGCACGGACGAGGCACTGAGCGCGCTGGCGGAGCGCTACGCCCAATTCCTGACGGCACCCGACGCGCCTGCTTACTACGACATCGCGCACAGCAGCGCCTACCGCCGGCAGCATCTGGAGCGCCGGCTCGCAATTCGCGCCGCCGATGCTTCGAGTATTGCTTCGCTGCTGGAGCGCTTCGCGGGCGGGACGGTTCCAGCAGAGTTCGTGCTGGAGAACGCGCTGCCAGAGCCCGGGACGATCGCGTTCGTGTATTCCGGCAATGGTGCGCAGTGGGCCGGGATGGGCCAGCGCCTGGTCGCCGAATCGACGCGCTTCGCCGAAATAATGTCCGAGCTGGACACGGCGATGGCTGATCGCGCCCGCTTTTCGATCCTGGCGGCCCTGCGCGCCGATGCAGCAAACGCCCATCTCGATGACACGGCGGTCGCACAGCCACTGCTGTTTGCGATGCAGGTCGCGATCACGCGCCTGCTGCGCGAGCAGGGCCTCGAACCAGCTGCGGTGACGGGCCACAGCGTCGGCGAGGTAGCGGCGGCCTGGGCCGCCGGCGCGCTCGATCTGGATGCCGCGATCGATGTGATCTGCGCCCGCAGTGCCGCGCAGGCGCTCACCCGCGGGAGGGGACGCATGGCAGCGGTCGCACTGTCGGAAGCGGCGGCACGCGCACTGCTCGACGAGGAAGGCCTCGCCTCGCTTGAAATTGCCGGCATCAACAGTCCCGGCGCCGTGACGTTGTCGGGCAGCCTGGTCGAGCTGCAGATGCTGCAGGCGAAGCTCGAGGCACGACACGTGTTCTTCCGCGTGCTCGATCTGGACTACGCGTTCCACAGCCGCGAGATGGATCCGATCCGGGAGTCGCTGCAGACCAGCCTGGCCGGGCTGCGGCCGGGGGATACCGCGATACCGTTCATCTCGACCGTACACGGCGAGCGCGTCGACGGCACGACGCTCGGAGCGAGCTACTGGTGGCGGAACATCCGTGAGCCGGTGCAATTCGCGCAGGCCGTGCAGAGCCTCGCGGCGCACGGCTGTCGCGTGTTCCTCGAGATCGGTCCGCACGCAATCCTGCAGACCTACCTCAGCGAATCCTTGAGCGCCGCGAAGCTTGCCGGACGCGTTCTGCCCACTATGCGGCGCGGCAACGACGGCCTGGAACGGCTGGAGGAAGCGGCGCTGCGCGCGCGACTGTCCAGCAATCAGCCTGACCTGCACGCTTATTTCCCGCTGCCGGGGCGATTCGTGCGATTGCCGAATTACCCCTGGCAGCGCGAGCGGCACTGGCACCCGGTCAGCTCCGAGTCTGCCGGAGTCCTGACGCGCTCCCGCGTGCATCCGCTGCTGGGCTGGCGCGTCCCCGGGACGCAGCACCTGTGGGAGAACTCAGTCGATCTGACGACGCTGCCGTATCTCGCCGATCATCGGGTCGCGGGCGCCGTGGTGTTCCCAGCGGCCGCCTACCTCGAGCTCGCGCTGGCCGGCGCGAGGGAGCACTTCGGCGGCGAACGCTTCGAACTCGAGGAACTCGAGATCCTCGCTCCGATCGTGCTGGATCCCGAGCATGCGCGCAGCGTGCGCTGCGAGTTCGTGCCCGGTGAGTGCATCTTCCGAATCCGTAGTCGCCAGCGCCTCTCCGATGACGAATGGAGCCTGAACGCCATCGCGCGGCTCGCCGGAGCCCCGACGCTGGCGGCCCCGGAACCGGAACTCTCCGGCCTCGAGGGCGAGGCGCTCGAGGCGGCATCGCACTACCAGATGGCGCAGAGTCTCGGACTGCAGTACGGGAGTGCATTCCAGCGCTTCGAACGCGGCGTGCTGTGCGGGGATACGCTGCGCGGGTGGCTGCTGGAGTCCCCCGAACCACAGGCCGAAGCGAGCTATCTGCTGCACCCGGCCGCGCTCGATGCGTGCTTCCAGTCCCTGGTTCATTTCTTCGCCGGCGACATCGCGACGGGAAATGCGTTGCCGCTGCTGCCCGTAAAGATCGGGCGGATGCGCTTCTTCGGCGGATCGCTGCCGCGCGCGTTCGGCGCGCGCGTGAAGCGCCGCGCCCTGCGTTCCGTGCTGGCCGATTTCATCCTGCTCGACCCGCAGCACCGCGTCGTCGCGGTGCTCGAGGACGTACGATTCCGCGCTGCCACCGTGCAGCGGCAGGCCAGCGTGGAGCCCTCGCTATGGCAGCTCGTGCCGCGCCTGACCCCGCACCCCGCGGACCGCGCCCCGGTGCCGCCGCCGGTCAACCGCGTGCTGGCGGAGATCGCCCAGGCATCGCTCGCCGCGCTGGAGAGTCCGCTGCGTCGCCAGCAGCACTTTCACGACGCGCTACCGCTCTCCGATGCACTGGTCGTCGCCTTTGCCTACGAAGCGTTCCGAACACTGAAGGGCCGGACCGGCGCCTGGCTCGAACAGGCGTTGGAGGATCCGCAGCACGTCGGGGCCGACCAGCGGTCGCTGTTCCTGTGGCTGCGCGGTCGACTGCAGGCCGCCGGGCTGCTGGCGCGCGACCAGCACGGCTGGCGGTTGAATGTCGAGCTCGCCCCGCCGCCCGCCGGGGATATCTTCCGCACGCTGCTAGCAGACTTTCCCGACAGCCTGCCCGAGCTGCTGTGCGTGGGCCGGGTGGGTCGGCGGCTCGCGGCGCTACTGGAGGGCACCGAAGACGTGCAGGCACTCGCGCATGGGATTCGCGGCAGCAATCTGATCGAAGCCCTGGTCGACGGCGCACCCGCGTATCGCGCGACCAATCTCGCGCTCGCGGAACTGCTCGACGCGATGATGCGCCAGTGGCCGCGCGAACGCAGGGTGCGCGTACTCGAAATCTCGGGCGGCTCGAGCGAGCTGCACCAGCGTCTGGTGGCCCGGCTGGAACCGGAACGGCTCGACTACGTGATCGCCGGTCCCGAGAATTCGCGGCATGCGCACCTGCAGGCGGAGTACGCAGCGCATCCGTTCGTGTCCATCGCCACCTTGAAGGGTGAGGATCTCAGTCTCACCGCCGCCAGCCCACTACCGAGCGAATTCGATCTGATCCTGGTCCACCACTGGCTGCATGGCCTGCCGCAATTGTCGGTGGCGCTGGCCGGATTGCGCGCCAAGCTCGCTCCCGGCGGCCTGCTGCTGCTGGCGGAGCGGCACCCGGACACTTCCGCCGATCTGATCTTCGGAGTCTCGCCGACCTGGTGGCACGAGGCAGAGGGAGGACCCTCCTCGAGTCTGATGGCGCCCCGTAGCTGGGAGAAGCTGCTCGTGGACGGCGGCTTCGAGCAGGTCGAGACGGTGGCCGAGCCTGCCGCGAAGGCGGCGCGCTCCGGCGCCTTCCTGGTCCTGGCCAGGAACCCGGAGGCGGCACGTACTCCTGAGGTGCCCGCCAGCGGCACGTGGCTGCTGCTGTGCGGCCCTGATGACCCCTCGCGTACGCTGGGCGAGCGGCTGGCATTGCACCTGGAATCCCACAGCCAGCGCGTGCTGCTGAGCCCCGTCAGGGCGGAAGCCCTGCGTCGGCGCGTCGCGGAGGCTCACACGGCGCTGGGCGGCATCGACCACGTCGTCTATCTGGCCGGCGTCGTGGGCCAGGAGGAGTCCGCCGAACCCGGCCTCGCCCCCGACGAGGCAACAGGCTGCCTGGACGCGCTTGCGATCGTGCATGCGATCGCCGACACCAGGGCCACTCCACCCCGCCTGTGGGTGATCGGCACCGGCGGGTCCGGCGCCTCACGGCCGGGCAATCTCGCGCTGGTGCACCCCGGCAGCGCGCCACTTTGGGGTCTGGGCCGCGTGCTGATGAACGAGCAACCAGCGCTGGCCTGCACGCTGATCGATGTCGCGATCGACCCCTCGGGCACGGAAGTCGCCGAGCGGCTCTCGCGCGAACTGCTCTGGCCGGATGGCGAGAACGAGATCGTGCTCGCCGAACAGGGGCGCTTTGCGCTGCGGCTGCAGCGCTGTACGGCGATCGCCACGGCCGGCGCGGACGCGGCCGAGGAATTCCGGCTCGACTTCCGGGTGCCCGGGCAGCTGCGCAATCTCGACTGGTTCCCGCTACCGGCGCGAGCGCTGCAACGACACGACATCGAGGTGCGCCCGATGGCCGCGGGACTGAACTTTCGCGACGTGATGTACGCGATGGGACTGCTACCCGATGAAGTCGTCGAGAACGGATTCTCGGGCGCGAGCCTCGGACTCGAGTTCGCCGGCATCGTGCACCGCGTCGGCGCGGACGTGACCGACTACCGGCCGGGCGACGAGGTCATGGGATTCGCGCCGGCCTGCTTCGCGAGCCGCGTAATCACGAGCGCGGGTGCCATCGCGGCGAAGCCGCCCGAATGGTCGTTCGCGCAGGCCGCCACCGTCCCGGTCGCGTTCTTCACCGTCTACTACGCACTCAAGCACCTCGCGAACCTGCAGCCCGGCGAGCGCGTGCTGATCCACGGCGGCGCCGGCGCGGTCGGGATCGCCGCGATCCAGCTCGCGCAGCACCTCGGTGCCGAGGTCTTCGCCACCGCCGGCAATGACGAGAAGCGGGATTTCGTGCATCTGATCGGCGCCGGTCGCGTGTTCGACTCACGTTCGCTGGCTTTTGCCGACGAAATCCTCGCGTTGACGGGTGGCGAAGGAGTGGACGTCGTCCTCAATTCGCTGGCCGGCGAGGCCATCCACCGCAACCTGCGCGCGCTGCGGCGCTTCGGCCGGTACCTCGAACTCGGCAAGCGCGACTTCGTCGAGAATACGCACATCGGCCTGCGCCCATTCAAGAACAACATCAGCTACTTCGGCATCGACGCCGACCAGCTGCTGATCGCGCGGCCGCAGCTGGCGGGCAGGCTGTTCGCCGAGGTGATGACGCTGTTTCGGGAGGGAGTACTGGTGCCCTTGCCGGCCCGCGAATTCAGCGCCAGCAGGATCGTCGATGCGTTCCGGTACATGCAGCAATCACGGCAGATCGGCAAGGTGGTCGTCGACCTGAAGGACGCCCGGGTTCCAATCCAGCAGCTGGCCCAGAAGCACGTACCACTGCAGCTGTCGCAGGACGCGAGCTACCTCGTCACCGGCGGACTTTCCGGCTTCGGCCTCGAGTCCGCCCGCGCACTGGCGCAGCGCGGAGCCGGGCATCTGGTGCTGCTGTGCCGACAAGGGCTCGCGACGAGCGGCACCGAGGAGGCCATCGCAGGGCTGCAGGCGCTCGGTGCGCGCGTACATGTGTACGCCTGCGACGTGGCCGATCGCCCGGCGCTCGCGGCGGTGCTGCGCGCGGTCGCCCGCGAGTTGCCTCCGGTGCGCGGTGTACTGCACGCTGCCATGGTGCTCGAGGACTGCCTGATCGCGAACCTGGATGCCGGACGCCTGCACCGCGTGCTGGCACCGAAGATCCAGGGCGCGCGGAACCTGCACGAACTGACGCTGGATTACCCGCTCGAGCACTTCATCCTGTATTCGTCGGTCACGACCTGCCTGGGCAATCCTGGCCAGGCCAATTACGTCGCGGCCAATGCCTATCTGGAGGCGCTGGTTGCCTGGCGCCGGTCGCGAGGCCTCACCGGTACCTGCGTGGCCTGGGGACCGATCGACGACGTCGGCTATCTGTCCCGCAACGGGGCGCTCAAGGACAGCCTCGCCACGCGCCTCGGTACTGCGCCGCTGCGCGCCGCCGCCGCGCTCGAGATGCTGGAGCGCATCCTGGCGGCAGACCTCGCCGTCGTGACCGTGGCCGACCTCGGCTGGCCGATGCTCTCGAAGCTCCTGCCCTCGGCAGCCGGCCCACGCTTCGACGACCTGCGACGCGCCGCCGGCTCAGGGGATTGCGGTACGGATGCCAGCGTCGACCTCAAGACCCTGATCACCGGCAAGAGCGTCGAAGAGATCCGTCAGATCGTGCAGGAACTGGTCCTCAAGGAAGTCGCGCAGATCCTCAGGCTTGGGACCGAGCGTATCGATCCGGCGCGCTCGCTGTATGATCTGGGCATGGATTCGTTGATGGCAATGGAACTCGCGCTGGGCATCGAGAAGCGCTTCGGCATCAACCTGCCGGCAATGGCACTGAACGAAGGGCCGAGCGTCGAGCGGATCAGCCAACGCCTGACCGCCCGCCTGTCGGGCGCGGAAACGGAGGTCACGAGTCACGCGCACCGCATCGAGAACCTGGTGCGATCCATTGCCGTGCAGCACTCGGAAGACATGTCCGCGCAGGAGGTGAGCGACATCGCCGCGCTCGTCCAGCGCGAGGTCCAGTCGGGCGCGAGATCGACCCCGTGAGTAAGGGGAAGTTCGGGCTTTCCGGCCGAACGCGCGACGAACTGATCCAGCGCTTCCTGCACCGCGAGCCGGAAGCGGCGCCGGCCGATCAGAGTACCCTGCCGGCGCGCCGAGGTACGGCCGCGAGTTCGATTCCCGACGCGTTCTGCCGCTTCGACCGCTTTCCGGGCTACGAGAAGCTGCTGGTGCCCCAGACCGCCAGCAAGAGGCTCGGCGTCGCTAACCCGTATTTCCGGGTGCATGAGGGGGTCGCCGGCGCCACGACGCAGATCGAAGGCCGCTCGTTCATCAATTTCTCGAACTACAACTATCTAGGCCTCGCCGGTCATCCGAAGGTGAACAAGGCCGCCCGCGACGCGATCGAGCGCTACGGCACCTCCGCATCGGCGAGCCGGGTCGTCGCTGGCGAGCGCCCGATCGTGCGCGACCTCGAGCAGGCGCTGGCGCAGCTCTACGAGGTCGAGGACAGCATCGTGTTCGTCAGCGGCCATGCGACCAACGTGAGCACGATCGGCTACCTGTTCGGTCCGAAGGACCTCGTGATCCACGACGCGCTGATCCACAACAGCGTGCTGGAAGGCATCAAGCTGGCCGGCGCCGCGCGGCGGTCGTTCCCGCACAACGATGCGGACGCCCTCGATGCGATCCTCGGCGAGATACGCGGCCAGTTCGAGCGCACGCTCGTCGTCGTGGAAGGCCTGTACAGCATGGACGGCGACGTCCCGGACCTGCCGCGCTTCATCGAAGTCAAGACGCGGCACAAGGCCTTCCTAATGGTCGACGAGGCGCACTCCCTCGGCGTGCTCGGCGATACCGGCAAAGGCGTGCGGGAACATTTCGGCCTGCGCGGGTCCGCGGTGGACATCTGGATGGGCACGCTCAGCAAGTCCCTCGCCGGCTGCGGCGGCTTCATCGCCGGCGAGCGGGCACTGGTCGAACACCTCAAGTACGCCGCGCCGGGATTCCTCTACAGCGTCGGCATGTCCCCGCCGCTCGCGGCCGCCTCGCTCGAGGCGCTCAGAATCATGCTCGCCGAGCCCGACCGGGTCGCCCGCCTACGCGAGCGCTCCGGGCAGCTGCTGCACCTCGCGCGCTCGCACGGCATCGACACCGGCCTCTCGCAGGGCTTCGCAGTCGTGCCGGCGATCATCAAGAACTCCCTGAAGGCCGTCAGGCTCTCGAACGATCTCTACGAGCACGGCATCAACGTGCAGCCGATCATCTACCCGGCCGTCGAGGAACGTGCCGCGAGGTTGCGGCTGTTCGTGAGCTGCCTGCACACCGAGGCGCAGCTGCGCACGGCGGTCGAGGCGCTAGCGAAGCTGGC
>CAZGVE010000061.1:0-9556 GCA_964528845.1 uncultured Steroidobacteraceae bacterium | reverse complement strand
GGCACCAGCGTCACTTGGTTGGGCAACGCTCCGATCGCGTAGGCCGCCGGCAGCAGCAGCAGTGTCAGGAATCCCAGCGCCCCTCGGAGGCCGATCAGCGGATGCATGGGCGTTTCCTTACTGGCATCCGTATCAGCCCACGGAACCGGATTTCTTGAGCTGTGCGAGCGTGGCGCGCGCCTCATCGAGACCGGAGAACGGCTTGTTCGCGTTCACGGCTGCTTCGAGGTTGCGTTCGGCGGCCTGGGCCTCGCCGCTCTTGAGCTGCGCCATCCCGAGGTGGTAGCGGAGCTCGGGGGCATCGGGCGCCTTGTCGACCGCCTGCTGCAGCAGGGACTCCGCGCCGTGGAAATCCCCGACCTTGAATTTGACCCAGCCGCGGGTGTCCATCACGCTGACCATCGAGTAGCTGCTAAGCTGGTCGGAGAGCTTCTGGGCACGCGCGAGGCTTGCCGCATCGCTCTTGTAGGTCACCAGCAGCATCGCCAGATTGTTGGTGGCCCACGCGGCGTTGGGCGTCTTGTCCAGGACACCCTGGTACAGCGCAATCGCCTCATCGCTGCGATTGGAATGCTCGTACAGGCTGGCGAGCTCCACGACCAGCGTGTTGTTGCCCTGCGCCTTCTGGATCCCGGCCTGCAGCGTGCTGATCGCGTCGTCGCCATGCTTGGACTGCAGCTGCGCGATGGCCAGCGCCGAGTAGGCATCCGCCCATGTCGGGAAGGCCTTGACGGTGTCCTGATCGGCGGCGATCGCGGCATCCAGCTTGCCGGAGGCCAGCAGCAACTCGCCCTTGAGCTTGTGGGCGATCCCGTTGCCGGCAGATTTTGCGAGCGCCGCGTCGACGTCGGCCATCGCGGCGGCGGGTTGCTTGCGCTGCATCTCGAGCTGCACCAGCGCGGTCAGCGGCTCCGCGGCGTTCGGTGCGTGATCGAGCGACTGCTGGTATTCCTTGGCCGCGACGTCCGGCTTGCCCTGCGCCTGGTCGACCAGACCCGCGAGGTAATAGCCGATGCCCTGGTCCGGGTGCGTCTGCTGGATGGTCAGCGCGGTCGCGCGCGCATCGTCGTAGCGCTTCTGCGCTGCGTGCACGCGGAACAGCGCCTCCTGCACCGCCATATCGTTCGGGCTCTCCTTCGCGAGACCATCCAGCAGCGGCTCGGCCTGATCGAGCTTCTTCGCTCCGATCAGCACCTGGGCCAGATCCAGCCGACTCCCGAAATCCTTGGGCGAGATCTGGACCGCCCCGCGCAGGGTCTCCTCGGCCAGATCGTTCTCGTCGTTGCGCTGGTAGGCGCGCGCGAGCGTGCGCATCACCGGCAGCGCGTTCGGCTGGTCGCGCAGCACCGCACGCAGATCCGTGATCGCGGCCGTCACGTCACCGCGTGCGAGCGCCATGTTGCCGCGCAGGTTCAGCGCCGCGTTGTCGCGTGGATTCTGCTTCAGGACTTCATCGACCAGCGCGCCGGTGCCGGCTAAGTCGCTGCGAGCGAGCAGCAGTGCGGCGAGCTGGTCGCGGGCCGTCAGCCCGTCGGGCTGCACGCCCGCATGCGCGATCACGGCGCGGTACGCCGCCTCGGCGCGATCGGCCACGCCGACGCGTGCCAGCGCATCCCCGACGCCTAAGCGCAGCTTGTCGTCATTCGGAGCGGCTGCGACCATCTGGTCGGCCTCCGCGGTGGCCTGCTCGCGCCCGCGCTGGGAAGCCAGGAACTCGATCAGCTGCAGCTTCGGCTCGTTGTTCGCGGGCGCGCTCGCGACCGCATCGCGCAGCGCCTTCTCCGCCGCATCGACGTTCTTCTGCTGCAGGTAGAAGCGCACCAGGATGTAGCGGTGGCGCAGCACCGCAGGCTCGATCGCGATGACCTGCTTGAGCTCCCCCTCGGCCAGATCGGGGTGCTGCTGCGCGACGTACAGGTCAGCCAGGATCGTGTGCAGCTCGGAATTCTTCGGCTGCGTGGCCAGACCCGCCGTCACGACGCCGACCGCCTGGTCGAGCTGGCCGCGATTCTTGTACAGCGAGGCGAGCAGCGCGATCGCGTATTCGTCGTTGGGCGCCAGCTGGTTCGCGCTCTGGGCATCGGCGAGCGCACCATCGGCCTGGCCGAGCTGCGCGCGCGCGGCGCCGCGGGCCGTCAGCAGCTGCGGGTTCTTCGGATCAGCCGTGAGCCCCGGCTCGACGAGCTCGAGCGCCCGGTCGGCGAGGCCTCCGTACAGGAACAGCCGCGCGAGGGACGCCCGGGCCGGCGCCTGTTTCGGATCTTCGGTAATAGCGGACTGGTATTGCCCGATCGCGCCCCGCACGTCGCCAAGCTTCTCGGCCACCTGCCCCAGCAGGTAGCGTACGTTCGCGTCTTTCGGATCGATCTGGGCCGCGTTGCTGAACTCGACCCGCGCCTTGTCGTAGTTGCCCGCAGCCAGATACTGCTGGCCGTGCTGGATATACCCGGCCTTCCTCGATTGTGCGCTGCCGCACGCAACGAGCAGCGTCGTCGTGAGGACCAGTCCGATGGCCAGGGAGGAGCGCAGGCGGCTGTTCATGCAGGAGATTCTCTTCGTGCGTGCCCACAGGGCCGGTACAGGTTTTCTGCCGGCGTCAGGCGAAGAGGATACGAGCTTAAGGCGCACAAGTGACTGCGATGTGACAGGTCACACACAAATGGATGGCGGCCAGCGCATTACGTCAAACAACGGCGCGCACCACGAGGCCGATCAGAAACACCGCGGCCGACCCATTGACCCAGCGCCAGCGGGGCCCGGCGGTCAGCGTCAGCGCCTCGAGCGCATAGAACAGCAACACCAGCTCGGCGATCGTGAGTCCGAGCGAGCGGGTGCTCGCGATCGAGTCCGGCAGGTTCGGCACCGTCACGACGATCAGCAGCACCAGGATATCCAGCGGCGTGAGCCGGAAGGGCTGGTTGCGCGAGCTGCGCAACGAAATCACCATTGCGAGCGCGAGCACCGGGAACACGATCATTTCGAAGCGCTGCGGATGCAGGCCGGCGACTCCTCCAGCCGGTCCGATGCCGTCACCAAGCCCATGCTTGCTGACGAACAGCGCGAGCGCCGCGCACGAGTACAGTGCAAGCCGATCGGTCCAGCCAGCGTCCGCCCGATCGCGTCCGAAGTACAGTCCCGCAAACAGCACGACCGCCAGTACGACGGCCAGCAGCTGCACATCGCGGGACGCGAGCGCACCGGTCGCGAGCACCCATAGCGCGTAGAGTGCGAGCGCCGCGGCGAGCGTCGAGCTGCCGACGGCGCGTATCAGCTGAGCGGACGCGGCAGATGGCGCCTGGGGCACTCGCGAGAGCACGATCGTATCCGTCGGAACGTCCCCCGGCCGCACCTGCACATCCGCGAGCTGCGCGAGCCGGATCGTCACCAGCGTGAGTAACGCGAAGCCGCCGAAGAACACGCCGACCGCCAGGTCGGAGTCGTAGCGCAGGTACCAAGCCGCGACGAACAGCACGGCCTGCAGCAGATACAGCAGGCTCACCGCCTCCCAATGCTCGAAGTTCAGGGTCAGCAGCCGGTGATGGATGTGGCGCCGATCGGCCAGGAACGGCGAGCGGCCAAGCAGCAGTCGTACGCTCATGACCATGAGGGTGTCGATGATCGGCATTCCCAACAGTAGTAACGGCAGTGCAGTGCTCAGCGGTGTCTGCTGGTCCTGGGTCAGCAGCAGTACCAGCACTGCCGCGCAGAAGCCGAGCATCTGACTGCCGGCATCACCCATGAAGACCCGGGCCGGGTGCGTATTGAATCGCAGGAAGCCGATCAACGTACCGACCATCAGCACCGCAACACTGCCTACCATGTTGTTCCCGACCGTGTATGCCATCAGTGCGGTGCCGCACAGACACAAAGTGGCCATGCCGCCGGCCAGGCCGTCCAACCCGTCGGCCAGGTTGAAGGCATTGGTACAGCCGACCAGGAACATGAAGGTCAGAGGCTGCGCGATCCACCCCGGCAGCATCACGCGCTCGCCTAAAGTGAGCGAGCTGATCGAAAGCCCGCCCCAACCCATCATCACCAGCGCGGCGAGCGCCTGGCCCGCGAATTTCGGTGCGGACCGCAGGGACTTGCGATCATCCCAGACGCCGAACACGCACAGGATCGCGATTCCGGCCCACAGCGCCTGCGTCGCCGGGGTCCTGAGGCCCCAGATCAGCAGCACCAGCAGCACTGAAAGCGTCATCGCGATGCCGCCGACGCGCGGCACCGGAGTGGTGTGCACCTTGCGCGCCTCGGGCTGGTCCAGGAATCCCAGCGGCGCCGCCCACCGTATCAGCAGCGGGATCAGTACCATCGTCAGGCTCATCGCCAGCACGAAACCCAATAAGGTCTGCATCGTGCCCGGTCCTCAGCCTGGCACGAAGCGGTCGAGGCGTGGCGCGATCGCCGCGATGAAGCCCTGCAACTCGCGATCGGCATCGGCCTCGGAGGTCGTGGAGGAGATCGGCACGATCAGGCGCACCAGCGCGCCATCAGTCCGGTGACGCGTGACCGCATCGACCAGCAGGTACCACTTGACCAGGTATTCGCTGGTCACGATGCGCCCACGCTGCTGGAACCAGTAATAGACCAGCTGGTGCTGATCGCCGTAGGAGATCAGCGCCCGATTGACCCGTAGCGGCCGTCCATCGATCTGGATCGGCTTGAGCGCGGTCTCGCGGAAGTCCTCGATGCGCCAGCCGCCGCCGGGCAGGCAGCCCTTCGGCGAGTGGGTGGCATTGCCCGCGACCTGGTTGTCGTACCACGCGACGTAGAAATTCACCGGGCGCTGGTCGGTCCCTAAGTAATTGGCCATCAGGTAGTCATCGAGCTTCAGCGCATCCAGATAGACCGGCTCCATCGCCTCGCGCCGGCCGGACCAGCTGCCGAACTGCAGCGGAAAGCTCGCGAAACTGTCGCGCGCCGGCACGTGCCCGCTCGCTGAGGGCATCAGGAACGCCGCGACACTGAACGCGACGATCAGTGCCCCGGCGCACAGCAGCGGCGCCGGCAGCACGCGCGCCGTTCTCGGCGCCTGAGCGGGCGTCGAAGCCGGCAGCTCGAGGCTGAACAGCTCGCGCCAGGCTCGCCGGTCGCCACCGATCCTCGACAGTATCCGCACCACCAGCAGCAGCACGCCGATGCTGAGCATGAACACCATCCAGCCCTGCACCTGGTGCAGCAGCCCCTCGGCCATCGAGGGACCGAAGCGATCCACCATCAGTCCGATCGCGGCGATGCGCAGGCTGTTCATCAGCAGCGTGATGGGGATGCTGGCCAGGAACAGCACGATCCGCTTCCACCAGGGGGCGCGGTAGAAGCACGCCATCAGGAACGCGAGCGTCATCAGCGGCAGCAGGTAGCGCAGGCCGCTGCAGGCCTCGGCGACCTCGAGCTTGTAGCTGCCGAGGTCGATCACGTTGCCTTCGAGGAACACCGTGATACCTAAGAGTCGCATCAGCCAGACTCCGAGGCTTGAGGAAATCAACTGCAGCTCGGAAGACAGGGTATTGAGCAGAATGTTGGGCAGTGGAATCATGAACACGAGCACGCCCACGGGCGCGGCCAGGATCCGGAACGCCTGAGCGCCGGCGAGCGCGAGCACGAGGCCAGCCAGCACCACCAGCAGTGCGATGTGCTGGATCACGAACAGCGCGGTGAGCCTGCCGGCAATGTCGAGGCCGATTCCGAGCACCACGACGGCCAATCCCGCCCAGGACCCCTTGAACGGAGTGCGTTGCAGCGCATCCCGGCGCTGCCAGACCAGGAAGATCGCAATGAACGGGATCAGGTAGCCGTGGCTGAACTCGTCCAGGCTCCACTGTCCCCACATGAACACCAGCGCCTTCGCAAACGCCAGCGACAGCAGCAATGCCAAACCTGCGAGCAGGCCGAGCGCCCAGACGGGGAAGCGGTAGAGCGTTGGATTCACGGCACTGCGTACACGGCGTTGGGAAAGCGGCGGGCAGCATATCCGCGCGCCCGTGAACGGCATGTTACCGCCCGGAATGCATTCCTGTGGACAGTCCGAGGATCGCGTCGGCGGCCTGCACCAGGTCCGTTACGACGTAATCTGGCGCCGGTTCGCTTCTGGCCGTCGCGGGGCCCGTGGCGGGCTCGCTCGCGATCAGGATGGTGCGAGCGCCGACCCGGACGCCGAACGCAACGTCGGAGCTCTTGTCACCCACCACGACCGCCTCGTCAGGCTCGAACCCGAGCTCTGCTGCAGCGCGCCAAAAGAGCTCGGAGCCCGGTTTGCGGCACGCGCAGCCCGCCTCGGGGGTGTGCGGGCAGTAGTAGATCGCCGCCAGCGGCGCTCCGGCCGCCCGCATCATCTGCCGCAATCGCGCATGCACCGCCTCGAGCTGCGATTCGGTGATGAGGCCCCGGCCGATCCCGGACTGGTTCGTGATCAGTACCAGCCGGTGGCCCTGCTGGTGCAGCATCCGGAGGCCAGCGGCGGCTCCCGGCAGGAATTCCAGGCCGGCAGGATCGGCAAGGTAGTGGCGATCCACGACGATCGTCCCGTCGCGATCGAGGATGACCATCATGACGGGGCGATCATGAACGGTCTTTGGATCCCACCCGCTTGAGCGTCTCGGTGGTGCTGTGGCCCGGGACCAGCTCCGCCAGCACGACCCGCCCGCCGCGCTGCTGCACCAGATCGGCGCCGACCACCTGCTCGACGCTGTAATCCGCGCCCTTGACCAGCACGTCGGGCTGCAACGCATCGATGAGTTCCAGCGGCGTGTCCTCGCCGAAGATCACGACCGCATCGACCGACTTCAGCGAGGCCAGCACGGTCGCGCGGGCGATCTCGTTCTGCACCGGCCGCGTCGGCCCCTTGAGGCGGCGGATCGATAGATCGGAATTGAGTCCGACGATCAGCCGGTCGGCGGTGCGGCGGGCCTGGTCGATCAGCGAGATATGGCCGGGATGCAGCAGGTCGAAGCAGCCGTTCGCGAACGCCACTTTCAGGCCCTGCGCACGCCAGTCGCGCGCGAGCTGCAGCACGTTGTCCAGCGAGAACAGCTTCTGGTGCTCGGCGCGCCCGTTGAACGGCCGCAGCGCCGACGTAATTTCCCCGGTGGTCACGATCGCGGTGCCCGGCTTGCCGACGACAATGCCGGCGGCGAGGTTCGCGAGCGTGCAGGCCTCGACGATGTCACCGCCGGCGGCGAGTCCCAGTGCCATCGCGGCCGCGACCGTGTCGCCGGCGCCGGAGACGTCGAATACCTCGCGCGCCGTGGTGCGCAGATGCGTCGCCGCGCCCTCGGCCGGCACCACCGACATGCCGTCCTTGCCGCGCGTGACGACCAGGGTCCTGCAGATGCCCTCGGCCAGCACGCGCCGCGCGCCGACCACGACCTCCTCGTCGGTCATGCACTCGAAACCACAGGCCTGCTGCAGTTCGTGGCGGTTCGGCGTCAGCACGGTCGCGCCACGGTACTTGGCGAATGTCTTGGCTTTCGGATCGACGATCACGCTCTTGCCGGCCTTCAAGGCCATCGCGATCGCGGCGGAAACGACGGATTCACTCAAGACTCCCTTGCCGTAGTCCGAGAGCAGCACGATGTCGCTCTCGGGCAGCGCGCGGGCGAACTCGGTGAGCACCTGCTGCTGCGCGTCCTGCGACAGCGCGGAACGGCTTTCCCGGTCGGCGCGCAGCACCTGCTGCCCGTCCGCGACATAGCGCGTCTTCACGGTGGTCGGTCGGGACTGATCGGTGATGAAGCGTGCCTGCACGCCCGGTACCTGCTCCAGCTGGGTGCGAAGGGAGGCCGCCCACGCATCCTCCCCGACCACGCCGATCAGGATCGCCCGCGCGCCCATCGCCGCGAGGTTGCGGACCACGTTGCCGGCACCCCCCGGCATGTCGGCGTAGCGCTCGATGCTGATGATCGGAATCGGCGCCTCCGGCGAGATCCGCTCGACGCTGCCGTAGACGAAGCGATCGAGCATCACATCGCCCAGCACCAGCCCGCGCCCGGCGCCAAAGCCGCCCAATACCTTGAGCAGCGCATCGAAGTTCATGCGAGCCCCAGGCGCTGCTCGAGCGCCTTGCACCACATATGGCCGACCAGGATATGCAGCTCCTGGATCCGTGCCGTGACCTTCGACGGCACGGTCACGAGCACGTCGCACAGTGGGCCCATCCTGCCGCCGGTACCGCCGGCAAGCCCGATGGTCCTGGCATCCCGGGCGCGCGCCGCGGCGAGCCCTGCGAGCACGTTCGGGCTGTTGCCCGAGGTCGACAGACCCATCACGACATCGCCAGGGCGCGCCAGCGCCTCGACCTGGCGCGCGAAGATCGCCTCGAAACCCATATCGTTGCCGCAGGCGGTCAGCGCCGAGGTATCGGTCGTCAGTGCGATGGCCGCAATCGCGGCACGGTTCGCCTGGTAGCGAATCGTCAGCTCGGCGGCAATGTGCTGGCAATCCGCGGCGCTGCCGCCATTCCCGAACAGCAGCAGCTTGCCCCCCGCACGCAGGCTCGCCTCGAGCAGCTCGAGACCGGCCAGGAACGGCGCCTCGATCATCCCGGACAGCGCCTCGAAGGCCTGGGCGTGCTCGGCGAGCTCGTCACGCAGCAGCTCGGCCGCCGCCGGCGGTCCCATCTCGGTCTTCAGCGGATACGGCATCGTGATCCTGCCTGGAGTTTCAGCAAGGGCGCCTTTACTATCTGGCGCGCATTATGCCTCCCTTGACGCCCGTTCACGACCTGCGGTCCCGATGTACCTGGTAACGGGCGGCGCCGGCTTCATCGGCTCCAACCTGGTCGCGGCGCTGGCCGAACGTGGCCACGAAGTGATGGTCTGTGACTGGCTGCGCCAGGACGAGCGCTGGCGCAACCTCGCCAAGCACGAGATCGCCGGCCTGATCGCCCCGCCCGCACTATCGGAGTGGCTGGCCAGCAAGGCCGGGCAACTGACCGCCGTGCTGCACATGGGCGCGATCAGTACCACGACCGAGACCGACATCGATGCGATCGCCGAGCAGAACATCCGCGCCACGCTCTCGATATTGGACTGGTGCACCGCGACCGGGACCCGCCTGATCTACGCGTCCTCCGCGGCGACCTATGGCGACGGCAGCGCCGGCTTCGACGACGATCCGAGTCCCGCTGCGCTCGCCACGCTGCGCCCGCTGAACGCCTACGGCTGGAGCAAGCATGTAGTCGACCGCCGGATCGCCCGGCTGCGCGAACAGCGCGCCCCCCTGCCACCGCAGTGCGTGGGCCTGAAGTTCTTCAACGTCTACGGCCCGAACGAGTACCACAAGGGCGGCATGCAGAGCGTGATCGCCAAGAACTTTGCCGCGATCCAGGCCGGAGAGCCGCTGCGCCTGTTCCGCAGCTACCGGCCTGACTACCCGGATGGCGGCCAGGTGCGCGATTTCATCTACGTGCGCGACTGCGTGGACGTGATGCTGTGGCTGCTGGATCACCCGCAGGTGTCAGGCCTGTTCAACCTCGGCACCGGCAAGGCACGCAGCTGGCTCGATCTCGGCAACGCGCTGTTCGCGGCAATGGGTAAGGCGCCGAAGATCGAGTTCATCG
>CAZGVE010000060.1:0-12311 GCA_964528845.1 uncultured Steroidobacteraceae bacterium | reverse complement strand
CGGTGAGCTGGCTGGCGAGGCGGATGTTCTGGCCGCCGCGGCCGATCGCCTGCGACAGCTTTTCCTCGGCCACCGCGATATCCATGCTGTGCGAGTCCTCGTCGACCACGATCGACTGCACTTCGGCCGGGGACATCGCGTTGATCACGAACTGTGCGGCATTCTCGTCGAACGGGATGATGTCCACGCGCTCGCCGGCGATCTCGTTCGAGACCGCCTGCACGCGCGAGCCGCGCATGCCGACGCAGGCGCCGACCGGATCGATGCGCGGCTCCTGGCTGCGCACCGCGATCTTGGCGCGTACTCCAGGGTCGCGGGCGGCGCCCAGGATGTGGATCAGTCCCTGGCCGACCTCCGGCACTTCGAGCTTGAACAGCTCGATCAGGAATTCCGGCGCCGTTCGGGTCAGGAACAGCTGCGGTCCGCGCGGCTCGGCGCGCACCTCGCACAGGTAGGCCTTGACGCGGTCCTGCGGCTTGAGCTGCTCGCGCGGAATCATATCGGTGCGGGGCACGAACCCTTCCGCGTTCCCGCCAAGATCGACGTAGATACCGTTGCGATCGATGCGCTTCACGACACCGCTGACCAGGGTATTGACCCGATCCTTATAGGCTTCGACGACCTGAGCGCGCTCGGCCTCGCGTACCTTCTGGACGATGACCTGCTTCGCCTGCTGCGCCGCAATACGGCCGAACGCGACCGACTCCATCGGCTCTTCGACGTAGCCGCCAGGCTCTGCGCTCGCCAGCAGGTCGTGGGCATCTTCCAGTCGCAGCTCGGCGGACGGATTCTCGAGTTCGGTGGAATCGTCGGCGAATACCTTCCAGCGGCGAAAGGTCTCGTAGTCGCCGGTCTTGCGATTGATCGCGACGCGCACGTCCCAGTCTTCCCCATGCTTCTTGCGGGCAGCCGAAGCCAGCGCCGCCTCCAGCGCCTCGAAGATGATCTCCTTGTCGACGCCCTTCTCATTCGAGACTGCGTCGACGACCATCAGAATCTCTTTGTTCATCACACCCGCTCCTTCACTCTCTCAGGGCCACTGCGGCGCGAGCCGCGCGCGTCCGATCTCCGCATAGCGCACCGCTACGATGGCGCCATCCACGTTCAATTCAACGCCCTCGGGCCCGCAGGCCTCCAGCCGGCCGGTATAGCGTCGCCGCCCCGCCCGCGCCACCTGCAGTTCCACCCAGACCCGCTCGCCGACAAAGCGCTCGAAATGCGCCGGCGTGCGCAGTACCCGATCCAGCCCCGGCGAGGACACCTCGAGCGTAAAGCCCGTCGGCACCGGATCGGCGACATCCAGCAGCGCCGAGAACTCGTGGCTCACCCGCTCGCAATCCTCTATACCGACGCCGTTCGGACCATCAATGAACAGCCGCAGCACCGCGTGCGCGCGACCTGGCGCGTACTCGAGATCGACGAGTTCGTACCCCAGCTGGTTAAGCAAAGGCTCCGCCAGCGCCATCAACTTATCGCGCAGTAGCCCGGACATCCCTGAGTGCCTGACAGTACCGAAGCCGCAATACAAAAAAGAAAAGCCCCATGTGGGGCTTCTAGATCAAGCACTTGGCCGCAGTTCCTGCGGCTTTACAGCACATGTTGGCGGGGCCAGACCCGAAGCGCATGTGCCGTCCACCGGCGGGCGCGATTCTAGTGCTTCGGCCCTGGTGAATTCAACCGCTTCCGACTGACTGCGGCACGCCCCCGCCTGTCAGCTCAGCCCTTGCCGGGTGGCGCGAACACTTCGAAGCGCAGCGAGAAGCTCGCCGGCACCTCGTGCGGCACGCAGGTGACCTGATTCTGGATTGCCCGGGTCGTGAACAAGGGCAGCAGCCGGTCGCGGAACTGCTCGATGAGTTCGCAGTCGCCGCGCTCCAGTTCGGAGGGGCGGTTCGGAGCGAACTCGACGCTCTTCCATGCCCCGGTTGGCGCCGCATCGTTGGCCGCCGCGGGGGAAGGCTGCAGCGTCTCGAACTTCAACCGCGCACGTGCGAACCGGTCCGGGACTCCGCCCCCGCGGGCGCAGCCATAGGCCCAGACCGTGAAGCCCGGGCGCGCCCCGAGGCGTGTCAGCAGCAGGCGCAGCTTCGATTCGAGCCCATCGCACGAATAGGTCGTCGTAAAGCCGACGAACTGGAACTCCAGCTCATGGGTCTGCCAGGCGCCGGGCGGCGCCGGTGCCGGTGCCGGCGTGGCGGCAACCGCAGCGCCGCCCAGCAGCAGCGCACTGGCCACCACCCCGGGCAGCCCCCAACGCAGCGCGAGACCCGCAGCACGCCGCCTCATCGCCGCTCGACTCGATCCCTGATCCTGCGCCGTTGACATGGGCTTGCTCCCGGTTCAGACAGACTCAACGCACTGCTGCGGCTCGCGCCAGCGCCGCCTGCAGGTCCGCCTGCAGGTCCGCCACGGCCTCGATCCCGATGGACAGGCGCAGCAGTCCATCGGTAAGACCCGCGGCGAGGCGTGCGGGTTCAACCATCGCCGCGTGCGTCATCGAGGCGGGGTGCGCGACCAGGCTCTCGACACCGCCCAATGACTCCGCGAGCGAGAAGATCCGCAGCCCGTCGACGAAGGCCTTCACGGCCGGAATGCCGCCAGCCAGTTCGAAGGTCACGATCGCTCCGAACGCGGACTGCTGCCGCCGCGCCAGCGCATGGCCCGGATGCGTTGGCAGACCCGGGTAGTACACCCTCGTGACGCCGCGCTGCCCTGCCAGCCAGTGAGCCAGTGTCTCGGCATTCCGGCCGTGCACCGCGAGCCGCGCATGCAGCGTGCGCAGCCCGCGCAGGGTCAGGAAGCTGTCGAACGGGCTTCCGGTCAGTCCAAGGCAGTTGGCCCACCACTTGAGCTGCTCGTGCTGTTCGGCTCGCGCGGCGATCACGGCGCCGCCGACCACATCACTGTGGCCGTTGATGTATTTCGTGGTTGAGTGCACGACGAGGTCGGCCCCGAGGCGCAGCGGCTGCTGCCAGGCCGGGGACAGGAAGGTGTTGTCGACCACCACCAGCGCCCCGGCGGCGTGACCGCGCTGCGTGACGGCCTCGATGTCGGTCAGGCGCAGCAGCGGGTTGCTCGGTGTCTCGATCCACAGCATCGCTGCCGGGCGCGACAGCGCGGCGGCCAGCGCCGCCTCATCGCCAAAATTCACGAACTCGACCTGTTGATCGCCCCGGCGATGCAGCGCATCGAGCAGGCGGAATGTCCCGCCGTAGCAGTCGTGCGGTGCGATCAGTCGTGCCCGCGCCGGCAGCAGCTGCACGCACAGGGCGACCGCCGCCATTCCGGACGCCGTGATCACCCCGCCGGCTCCACCCTCCAGATCGCCGAGCGCGGCACCAAGCAGGTCGCGGGTCGGGTTCGCGGTGCGCGAGTAGTCATATGCACCCTTCTCGCCGTAGGCCCGGAACGCGTAGGTGGAACTCAGGTAGATCGGCGGGATCACCGCACCCGTGCTGAGCTCGCTCTCCAGGCCGGCGCGCACCGTGCGCGTCACCTGATCATCGGAATCATTCACTAAAGGACACTCCATAGAGGGATTCGAATACGGGTTGCAGCTGGCCGCCTTCCTTCAGGAACGCATCGTGGCCATACGGGGAGGAGATCTCGCGCAGCTGTCCGCGCGGCAGGCGCGATACCAGCGCCCGCATGTCGCCGATCGGTACCAGCAGATCCTCCCGCACCGCTATCGCGGTGGTCGGGCAGTCGATGCGCGCGACGTCCACCTCGTGCAGGTCGATCGACTCTGACAGGCACAGGAAGGATTCGGGGCGGTGGCGGGACGCGAACTCGCGCCCGCGCGCGTACAGGTAGTCCTCTACCGGGAACACGTACTGCCCGGCCTCGATGCGTGGCGGGTGGGCGAAGCGCGCCGCAAACTCCTCGGGACTGCGATACGTGGTCATCGCCAGCGCGCGCGCGAGCTCCAGCCCCTGCTCCGGGCGTCCGGCCGCCATCGCGCTGCGCACGATGCGCCGCTGCACGCAGCGCCACGCGGTGGCCATCGGATGGGCACGGTCCGCGGCGCTGATGACCAGCAGCTGCTCAACGCGCGTGCCATGCGCCGCCGCAAATGCCAGAGCAACCATGCCGCCGTAGGAAGCCCCGACGATCGCGCGCAGCCGCGGGATCTGCAGATGATCGAGCAGCCGGCACAACGCCTCGGCCTGGTCCACGCTCGAGAGGCTGGGGAACGCGCTGCCGGCCACCGGACCGGTCGATGTGCCGCTACCACCCAGGAAATCGATGCCGAGCACGCGCACGCGCGTGCAGTCGAGCGCACGGCCGGGGCCGGCGATTTCGGCCCACCAGCCCTGCCGCGGTTCCTCGAGATCGAATACGCGACGGTGTGCGGAGATGCCGCCGAGCGCCACGACCACCGGTGCATCGCGCGGGCCGTGCAGGCGCCAGCCGATGCGCGCACGCTCGAGTGTCCCGCCGTGGTGCAGCGCCAGCGGCGTAGGCAGCTCGTGAATGCCCTCGAACGCCGGGCTTGACTCGTGGGACGCGCGCCGCACCGCGCGGACATCACTGCCCGCAGTACTCCAATTGGGTGGGGTCGAACTCATTAATGCTCCGCAGTGCCCGTGGCCCTCTACCGGCTGCACTCCTACGGAACGGCGCGCTCGAGCCTGAACGGCCTGGCGCCAGTACGCCTCATCTACCGGACCGGAACGGGCACGCGCCCTTCCGGCTCCGCAGGAGTTGGCACCGTGTCGGAAGTCCGACGGTTGCCCCGGCGTCGAAGGGCCTTTCCCTCAGCCGGTCTCGATGAGTGGGGGAAGTCTAGAGGGGCGCCGCGGCACGGGTCAAGGACCGACAGCGGGGCTTGCCGACCGCGATTCGCTATGCTAACGTATTAACATGCTAGTACATTATAACGACTGGCAGCCATGAAGCTGCACCGTGCGGTCTCCGCGCGCCAGGAGGCGCTGGCCGAGCGCAATCTCGTATCTGCAATCCTGACGCTGCGCAGCGTCGAGGAATGCCGGGCCTTTCTGCGCGACCTGTGCACGCCGGCGGAACTGCAGGCCATGGCGGACCGCTGGGCGGTCGTCGAGTGCCTGCGCCGTGGCCTGCCCTACCGCGAGATCCACCGCCAGACCGGCGTCAGCATGACGACGATCGGGCGGGTCGCGCGCTACCTCGCCACGGGCAACGGCGGATACGCGCTCGCGGCGCAGCGCATCGATGGGACTATCAGCCCATGAACAGTCTGGGCCTCGATAAAGAAACCCGCCTGAAGCTCGCGGTGCAGAAGTCCGGCCGGCTCACCGAGCCGTCCCTGGACCTGCTCGCCCGCTGTGGCCTGAAGCTCTCGCGCGGCAAGGACCAGTTGATGGGTTTCGGCGAGAACATGCCGCTCGACGTGCTGTTCGTGCGCGACGATGACATTCCCGACCTGGTGCAGGAGGACGTCTGTGACCTGGGGTTGGTCGGCCTGAACGTGCTCGAGGAAAAGCGGCTCGAGCTGGCTGCCCGCGGCGCGCCGACGAGCTTCCAGGCGCTGCGCACTCTGGACTTCGGGCGTTGCCGCCTCGCTCTCGCGGTGCCGAGCGAGCACAGCTACGGCGGTACGGCGTCGCTGCAGGGCAAGCGCATCGCGACCACCTACCCGTATCTGCTGGCCCGCTTCCTGCGCGAACGCGACATCCAAGCGGAGATCGTGACGCTCTCGGGTGCAGTGGAGATCGCACCACGACTCGGCCGCGCCGATCTGATCTGCGATCTCGTGTCCACCGGCTCGACGCTGCAGGCCAACCACCTGCGCGAAGTCGAGACCGTGCTGGAGAGCCATGCGGTGCTGATCCGGACGCCGGTCACGTTGCCGACCGTGAAGCACGACTGGGTAGAACGACTGCTGCTGCGCATCGAGGGCGTGGAGCAGGTCAAGGAGAGCAAGTACATCATGCTGCACGCACCACGCTCGGCGCTGCCGGCCATCCGGCTGCTGCTTCCGGGCAGCGAATCCCCGACCATCATCCCGCTGGAAGGCACGCCCGACCGGGTCGCGATCCATGCCGTGTGCCGCGAGACCGTGTTCTGGGAAACGCTCGAGAGCCTGAAGCAGGCCGGCGCGAGCGCGGTACTGGTGCTGCCGCTCGAGAAGATGCTGGCCTAGGTCCGGCAAGGGCTGCGCGATGCAGATACTCAATTGGGGCGACCTGAGCCCGGCGGCGCGCGCCGTGGCGCTGGCGCGCCCATCGGCCGCGCTCGCCACGCGCACGCTCGAGCAGGCGCGTGCGATCATCGACGCGGTGCGCGCCGGCGGGGACGCGGCCCTGGCGCGCTTCAGCCGGGAATTCGACGGCGTCGATCCCGGTCCGCTCGCGGTCAGCGACGCGGAATTCGCGGCCGCTCGATCAGAGCTCGAGCCCGGACAGATCAGCGCCATCGAGCGCGCCATCGCCAACGTCGAGAGCTTTCACCGCGCCCAGCTCGGCGCGCCGCTGCAACTCGAGATCGAGCCGGGCGTGCACTGCGAACGGCTGCTGCGAGCGATCGGAGCCGTGGGTCTGTACGTGCCGGCCGGGTCCGCCCCCCTGCCCTCCACGGTGATCATGCTGGCCGTGCCGGCGCGGCTCGCGCAGTGCCCGACGCGCGTGCTGTGCACGCCGCCGCAGCGCGATGGGCGCGCCAATGCGGCGGTGCTGGTGGCGGCACGGCTGTGCGGCGTGCAGCAGGTCTTCAAGCTCGGCGGCGCGCAGGCGATCGCGGCGATGGCCTATGGAACGCCGAGCGTGCCGAAGGTGGCGAAACTGTTCGGGCCGGGTAACGCCTGGGTCACGGCAGCCAAGCAGCTGTGCGCAGCCGATCCGGCCGGCGCCGCGCTGGACATGCCCGCCGGTCCGTCCGAGGTACTCGTGATCGCGGATGACAGCGCGCAACCGCGGTTCGTCGCCGCGGACCTGCTGGCGCAGGCCGAGCACGACCCGCTCGCCCAGGCGCTGCTGGTGACCGATTCGGCCGCGCTGGCGCAGCAGGTCGCGGCGGCGCTGACGCAGCAGATGGCCACCCTGTCCCGCCTCGGTATCCTCGAGCAATCGATCCGCGCCGCGCGCATCCTGGTCGTGGGTGACCTCGCGCAGGCAGTCGCGATCGCGGAAGCCTACGCGCCCGAACACCTGATCATCGAGACCCGCGCGCCGCGCGCGCTGCTCGCGCAGATCCACAACGCCGGCAGCGTGTTCCTCGGCCACTGGTCGCCGGAAACGCTCGGGGACTACTGCGCCGGACCGAATCACGTGCTGCCGACCTATGGCTACGCGCGCGCTTACAGCGGCCTGTCCGTGGCGGATTTCCAGCGCCGGATGAGCGTGCAGGAGGTCAGCCCGGAGGGTCTGCGTGCGCTCGGTCCCACCGCGACCACGCTGGCGCGGCTCGAGGGCCTGGACGCACATGCCGCGGCCGTCGACATCCGCCTGGCCGCGCTGGCGGGCGAGGTGGCCGCATGAGCTGGCTGTCGCAGATCGCGCGACCGGAGATCCGGACGCTACGCGCCTATGAACATGCAGTGTGGGAACCCGGTCACGTGCGGCTGCACGCCAACGAGCTGCCGTGGCGAGCACACGGGGACGGCTCGCGCGCCGGCCTCAACCGCTACCCCGAGCCGCATCCTTTCGAGCTCACCGCGGCTCTCGCCAGGTACTACGGCGTGGATGCCGGGATGCTGCTCGCCACGCGCGGCAGCGATGAGGCCATCGACCTGCTGGTGCGCAGCTACTGCAGTGCCGGCAGCGACGCGGTCGTGATCTGCCCGCCCACCTTCGGCATGTACGCGGTCGCGGCGCGCGTCCAGGGCGCGCGCGTGATTGAGGTTCCGCTGCGGCGCGACGCGGGCTGGAGCCTCGATGCGTCGGCGGTGCGCGCGCACAGCGCCGCGGGCGTCAAGCTCGTGTTCCTGTGCTCGCCAAACAACCCTACCGGCAATCTGCTCGACGCCACAGAGATCCTCGAGCTGGCGCATGCGCTCGAAGGCCGCGCATTGCTGGTCGTCGACGAGGCCTACGTGGAATTCGCCGGGCAGCCACCGCTGACCGCACAGCTGGCCTCCTGCCCCGGACTGGTGCTGCTGCGCACGCTCTCCAAGGCGCACGGCCTGGCCGGCGCGCGCTGCGGCTGCCTGCTCGCCAACGCCGAGCTGGTCGCGCTGCTGCGCAAAGTGATCCAGCCGTACGCCGTCACACAGCTGTCCATCGAGGCCGTGCTGCACAGCCTCGAGCCAGCGGCGGTCGGCGCATCGCTGGCGCGGGTGGCAGCGGTCAAGGCCGAGCGGGCGCGCATCGCCGCCCAGCTGGCACAGATGAGCGCGGTACGCCGCGTCTGGCCCAGCGACGCCAATTTCCTGCTGGTGGAGTTTGCCGATGCCGCACTCGCGCTCGCGCGCACGCACGACGCCGGCCTGCTGATCCGCGACCTGCGGCACGTGCCGGGCCTCGATCAGTCCCTGCGCATCAGCATCGGCACGCCGGAGCAGAACGACCGACTGCTCTCGAGCCTCGCGTGAGCGCGCTGCCGGTACTGTTCGTCGATCGGGATGGAACCCTGATCGAGGAGCCCGCCAACCAGCAGATCGACCGCGTCGAACAGATCCGGCTGCTGCCAGGCGTGATCACGGCGCTGCAGGCGTTCACGCGCGCGGGCTATCGGCTGGTGATGGTGACCAACCAGGACGGGCTCGGCACCGAGCGCTACCCGCGCGCCAACTTCGACCAGGTCCAGCAGTTCCTGCTGCACCTGTTCGCCTCGCAGGGCGTCGATTTCGATGCGGTGTTCGTGTGCCCGCATTTCGAACACGAGGACTGCACGTGCCGCAAGCCGCTGACCGGGCTGGTGAGCGAATACTGGACGCAGCCCCGGCTCGATCGGGAGCGCAGCGTGATGATCGGCGACCGCGAGACCGACCTCGCGTTCGCGCGCAATCTGGGCATCCGCTCGGCGCGCGTCCGGGCCCAGGGCAGTGAACAGGAGGGCTGGCCGGCGGTGACGCACGCGCTGCTGGCGCGGCGCGCCAGTCTCAAGCGGCAGACGCGCGAGACCAGCATCGCTGTCGAGGTCGAGCTGGATACAGCTGGCGAGAACCGGATCGCGACCGGCATCGGCTTCCTCGATCACATGCTCGAACAGCTCGCCAAGCACGGCGGCTTCTGCCTGCAGCTGAGCGCCGCCGGCGACCTGCACATCGACGAGCATCACACGGTCGAAGACTGTGCACTGGCGCTCGGCGAGACCCTGCGCCGTGCGCTCGGCGACAAGGCCGGGATCGGCCGCTACGGCTTCCTGCTGCCCATGGATGAGAGCGAGGCACAAGTGGCGATCGATCTGGCAGGGCGGCCGTACTTCCAGTTCGAAGGCCGCTTCGGGCGTGAGCAGATCGGCACCTTGCCGACCGAGCTGGTACCGCATTTCTTCCGCTCGCTCGCCGATGCGCTTGGGTGCGCGCTGCACCTGGCGGTGCGCGGCGAGAACACCCACCACATGATCGAGGCCTGCTTCAAGGGAGTAGGCCGGGCGCTGCGCCCGGCATTGCACCGCGAAGGCCAGGACCTGCCGAGCACCAAGGGCACCCTGTGAGCATGGGATTCAACGTCGCGATCATCGACAGCGGCGGGGCCAACCTCGCATCGCTGCGCTACGCACTCGAGCGCCTCGGGGCGCGCAGCATTGTCAGCGTCGATACGGAAGTGATAGCGCGCGCGCCACGCGTCCTGCTGCCCGGAGTCGGCGCCGCCGGCAATGCCATGGAGCGACTGCGCGCACACGGCCTGGACTCGCTGATTCCGCGGCTCACCGCGCCACTGCTTGGCATCTGTCTCGGCATGCAGTTGCTGTTCACCCATTCCGCCGAGGGCGACACGCCGTGTCTGGGCGTGCTGGACGGAACGGTCGAGCGACTGCGCAGCCAGCCCGGGCGGCCCGTGCCGCATATGGGGTGGAACACGCTCGAAGTGCGGGAGCCGGACCCGCTGCTCGAAGGAATCGCGGCAGCCGATCACGTCTATTTCGTGCACAGCTTTGCGGTTCCCCCCGGTCCGTCGACGCTCGCGGCGACCGACTACGGCGGCCCGCTCAGCGCAGTCGTACGCCGGAAAAACTTCTACGGCGTGCAGTTCCACCCGGAGCGCTCGGGTAAGACCGGTGCGCACATCCTGCGCAATTTCCTGGCTCTGGCGGCCTAGCCGCCCACGCCCGATGCGACCCCGATGCTGCTGATCCCCTCCATCGACCTGCGCGGCGGCCACTGTGTGCGGCTGCTGCGCGGTGATTTCGCGGCCGAGACACGCTACGAGGTCGATGCGTCCGCGCTGCTCGCGCGCTATCGCGTGCTCGGCGCGAGTTGGCTGCATATCGTGGACCTGGACGGCGCGCGCGACGGTGAACAGAGCAACCGCGAGCTGATCGCCAGCCTCGCCCACGAAGGCGGGCTCGCGCTGCAGGTCGGCGGCGGAGTGCGCAGCGCCGCGGTGATTGGCGAGCTGCTGCGCGCCGGAGTGGCCCGCGTCGTGATCGGAAGTGCCGCGGTGGAGCGGCCCGCGCTGGTGGTGGAGTGGATACGCGAGTTCGGCCCCGAGCGCATCTGCCTCGCCTTCGATGTGCGGCTGGATGCGCAGTCGGTCCCGCGGCTGCAGACCCGTGGCTGGCGCACCGCGAGCACCGCCGCGCTGTGGGACAGTGTGGCGGCGTTCGTCCCGCACGGGCTGCGTCACGTGCTGTGTACCGACATCGAGCGCGACGGCGCCCTCGCCGGCCCGAATACCGAGCTGTACCGCGAGGCGCTGCAGCGTCACCCGCAGCTGCAGTGGCAGGCCTCGGGCGGGATCGCGGACGCAGCCGACCTGAGCGCACTCGCGGCCCTCGGTGTGCCGGCCGCGATCAGCGGCAAGGCGCTGCTGGAGGAGCGGATCAACCAATCGGAGCTGCGCCCATTCTTGCCAAACGCATAATCCCCTGCCTCGACGTGCGCGCCGGCCAGGTCGTCAAGGGCGTGCGCTTCCGTGACCACCGCGTGGTCGGCGACATCCTGGAGCTGGCCGTGCGCTATCGCGACGAAGGCGCGGACGAGCTGGTGTTCTACGACATCACGGCCAGCCCGGAGGGCCGCTCGGTCGATCGCGCCTGGGTCAGCGCCGTGGCACGGGTGCTCGACATCCCGTTCTGCGTCGCCGGAGGCATCAGTTCGGTCGCCGACGCCGAGGCCGTGCTCAACGCGGGAGCCGAGAAGATCTCGGTGAATTCCCCGGCGCTGCAGCAGCCGTCGCTGATCGATGCGCTCAGCGCGCGCTTCGGCGCGCAGTGCGTCGTGATCGGCATCGACAGCCAGGTTACCGCCGCGGGTTACCGCGTCCACCAGTTCACCGGCGATCCGTCGCGCACGCTCGCGACCGCGCGCGATACGCTCGACTGGGTGCGCGAGGTGCAGCAGCGCGGTGCCGGCGAGATCGTGCTCAACTGCATGTCCTCCGACGGCACCCGCGCCGGCTATGACCTGCTGCAGTTGCAGCGCGTGCGCGCACTGTGCGAAGTTCCGCTCGTCGCCTCGGGTGGCGCCGGCACCAGCCTGCATTTCGCCGAGGCCTTCGAGCAGGCGGGGGTCGATGCGACGCTCGCCGCGAGCGTCTTCCACAGCGGCGCGATCGCGATACCCGATCTCAAGCGGGAACTGCGCGCGCGCGGCATCGAGGTGCGACTGTGAGCTTCAGCGCGGCGGACGTCGATCGTGTCGACTGGGACAAGGGCGCGGGTCTGGTGCCGGCCATCGTGCAGCACGCCGTCAACGGCGAGGTGCTGATGCTCGGCTACATGAACCGCGCGGCACTGCTGGCCAGCTTCGCCGGCGGCCGCGTCGTGTTTTTCAGTCGCACGCGCCAGCGACTGTGGGAAAAGGGCGAGAGTTCGGGACATCACCTGCAGCTGCAGGAGATCCGGCTGGACTGCGACCGCGACACGCTGCTCGTGATCGCGCTGCCGGAGGGGCCGGTCTGCCATACCGGCACGCGCACCTGCTTCGGGGACACGCCGGCCACGACTGCCGGCGCCACCGGCTTCCTGCTCGAGCTCGAGCGCATCATCGCGCAGCGCATTGCCGAGGCGCCGGAGGGCAGCTACACGGCGCGCCTCGTGAACCGCGGCACGCGACGCGTCGCGCAGAAGGTCGGCGAGGAAGGGCTCGAGGTCGCGCTCGCCGCCTGTACCGAGGAGGATCCGGCGCTGGTCGGTGAATGCGCGGACCTGCTGTACCACCTGCTGGTGCTGTTGCGCGTGCGATCGCTGAGCTTGAGTAAGGTCGTCGAGGAGCTGCGGGACCGGCATGC
>CAZGVE010000059.1:0-12606 GCA_964528845.1 uncultured Steroidobacteraceae bacterium | reverse complement strand
GCCGCCGCTACCGCAGACGCGAAAAGACCCGCGCGGCCGATGCCGCGCGGGTCCTGGATCGACGCCGGCCCTTGGTCCGGGATTACAGCAGCGCCACTTCCGACTTGCTGATGATGACTTCGACACGACGGTTCTGCTGCCGACCGTCCGACGAGGCATTGTCCGCGACCGGATTGCTCTCGCCCTTGCCGGAGGCTTCGAGGCGCCCGGAAGCCACGCCTTGAGCTATCAGATAGGATCGCACCGACTCGGCACGGCGTTGCGAAAGCCCCTGGTTGTAGGCTTCCGTGCCGATGCTGTCCGTGTAGCCTTCTATGACCGCACTGCGCTCCGGATAACGATTCAGGAACGACACCAGCTTGTTCAGGTGATCCGACGATCCAGCCCTGAGCTCCGAACGTCCGCTCACGAACAGTACGTCGCCCAGCGTCAGCACCAGGCCGCGATCCGTGGGCCTGGCCTGCAGCAGGTCGATCTGCCGCTGCAGCTCTGCGGCCTGGCGGGCGGAGCCCGCTGCTGCGAGCGCGGCGGCATCCGCGGCGTTGGCCGCCGCGGTGGCGGCGTCGGCGCGAGCCGAATCCGCATCCCGCTTCTGCTCCGCACCCAGCGCCTGCGCGTCAGCCGCCTGATCCCTCGCCGTCTCGGCATTCAGCCGCTGCTGCTCGCCTTGCGCAATTGCGGTACGGGCCTGATCGGTGGCCGCATTCGCGATCAGCTTCTGCTGCGCATCGTCGGCGCGTGCCACTTCGGCCTGGTAGTGCGCCGCGTTCGCCTCCCTGGTGCGGGCATCCAGGCGCGAACTCTCGCGCTGCGCTGCCAGCGCCACGCGCTGGTCCTCTGCGAGCCGGGTCTCGGCGGCAGCACGCGCGGTATCCACCATGCGGTCGGCTATGTAGACCCGATGCTGCGCGAGTGATTGGTCTGCCTCAGGCTGCTCGGCAGTCACCACCGCCGCAGTGGCCTCGTGGATCGCGAGCGGCGCACGGTCGGCCAGTGTCGGATCCGATTGCAGGCGCGTCAGCTTGAGACGCGCTGCCGCCGCTCCTTCGGGCGCGACAGGGGTGCTGGCGCAGCCCGCGAGCAATGCCGCGGCGACCGCCGCCGCTATGAGCGAGCTGCGGATCGTCAGTAATTGGACTTTCGTATTCATGGAGTTGCTCCGCCGCTGCGCTGCATTTCGTTGATCAGTGTTGCGTTGCTCTGCTGCATTTGCGCGTTCACGGCCTGGGCCTTCACGTCCATGGTCCTGGCAGTCGCGAGATTCGCTTCAGTGCTCGACTCGTCGGCAAGCCGCGCCGCGGAGATCATGTTCTGGTCCTGCACCGCGCTGTTCGCTGATGCGATCTTCATGCGTGCTTCGCTCAGTTCACTGGGGGCGTACTGGCCGGCCTGCGCCTGCTCCGCGGCCGCGATGGCCTCGCGTGCGGCCTGCAGTTTCGCGGTCGGCGGCGGCGTGGAGGCACATGCGGCAACCAGGACGATGCCCGCGATGCCGAGCGGAACACGCAGTCGCGTGCGGCGGTGGAATGGGTAGGAAAGATTCATGCTGGGGCCTATCGTGGTTGCGGTGGATCCGGCGCTTCAGCCGACTTCCATCAAGGTGGTCACGGTAGGCGCAACTGCGGTGCGGGTCGGTGCGCCGGCGAACATACCCTGCGTGCGGTCGTGACGCGACTCAGGCCGTGGCGCGACCCGCGGTGGTCCGGCCGAGGATCACGGCTACGCGGTGAACCTTTCCGTCATCGACAAGATCGATATCGGGGAGACCAGGTGCGAGTGCCCGGCCGTCAAGTTCGGCATGCACCACTCCGTGACAGACGCTGTCTGGATTCCTGACAGTGATGATGTAGCGGGTGGATCCATGCCGGTAGTCGATCTGAAACCCCGGCCACCACGCTGGAATGCAGGGAGTAAGTCGCAGACGCTGCGCCTCGACACTGAGCCCGAGCATCCACTCGACGGCCGCGCGGTACATCCACCCGGCGGACCCCGTGTACCAGGTCCAGCCGCCGCGTCCGGCGTGCGGCTCGACCGAGTAGACGTCCGCAGCGACAGCATAGGGCTCCACCTTATAGCGTTGGACGTCCTCGGGAGTGCGCGTGCGGGTGATCGGGTTGAGGATTGAGAACAGGGAGGCGGCCTCCTCGCCCTGCCCGAGCAGCGTGCAGGCAATCACCGACCAGGCGGCCGCGTGCGTATATTGACCACCGTTCTCGCGGATCCCCGGGGGATAGGCGGCGATGTAGCCCGGATCGGTCGTGGCGCCCCCGAAAGGGGGCGCGAGCAACAGAGCCAGCGGTGGTTCGCGCTGGATCAGAAGTCGATGCACGGCCGCCATCGCCTCCAGAGCACGTCCGCGGTTGGACGCACCGGAGATGACGCTCCAGGATTGCGCGATCGAGTCGATGCGGCATTCCCTGTCGGCGGCAGTGCCCAGCGGGGTGCCGTCATCGCGAAACGCGCGGCGGTACCAGCCGCCGTCCCAGGCTTCGCGCTCGATCGAGGTCCGCAATGCGCTTGCATGCGAGATCCAGAGCGCCGCTCGTGCGCTCTGCGCACGACGCTGCGCCAGCGGTGCAAAGTTCCCCAGCGCGGTCGCCAGGAACCATCCGAGCCACACGCTCTCGCCTTTTCCGGCCGGACCGACGCGGTTCATGCCATCGTTCCAGTCCCCGGTGCCGATCAGCGGCAGACCATGTACGCCGGTGTCCAGACTCTGGTCCAGTGCTCGCGCGCAGTGCTCGAACAGTGTCGCGACCTCGCCCGAAACCGTGGGAGTGAAGTAGGCATCCCCCTCCCCGGGCCGCAGTTCGGGCCCATCGAGAAACGGGATGAGCTCATCGAGCACCGCCTCGTCGCCGGTGGCCGCGATGTACCTGGCAGCGGCGAACGGCAGCCAGACGCGATCATCGCTGATCCGGGTGCGCACGCCCGCGCCGGGCGACGCCGGCGTCGCGGCAGGTTGCCACCAATGCTGAACGTCGCCGGCCTTGAACTGGCGGCCTGCGGCGCGCAGCAGATGCTCTCTGGTCAGTTCCGGACGCGCAAGGACCAGCGCCATGCCGTCCTGGAGCTGGTCGCGAAATCCGTACGCGCCGCTTGCCTGGTAGAACGCGGCGCGCGCCCACACGCGACAGCTCAGTGTCTGGTAGAGCAGCCAGCGATTGACGATGAGGTCCAGTGGCCTGTCCGGCGTAGTGATCTGGACGGTGCCGAGCAACTCGTCCCAGTATCGGACGACGCCACTCAGCACTTCGTCGAGATCCGCGGCGCGGAAGCGCTGCAGCAGTGCATGCGCTGCGGCGCTGCTTTCCGCTTCGCCGAGCAAGTACACGAATTCCGTCGTCTCGCCGACTTTGAGCTCGAACGCACTCTGCAGTGCGGCACAGGGATCGAGGCCGGCACCGACCTGCATCGAAAGCATCGCTCCCGGCGCCAGGCCCGCTGGCCGCTGCAGCTCGCCCTGTCGGCCGATGAATTCCCGACGGTCAGCGGTCCACCGCGTCTGCTTCCCCGCCAGATCACAGAATGCCACGCGTGCGCCGAACATGGCGTTCCAGGGATTGCGGGCGAACAGTGCTCCGGTCTGCGCATCGATCTCAGTCACGATGTGCATGGCCGTCGTGCTGCGTGCGGGTCCCAGGACCCATTCCACATATGCCGTGAGCGACAGACTTCTGTTCCGACCCGACACATTGCTGATCCGCAGACGGGAGATCTTGATCGGGGCATCCAGGGGCACAAACACGAGCAGCTCCAGCGCGATGCCGTGCGAGCTGTGCGTGAACCTCGAGTATCCCTGCCCGTGACCTGCGACGTAGGTCGCACCGGGGACGCGGATTGGCGAGGCCGTCGGTCCCCAAACCTCGCCGCTGGCCTCATCACGCAGGTACAGACATTCGCCTGGCCGATCGCTGACCGGATCATTGGACCACGGCGTGAGCTGATTTTGCTGGCTGTTGAGCGACCACGTATATCCGCTGCCCTCGGCGGCGACCTGGAAGCCGAACTCGGGGTTTGCGATCACGTTGATCCATGGAGCCGGCGTGCCCGCGCCAGCCCCGAGATGAATCTCGTACTCTCGGCCCCCGGCAGCAAAGCCACCCAGCCCGTTGAAGAATTCAAGACCCGCGGGCAGCGGCGCCGTGTGCGGGCTCGCGTGGCTCGGCGGTTGTGGCGGCGCGTGTGGCGGCGCCCCTGGTGGCGCCATGGCAGGCAGATGCAGGCGCCCGAGCTGTTCGGCAAGGCCACCGCGCTGTGCGACCAGTACGACACGGGCAACCGAATAGAGTCGATCCCGCGTCGTATCCGCGATCAGATCCGAGCGCAGCAGGTATACCGAACCGGGCACATTGTCAGTTCCGGGCTGCGGCTGCGCGCGACTCGTGCGCAGCTGCGCCTCCACCGCGCCCTGCAGGTCCTGCACGTAGGAAGCGGCCCGGTCATTCAGGATCACGAGATCGACCGGAAAGTGCTTCATGCGCCAGTAGCAGTGCGCCCGCAGCAGAGTGCGCACGATCGCCACGTCTTCCACGGAATCGATGCGCAACAGCAGGATCGGCAGGTCTCCGGAAATTCCTTCGGTCCAGAGCGCATCGGGGCCACCGCTGCCGCGGCGAATGATGTCCGGCGTGGGCCGCATTGCCGCGTTGGCGAACAGCAAGTGGCCGGCGAGGCTCTGGTAAAGGGCAGCTTCAGCCGGATCGATTCCGAGGTGGCGCAGCTGGATCTGCGCCTGGGTCCAGGCCAGCGTCGACGCGCGTACATAGGCGTTCGGTTCCTGGTGCCGGTCGATCAGGTCGAGGACGCGCTGGCGGGATCCGGCGACTTCGGTCCAGAAGTGGATGCGCGCTGTCGCGCCCGGTGCAATGCGCATTCGATACCGGAGCGCAAACACCGGATCCAGCACGACGCCGAGGGTGCCGGAGAGCTGTGCTCCGGCCGCCATCGCAGCCGGCGAGCGTATTTCGCGCCCGCGTCCGAGGAAGCGTGACCGATCGGTTTCCGCTTCCTCCGGTTGCGATTGCTCGCCCTCGACGACGGCATGGTGGGCCATCCACACCTCCGGTTCCTCCGACGTGCGCCGCCGGCGTGTCGCCAGCAACGCGCCACCACTGCCGACGCGCTCGGTTTGCACGAACAGCTTCGAGAAGGCCGGATGAGCGACATCGCTGGCCCGCGGCGCGAGCACCAGCTCGCAGTAGGACGTGACCTCGATTTCGCGTGTACGGCGGCCACCGTTGGTGATCGAAAGGCGGCGCACTTCGGCATCGTCTTCCGGCGAAACGATGATCTCCAGCTCGGTCGTGAACGTCGCATCGGTGCGCCGGAACTGCGCACGATCCTCCGTGAATGTCGCGTCGTAGGCCGCCGGCTCGGCGACCGTAGGCTGGAAGCCGGCGCTCCACACCATGCCAGTGTCGAGATCACGCAGGAAGATGTAGCTGCCGCTGTCCTCGCGCGTTGGATCTTCGTGCCAGCGAGTGAGTGCGAGCTCTCTCCATCGGCTGTACCCCGATCCGGCAGCCGTCATCATGACCGTGTAGCGGCCATTCGACAGCAGCTGAGTCTGGGGTGTCGGCTGATGGGGATGGAAGAACCGACGCTCCTCGGATTTCGACGCCATCGGGGCCGCAGGGCGCAGCTCTTCGCTCCGGGGATGTGCAATGGCGATGTCGCGCGGCTGGCGCTCCTGCAGCAGCAGTTCCGTCGCCTGGATGCTGGGATCGGAATGGAAGCGGGCGCGCATCCTGCCATCGAACAGCGCATTGGCAATGGCGACGATGATCATGCCCTGGTGATGCGCCATGAAGGCCAGGACGACTGCCACTTCCGATCCGTGTGGCAGGCGGCTGCGGGTGTAGTCCAGAGCCTCGTAGAACCCGTACCGGCCGCAAGCGCCGCAATCGCGCAGTCGCTGGAAGTTGTTCACGGCACTCTTCGGATCGATCATCGCTGCCAGCGCGGTTGCATAGGGCGCGACCACGCAGCTCTGACGCAGCCCCGGCTTGAGGCCGAGATCCGGTACACCGAAGCTCGAATACTGGTACGTGAATTCCAGGTCCCGCGCGTTGTAGGCCGATTCGGAGACTCCCCACGGCACGCCGCGCTCGCTCCCGTACTCGCGCTGGCGGCCGACGATCAGCCTGCCGGTATGCTCGAGCAGGCTGCCGTAGGGCGCATGCAGCACGAGCAGTGGCATCAGATACTCGAACATCGAGCCCGACCAGGAAATCAGCGCACCCTCGTCCCGGACCGGCGTCACCTGGCGACCCAGACGGAACCAGTGCTTCGCGGCGAGCTCATTCTTGGCGATGCCGACGAAGCTCGTCAGGCGTGCCTCGGATGCCAGCAGGTCATAGCAGCTCGGATCGCGGGAACCTTCCTCGACCCGGTAGCCTATAGCGAGCAGGCCTCGCTCCGGATCGAGCAGGAATCCGAACTCCATCGCCTGATACATCGCGCTGGCCGTGGCTGCAATCGCCGTCACTCGCTGGCGCAGGCGCTGAGAATCCTCCTCGGTCTGCGCGAGGTCCTGCTGCCACGCGGCTATCGCACGCGCCGTCCCCGCGGTCCAGAAGAGCAGGTCCTCCAGTGCGCCGGGACCCGGCAATGCGGCCAGCGCTTCCGACAGTCCGCGCAGCGCCGTGGCTTGAGTTGCGATCAGCTGCAGGTGCGCCGCGGGATCCGCGCGCCATCCTTGCTGGTTCCGGAGCGCGCTCGAGAGGCTGTCGAGCGCCGGTTGCAGGCGCGCCCAGGTCAGGTTCGTACCACGCCGGTATTCCGGCAACGCCACCGCGGCCTCGATCGCGAGTTCCAGCCCGTCGATGATGCCGTTCACGCGCGTCTGTGCCGGCAGCGGGTGCTCGATCAGTTCCCGGCAGGTCGCGGCGACAGTCAGCAGGTGAGCTGCAAGGTTCCCGCTGTCGACGGACGATACGTAACGCGGTTCCAGCGGCCGAAGGTCCCGCGTGTCGTACCAGTTATAGAAGTGTCCCCGGAAGCGCTTCAGGCGCTCCATCGTCGCGAACGTGGCCTCCACTCGCTCGACCACCTCCCGCGTGCCGATCCAGCCGAAGTCGCGCGCACTGACCGTCGCCAGCAGATACAGCCCGATATTGGTAGGGGAGGTCCTGTGCGCCAGTACCGCGCGCGGATCCTGCTGAAAATTGTCTGGTGGCAGCGCGTTATCCTCTGCGGTGACGAATTCCTCGAAATAGCGCCAGGTACGGCGCGCGATCAGGCGCAGGGTGTTGCGGTCCGGATCTCCCGGCGACAGGCGACCGGCGATGGCCGGAGGCAGGCTCAGCCATACCGCCAACGCCGGGGACGCCAGCCAGAGCGCGAGAAACGGCGCGGCGAGGCGCCACATTCCCGGGCGGACGTCGGCGACGAGCGCAGCCGCGATCAGCGCGCACGCCACGCCGCCACTCATGCGACGGTATGCCCCGCGGATGCCCTGGGTCGCCGCCTGCGAATCCTGGGCCGCGGTGACCCACTGCAGCAGGTCGCGATGACTCAGGAACAGGCGGTACAGCGTTCGACAGATCGCATCGGTGGTCCACCACGCCTGATGAGCAAGGAAGGTCACCACGAACCCGGTGCGGAGCAATGCCAGCGAGATGTCCTCGCGCACCGCATGCCAGTGGCTGCGCCACGTGATTCCAGAGTGTGCGGGCAGCAGCCCCGCGATCACCGGCAGGAAAGCCGGGAGCGCAATCATCAGCACGATGTACCCGGTCCAGAGCAGGCCGGCCGTCGCGGGCAGCAGCCATCCAACCAGCAATGCCACGATGGTCGCCAGTGCCGACAGCGTGCGTCGCAGGTTGTCCAGCATCTTCCACAGGCTGATCAGCGTGAGTGCGCGGCGACCCGGAGCGGCAGGCGCGGCGTCTCCGCGGCCCAGGATCCACGGCAGGAGCTGCCAGTCACCGCGCGCCCAGCGATGCTGGCGCGCCACGGCGACGTCATAGCGGGACGGAAAATCCTCTACCAACTCGATATCGGAGGCCAGGCCCGAACGTGCGAACGTGCCCTCGAACAGGTCGTGGCTCAGCAGCGTGCCGTCTGGCACCCGGTCGGCGAGCGAGGATTCGAAGGCATCGACGTCATAGATTCCTTTGCCCGCATAGGAGCCTTCATCGAACAGGTCCTGGTAGACGTCCGATACGGCGGTGGCATACGGATCGATGCCATTGGCGCTCGAGCAGATGTACTGGTAGAGCGAGCCCGCACTGCCGATCGGCTGCGCGGCGGCGATCCGCGGTTGCAGTACCGCGTAGCCTTCCACGACGTGGCGTCCCAGCGGGTCGAGCCTGGGTTGGTTGAGCGGATGCGCCATCTTCCCGACCAGGCGCCGTGCGGCATCCCGAGGCAGCCGCGTGTCGGAATCCAGCGTGATGACGTAGCGGACCGCAGCTGGAGCCATTGGGACTCCGGCGCCGGTGTCGAGAAAGTGCGTGTCCGTCGCGCCGCGCAGCCACCGGTTCAATTCGTGCAGCTTGCCCCGCTTGCGCTCCCATCCAATCCACTGCCGCTGCCCCTGGCTCCAGGTGCGCCGGCGATGCAGCAGCAGGAAGCGTGGGCCAGCTGCGCCCCCGGCATGCAGTCGATTCAGATTCGCGATCCCCTCAACCGCCAGCTCAAGCAGTGCCTGGTCCCCAGCTGAGGTTTCGGTCGCAGCGTCGCTCCAGTCCGACAGCAGCGCGAAATAGAGCTCGCCGTCGCGCGATGCAAGGTGATGGACTTCCAGTCGCTGAATCTGCTCCTTCACTCCGGCCGCAGTCGTGAGCAGCGTCGGCACCACGATCAGGGTCCTCAGGTTCGCCGGAACCCCCTCCCGCAGCGCCAGGCCCGGCAGTATTCTGGCGCCGAAGCCGCGCATGACGGCGCGGTTCACGAGCGCCAGGGCTGCGTCAACCGTGGGCAGCAGGCCCAGCAGCACCAGCAGCAGCAGCTGCGGCGCGCGTAGTCCATGTCCCTGCATCGCGAGCACTGGCAGGGCGAGCAGCAGACAGGTGATCACCGCGATCATGGCCAGGTAGTCGCTCGCGCCGCGAGCCAGCCTGATGCGCGCAATGCTGCGCCAGCGTGAGATCCGATACCCGATTTCCCGCTCGAAGCCAGGAACTCCGTCTGCAATGAGGTAGTAGCCGGTATCGCAATCCCGCCCACCCTGCACGTGCGGGCGCGCCGCTGCCGTCAGCGCCGCCTGCGCGATCTCCAACTCCCCGCGCCGGCAGCCGCGCGCCAGGCGCTCGATCGCCTGGCGATAAAGGTCGCGGGTCGGGAAGTCCATGTCCGCGTACGTGCCAGAGGTGCGCAGCAACTCGTCGACGAGGCTGACGCTCTCGAAAAAATCGCGCCAATCCAGCTCGGCGATCGCGCGCATGCTGGTGATGATGTTGCGGACCGTGACATTGGTCGCTCCCTGGCGGTGATGCTCCTCCTGCACGAATTCATCCGCGGTACCGGCTGGGGTGGACATCCGCTGCTCGAGCCACTGCAGCGCGGGAGTCACGCGCGGATCCTGGTCCCGCAACCGCAGCACGAGCTGCACGAGGAACGATCTGGAAGTGGCGCCTGCTTGCGCCTCGGGGCATTCGAGCGCATTCGGCTCGACGGCGTGGCCATTCAGACCCAGCAGCCGGTCGGCCACCGTGTCCGCCTGTTCGCGCTCGCGGCGCCGCCGGACCATCAATGCGGACGCACGCCGGATATTCTCGACCAGCACGATCCGCAACGTGATGGCGATGGCCCAGAGCTCGCCGATCGTCAATGGCTGGACCCGCTGGTAAGCGCGCAGGAAGCGTCGCAGGGTCTCGGCATCGAAGCGACTGTCGGTATGCGCCACGAACGCCCATGCGATCCCAAAAATGCGCGGATAGCCCGCCAGCGGACCGCTCCCGACCTTGGGAAGCTGGCGATAGAAGCCCGGCGGAAGGTCCTCGTGGATCTGGCGGATCTGCGCTTCGACCAGATGGTAATTGTCGAGCAACCACTCGGCGGCAGGGCTGATCGGCCGCCCCGCCCTGGCCGCGGCGCCCATCGAGCGATAGGCGCTGAGCAGCACGGACTCGTTGTCGCGCAGCCGGGCGCTGAGGGCCCGCGATGCCATGTTCCGTCCGCTGACCGGCTGTGCCAGTGCGAGACTGGCCGCGTGCTGCTCCATGCGCTCGATGCTGAAGAGCTCCGCGCACAGCAGCTCCTCGCTCTCCCAGGGCACGGCGCGCGGGTCATAGCCGCGGGCGCGGCTCAGCAGCGAACTCAACTGTGCAGTGGCCGCAGGCAAGAGCGGCTCACACCGCGATGGCCGCGGTGCATCGACCCAAGGGCTAAGGCGACCCGGTGCATACGCTCAGCCTGCGCCTGGAGGCGGCCACGCATCGGTACGCTGGCACACGCTGCAAAAGCTGGCACGGCGATACCGCTCTGCTGCGTGCGCCACCGTCCAGACGCCATTCGGCTCCGGTGTTCAACTGGCCCGTAGCAACACGAGGAGAGCACTATGTATATCGGTGGCGGAATCCTGGGCACCATCCTGGTCATCGCACTGATCGTCTTTCTGGTTCGCCGCGTCTGAGCGCGTCGCGACCGTAATAGCCGGCGCTGCGGCGCCGGCCATTGGGGGGGCGGAAACGTCGGACCGAAGACGTCGGCGACGCGGCTACCGGGGCGCCGACGCGACTGCGGGCTGGTGGGCGCGCAGGCGCCGCCGTGCCGGTGACCGCGACGTCATTGCAGGCTGATCCGGCACGCCCGTACCCTCCTGGGCTCCGGACGGTCCCGCGCCGCCCTCGCTGTCCCAGTTCGCCAGCGCCAGCCATCGCTCGCGAGCGCGAGCCGGAAGATGCAATATTCGAAGTGCCATGACAGTCACTGTAAGCGCATCCGCGTGCGGTTCTCTGTGCGCAAGCGCTCGTAAGGTCGCTGATTCAGGCGCGTTGTTCTCGATGCGGAGCTTGGCGCACTATGGCGCCGTGCCATCGAGGAGCCGCAGCGCATGACTGAAAACCCCCTGGACGAGGAGCTGCTGCTTCGGATCGATCGCTACTGGCGCGCGGCCAACTATCTGTCGGTCGGCCAGCTCTACCTGCGCGACAACCCGCTGCTGCGCGAGCCGCTGCAGCTTGCCCACGTCAAGAAGATGCTGCTCGGGCACTGGGGCACCACGCCCGGACAGAACTTCATCTACGCGCATCTGAACCGGATCATCCGTCAGTACGACCTGGACATGATCTACCTGTCCGGGCCCGGGCATGGGGGACCCGCGGTCGTCGGCAATACGTATCTCGAGGGCACCTACAGCGAGATCTACCCCGAGATCACGCGCGATGAGGCTGGTCTGCGCCACTTGTTCCGGCAGTTCTCGTTCCCGGGCGGCATTCCGAGCCACGCGTCCCCGGAATGTCCGGGTTCCATCCACGAAGGCGGCGAGCTCGGCTATTCCCTGAGTCATGCTTTCGGCGCCGCCTTCGACAATCCGGGTCTGATCGTCGCCTGCGTGGTCGGAGACGGCGAGGCGGAGACCGGTCCGCTGGCTACGGCGTGGCATTCCAACAAGTTCCTGGACCCGGTCGGCGACGGCGCGGTGCTGCCGATCCTGCACCTGAACGGCTACAAGATCGCGAACCCGACCATCCTGGCGCGCATCCCGCGCGAGCAGCTCGAGCAGCTGCTGCGGGGCTATGGCTGGATACCTCACTTCGTCGAGGGTCATGAGCCGGCTCCGATGCACCAGCGCATGGCAGCTGCGCTGGATGCCGCGATCGCGCAGATCCGCCGGATTCAGGCCACGGCGCGGGCGCAAGGCGCGGCGACTGCCGGCCCAGCGGCGTGGCCCATGATCGTGCTGAATTCCCCCAAAGGCTGGACCGGACCTGCATTCGTGGATGGTCGCGCTGTCGAGGGCACGTTCCGTTCGCACCAGATCCCGCTCGCCGTGTCCGCGAGCGCGCCGCCCGGGCACCTGCGGCAACTGGAGGACTGGCTCCGCAGCTACCGCCCGGAGGAACTCTTCGACTCCCGGGGACGGCTGCTCGCCGATCTCGCCGCGCTGGCCCCCGAGCGCGCGCGGCGCATGGGCGCCAATCCGCATGCCAACGGCGGCATGCTGCTGCGCGACCTGCGGCTGCCGGACTTCCGCGACTACGGGGTCGACGTGCCGAGCCCGGGCGCCCCCGGCATCGGTGATACCCACGTGCTCGGACGCTTCCTGCGCGACGTGGTTGCGCTGAACGGTGAGCAGCGCAACTTCCGTCTGTTTGGGCCGGATGAAACCGTCTCGAACGGCCTCGAGGCGGTGTTCGAAGCGACTTCGCGGCAGTGGGAGGCCGCGATGCGGGACCACGACGAGTTCCTGGCCACGCAGGGCCGCGTCACCGAAATGCTCAGCGAGCACCAGTGCGAGGGCTGGCTGGAAGGCTACCTGCTGACCGGGCGGCATGGTCTTTTCAACTGCTACGAGGCCTTCATCCACATCGTCGACTCGATGTTCAATCAGCACGCGAAGTGGCTCAAGGTCTCCGCCGCGCTGCCGTGGCGACGCAAGATCGCCTCGCTGAACTACCTGCTGGCCTCGCACGTCTGGCGCCAGGACCACAACGG
>CAZGVE010000058.1:10764-13223 GCA_964528845.1 uncultured Steroidobacteraceae bacterium | reverse complement strand
GGGGCCGTGAGCGTGGGTGGCGCCCAAGACGTCACGTTGTCGTGGACTTCGACCGATGCAACCGGCTGTGCCGCCTCTGGAGGTTGGAGCGGTGCACGGCCGGTGTCGGGCAGCATGGTCGATGTCGGCGCGCTCACGCAGACCACGAGCTACACCCTGATTTGCACCGGGCCTGGCGGTCCGTCTGCGCCGCAGACGGTCACGGTAAATTACTCTTCTTCGTCCTCGAGCAGCAGCAGCGGAGGGGGCAGTGGCAGTGGCAGCAAGAGCGGCGGAGGCGCGATCACGCCCGAATGGCTGCTGGCCTTAGGCGTGCTCGCCGGCTTGAAGTTGCGGCGCCGGCGCGCGATGCTAGCTGGCTTCGGACCACGGGCTTGAGGGCGCATGAAGACAGCGTTGATCACGGGCATCACCGGCCAGGATGGCGCGTACCTCGCAGAATTCCTGCTGGGTAAGGACTACGAGGTCCACGGCATCAAGCGCCGGGCCTCCTCCTTCAATACCGACCGCATCGATCACCTGTACCAGGACCCGCACGAGCGCGGTGTGCGCCTGCACCTGCACTACGGCGACCTGACGGATTCGACCAACCTGATCCGTATCATCCAGCAGGTGCAGCCGGACGAGATCTACAACCTCGCGGCGCAGAGCCATGTCGGGGTGTCCTTCGAGACGCCCGAGTACACGGCCAATTCGGACGCGCTCGGTTCGTTGCGGGTGCTCGAGGCGATCCGGATCCTCGGGCTCGGCGCCAGGACGCGCTTCTACCAGGCCTCGACCTCCGAGATGTTCGGCAAGGTGCAGGAGATCCCGCAGCGCGAGACCACGCCGTTCTACCCGCGCTCGCCCTACGGGGTCGCGAAGGTCTACGCCTACTGGATCACGGTCAACTACCGCGAGGCCTACGGCCTCTACGCCTGCAACGGCATCCTGTTCAATCACGAGTCGCCGCTGCGCGGCGAGACCTTCGTGACGCGCAAGATCACGCGCGGCCTGGCGCGCATCTCCGAGGGCCTCGAGCAGTGCCTGTTCCTCGGCAACCTCGATTCGCTGCGCGACTGGGGCCATGCGCGCGACTACGTGCGCGCGCAGTGGCTCATGCTGCAGCAGGAGACGCCTGAGGACTACGTGATCGCGACCGGCGAGCAGCATTCGGTGCGCGAGTTCGTCGAGCGCACTTCGGAGCTGCTCGGCATGCGCCTGGTGTGGCGCGGCGAGGGCGTTGCCGAACACGGCGTCGATACGCGCAGTGGCCGGACCATCGTCAAGATCGATCCGCGCTACTTCCGGCCCACCGAGGTCGACACGCTGCTGGGGTGTCCGGACAAGGCCCAGCGCCAGCTCGGGTGGAAGGCGGAGATTACCTTCGAGGCGCTGATCGCCGAGATGGTCGCCGCGGACCTTGAACTTGCACGCCGCGATGCGCTGATTGCGCGCGAAGGCTTCAAGACCTACCAGCACCACGAGTAGGGCGGCAGCGGTGCTCGATTCAACGATCTTCGTGGCCGGGCACCAGGGCCTGGTCGGATCCGCGCTGGTGCGGCGGCTGCGCGCCCTGGGCGCGAGCCGGCTGCTGCTGCGCACGCGCGCCGAGCTCGACCTGCGTTCGCAGGCCGCGGTCGATGCGTTCTTCGCCGAGCATCGGCCCGACTACGTGTTCCTCGCGGCCGCGAAGGTCGGGGGCATCGAGGCCAACCGCAGCCAGCCGGCGCAGTTCCTGCTCGACAATCTCGAAGTCCAGAACCATGTGATCGCCTCGGCGCATCGCCATGGCACACGCAAGCTGCTGTTCCTCGGCTCGAGCTGCATCTATCCGAAGCATGCGCCGCAGCCGATGCCCGAGGACTGCCTGCTCACCGGCCCGCTCGAGCCTACCAACGAGTGGTACGCGATCGCGAAGATCGCCGGCCTCAAACTGTGCCAGGCCTTCAGGCGCGAATATGGCTTCGATGCGATCTGCGCGATGCCGACCAATCTCTACGGTCCCGGTGACAATTTCGAGCTGGTCGGCTCGCACGTGTTGCCAGCGCTGCTGCGCAAGAGCCACGAGGCGCGCCTGCGCGGCGCCGCGCACGTGGACGTGTGGGGTACCGGCACGGCACGCCGCGAATTTCTGCACGTCGATGACCTGGCCGAGGCCTGCTTGTACCTGATGCGCGAATACAGCGATGAGCGCCCGATCAACGTCGGCTGGGGCCAGGACATCAGCATAGCTGAGCTCGCGCACCTGATATTTGACGTTGTGGGCTTTCATGGCACGCTGAAGCTGGATCCCACCAAGCCCGACGGCACGCCGCGCAAGCTGCTCGACACCACGAGGATGAGTGCGCTCGGCTGGCAGCCGAAGATCCAGCTCAAGGCCGGGCTGGCGGCTACCTACGAGTGGTACCTGCAATCGCAGGGGCAGCTGCGGCTGTGAGCACGGGTTGACAGCCGCTACAAGTGACGGGGCACATGCA
>CAZGVE010000058.1:0-10664 GCA_964528845.1 uncultured Steroidobacteraceae bacterium | reverse complement strand
CAGGACGCGATGGGTCGGCGGTAGCACCGGGCTGGAGTGCCCGATCTCCGGATCGCGAGCAATGAGGCTCAACGCATCATTGAGTTTGTCGCGGTAAACGAGCAGCTGCTTCTCTCCCCAGCGCTCGCGCGTGTAGCGGAGAATATCGATGAAGTCCTGCTGGGCCTTCGGCGAGAGCTGGAGCCGGCTTTCACGGGAGGACATCGGGATCGACCGGGTTGCCATCCGGTGGATCGTGCAATGCCTTGTGTGTCAGCCGCTCCAGGAGCGAGGGCGTGTACGCGTCTCCTTCACCACGATCGAGCTGGGCATCGCCGATGGCCACGGCAGCCAAGAGCGCGGCATTGTGATGCTCGGCAGCCTGCATGCGCCGAATTGCATCCCGGATGACCTCCGTGGAATTCCCATAAAAGCCGCTGCCCACCTTGGACTTGATGTACTGCTCCATCTCGGGCGAAAGATTGATATGCATTGTCACTTGGATTCTCGACTCTGAGTGCCCATAGAATATATACATTATATCCATATAATGGATATAGCCCAAGTTAAATGCGGCGTTGGCAACCGTAGCCGGGTGACCCCACGTAGAGCGACCGGCGCCGGTACCTTGCGGCCGGTCACACCGCCCGATGGGCGTTCCCAGTACCGTCACCAGCCGATCCCGCATGCGGGCGTCCATGGGTTGGAACGTGCACGGAATATGGTAAGTACTAGGGCCGTGGCCTTGGCCGCGCTGCTGACCTTGCTGCCAGGGCTTGCCGCCGCACAGAGCCTTGCGGTATCGCCGCCGGGCGTCCCCGTGATCGTCAAGTTCCGCCACGGCGGTGCCACGGCTCCTGTCGCGGCGCCGAGCCCGGACGTGCAGGCGCTCGGCGGCCGAGTGAACCTGCGCGTGCGGCGCGCGCGCGCCATTCTCGATGGGCTGCAGGCGGTCGAGTTCGATAACCCGACCGCTGGGGAGACGACCGAGCAGGCGCTGGCTCGACTGCGCGCCGACCCCGAAGTGGAGTACGCGGAACCCGATCAGCGCCGCCATGCCCACGTGCTGCCCGATGATCCGCTGTTCGTCGCGAGCGCGCAGGCCACCGGTCAGTGGTACCTGCAGAGCCCGAATGCCAACCCGGACGCTCCGGCGCCGAGTGCGACGGATGCAGTGGATGCCTGGGATATCACGACCGGAAGCTCAGGGCTCGTGATTGCGGATCTCGACACCGGGATCCGTTTCGATCATCCCGACCTGTTGCGTGCCGGCGCCGGCGGTCGGCTATTGCCGGGCTATGACTTCATCAGCAACGTCGCGGCCGGCAACACGTACAGCGGCCGGAATGCCGATGCCTCGGACCCCGGGGACTGGGTGAGCGCGGCCGATCTTAGCGTAGCGCCGTTCAACGCCGATACCAGTTGCACCGCTGGCAACAGCTCGTGGCACGGCACCCGTGTGTCCGGCGTGCTCGGTGCGCTCGGCAACAATGGCCTCGGCATCGCCGGAATGACCTGGAGCGGATGGCTGCTGCAGGTGCGGGTGCTTGGCAAGTGCGGCGGCTCGGACTCCGACATCGAGAGCGCCATGCTGTGGGCGGCCGGTATTCCGGTGGCCGGCTATCCGCTCAATCCGTATCCGGCGCGGATCATCAATATGAGCCTGGGTGGATCCGGCTCCTGCCCGCAGTCCTACCAGCAGGTCATCAACCAGCTGCTGCAGCGGGGCGTGCTGGTCGTGGCCTCCGCCGGCAACGACGGCGGTCCGGTCGCGACACCGGCCAACTGTCAGGGCGTCGTGGCGGTCGCAGGCCTGCGCCAGATCGGGACCAAGGTGGGCTTCAGCAATCTCGGTCCGGAAGTAGCGGTGAGCGCGCCGGCCGGCAACTGCGTGAACGCCAGCGGTCCGTGCCTGTACTCGATCGACACCACCGTGAATTTCGGGACTATGGCGCCCACGCAGAACGGCTATACCGATCAGTACTACACCAACCTCGGCACCAGCTTCTCAGCCCCGATCGTCTCGGGCATCGCCGGATTGATGCTCTCGGTCAATGGAAACCTCGGCCCCGCGCAGCTGATCGCGCGCCTGCAGCAGGGCGCGACCAGTCCGTTCCCGGTCAATAGCGCAGCGCCGCTGTGCCACATCCCGAGCTCCTCGACCGACAAGTCGCAGGCAGCGGAGTGCAACTGCACCACCTCGACCTGCGGCGCCGGGATGGTCAACGCGCTCGGCGCCGTGCAGCAGGCGCAGCGCCCGATCGCGGCGGTCAGCCTGCCGTTCACTGTCAGCGCCGGCAGGCGGATTGCGCTCGATGCGAGCGGCAGTGCGGCGGCCTGCGGGCGCAGCATCGCGGGCTTCGCGTGGTCGGTCATCAGTGGCAGCGCGGTGCTGACCGGAGCGGGCGGCGCGCGCGTGAGACTGTCGGCGCCGGCCACCGGCAGCGTCACGCTGCAGGTCGTGGTGACGGACAATCTCGGCGCGATCGACACAGCGCAGGTCATCGTGACGTCCTCGGCCGCGACCAGCAGCGCGCCCGCCAGCGCCGGCAACAACGCTTGCCTGGCGCCCGTCACACCGCAGTTGCCGGTCACGGTCACGGTGAGTCCGACCGGGTCATCGGTGCAGGCGGGCATCGGCACGCAGACTTTTCAGGCGACGCTGACCGGCACCGCCAATACCGCGGTGACCTGGCAGGTCAATGGCGTGACCGGCGGCAATGCTGCGAATGGCACGATCTCCGCGGCCGGCGTCTACACCGCGCCGAACAGCGTGCCGGCGAATGCGATGGTCACGGTCACCGCCGTGTCGGTGGCAGACCCCACGGCTTCCGGGTTCGTGGCCCTGAATCTCACCCCACCGGTCGCGGTCAGCGTCACGCCGGCCAGCGTTACGCTGGTGCCCGGCACCGGCACGCAGGCCTTCTCGGTGACGATCAGTAACAGCGCGAATAGCGCGGTGAGCTGGCTGGTCAATGGGGTGCCGGGTGGCACGGCCACGACCGGCACGATTTCCGGCGCGGGAGTCTATACCGCGCCGGCCCAGGTTCCCGCATCCGGCCTCGTCACGGTGAGTGCAGTGCCGGCCGCCGACCCGACCCGCAGCGGCACCGCCAGCGTGACCATCGCGCACGCGATCGTCACGGTGCAGCCAGCCTCCGCGAGCCTGCTCACCGGGGCCTCGCAGTCCTTCAGCGCTGCGGTATCCAACACCGGCAATCAGACCGTCGGCTGGCTGGTGAATGGAATTATCGGCGGCAATGACACGGTAGGGACGGTCACGGCCAACGGTGTCTACCTCGCACCTGCTGCGCTTCCGGCACCGGCGTCCGTGACCGTCACCGCGCAGTCGGCCGCCGACCCGAGTGCGCCGCCCGGCATCGCGGTGGTGAGCCTGACCGCACCCGCCGGCAGCGTTGGAAGTTCCAGCGGCGGGAGCGTGGCGAACAGCAGCAGCGGCGCGGACGTCAGCGCCGGCGGCATCTCGGGCAGCAGCGGCAAGGGCGGAGGCGGCGCATTCGATGGCTGGACGCTGCTGGTACTGGTAACGTGTCTTGCCGCGCGACGCAGAGCCGATCCCACCGCCTGACAGCGAGTTACGGGCGCGCCGCGAGAGCATCACAACGGAGAGCACAGGTGTGGTCGTCAAGGCGTCCGACGTCGTTCCGTGGGCTGGGGATTCTCATCGGTGGGTTGAGTTCGAGTGTCACTCAGGCTGCATGGGCGGGGGAGCCCAAGCTGGATCCGCCCAACTTTGTGTTCTCGTCGTTTTCCCAGGGCACCGGAATCATGGGTGACGGGCAATGGGATATCGAAGGTAATCTGTACGGTATGACGGCACGCTCGTCGGGCTTGGACGTACCGGCGTCGAGTGGTGGTGGCGTGCCGAGCGCCCAGGTATCGGTACGGCGCCAGGTCAGCGGTGTTACCGGGTTGGACTTTGGACTCGCCGCAGGGGGCTCATACCTCAGCCAGGGCACCACTTCGGGCGAGGTTCCCTCGCGCGGCCTCTCGACATTCTTCACGGCGCACTACGCTGGAAAAATTTCTGAGGCCCTCGGAGCGGGTGTGTACGGCCAGTTCGGCGGCACTGCCCAGCAGAGCGGCCACGACTCCTGGATTGAAACCTCCACCGCCGCGATCACACCGGTGCTGGCTTGGGAACCGGAGGGTGGATTCCTCGCCTCCATCGCTCTGAACCCCGTCGTTGCGAGCTATGCCGCGAAGGGGGCACTGTCGCAGGGGCCGACACTCAGGAACCTGGTCGGTGTCGGGGTCAGCTTCGGCATCGGCGTGAACATGAACGATCAGCTGGTTCTGGCGCCGGAGATAAGCTGGGTCGGTTCACACGGTTCAGCGCTGGAGTCTGGGGCGCAATCAGCCCGCTCCGATACCTATCGAATCGGTCTCACGGGCACTTTCAGCTATCGAGGATCGCAACCAGGAGCGCCGACGCAATCGGTTTCCGTGGGAATGTGGTACTTCGAGGAAGACGGGTTGGTCTTCGGACCAGCGTCTCCCGCAGCAGCCTCGGGAGGGTTCAGGACCCGCGGCGCTTTGCTCGGCATCACCTTCGGCGCGAGACGATCGGTACCGAGCCTGTAAGGGCACCGTTAGGCACTTTCCCCGTGACCCCCGAGCGACAGCGTGACGCTATTCGGCGTGACGATCGACCGCAATTCCCGCCTGTGGGCGCTTGCGTTCAGGCCCCCGACCCGTCTTCGACTCCATTGCACGGTGCGTTGCGATGCATTCCAGGTTCGCTAACCAGACCACGAAGCCCACCACCAGTGCGGCACCAAGCAGCTCGCCGATATCCATTAGAGAATCTCCATGCCAAGATTGATAGTGGATAGGAGCATATTTGCGGTACCCGCTCTGCACGCTACCGCACGGACGATGTTTCCAATAGGCGGCGGCCGCTTGCGGCTTGGCGTAGGCTACGCTGCTCGCCACCAGGCCGAGACTTCGAGATCAGAACAAATGACGAGGAAGCACAATGAGAAGCCTTTGCAAGATCGCAATTGAGGCACTGTTAGCCGTCATTGCCGCTGGCGCAATAGTGCCTCAGGCAAGCGCGCAAACGTCCGCACCCAGGCCAATGCCCGTACCCCCGCCGCCGCCGCCACCACCGGCATCAACGCAATTCATTGGATGCCTGGTGCGGCAGACGTATGACGTTCGCCCCAACGGCGACATGTCGATTGCCATGTGGGTGCGCGATCAGACCGGTAACCAGCAGGTGTTCGCATTTGCGAATCAACAGATCGTTCATGTCACCACCGGTACGCCGCTCACGACGACCGTGGCCACTCTGCAGTGGTCTCGAATGTTGGACACCATCGAACGCGCGGCGTCGTCCAATCATCCGCTTTGGTTCACCTATGACGCGTCAGGCCATGTCTTTGGCGTGACCGCTGAATGGGGTGCGATTTGCAGGTGACCAATCGAGATCAATTGATCCTCTTGAGTACCGGCGATGGCACCGGTTGCATCACCGGAGGCGGAGGCGGCGATGCCGCCGGGCCGGACGTGCCCGCCGGAATGTCCCAGGTTTCGTTGTTGCTGCGCAGCGTGCCGGTGCCATCGACGTAGAAGTGGTCGATCGACACGGTCTTGAACACCATCTCGACGACGTCGGACGGTCCTTTCTGTGGGTCTATGTCCTTCTCGCAATTGGTAAGAAAGACGCCTTGCATCGTGACGCGATAGAGCGGGCGACCATTCAACGTCGCGTCGATGACGATCGGTCCGACAACTGGCGGCCCATCGAGCACCCTACCCGTGGTAATCGCCTGCATGAGCACGTTCGACCAGGGACCCGTTGCAATCGTCAGGCGCAGCGCGCCCGGATTCGGTTTGCCGACCGATACCCCACCGCCATGTGTCCACGACGTCGCAGCGGTAATCGACCAATCGAGCGCGAAGGCGCGAATCGTGTTCGCATGGCCTGCGTCGGTGACGTCGCCCGGCACATTCGGTACGGACAAGTAGATGTCCGCGGTGGCGAATGCCGGCCATATCCCAACGATGACACTGAAAGCGAGGATCCGCGCAGCGTGGCGATTCATGTCATTCTCCGACGTTGTCGTGTTCCGCCGTTGGTCGGCAGGTTCGCGCCGACGGTTCAACGCTTCGGTGGTTCTTCTTCGTAGCCCGCGCGCGCCGCGGGGCCGGCAGCCGCAACTGTCTGGGGATAGTAATGATAAATGCCGCTCCGGCCAAGGCTCGGCGAGGCAGCCCGCTGGACGCCGGACGCAGCTTCGACGAGGTACTTCGGGTCATCGGCCCTATATCTGGATCGCCGCCAACTTCGCCGTTCTTACGGGCGCGCTGTTATTCAGCACCCCGCCACCGCCTCGGACTTTCGCACGAAGTCGATCATGGTGCCGCAAATCACGGTGCTGGCGTAGAGTTCGAAATCGCGCGCGGCGCGCAGTATGTGCGCCGACGGACGGGTCGGCTTCAAGCTCCCGACGATTGTGTTGACCGGTGACAGCGCCGACAAGCATTTGGAACGCGGGGAGCTGGTCGCCTAGGTCCACACCCGCTCCGCGGCCGGCAGGCACCAGACCTCCACCGGCGCGCTGCGCCCGCGCACCTCGAAGGACGGCAATCGCAGGTACGGCAAGGGTTCCACCTGGATCCCGGATTCGCTGGCCCACCACATGGGCTGTCCCGATCGGTGGGTGGAGTGGTGCATCTGATCGAGCACCGCAGCCGAGAACAGCATTTCCCCGGCACGCGCACGCTCACACAAGCGGTCGGCCACGTTGACCGTGTCTCCGACCAGGGTCCAGGCCGCCTGCCGCGGCGGTCCGAGCAAGCCCAGCGCCACGTCCCCGAAATGCACACCGACTCCCAGCGCGGTCACGATGCCCGTATCGCGCTGCCACCGCTCGATCAGCACGTCGAACGCCACGAGCATCGCCTTGCCACAGGCGAGGGCGGCGCGAGCCCCGTTCAGGCTGTATCGCGTGACGGCAAAGCCGGCCATCAGGCAATCGCCAGCCACGTGAAAGACGTCACCGCCGTGGTGCTCCACGACACTGATCAGCACGCCAAAGAACTGGTGCAGACGCCGCAGCACTTCCGACGGTGCCATGTGTTCGGCAAGCGTCGTGTAACCGCGCAGATCCGCAAACAGCACCGTGGCCTTCATGCAATGCACGGCCTGCGGCTCCTCCGCCGCAGCAGCGTCACACGGGTCCGACGACGTAAGATCGATTTGCACCAGCCGCACTCCTGCTCCCGCCGAGCGATTGCCACAGTCATCTGCATCAGCACTCCCGCGATGAACCCATGCGCCCGGCAGCGCGTCTGTTCGATGGGCGACATTCGGTCCGTTGTTGCGGCGCACCCGCGGGATATGGCCGCAGTGCGGCATGGGTCGCCGGACAATTTCCGATGAGGTGCGCCGCTGCCGCGCACAAGCTCGAGGAGCATCAGAGTGAAGGCCATGGAATGTGCTGCCCGGCGCGAGGAGACGGGCCAGGCGGCGATCCTCAACGCGCCGCCGGCCTGTTAGGCGAGTCGCTCACCCGCAAGCCGCGTGGCACCGACCGCCCGTCTCAGGCCGCCCGCTGCATCGCCTCGGCGCGATCGAAGGAGGCCCTCTCACCGCTGGCCAGCTTCCAGTGCCACAGTTCCAGCTCGCCGCTGCGGTCCTCGATGAGCGCCGAGCAGCTGTCGACCCAGTCCCCGTCGTTGCAGTAGAGCACGCCGCCGTGGGTGGCGATCTCGGGGCGATGGATATGGCCGCAGACGATTCCGTCCAGCCCGCGCCGGCGCGCGGCGAGCGCCGCGGCGCGCTCGAACTCCCGGACATAGCGCCGCGCATTGCCGACCCGGCCCTTCAAGTAGCCCGCCAGCGACCAGTAGGGATAGCCGAAGCGGCGGCGCAGGCTGTTCACGCAGCGATTGGCGCCGAGCGTGACGTCATAGAGGCTCGAGCCGAGCAGGTGCAGCCAGCGCGGGAATTTCACCGCGCCGTCGAACTCGTCGCCGTGCATGATCAGCAGCTTCAGGTTACGCGCGGTGGTGTGCACGAACTCGCGGTGGATCTCGAGATTGCCGAACACCGTGGCGCAGAAGTCCCGCATCTGTTCGTCGTGGTTGCCGGGCACGTAGATCACGCGCGTGCCGTGCTTGGTCTTGCCGAGGATCGTGCGCAGCACGTCGTTGTGCATCTGTGGCCAGTAGAAGCCGCGTTTGAGGCTCCACACATCGACGATATCGCCGATCAGGAACAGCTGGTCCATGTGAACGGTGCGCAGGAAGTCCAGGATCAGATCGGCGCGGCACTCGCGCGAGCCCAGGTGGATGTCGGAGACGAAGGCGGTGCGGACGTGGATGGTGGCTCGAGGGCTTCCGCTCATGCTGCCGATCCTGCGCTGCCAGAATTGCGCTGCAGCGTGCGCCGGCACTGTGACAGCGGCGTGGCCACCCCATGACGAAGGGATGACTTCGTGATCCGCGTCCTGGCGGTTGTACTTAAAGTGCTTTCTCAAGCCCGGTCATGACCGATCGAACCGTTCCGCCAGGCGACGCGACTCATGAGACAATCGCGGCACGCAAGGCCGCCAAGACGGCATGGGAATCCTGCCAGGAGACCGATCCATGAAGAAGCTCACGCTCCTCGCTCTGACACTCACGTCCGCGCTCACGACGCTGGGCGCGCTGGCGCAGGTGCAGGCCCCGGTACCCAGAAGCAATATCGCACCCAGGCCGATGCCCTTTGCGCCGCGCAATAACGGCGCCTTCGCCTGCTTTGCCGACGAAACATCGACGCCGCCACTGAACGTGTATTCCCCGCTTCCGGGCACCATCGGACGGGACCTGGCCGGACAGGTGACCTGGTCCAACCGGATGACCAACGATGCGTGCCGTGCCACCTGCGCGGCCAACAACTTCGTATTCGCGGGAACGCAGTCGGGAGCCTTCTGCTTCTGCGGCAACTCGGCCGGCACGCACGGGACATCCAACGCCTGTGGCGCGCCCTGCATGGGCTCCCCGGGCGAAGTCTGCGGCGGCCCCTCGTCCAATAGTGTTTCCTGGTCCCAGGATTTCGTCGGCGCGTTTCCGGTGGCGCCTGCACCCCCCGCCAACGGCGGACAATGCCTCATCAACATTGGTGGCCCAGGCTACCGTCATTCCGAGCTGCACCGCTGGACGGTCACGGGGCCACCCATGATGGCGCCGACCGGGAAGCAGTATCCATTGACGTGGACGGTGAGTGGCAGCGGCGCCTCCGAGTCCGTAACGACTTCTCCCGGCCATTCCCAGGTGCTGATCCGGTCCTGGACGTTGTCTGGCAGCCATGCCGTCACCTACCAGGCCAGACTTTCCAATGGGACCTTTACCTTTGCCGAGGCAACCACCCCCGCCTCGGGTCAACTGCAGGAGGCGCCCCAGCGGCAGTACATCGATGGCGCATTGCAGACGCCCAGAATGAACACGCCAGGCAGTTCGGCCGAATACAGTGCGAGCGCGAGTATGTCCGCGCAGGCTCTAGGGCCGGTCGCTTTCTCCACTAACGTCATGGTCAATGCCAGCATGGGTGGCTTCCCGGCGCCGTACGCCGCGCACGCCGGTTGGGCCGGAACCATCCAGTGCACCTGGAATCTACTTCAATAGTGCGACATCTGGCCCGGCGCAGGGGAAGGCTGCAACAATTGGGGTGGTAAATTACCCACCGACAAGGCGAGGGCGGTCGTCGACGCGATGGAACAAGACATGGTCAGTTCGCTGACGACGAAGTCAGATATGGCATCGGCCCAGACGCTGCTCAGCCACGAGCTGCGGACAGTGCGCAATGAGCTGAAGCAGGACTTCACCGGGCTGCGAAACGAGCTCAAGCAGGATATCGAATCGCTGCGTACAGAGCTGAAGCAGGACGTTGCCGGGCTGCGCAATGAACTCAAGCAGGATATTGATTCGCTGCGCACAGAGCTGAAGCAGGATATTGATTCGCTGCGCACGGAGCTGAAGCAGGATATTGCTGGTCTGCGCAATGAGATCAAGCAGGATACCGAGTCGCTGCGGACCGAGGTCAATCTGGCGCTCGAGACGTCCCGTGTCGCGACTGGGCTCGAACTGAAGCTGCTTCAGTCCTCGATGACCGTGCGCCTGGGATCGATCATGGTGGTGGGGATGGGGCTGCTGTTCGCCGCTCTGAAACTGACCTGACGCGCGCCGGCGGGCGACCAAAAAGAGAAGGCCACCGCCGCGCCTTTCGCGGTCGGTGGCCTTCAGGTCAACGCCTGGTGCTGTTACAGCGCGGCTTTGTCGGTCTCCCCGGTCCGGATACGCACGGCCCGCTGGATCTCACTGATGAAGATCTTGCCGTCGCCGACCTTGCCGGTCTTGGCGGCCTTCGCGATCGCATCGACGACCGGTTCGGCGAGCTCCGTAGGCACGGCGATTTCGACCCGGGTCTTCGGCACGAAGTCGACCTTGTACTCGGCACCACGGTAGAGTTCCGTGTGACCGCGCTGTCGGCCGAACCCCTTGACCTCTGTCACGGACATGCCGGACACGCCCAGTGTAGTCAGTGCCTCGCGCACTTCATCCAGCTTGAACGGTTTAATGAACGCAGTTATCAGCTTCATGGTCTGTTCCTTCCAATGATTATTCGATCGCCTCGCCGTGCTGCGAGAGGTCGAGGCCCTCGCGTTCCTCGTCGA
>CAZGVE010000057.1:0-13268 GCA_964528845.1 uncultured Steroidobacteraceae bacterium | reverse complement strand
CGAGCAGGAGGTCTATCTCGGCGAGCTGCCGCTGATGACCGACAACGGCACGTTCATCGTCAACGGCACCGAGCGCGTGATCGTGAGCCAGCTGCACCGCTCGCCCGGAGTGTTCTTCGACCATGACCGCGGCAAGACCCACTCCTCGGGCAAGCTGCTGTTCTCCGCGCGCATCATCCCCTACCGCGGCTCGTGGCTGGATTTCGAATTCGATCCGAAGGACTGCGTGTTCGCGCGCATCGACCGGCGGCGCAAGCTTCCGGTGTCGATCATCCTGCGCGCGCTCGGCATGACCGAGACCGAGATCCTCGATACCTTCTTCGAGAAGAATACCTTCGAGCTGACGGCCGACAGCGCCGCGATGCGGCTGGTGCCGCAGCGCCTGCGCGGCGAGACCGCCACCTTCGAGATCCGCGCCGGCGATACCGTCATCGTCGAGGAGGGTCGGCGCATCACCGCACGCCACGTGCGCCAGCTCGAGGACGCCGGCGTCACCCAGCTGCCGGTGCCGCGTGAGTACCTGCAGGGCAAGATCCTGGCCCACGACGTGGTCAATACCGACACCGGCGAGATCATCGCCAAGGCCAACGAGGTCCTGACCGCGGCGAGCCTGCAGAAGCTCGTCGAGGCCGGTATCCACGAGGTCAACACGCTGTACGTGAACGACCTGGACCGCGGGCCGTATATTTCGGATACGCTGCGCATCGATCCGACCAAGACGCGCATGGAGGCGCTGGTCGAGATCTATCGCATGATGCGTCCCGGCGAGCCGCCGACCAAGGACGCCGCGGAGAACCTGTTCAACAACCTGTTCTTCAACAACGAGCGCTACGACGTCTCGGCCGTGGGCCGGATGAAGTTCAACCGCCGGGTCGGCCGCAAGGAGATCCTCGGTTCGCCGATCCTGTCGAAGGAAGACATCCTCGACGTGCTCAAGGTGCTGATCGACATCCGCAACGGCAACGGCACGGTGGACGATATCGACCACCTCGGCAATCGCCGCGTGCGCAGCGTCGGCGAGATGGCCGAGAACGCGTTCCGCGTCGGACTGGTGCGCGTCGAGCGCGCGGTCAAGGAGCGTCTCACGATCGCTGAGTCCGAGCCGCTGATGCCGCAGGAGATGATCAACGCCAAGCCGGTGGCTGCGGCGGTGAAGGAATTCTTCGGCTCCTCCCAGCTCTCGCAGTTCATGGACCAGAACAACCCGCTGTCGGAAGTCACGCACAAGCGCCGCGTATCGGCGCTTGGGCCGGGCGGACTGACGCGCGAGCGCGCCGGATTCGAGGTCCGCGACGTGCATCCGACGCACTACGGCCGCGTGTGCCCGATCGAGACCCCCGAGGGCCCGAATATCGGACTGATCAACTCGCTGTCCGTGTATGCCCGCACCAACCAGTACGGCTTCCTCGAGACGCCCTACCGGCGGGTCGAGGCCGGTCGCGTGACCGACCGGATCGACTATCTGTCGGCGATCGAGGAGGGCGAATTCGCGATCGCGCAGGCCAACGCGCGCACCGGTCCGGGGGGCGAACTCGGGGACGAGCTCGTGTCCTGCCGGTTCCAGAGCGAGTTCACGCTGATGCCGCGCGAGCGCATCAACTACATGGACGTCTCGCCGAAGCAGATCGTGTCGGTCGCCGCATCGCTGATCCCATTCCTCGAGCACGACGATGCGAACCGCGCGCTGATGGGATCGAACATGCAGCGCCAGGCGGTGCCGACGCTACGCTCCCAGACGCCGCTGGTCGGCACCGGCATGGAACGCCCGGTTGCGATCGACTCCGGCGTGGCCGTGGTCGCGCGACGCGGAGGCCGGGTGGACTCGGTCGATGCCTCGCGCATCGTGGTGCGGGTCAATGACGAGGAGACGCTGGCGGGCGAGCCAGGTGTCGATATCTACAACCTGACCAAGTACACGCGCTCGAACCAGAACACCTGCATCAACCAGCGTCCGCTGGTGAACGCCGGGGACGTGATCGCGCGCGGTGACGTGCTGGCGGACGGCCCGTCCACGCACCTGGGCGAGCTCGCGCTGGGCCAGAACATGCTGGTCGCGTTCATGCCCTGGAATGGCTACAACTTCGAGGATTCGATCCTGATCTCGGAGCGGGTCGTGCAGGAGGACCGCTTCACGACCATCCACATCGAGGAACTCACCTGCGTCGCGCGCGACACCAAGCTCGGGCCGGAGGAGATTTCCGCCGACATTCCGAACGTCGGTGACGCGGCGCTCGGCAAGCTCGACGAGGCGGGTATCGCCTTCATCGGCGCCGAGGTGCGCGCCGGTGACATCCTGGTCGGCAAGGTCACGCCGAAGGGCGAGACCCAGCTGACGCCGGAGGAGAAGCTGCTGCGCGCGATCTTCGGCGAGAAGGCCTCGGACGTGAAGGACACGTCGCTGCGCGTACCGCCCGGGATGGACGGCACCGTGATCGACGTGCGCGTGTTCACGCGCGATGGCATCGAGAAGGACTCGCGCGCGCAGTCGATCGAGAAGGCGGAGATCGAGCGGGTGCGCAAGGACCTGCAGGATCAGCGCCGCATCCTCGAGGACGACCTGTACCAGCGCATGCGCGGCATGTTGCTCAATCACACCGTGGCGAGCGGCACGAAGAAGCTCAAGGCCGGCACCCAGATCACCGCCGAGTACCTGGATGAGCTGCCGCGCGAGGAGTGGTTCCAGATCCGCCTCGACGACGAGGAGGCGAACGGTGCGCTGGAGGCCGCGGCCGAGCGGCTGCAGACGCAGCAGAAGGCATTCGACAAGCGCCTGGAGGAGAAGCGCGTGAAGATCACGGCCGGCGACGATCTCGCGCCTGGCGTGCTCAAGATGGTCAAGGTGTACCTGGCGGTCAAGCGCCGCGTGCAGCCCGGCGACAAGATGGCCGGTCGCCACGGCAACAAGGGCGTGATCTCGACCATCGTGCCGGTCGAGGACATGCCCTATCTGGAGGACGGTACACCAGTCGACATCGTGCTCAATCCGCTCGGAGTGCCTTCGCGCATGAACGTCGGCCAGGTGCTCGAGACGCACCTCGGCTGGGCGGCGAAGGGGCTCGGACTGAAGATCGGGCGCATGCTCGAACGCCAGGCGCAGACCGAAGAGCTGCGCGGCTTCCTGGACCAGATCTACAACCAGACTGGCGGCCAGAAGGAGCGCTTCGCCGAGTTCAATGACAAGGAGGTCCTGGAGCTCGCGCGCAACCTGAAGGAAGGCGTGCCGATGGCGACGCCGGTGTTCGATGGCGCGAGCGAGGCCGACATCAAGGGCCTGCTGGCACTGGCCGACGTGCCGCTGTCGGGCCAGACCTGGCTGTTCGACGGCCGGACCGGCGAACGCTTCGACCGTCAGGTGACGGTGGGCTACATGTACATGCTCAAGCTCAACCACCTGGTGGACGACAAGATGCATGCCCGTTCGACCGGGCCCTACAGCCTGGTCACGCAGCAGCCGCTCGGCGGCAAGGCGCAGTTTGGCGGCCAGCGCTTTGGCGAGATGGAGGTATGGGCGCTCGAGGCCTACGGCGCGGCCTACACGCTGCAGGAGATGCTCACGGTCAAGTCCGACGACACCGTCGGGCGCACCGCGATGTACAAGAGCATCGTCGACGGCAACCATGAGATGAAGGCCGGAATGCCGGAATCGTTCAACGTGCTGGTGAAGGAAATCCGCTCCCTCGGCATCAACGTCGAACTCGAGCAGGACTGAGGCATAGCCTCAAAGGTGTATCCATGAAAGACCTACTCAAGCTCTTCAAGCAGCAGACGCCGGTCGAGCACTTCGACGCGATCAAGATCGGGCTGGCCTCGCCGGAGATGGTGCGCGCCTGGTCGTACGGGGAGGTGCGCAAGCCCGAGACGATCAACTACCGCACGTTCAAGCCGGAGCGCGACGGCCTGTTCTGCGCCAAGATCTTCGGGCCGGTCAAGGACTACGAGTGTCTTTGCGGCAAGTACAAGCGCCTCAAGCACCGCGGTGTGGTGTGCGAGAAGTGCGGCGTCGAGGTCACGCAGTCCAAGGTGCGGCGCGAACGCATGGGCCACATCGAGCTCGCGAGCCCGGTGGCGCACATCTGGTTCCTCAAATCACTGCCCTCGCGCATCGGCCTGATGCTGGACATGACGCTGCGCGAGATCGAGCGCGTGCTGTACTTCGAGGCCTTCGTCGTGATCGATCCGGGCATGACGCCGATGCAGCGCGGCCAGCTGCTGACCGACGAGATGTACCTCGAGGCGATCGAGGAGCACGGCGACGAATTCGATGCCCGGATGGGAGCGGAGGCGGTGTTCGAACTACTGCGCACGCTCGACCTGAAGGCCGAGGTCATCAAGGTGCGCGAGGACATGGGCGCGACCGCCTCGGAGACCAAGCTCAAGCGGCTGTCCAAGCGGCTCAAGCTGATCGAGTCGTTCATCGAGTCTGGCAACAAGCCCGAGTGGATGGTGATGACCGTGCTGCCGGTGCTGCCACCGGACCTGCGCCCGCTGGTACCGCTCGACGGCGGTCGATTCGCGACCTCCGACCTGAACGACCTGTACCGCCGCGTGATCAACCGCAACAACCGGCTGCGCCGCCTGCTCGAGCTGTCGGCGCCGGACATCATCGTGCGCAACGAGAAGCGCATGCTGCAGGAAGCGGTCGATGCGCTGCTCGACAACGGCCGCCGCGGCCGGGCTATCACCGGTACCAACCGGCGTCCGCTCAAGTCGCTGGCCGACATGATCAAGGGCAAGCAGGGCCGCTTCCGGCAGAACCTGCTCGGCAAGCGAGTGGACTACTCCGGCCGTTCGGTGATCGTGGTGGGCCCGACGCTGCGCCTGCACCAGTGCGGGCTGCCGAAGAAGATGGCGCTGGAGCTGTTCAAGCCGTTCATCTTCCACAAGCTGCAGTTGCGCGGTGAAGCCTCGACCATCAAGGCCGCCAAGCGCCTGGTGGAGCGCGAGGGTCCGGAGGTGTGGGATATCCTCGAGGAGGTCATCCGCGAGCATCCGGTGCTGCTCAACCGGGCGCCGACCCTGCATCGCCTCGGCATCCAGGCCTTCGAGCCGGTGCTGATCGAGGGCAAGGCGATCCAGCTGCACCCGCTGGTCTGCACGGCGTTCAACGCCGACTTCGACGGCGACCAGATGGCCGTGCACGTCCCGCTGTCGCTCGAGGCGCAGCTCGAGGCGCGGGCGCTGATGATGTCCTCGAACAACATTCTCTCGCCTGCCAATGGCGATCCGATCATCGTGCCCTCGCAGGACGTGGTGCTCGGGCTGTACTACCTGACCCGTGAGCGCGTAGGCGCGGTCGGCGAAGGCATGTTCTTCACCGACGTGCAGGAGGCGCATCGCGCCTACGAGAGCCGCACCGTCGATCTGCAGGCCAAGGTCAAGGTGCGCCTGCGCGAGTACGTGATGCAGGACGGGGAGCTCAAGCCCCGCCGGCGCCTGGTGGCCACGACGGTCGGGCGCGCGCTGCTCTCGGAGATCCTGCCGCGCGGTCTGTCCTTCGACATCATCAACATCGACATGACCAAGAAGGCGATCTCGGCCAGCATCAACGCCTGCTACCGCGCGCTCGGGCTGAAGGAAACGGTGATCTTCGCCGACCAGCTCATGTACACGGGCTTCCACTACGCGACCCGCTCGGCGGTGTCCTTCGGCATCGACGACATCGTGATACCGGAGCAGAAGGTCAAGCTGGTCGCCGCGGCGGACCGCGAGGTCAAGGAGATCCAGGACCAGTATGCCTCGGGCCTGGTGACCAACGGCGAGCGCTACAACAAGGTCGTGGACATCTGGTCGCGCGCGAACGATCAGGTCGCCAAGGCGATGATGGACAAGCTCGGCAGCGAGGAGGCGACCGACAGTCGCGGCGTCAAGCAGCGGCAGAAGTCCTTCAATTCGATCTTCATGATGGCGGACTCCGGCGCGCGCGGCTCAGCGGCGCAGATCCGCCAGCTGGCCGGCATGCGCGGCCTGATGGCCAAGCCCGACGGCTCGATCATCGAGACGCCGATCACGGCGAACTTCCGTGAAGGCCTGAACGTGCTGCAGTACTTCATCTCGACCCACGGCGCGCGCAAGGGCCTGGCCGACACGGCGCTCAAGACCGCCAACTCCGGCTACCTCACGCGCCGTCTGGTCGACGTCGCGCAGGATCTGGTGGTCACCGAGGTCGACTGTGGAACACAGAACGGCCTGGCGATGGCGCCGCTGGTCGAGGGCGGTGACGTGGTCGAGGGCCTCGGGGAGCGGGTGCTCGGACGCGTGACCGCGACCGACGTGCTTACGCCCGGCAAGGACGAGGTACTGCTGTCGGCCGGAACGTTGCTGGATGAGGGCGGGGTGCGCCTGCTCGAGCAGCAGGGCGTGGACCAGATCCACGTGCGCTCGCCGATCACCTGCCAGACGCGCTACGGCGTGTGCAGCAACTGCTATGGGCGTGACCTGGCGCGCGGCCGCCTGATCAACATCGGCGAGGCGGTCGGCGTGATCGCGGCGCAGTCGATCGGCGAGCCGGGCACGCAGCTCACGATGCGCACGTTCCACATCGGTGGGGCGGCCTCGCGGGCCGCGGCCGCCAGCAGCGTCGAGATCCGCAACCGCGGCACGCTGCGCTTCCACCACATCAAGACCGTCGAGCACGAGAAGGGGCACCTGGTGGCCGTATCGCGCTCGGGCGAGCTCGGAGTCGTGGACGAGTTCGGTCGCGAGCGCGAGCGGTACAAGATTCCCTACGGCGCGACCATCACGGCGAAGGAAGGACAGCGGGTCGAAGGCTCGCAGATCGTCGCGACCTGGGACCCGCATACGCACCCGGTGGTGACCGAGGTGGCGGGCTTCATCCGGTTCCAGGACTTCGTCGACGGCATGACGGTGGCGTCGCAGGTCGATGAGGTGACGGGACTGTCCTCCACCGTGGTGATGGATTCCAAGCAGCGCGGCGGCAAGGAGCTGCGTCCGACCATCAAGCTGCTGAACTCCAAGGGCAAGGAGGTCACGTTCGCGAACACCGTGATTCCGGCGGTCTACACGCTGCCGCCCGGGGCGCTGATCAACCTCGAGGACGGCGCCAAGGTGTCGGTAGGCGACATCATCGCGCGCATCCCGCAGGAATCCTCGAAGACCCGCGACATCACCGGCGGACTGCCGCGCGTCGCCGACCTGTTCGAGGCGCGCAAGCCGAAGGATCCGGCGATCCTGGCCGAGAAGAGCGGGACCGTCAGCTTCGGCAAGGAGACCAAGGGCAAGCGCCGGCTGGTCATCACCAGCGATGACGGCGAGAAGTACGAGGAGCTGATCCCGAAGTGGCGCCAGCTCAACGTGTTCGAGGGCGAGACGGTCGAGCGCGGTGAGGTCATCGCGGACGGCGAGCCGAATCCGCACGACATCCTGCGGCTGCAGGGCGTCGAGGCGCTGGCGAACTACCTGGTGCGCGAGATCCAGGACGTGTACCGGCTGCAGGGCGTGAAGATCAACGACAAGCACATCGAGGTGATCATCCGCCAGATGCTGCGCAAGACCGAGGTCGTGGCGGCCGGGGAGACCACGCTGCTGCGCGGCGAGCAGATCGACCGCTCGCGTGCGCTGGACATCAATGACCGTACCGAGACCGACGGCAAGCAGGCCGCGCGCCTGCAGCCTGTGCTGCTCGGCATCACCAAGGCCTCGCTCGCCACCGAGTCGTTCATCTCGGCGGCGTCGTTCCAGGAGACCACGCGCGTGCTGACGGAAGCCGCGGTCCGTGGACTCAAGGACGACCTGCGCGGACTGAAGGAGAACGTCATCGTCGGACGGCTGATCCCGGCTGGCACCGGCTTCGCGGCCCATGCACACCGGCGCCGGAAGTTCGACGAGAGCGGGCGGCGCAGCTTCATGGACGTGGGTGGCGCGGTCGGCGAGATGGACGACGCCAGCGTGGGCGAGGAAGAAAGCGCCGCCAGCTAGGCGCGGCTGACTCCAGGGCGCCTTGAGGGCAGCCCGGTCGCGCGCGGCGCATGCTGCGCGCGACCGGAAGCCTTGGCCTGCCGGCGTTTAAAGCGATGCTCAACTTCTCCGACGTCAGCGTGCGGCGTGGCAAGCGGGAGCTGTTCTCCGGCGCCACCTTCAGCCTGTTCCGCGGCGAGAAGGTCGGGATCACCGGCGAGAACGGCAGCGGCAAGTCGAGCCTGATGGCGCTGGTGCGCGGGGAGCTGCAACCGGAGGCCGGCAGCTTCGAGATGCCCGCACAGCTCGAGCTGGCGCACGTGTCGCAGGAGCTGCTGGCAACCGAGCAGGGCGCGATCGAGTTCGTGCTCGATGGCGACGCCGGACTGCGCCAGATCGAGCAGCAGCTGGCCGAGGCCGAACGGGCCGACGACGGCGAACGCCTCGGTGAGCTGCACGCAGCCTACGCGGCGATCGGCGGCTACGACGCGCGCAGTCGCGCTGGCCGGCTCCTGCACGGTCTCGGGTTCTCGAACGCTGATGAGACCCGGCCGGTCAGCGCATTCTCGGGCGGCTGGCGGGTGCGGCTCAACGTCGCGCAGGCCCTGATGTGCCGCTCGGACCTGCTGCTGCTCGACGAGCCGACCAATCACCTGGATCTCGACGCGATCCTGTGGCTCGAGACCTGGCTGCGCGAGTACCCGGGTACCTTGCTGCTGATCGCCCACGACCGCGAGTTCCTGGACGCCGTGACGGACCGCATCGTGAATATCGAGCACGGTCACGCGCGCGCCTATCGCGGCAACTACTCGGCCTTCGAGCTGCAGCGCGCCGCCGAGCTGGCCGAGCACTCGGCGCTATACGCGCGCCAGCAGCGCGAGATCCGCCACATGGAATCCTTCGTTGAGCGCTTCCGCGCCAAGGCGAGCAAGGCGCGGCAGGCGCAGAGCCGACTCAAGGCGCTCGAGCGGATGCAGCGCATCGCTCCCGCGCACGTCGACTCACCGTTCACATTCTCTTTTGCAGCGCCCGCGAAGCTGCCGCGCCCGTTGCTGGCGCTGGAGAAGCAGGGGGCCGGCTACGGCGGGCAGCCGGTCATCGCCTCGTTGAGCCTGACGCTCGCGCCCGGCGACCGGGTCGGGCTGCTGGGGCGCAATGGCGCCGGCAAATCCACGCTGATGAAGCTGCTGGCGGGGGTGCTGCCGGCGCAGGGCGGAACCCGGACCGAGGCTCGCGACCTGCGCATCGGCTACTTCGCGCAGCATCAGCTCGAACAGCTCGTGGTGCGAGATTCGCCGCTCCAGCACCTGCAGCGCATCGAGGCGGCGCAGGGCGGACCGCGCTCGGCGGAACAGACGCTGCGCGATTTCCTGGCCGGGTTCGGCTTTCCGGGAGACCGGGTGTTCGAGCCGGTCGCGCCGTTCTCGGGCGGTGAGAAGGCGCGGCTGGTGCTGGCACTGGTTGCCTACCAGCGTCCAAATCTGCTGCTGCTCGACGAGCCGACCAACCATCTGGATCTCGAGATGCGCCAGGCGCTCAGCGTGGCGCTGCAGGACTACGCGGGCGCGGTGGTGCTGGTGTCCCACGACCGCCACCTGCTCAGCACGGTCGCGGACGACTTCCTGCTGGTGCACGGCGGGCGCGCCGTGCCATTCGACGGGGATCTGGCGGACTATGCGCGCTGGCTCGGGCAGCAGTCCCAGGCTTCCGAGACGGCGAGCGCTGAGCCCGACTCGGCCGAGGCGCGCAAGCAGCGCCGGCGCCTCGAGGCGCAGCGTCGGGCTTCGATGAGCCCGCTGCGCGATGCCGTGGCGAGCCACGAGCGGGAACTCGAGCGTCTGGCGCGCGAGCGTACCCGCATCGAGGCGGAGCTCGCCACGGCCGCCAGCGGCAGCGACCGGCCGCGCCTGGCCCAGCTGCTGCGGGATCAGGGACGGCTGGTGCGGGCGATCGAGGAGGCGGAGGCGTCGTGGCTGCGCGCCAGCGAGGAACTGGAGGCGCAGCGCGACCCGGTGCCCTGAAGGGGACTACCGGTGCCCCAACGCGGCCTTCACCCCACAGTGCCGGGCTTGCTGCAGCACGGCAAGGCGTTGACTAAACACGCCTCGCTACCTAGAATCGCCGGCCTTTGTCGGCCCGGCCCATTGACAGCCTGACCGAAAGAACCGCGCCTCGAGCACGCCGGGCCGTCTCGTCACCGAGACGGCCCGGCGCGTCTCGTCGGTCGCCTCACAATTCGAAGGGAATGCTGGAGTCCGAATGGCCACTACAGGTCAGTTGATCCGTCAGCCACGCCGCGTGCAAGCCGAGAAGACCAAGGTGCCGGCGCTGGGCGCCTCGCCGCAGAAGCGCGGGGTGTGCACACGCGTCTACACGACGACGCCGAAGAAGCCGAACTCCGCGCTGCGCAAGGTGGCGCGCGTGCGCCTGACCAATGGCTATGAGGTCAGCAGCTACATCGGCGGCGAGGGCCACAACCTGCAGGAGCACTCGGTCGTGCTGATCCGCGGTGGCCGCGTCAAGGACCTGCCGGGCGTGCGCTACCACACGGTGCGCGGCACGCTGGATTGTGCCGGCGTCGGCAACCGCAAGCAGGGTCGTTCGAAGTACGGCGCCAAGCGCCCGAAGAAATAACGAGGAAGTGCCCCATGTCCCGTCGCGCCGCGGCCCCGAGCCGCACCATTCTTCCGGATCCGAAGTTCAACAGCGAGATGCTCGCGAAATTCATGAACGTGGTCATGCAGAGCGGCAAGAAGTCGGCCGCCGAGCACATTCTCTACGGTGCCATCGAACGCATCACGGAGAAGACCGGTCGCCAGGGTGGCGAGGCGATTGAACTGCTCTCGCAGGCCCTGGACAACGTGAAGCCGGTGGTGGAGGTGAAGTCCCGCCGGGTCGGCGGCGCCACCTACCAGGTGCCGGTCGAGGTGCGCGCCAGCCGTCGCCAGACGCTCGCGATGCGCTGGGTGATCGAGGCCGCCCGCGATCGCAGCGAGAAGTCGATGGCCTTCCGGCTGGCGCACGAGCTGCTCGATGCTGCCGAGAACCGCGGTGCGGCCGTGCGCAAGCGCGAGGACACGCATCGCATGGCGGAGGCCAACAAGGCCTTCGCGCACTACCGCTGGTGAGCCTCCGCGCGCCGACGGCGGGGATCATTTCCAGGAATCTATCGTGGCACGTGCAACGCCCATCGAGCGTTACCGGAACATCGGCATCTCGGCGCACATCGACGCCGGGAAGACGACCACGACCGAACGGATCCTGTTCTACACCGGCGTGTCGCACAAGATCGGCGAAGTGCACGATGGCGCGGCGGTGATGGATTACATGGAACAGGAGCAGGAGCGCGGCATCACGATCACGTCCGCCGCCACGACCTGCTTCTGGAAGGGGATGGACAAGAACTTCCCCGAGCACCGGATCAACATCATCGATACCCCCGGGCACGTCGATTTCACGATCGAGGTCGAGCGCTCGCTGCGCGTACTGGACAGCGCGGTGGCGCTGTTCGATTCCGTGGCCGGCGTGCAGCCGCAGTCCGAGACGGTCTGGCGGCAGATGAACCGTTACGGCGTGCCACGCATCGCCTTCGTGAACAAGATGGACCGCGCCGGTGCGAACTTCGAGCGCTGCGTGGACATGATCCGCACGCGCCTGCGCGCGAACCCGGTGCCGATCCAGCTGCCGATCGGCGCCGAGGAGAACTTCGAGGGCGTGGTCGATCTCGTCCGGATGAAGGCGATCCGCTGGGACATGGAAACCCAGGGGATGAAGTTCGAATTCGGGGAGGTTCCCGAAGGCCTGCGCGCACAATGCGAGCAATCCCGTGCGCGCATGATCGAGGCGGCCGCCGAGGGCGACGAGCAGCTGCTCGACAAGTACCTCGAGGCGGGCACCTTGAGCGACGAGGAAATCAAGCGCGGGCTGAAGGCGCGGGCGCTCAAGAACGAGATCGTGCTGTGCATGTGCGGCACCGCGTTCAAGAACAAGGGTGTGCAGGCGCTGCTGGATGCCGTGATCGAATACATGCCATCGCCGGTCGAGATGCCCGAGGTCAAGGGAATCGGCAGCAACGGGGAGACGGTCACGCGCCGCGCGGACGACGACGAGCCGTTCGCCGCCCTGGCGTTCAAGATCCTGAACGATCCATTCGTCGGCAACCTGACCTTCTTCCGCGTCTATTCCGGCACGCTCAACTCGGGCGATACCGTGTACGTGCCGACCAAGGGCCGCAAGGAGCGCATCGGGCGGCTGCTGCAGATGCACGCCAACGAGCGCAGCGAGATCAAGGAAGTGCGCGCCGGGGACATTGCGGCCGCGGTGGGCCTCAAGGACGTGATCACCGGCGACACGCTGTGCGACCTCGAGAAGGTCATCACGCTCGAGAAGATGATCATTCCGGTGCCGGTCATCTCGGTGGCCGTGGAGCCGCGGACCCAGGCCGACCAGGAGAAGATGGGCATGGCGCTGCAGCGCCTCGCCAAGGAAGACCCCTCGTTCCGCGTGTCGACCGACGAGGAGTCGGGCCAGACGATCATCTCGGGCATGGGCGAGCTGCACCTCGAGATCATCGTCGACCGCATGAAGCGCGAGTTCAAGGTCGAGGCCAACGTCGGCAAGCCGCAGGTGGCCTACCGCGAGACGATCCGCGGCCGCGTCGAATCCGAGGGCAAGCACGTCAAGCAGTCCGGCGGGCGCGGCCAGTACGGGCACGTCTGGCTCAAGATCGAGCCGAACGAGACCGGCAAGGGCGTCGAATTCATCAATGGCATCGTCGGCGGCAGCGTGCCGCGCGAATTCATCCCGGCGGTCGAGAAGGGCGTGAACGAGGCCTGCGACACCGGCGTGGTCGCGGGCTATCCGGTCGTGGACGTGAAGGTCACGCTGTTCGACGGTTCCTACCACGACGTCGACTCGGATGAGATCTCGTTCCGCATGGCCGCGATCTTCGGCTTCAAGGACGGTTTCCGCCGCGCCAAGCCGGTGATCCTCGAGCCGATCATGAAGGTCGAGGTCGTGACCCCGGAAGAATACATGGGTGACGTGATCGGCGACCTGAACCGCCGCCGCGGCCAGATCATGAGCATGGAAGACCTGCCGATGGGCAAGACCGTCACGGCCGAGGTGCCGCTGTCGGAGATGTTCCAGTACGCGACCAACGTGCGCTCGATGAGCCAGGGCCGGGCCACGTTCACGATGGAATTCGCGAAGTACATGGAAGTGCCGGCGACCATCGCCGACACGATCATCAAGAAATAGACCAGTCACAGTGAATGAATCTTTTGCGAGGTCAATGACATGTCCAAAGAAAAGTTTGAGCGCACCAAGCCGCACGTAAACGTTGGGACGATTGG
>CAZGVE010000056.1:0-13651 GCA_964528845.1 uncultured Steroidobacteraceae bacterium | reverse complement strand
CGCGAGGGCGGACGCACCGTGGGCTCCGGCGTGGTCTCCAAGATACTGAAGTGACATATGGCTAACCAGAACATCCGCATACGGCTCAAGGCTTTCGACCATCGTCTGATCGACAACTCGGCGCGCGAGATCGTCGAGACCGCACGGCGCACCGGCGCCACGGTGCGCGGTCCGGTACCGCTGCCGACCAAGATGGAGCGCTTCACGCTGCTGGTCTCCCCGCACGGCGACAAGGACGCGCGCGACCAGTACGAGCTGCGCACCCACAAGCGGCTGATGGACATCCTGAACCCGACCGACAAGACCGTGGACGCGCTGATGCGCCTCGAGCTGCCGGCCGGCGTCGATGTGCAGATCCGCCTGAACTAAAGGCGGCGGGAGCCGCCGCGAGCGACGGCACGGCAGTTGCTTAGGCGGGGGCTCGCCGATATACTGCGCGGCCTTTTCGCCCCCCCGGAAGGTCCGGCCCCGTGGCCGATCGCGGCGGTTTGGCAAGGGCGATTTTTCCCGCGAAAGCGGCATTTATCGGGCGAGGTTGGCCGGCCGTAAGGGCTAAGGCCAAGACCACTCGAGAGCATCGGCGCCGTGCGCGGCGCTGCCCTCCTGTAGTCATTTACGCCCCGAGAGCGATTCGGCCTGCACCCATTGTCGTTTGGGTCGTGCAGGCCCATGCGAGGACGAGACCATGGCTATCGGACTGGTCGGCCGCAAGTGCGGCATGACGAGAATTTTCACGGCCGCTGGCGAATCGGTGCCCGTGACTGTCGTTGAGGTGCTCCCGAACCGGGTCACCCAGGTCAAGTCGGCCGAGAAGGATGGCTATCGCGCGGTGCAGGTCAGCTTCGGCACGCGCCGTCCCCAGCTGCTCACCAAGGCGGTTGCCGGCCACTACGCGAAGGCGAACGTCGCACCCGGCCGCGGGCTGCTCGAGTTTCGCCTCAAGGAGACCGACGGCGTGGATCTCAAGGCCGGCAGTGAACTCAAGGTGGACCTGTTCACTGAAGGCCAGGCCGTGGATGTCACCGGCATCACGATCGGCAAGGGCTATGCGGGCGTCATGAAGCGGCACAATTTTGCGGGCGGCATGGCGACCCACGGCGCCTCCCTCGCGCACCGCGTGCCGGGCTCGATCGGCCAGCGGCAGACGCCGGGCCGGGTATTTCCGGGCAAGCGGATGTCGGGGCACATGGGTGTGGTGCGCCGCACCACGGAGAACCTGAAGGTCGTCGGCGTCGATGCACCGCGCAACCTGCTGCTGATCAGCGGCGCCGTGCCGGGCGCCGAAGGCGGTCAGGTGATCGTGCGCGCTTCGGTGAAGGCGGCGCGACAGGCTGCCCGCAAGACCATCCAGCCGACCAAGGCGGCCGCGCCGCCGAAGGCTGCTGCTGCGGCGAAGCCGGCGGCGCCCAAGCCAGCCCAGCCGAAGAAGAAGTAATTGCCATGAAGCTCAAAGTTGCGAATGGCGGGGCCGAACTCGCCGTATCAGACGAGACCTTCGGGCGCGAATACAACCCGGCGCTGGTGTTCCAGGTGGTCAACGCCTACCTGGCTGCCGGACGCACCGGAACCAAGGCCCAGAAGACGCGCGCGGAAGTACGCGGCGGCGGCAAGAAGCCCTGGGCCCAGAAAGGCTCCGGTTCGGCGCGCGCCGGCTCGATCCGCAGCCCGATCTGGGTCGGTGGCGGCCGCGCCTTCGCCGCCCAGCCGCGGGACTTCACGCAGAAAGTGAATCGCAAGATGTATCGCGGCGCAATCCGCGCGATGCTCTCCGAACTGGTGCGCCAGGACCGTCTCGTCGTGACTCCTTCCTTGAGCCTCGAGGCGCCGAAGACGCGGCTGCTCGCCGCGCACCTGAAGTCCCTCGCGCTGGATAACGTGCTGATCATCGTTGAGGCGCCGGATGAGAAGCTCACGCTCGCGGCCCGCAACCTGCCGCACGTCGAGCTGCTCCCCGCCTCCGCGATCAATCCGGTCAGCCTCGCGCGCCACGACAAGGTCCTGGCGACCGTCGGCGCGCTCAAGCTGATCGAGGAGCGCCTGCAATGACCACCAACGCATCGCGCAAGCCGCTCGGGACCGAAGGGCTGATGAACGTGCTGCTCGCCCCGCACGTGACCGAGAAGACCTCGGTCGCGCTGCAGGAGCGCAACCAGTACGCCTTCCGTGTGCGCCGCGACGCGACGCGCGTGGACGTACGCCGGGCGGTCGAACTGATGTTCAGCGTCAAGGTCGAGGCCGTGCAGGTCGTGAACGAGCCGGGCAAGCGGCGGCGCTTCGGCGCGCGCTCCGGCCGCACGCAGGACTCGAAGAAGGCCTATGTCCGACTGGCCGCGGGCCAGAGCATCGACTACGAAGCGCAGGTCAAGCGCTGAACCCACGCCGCAGCCGAGATATACCAACATGGCCCTGATCAAATTCAAGCCCACCTCGCCCGGCACGCGCTTCCAGGTGCGCATCAGCCGCAAGCACCTGCACAAGGGTGGTCCGTTCGAGGCGCTGACCGTGGCGCAGAGCCGGACCGGTGCGCGCAATCATTTCGGACGCATCACCACGCGCCATATCGGCGGCGGATCGCGCCAGAAGTACCGCCTGATCGATTTCCGGCGCGACAAGGACGGCATCGCCGGCGCGATCGAGCGCGTCGAGTACGATCCGAACCGCACCGCGCACATCGCGCTCGTGCTGTACAAGGATGGCGAGCGCCGCTACATCCTGGCGCCCAAGGGCCTGAAGGCGGGCGACGAGATCCGCTCCGGCAGCGAGGCGCCGATCAAGGCCGGCAACGCGATGGCGCTGCGCCACATTCCGGTCGGATCGCTGGTGCACAACATCGAGCTCAAGCCCGGTCGGGGCGGCCAGATGGCGCGCAGTGCCGGCAGCTCGGCGCAGTACACCTCGCGCGAGGGGCTGCACGCGTACCTGCGCCTCAAGTCCGGCGAGATGCGCAAGGTGCACATCGACTGCCGTGCCACGATCGGCGAGCTCGGCAACGACGAGCACAACCTGCGCAAGTACGGCAAGGCCGGGGCGATCCGCTGGCGCGGCGTGCGCCCGACGGTGCGCGGGCTGGCCATGAATCCGGTCGACCACCCGCATGGTGGCGGTGAAGGCAAGTCAGGCCAGGGCAACCCGCACCCGGTGTCCCCGTGGGGCTGGAATACCAAGGGCAAGAAGACCCGGCGCAACAAGCGCACGAGCAACATGATCGTGCAGCGGAGGAACTAAGCGTGCCTCGTTCGTTGAAGAAAGGTCCATTCGTCGATCTGCACCTCGCCAAGAAGGTGCAGGTGGCCGCGCAGAAGAACGACCGTCGACCGATCAAGACCTGGTCGCGCCGGTCGATGGTAATACCCGACATGGTCGGACTGACGATCGCGATCCACAATGGCAAGCAGCACATCCCGGTGCTCGTGACCGAGAACATGGTCGGTCACAAGCTCGGCGAATTCTCCCCGACGCGGTTGTTCAAGTCGCATTCGGGTGATCGCAAAGTGACCAGCGCGGAGTAGACCCATGCAGGTGATTGCTCGACTGCGCCACGCGCGCATCTCGCCGCAGAAATGCCGCCTCGTTGCCGATTCGGTGCGTGGCAAGGGCGTCGGCAATGCGCTCGCGACCCTCAAGTTCATGCCGAAGAAGGGCGCGCGCCTGGTGCTCAAGGTGCTCGAATCGGCCGTGGCGAACGCCGAGAACAACCTCGGCGCCGATATCGACGAGCTGAAGGTGGCTCGCATCGAGGTCGACACCGCGCCGGTGCTCAAGCGCTTCGCGGCACGCGCCAAGGGCCGCGGCAACCGCATCGTCAAGCGCAACAGCCACATCATGATCCAGGTCAGCGACGGCAGGAAGGACTAGCAGATGGGCCAGAAGGTCAATCCCCTGGGGATCCGGTTAGGGATCACGCGTGACTGGACGTCCAAGTGGTACGCCGGCAAGAAACTGTTCCCGCAGCTCGTGCACACGGACTTTCGGGTTCGCGAGTTCCTCAAGAAGCGCCTGGTCGACGCCTCGGTGAGCCGCGTGCTGATCGAGCGCGCCGCCAAGAAGGTCAACATCACGATCCAGACGGCGCGCCCCGGCATCGTGATCGGCAAGAAGGGCGAGGACATCGACAAGCTGCGCGGCGAGACCGCGCGGCTGCTCGGCATGCCGCTCAGCGACGTGCGCCTGAACATCGCCGAGATCCGCAAGCCCGAGCTCGATGCGCAGCTCGTAGGCGAGAGCATTGCGCAGCAGATCGAGAAGCGGGTCATGTTCCGCCGCGCGATGAAGCGTGCGGTCATGAGCACGATGCGCAGCGGAGCGCTGGGTATCAAGGTGCGCATGTCGGGCCGGCTGAACGGCTCGGAGATCGCGCGTACGGAGTGGTACCGCGAGGGGCGTGTTCCACTGCATACCTTCCGCGCCGACATCGACTACGGCCTGGCCGAGGCCAGGACCACCTACGGCGTGATCGGCATCAAGGTCTGGATCTTCAAGGGTGAAGTCTTCGACCAGGCGCAGCTCGACCGCGCCGCGGAGAGCGCCGCGCCGGCCGAGGCCGCACCGGCCGCTGCCGCCATTCCGGGTGCCCCGTCCGCTGCGGGCGCTCCGGCCATGGTCGCGCCCGCGGCGGCACCTCCTGCGCCGGAGGCGACGGCTTGAGGCGCCTCGCGCCCCAACGCCACTGAGTCAACATCATGCTGCAACCAAAACGTACCAAGTATCGCAAGCAGTTCAAGGGCAACAATGGTGGCCTGGCACTGCGCGGGAACTCCGTGGCATTCGGCGACTTCGGCCTCAAGGCGGTCGACCGCGCGCGCATGACCGCGCGCGAGATCGAGGCGGCGCGTCGCGCGATGGCGCGCCATGTGAAGCGCGGCGGCCAGATATGGATCCGCGTCTTTCCCGACGTGCCAATCACCAAGAAGCCGCTCGAAGTGCGCATGGGCAGCGGCAAGGGCAACGTCGAGTACTGGATCGCCAAGGTCAAGCCGGGCAAGGTGCTGTTCGAGATGGAAGGCGTGACCGAGGAAGTCGCCCGCGAGGCCTTTCGGCTCGCCGGCTCCAAGCTGTCCGTGTCCACCACGTTCGTGAAGCGGCAGGTGCGCTGATGAAAGCCAGTGAATTGCGCAACAAGTCGGCGGCGGAGCTGCAGCAGGAACTACTGTCGCTGCGCAAGGAGCAGTTCGCGCTGCGGCTGCAGCGCGCCACCGGTCAGGCCGTGAAGCCCGACCAGTTCGGCAAGGTCCGCAAGAATATTGCCCGAGCCAAGACGGTGCAGCATGCGCTGCGCACCCAGGCCGCCGGAGTCAAGAAATGAGCACGGAAGTCACCAGCGCCGGCAAGTCGGTGCGCACGCTCACCGGACAGGTCGTGAGCAACAAGATGGACAAGACGATTGCGGTTGCGATCGAGCGCGTCGTGCGCCATCCGACCTACGGCAAGTTCGTGCGCCGTACGACCAAGCTGCTCGCGCACGACGAGAACAACGAGGCCCGTGAGGGCGATACCGTGTCCATCACGCCGTGCCGGCCGCTGTCGCGGCGCAAGTCCTGGCGCCTGCTCGCGATCGTCGAGCGCGGCGAGCAGGCCTGAAGAGGATTAGTCCCATGATCCAGATGCGAACCATGCTCAATGCCGCCGACAACAGCGGCGCGCGCACGCTGATGTGCATCAAGGTGCTCGGTGGCACGCGCCGGCGCTATGCGAGCGTCGGGGACGTCATCAAGGTGAGCGTCAAGGATGCGATTCCGCGCGGCAAGGTCAAGAAGGGCGAGGTGTACGACGCGGTGGTGGTCCGCACGCGGCGCGGCGTGCGCCGGCCGGACGGCTCGCTGATCAAGTTCGACGGCAATGCCGCGGTGCTGCTGACCAACAAGCTCGAGCCGATCGGCACCCGCATCTTCGGGCCGGTCACGCGCGAGCTGCGCAACGTCCAGTTCATGAAGATCATTTCGCTGGCACCCGAAGTGCTCTGACGTTTCAGGCGGTACGCAGACATGGAAAAGATCAGGAAGGGCGACCAGGTAGTGGTGATCTCGGGCCGGGACAAGGGCCGACGGGGCGCCGTGCTCGGCGTGCAGGCCGACGGTGTGCTGGTGGAGAACATCAATCGCGTGAAGCGGCACACCAAGGCGAACCCGCAGGCGAACAAGCCGGGCGGCATCATCGAGAAGGAAATGCCGCTGCCGGTCTCGAAGGTCGCGCTGTGGAACCCGGCCACCAAGAAGGGCGACCGCGTGGGCATCCGGCGGCTGGCCGACGGCAAGAGGGTGCGTTTTTTCAAGTCCAACGGCGAAATGATCGACGCCTGACGGGAACTGATATGGCAAGGCTGCAGCAGTACTATCGCGACCAGGTGCTACCGAAGCTCAAGAACGAGCTCGGCCTCTCCAATCCCATGGAGGTCCCGCGGATCACCAAGATCACGGTGAACATGGGCGTGGGCGAGGCCGTGGCGGATCGCAAGGTCATGGATGCCGCGGTCGGCGACCTGGCGAAGATCACTGGCCAGAAGCCGATCATCTGCAAGGCCAAGAAGGCGATCGCGACCTTCAAGGTCCGCGAGGGGCTGCCGATCGGCTGCAAAGTGACGCTGCGCGGTGCGCGCATGTACGAATTCCTCGACCGCCTGATCAGCGTGGCGATGCCGCGCATCCGTGACTTCCGCGGTGTCTCACCGCGCGGTTTCGACGGGCGGGGCAACTACAGCATGGGCGTGCGCGAGCAGATCATCTTCCCGGAGATCCAGTACGACCAGGTCGACCAGCTGCGCGGCATGGACATCACGATCACGACCACGGCGCGCGACAACAAGCAGGGCCGGGCCCTGCTCGACGCCTTCAACTTCCCGTTCCGCAAGTAGAGGAACACCCTATGGCCAAGACCAACATGATAGAGCGCGAGCATCGGCGCGCCCGGGTGGCGAAGAAGTACGCGGTCAAGCGCGCACAGCTCAAGGAAATCATCCGCAGCCCGAAGTCCAGTCCGGAGCAGCGGCTCGCGGCGCAGGTGCAGCTGCAGACCCAGCCGCGCGATGCCAGCGTGAGCCGCCAGCGGCGTCGCTGCCAGATCACCGGCCGCTCGCGCGGTGTGTATCGCAAGTTCGGGCTGGCGCGCACCAAGATCCGCGAGGTCGCGATGCGGGGCGAGATTCCGGGTCTCGGCAAGGCGAGTTGGTAGGAGAGTCGAACGATGAGCATGACCGATCCGATCGCCGACCTGCTGACCCGCATACGCAATGGCCAGTCCGCACGCAAGACCAGCGTGACCGTCGGGGCGTCGAAGCTCAAGACTGCCATCCTCAAGGTGCTGAAGGCCGAGGGCTACATCGCGGACTTCACCGCCTCGAGCGACGATGGGAAGCCTACGCTCGCCATCGAGCTCAAGTACTACGAGGGCCGCCCGGTCATCGATCGCATCGAGCGGGTGAGCCGTCCGGGGCTGCGTATCTATCGCGCCAAGGGCGAATTCCCGCGCGTGCTCGGCGGCATGGGTACGGTCATCGTCTCGACGCCGAAGGGCGTCATGACCGACAAGGCGGCACAGGCGATCGGCCAGGGTGGAGAAGTGCTCTGCATCGTTGCCTGACGCAACGAAAGCTGATGGGAAACCGAAAATGTCCAGAGTTGCCAAGAGACTGATCGACCTGCCCGCCGGGGTCACCGTGAGCGTGACTCCCGGATCCGTGACCGTGAAGGGCGCGAAGGGCAGCCTGACCGTCGCGGTCAGCGCCGGCGTGTCAGTGGTGCAGGAAGCCAAGACGCTGCAGGTGCACTACCAGGGCGACGACTCCGCGCGCGTGCGCGCCGGCGCCACCCGCGCGCATCTCGCGAACATGGTGCGCGGCGTGACCACCGGCTACGAGCGCAAGCTCGAGCTGGTCGGCGTCGGCTTCCGTGCCGCGGTGGCCGGCAAGTCGCTGAACCTGACGCTGGGGTTCTCGCATCCGGTCAGCTTCCCGGTGCCCGAGGGCATCACGATCGAGACGCCGAGCCAGACGGAGATCCTGATCAAAGGCACCGACCGCCAGCGGGTCGGCCAGACCGCCGCGGAAATCCGCCACATCCGGCCGCCGGAGCCCTACAAGGGCAAGGGCGTGCGCTACTCGGACGAGCAGATCACCCTCAAAGAAGGCAAGAAGAAGTAGCGCAGCGAGAGCCACATGAACATCACGAAGAAGGAGCGGCGCCAGCGCCGCGCACTGAAGACCCGGGCGCAGATCCGCGCGCTGCGCGTCGCACGGCTGACCGTGCACCGCACGCCGCAGCACATCTATGCGCAGCTGTTCGACGGCGACGGGGCGAAGGTGCTGGCCGCGGCTTCCACGGTCCAGAAGGACGTGGCGGCCGGACTCAAAGCCACCGGCAATGTCGAGGCCGCGCGCGCGGTCGGTCGGGCGATCGCCGAACGGGCGCGCACGCTCGGTGTCACGCGCGTCGCGTTCGACCGATCCGGCTTCCAGTTCCACGGCCGCATCAAGGCGCTCGCGGACGCGGCGCGTGAGGCCGGACTCGAGTTCTAAACCGATCGCTGCCCGAGGGCGGGCGAGGCACGACTATGGCAAGAATGGAAAAGACACAGAGCGCGGACGAACTGGTTGAGAAACTGGTTGCCGTGAACCGGACCGCCAAGGTCGTGAAGGGCGGGCGGCAGTTCGGATTTACCGCGTTGACGGTGGTCGGCGACGGCGCCGGGCGCGTCGGCTTCGGCTTCGGCAAGGCCCGCGAAGTGCCGGTGGCGATTTCGAAGGCAATGGCGCAGGCGCGCAAGAACATGGTCAACGTGAGCCTGCGCAACGATACGCTGCACTACGCCGTCAACGGTACGCACGGCGCGACGCGCGTGTTCATGCTGCCGGCTTCCGAGGGAACCGGCGTCATCGCGGGCGGCGGCATGCGCGCGGTGCTCGAGTGCGTCGGGGTGCGCAACGTGCTCGCGAAGAGCTATGGATCGCGCAATCCGATCAACGTCGTGCGTGCGACCGTCAATGCGCTCGCGAGCGTTCGCTCGCCCGAGGACATCGCCGCCAAGCGCGGCAAGACCGTCGAGGACATCCTTGGCGGGAGCGTCGCATGAGCGGTGCCGCAGCCGGAGCGCGGGCCCTCAAGGTCACGCTGGTGCGCAGCACCGCCGGACAGCTGCGGCAGATCGCCGCCTCGGTGCGCGGTCTCGGCCTGCGTCGTCGGCACCAGAGCGTGAGCGTGGCTGATACCGCGGAGAACCGCGGCATGATCCGCGCGGCGGGGCATCTGCTCAAAGTGGAGTCGAACTGAAAATGTCGGAACTGCGATTGAATGGCCTGCGTCCGGGCTTAGGTTCGCGCAAGCCCCGCCTCCGGGTCGGGCGTGGCGCCTCCGCCGGCCAGGGCAAGACCTGTGGCCGCGGGGTCAAGGGCCAGCGTGCGCGCAAGGGCGGCTATCACAAGGTCGGCTTCGAGGGCGGTCAGATGCCCCTGCAGCGCCGCCTGCCCAAGGTCGGCTTCCGCTCCGCCGTGAAGGCGACACGCGCCGAAGTGCGCCTCGGAGAGCTCACCAAGCTGGCCGCGGCGGTGATCGACCTCGCGGCGCTCAAGGCCGCCGGTATCGTGTCGGCCGGGGCGGAGCAGGCCAAGGTTGTGCTATCCGGGGAGATCAAGGTGCCGGTCACGCTCAAAGGCGTCGGTACCACCAAGGGCGCGCGCGCGGCGATCGAGGCCGCCGGCGGGAAGATCGAGGACTGAAGTGGCCAATTCCACGCTCACCAACCCAGCCAGCGTGCTGGCCGACGCCGGACGCCTGGGAGAGATCCGAGGCCGACTGGTGTTCCTGGTGCTGGCGCTCGTGGTCTACCGCATCGGCACCTTCATTCCGGTGCCGGGCATCGACCCGGCCGCCGTGGCGCGCTATTTCAACGACCAGTCGAACACGATCCTCGGCGTCGTCAACATGTTCTCCGGCGGCGCGCTGCAGCGCCTGTCGATCTTCGCGATGGGCGTGATGCCGTACATCTCGGCGTCGATCATCATCCAGATGCTCTCGATGGTGGTGCCCTCGCTGATGGAGGCGCGCAAGGAGGGCGAATCAGGCCGGCGGCGCATCACCGAGCTCACGCGCTACGCCGCGGTCGGTCTGGCGCTGTTCCAGTCCTTCGGCGCCGCGGTCGCGCTCAGCAATGGCGGCATGACGCTGGCCAAGGGCTTCTTCGAATGGCTGTTCCCGGCCACGGTCACGATGACCACCGGCACGATATTCCTGATGTGGCTCGGCGAGCAGATCACCGAACGTGGCGTTGGCAACGGCATCTCGATGATCATCCTGTCGGGCATCGTGGCCGGACTTCCGGGCGCGGTCGGCCGGACCTTCGAGCAGGTCAGCACGGGCGAGATGAATCCGCTGTTCGCGATCCTGCTGATCGGCATCGTGATCGGCGTGACCGGGTTCTGCGTGTTCATGGAGCGTGCGCAGCGCAAGATCACCGTCAACTATGCGAAACGGCAGGTCGGCCGCCGCATGTATGCCGGGCAGAGCAGCCACCTGCCGTTCAAGCTGAACATGTCGGGCGTGATCCCGCCGATCTTCGCCTCGAGCCTGCTGCTGTTCCCGGCGACCATCGCGAGCTTCTTCGGTACCAATCCGGACTCCAAGCTCAGCGAGATCCTGCAGGACGTGGCGACCTCGCTCGGCTACGGGCAGCCGCTGCACCTCGTGCTGTACGCGGTGCTGATCATGTTCTTCTGCTTCTTCTACACCGCGCTGGTGTTCAACTCGCGCGAGACCGCGGACAATCTCAAGAAGTCCGGAGCCTTCATCCCGGGCATCCGCCCGGGGCAGCAGACCGGCGAGTACATCGACAAGGTGCTCACTCGCCTGACGCTATGGGGCGCGATCTACATCATGGCCGTGTGCCTGGTGCCGGAGATCCTGGTCTCCTCCCAGGGCGTGCCGTTCCAGTTCGGCGGCACCTCGCTGCTGATCGTCGTGGTCGTGGTGATGGACTTCATGGCCCAGCTGCAGGCTCACCTGATGTCGCACCACTATCCGGGTCTGATGAAGAAGGCCAACCTGCTGGGCGGAGCGCGCGGCAGCTCCGGCCAGGGCTAGCGGCCGAAACCAGTAGCAGCGTGGGTGTCCGATGAAAGTACGTCCGTCCGTCAAGAAAATCTGCAAGCACTGCAAGATCGTGCGGCGCCGCCGCGTGGTCTATGTAATCTGCACCGACGCGCGCCATAAGCAGCGCCAGGGTTGAGGAAACACCATCATGGCACGCATCGCCGGCATCAATATTCCGATGAACAAGCACGTGAGCATCGGGCTCACGCACATCTTCGGCATCGGCCGTTCCCGGGCGCTCGAGATACTCGCGGGCGCGGGGATTGCCGCGACCACCAAGGTCAAGGATCTCACCGACGCCGAGGTCACTGCGATCCGCTCGCAGCTCGCGAAGTGGCCGGTCGAGGGCGACCTGCGCCGCGAGGTGTCGATGAACATCAAGCGCCTGATGGACCTCGGGACCTGGCGCGGAATGCGGCACCGCAAGGGGCTGCCGGTACGCGGCCAGCGCACACGCACCAACGCGCGCACGCGCAAGGGGCCGCGCAAGCAGGCGGTCAAGCTCAATGCGCCGCCCGGCAAGGCCTGAGCACGCAGCATGAATTCACACCAAGGCAATGACATCCATGGCTGAGCAGAAGAATCCACAGAATTCGCAAGCGGGCGCCGGCGGGCCGAAGAAGCCCAAGAAGGCGCGCAAGAACGTGCTCGATGCGATCGCGCATGTGCATGCGTCGTTCAACAACACGATCATCACGATCACGGATCGCCAGGGCAACACGCTGTCGTGGGCGACCTCCGGCGGCTGCGGATTCCGCGGCTCGCGCAAGAGCACGCCGTTCGCCGCGCAGGTCGCAGCCGAGAAGGCGGGCAACGCCGCCCAGGAACATGGCGTCAAGAACGTCGAAGTGCGCGTCGGCGGCCCGGGTCCGGGCCGTGAATCGGCAGTGCGCGCGCTCAACGCCTGCGGCCTGAAGATCACCAGTATTTCGGACGTCACGCCGATTCCGCATAACGGCTGCCGTCCCCCGAAGAAGCGTCGCGTTTAGCCGCGGCGGAGGAAGCAACAGCAACATGGCGCGATACATCGGTCCAACCTGCAAGCTCGCCCGTCGCGAGGGCACGGATCTGTTCCTCAAGAGCGGCGTGAAGCCGCTCGAGAGCAAGTGCAAGCTGCAGGTGCCGCCGGGCGGCATCAAGGGCGAGCGCCGTCAGCGGCTCTCGGACTACGGCCTGCAGCTGCGCGAGAAGCAGAAGCTGCGGCGCATGTACGGCGTGCTCGAGCGGCAGTTCCGCAACTACTACCAGTCGGCGGCGCGCCGCACCGGCTCGACCGGTGAGTCGCTGCTCAAGATGCTCGAATGCCGGCTCGACAACGTCGTGTATCGCATGGGATTCGCTTCGACCCGCGCCGAAGCGCGGCAGCTCGTCGGGCACAAGTCGGTCAACGTGAACGGCCACGCGGTCAGCGTGCCCTCCTACCAGTGCCGCGCCGGGGACGTGATCGAGATACGCGAGAAGTCGCGCAAGCAGCTGCGCATCCAGAGCGCGCTGGCGGTGGCGGCGCAGGTCGGGTTTCCGGACTGGGTGGAGGTCAGCGACAAGGAGTTCCGCGGAGTGTTCAAGGCGGTGCCGGCACGGGACGAAGTGCTGCCGGACATCAACGAGAACCTGGTCGTGGAGCTGTATTCGAAGTGAGCCGCGTCAGCGTGCGCCCGTCCGGCGCACCGGCCCGGATCTAAGCGTTCCAATTCAAGTTTGGGGTGTCGAAAGCCATGCATGCAACAGTATCGGAATTCCTGAAGCCCCGCGTCGTCAAGGTGCAGCCGGTGGCGCCTCGCCAGGCGCGCGTCGTGATCGAGCCGTTCGAGCGCGGATTCGGCCACACGCTCGGCAATGCGCTGCGGCGCGTGCTGTTGTCCTCGATGCCCGGAGCCGCGATCACGGAAGTGGAGATCGACGGCGTGCTGCATGAATACACCAGCATCGAGGGCGTGCAGGAGGATGTCGTCGACGTCCTGCTGAACCTCAAGTCGGTGGCGATCCGCATGCATTCCCGCAACAGCGCCGAGCTGCGCCTGCACAAGAAGGGGCCCGGCCCCGTGACAGCGGGCGACATCCAGGCCGACCACGATATCGAAGTGGTGAACCCCGAGTTCGTGATCGCGAACCTCACCAAGGCCGGCGAACTCACGATGCAGCTCAAGATCGAGCGGGGCCGTGGCTACCGTCCGGCGATCCAGCGCGTCGCCTTCGAGGAACAGAGCCGCCCGATCGGTCGCCTGCTGCTCGATGCTTCCTTCAGTCCCGTACGGCGCGTGACCTACTCGGTCGAGGCGGCGCGCGTCGAGCAGCGCACCGATCTGGACAAGCTGATCATCGACATCGAAACCAATGGCACGATCGAGCCCGAGGAGGCGATCCGTCGCGCCGGTGGCATCCTGAAGGACCAGCTGTCGGTGTTCGTGGACCTGCAGGGCGAGGACGAGGCGGTTGCCAAGACCACCGAGATGCAGTTCGATCCGATCCTGCTGCGACCGGTCGATGAGCTGGAGCTCACGGTGCGCAGCGCGAACTGCCTGAAGGCCGAGAACATCCACTATATCGGCGATCTGGTGCAGCGCACCGAGGTCGAGCTG
>CAZGVE010000055.1:0-14434 GCA_964528845.1 uncultured Steroidobacteraceae bacterium | reverse complement strand
GGAGAAGAATCAGCTCAGTCGACGTGAGGAATTGAAAAAGCAGGTCACGCGCATGCTGGCGGACCCCAAGGCTCAGGCGCTGACCGACAATTTCGCGGGCCAATGGCTGTATCTGCGCCGCCTGGAGTTTCAGTCGCCAGACCGGCTCAACTTCCCTGATTTCGACAATCGGCTGCGTGCCGCGATGTTGACTGAGACCGATATGTACTTTGACGCAGTGGTCCGCGGCAACCGTCCGGTCACCGACTTCATCGCATCGGACTATACCTTTCTCAATCAGCGCCTCGCGGAGCATTACGGCATTCCTGGCGTGCGGGGCGCCAGCTTCCGCAAGGTGGAGCTCGATCCAGCTTCGCATCGCGGCGGCCTGCTGGGCCAGGCAAGTATTCTGACGGTCACCTCGTATAACGACCGCACCTCAGTCGTATTGCGCGGCAAGTGGATACTGGACAACCTGTTCGCGGCGCCGCCACCACCGCCACCGCCGAACGTGCCGCCACTGGAGGCGGTCCCCAACGCCAAGAACATGACCATACGCGAGCAGATGGAGCAGCACCGCAAGAATCCGGTTTGCGCCTCGTGCCATTCGAAGATGGATCCGCTGGGCTTTGCGCTCGAGAATTTCAACGCAGTAGGCGCCTGGCGTGAGCAGACGCTGGGCGGCAGGGCGATCCAGACCGACGCCGTGATGCCCGACGGCACCAAATTCGATGGGCCGGCTGGCCTCAAGAATGTGATGATGGATCGCAAGGACATGTTCGTCCAGGCGTTCACCGAACGGTTGATGATCTATGCGCTGGGACGGGGTGTGGACGGGACTGACATGCCGGCCGTACGCGCTGCAGCCGCCGCGGCCGCCAAGGACGGGTACCGTGCGCATTCGATAATCATGGGCATTGTGCAGAGCGTACCTTTCACGATGAGAAGGACAGTACAAAATGATGATCATTCGTAAACCAATGAATCGCCGCACCCTGTTGCGGGGACTGGGCGCGAGCATGGCCCTGCCGCTGCTCGACGCGATGATCTCATCTGCCCGGGCGACAGAGGTGGCGGCACGCAAGCGGCTGCAGGTACTCTACCTGCCGAACGGGATGCTGATGCAGAACTGGACACCGGCGGAAGTTGGTGAAGGCTACACGATCTCCCCGACGCTGAAGCCTATGGAGCCGTTCCGCGACCGCTTCGTCGTCATCAAGGGCCTGGATCATGCGATGGGCGAAGCGATGGGCGATGGCGCCGGTGATCATGCCCGTGCCTGCGCCACCTTCCTGACCGGTGTACATATACTGAAAAGCGATTCAGCCCTGCTGAACGGTCCTTCGATGGATCAGATCGTCGCCCGCCAGTTCGGTCAGTCCACGCAGATCGCCTCGATGGAGCTGGGGCTCGATCAGCCCAGCATGGTGGGAAGTTGCGACAGCGGCTACAGCTGCGCTTACAACAACACCATGGCATGGACGGGTCCCAGGACGCCGCTGCCGATCACGGTCAATCCACGAGACGTGTTCGATCGCCTGTTCGGCGATGCTGATCAACTGGATGCCGATACCCGTCGCAAGCAGTTGCAGCGCCAGGCCAGCCTGTTGGATCTGGTGAGCGAAGATGCCAAGCGCCTCTCCGGCTCGCTGGGCGCCAGCGACCGGCTCAAGGTCGATGAATATCTGCAATCGGTGCGCGATCTGGAGCGTGGCATACAGATGGCAGAGACGCAGAACATCGCGTTGCCGACCATGGCCCATCCTGCCGGCATCCCGGAATCCTATTCCGCCTATGCCAGACTGATGATCGATCTGCAGGTACTGGCAATGCAGGCCGATCTGACTCGCGTCGGCACGTTGATGTTCGGCCGCGAAAATGGAGCTCGCTCCTATCCGGAAACCGGCGTGCCAGACGGGCACCACCCCTTGAGCCATCACGGCAGCGATCCGGAGAAGATGGCCAAGCTCACCAGGATCAACACCTACCATATGGAGCAGATAGCCTATTACTTCAAACGCATGTCGGAGACCAACGACGGCAATGCGAGCCTGCTCGACAGCACCACGGTGCTCGTCGGCGCAGGTCTTGCCGATCCCAACCGCCACGATCACCGCGATCTGCCGGTTCTCGCGGCTGTCCCAGGCGTCAAGGGCAACCGGCACATCGACGCCAAACAGAGGCCGATGACGGACCTGTTCTTGACCATGATGGACGGTCTGGGCGTCGAGCAGGAAAAGCTTGGCGACAGTACCGGTCGATTCAATCTGGCCTGAAGCACGGATCGCCAGATGAGCCGGACGCTGCCTGCTGGCTTACTGCTGCTGTGCGGTAGTGTTTCCGCCCTTGCGGGTCCAGCGGAAGATCGCCTGCTGCAGGCGGTGCGCGCTGGCGACCTGGTCGGCGTGCGTGCCGCGCTGGCGTCCAAGGCCGACGTGAACGCGCAGCTGCCCGATAAGTCTACCGTGCTCTCGTGGGCGGTGGACCGTCAAAATGAGGATGCGGTGCGGCTATTGCTGGCGGCGGGGGCCCGGCCCCGCGCCCTGGCGCCGGATGCCATTGAGCCGCTCTCTCTCGCCTGCGAGTTGGGTGATGCGGCCATCGTTACCGCTTTGCTCAAGGCGGGCGCGGATGCCAGGGAGGTGCGCCACAACGGCACCACCGCCTTTGCGCTCTGTGCCGGCACTACGACGCCGGATGTGCTGACCGCTATGCTGTCTAAGGGCGCTGCCATCGACGCCGCCAACGTGGAGAACCAGACACCGCTGATGTGGGCAGCGACAGCTGGCAACACCGCCAATGTCAAATGGCTGCTGGCCCATGGCGCGAAGGTCAATGCGCTGGACAGGACAGGCTTCACGCCCGTTTTTTTCGCGCTGCGCAGCAAAACTCCGACCACCGCCGTAGCACTGCTGGATGCAGGCGCCGATATCAATGCGAGATCGGCAGATGGCACCTCCGTGGCGGAAGCAGCGATCATCACTAAGAACATTCCCTTCGCGATCCAGGTTGTTAGCAATGGCGCCGATGTGCACTGGGTCAACAAGCAAGGACGGCAATTGATCCATCTGGCGGCAGGTAGTGGCAGTGCCGAGCTCGTCAAGACCGTACTGCAAAGGGGAGGCGATCCCAACGCCATGACCGAGACCGCAGCGATGCCGGTGCAGGTGGCCGCGGCTACGCCAGCCACGCAAGCTTCTGCCGGTGGGGACAATGCGACCAACGCCGGTATCCCTATTCGCAGAGTCGTTACTCCGCTGCCGCTTCCAGTGCCTGCCACACCACTGCAATTCGCCGCCCGCGCAGGAGCGGTCGAGACCATGCAGATCCTGGTCGCGGCGGGGGCGAGGCCCGATATCAAGGGGCCCGATGGGATGACCGTGGCGATGGCCGCTGCCGGTAGCGGTAGCGCGGCGGCGATGGCCTATGCCTATCAACTCGATCCGCACCTGGACGCGATCGCGCTCGGCGGGCGCAGCATCATGCATATCGCTGTGGCGGCACGTGGCACGCCCGATCCCATCGGCGTGATCCAGTTCCTGGTGGACAATGGTGCGCCGTTGGCCGCACTCGACTATCGCAACGAGACGCCGGGTGACACCGTCAACCGGGGTGGCGATCCTGTCATGCGGGAATTCTACATCAAGCTGCTGCGCGACCACGGGATCGTAAGCACCAATCACTGAGCGTTGCCAATGCCGGGCTGCGCACGACGGTCCGAATAGGGGAGGTCCATGAAACGGTATCTTGCTTTTCTCTGCGCGCTCGTTGTGGGTGCATCTACTGCCGCATCGGCCCAGCCCAAGATGCAGGCGCCGGATGCAGCCGGTGCACGCGCCGCGCCCCCTGCTGCCGGCCGCGCCGTGGACCCACTGCCGCCGCCCAACCCACTTCCAGTCGGCGGCACCGACAATGTCTCCGATGGCGAGTATGTCATCGGTCCGGACTATGTGATCTGTGAAGAACTACGCACCCCGCACGCTGCCTGGGCCACGGGCGAGCTGCACGAGATCACCATGCTGGCCCGGGATTCCAAACTCTATCCCGGCCGCAAGCACAAGGTCGGCTATGTCCCGGATCCTGACAAGATGCCGGGTGGCCGCGGCAACGCCGTACCGGGCGACGTGCAATGGGAAGACTCGCCTTATGAGCCCCGTCATGTCTGGGTCTACATCCCAGCCGGGGTGAAGCAGTCGACGCCGCTGCCCGTGATCATCGTGCAGGATGGTGGCAGTTATCAGAACCAGGTACGCCGCGCACTGGATGCGCTGATTTCGCAGAAAAAGCTGCCACCGATCGCCATGGTGGCGCTGGATCCGGGCTCCACTCCGGTAGGCGCGGCACGCAACGAAGATGGCCAGGGAAGCGAACGCGGCTACGAATATGACTCTCTCTCTGGGCGCTACAGCGATTTCATCGAAAATGAGGTGCTGCCGCTGGTGTCCAAGCGATTCGGCATCCGCTTTACCAAGGATCCGGACGGCCGAGCGACCTTAGGTGGGAGTTCCGGCGCCGCCGCAGCCTTCACGATGGCCTGGTATCACCCTGAGCGCTATCACAGGGTGGTGCTTTTCTCGCCGACTTTCGTGAACCAGCAATCGCCGGTGGATCCCGCCAATCCGCATGGCGCCTGGGAATATCACGACCATCTGATCGCGGACACGCAACCCAAGCCCTTGCGGATCTGGATGGAAGTGGGCGAGCACGACAACAATTACATGGCGGCGGAGGACACGTTCCACAATTGGGTGCTTGCCGCCTCGCGTACCGCCGCGGTACTGAAGCAAAAGGGATACCACTACCGCTACGTCTTCGCCAAGGACGCCGGACACACCGACAACCGGGTGCGTGAGCAGACCATGGCGGCGGCACTGGAATACGTGTGGTCCGGCTACCGGCCTTCAGCCAGGTAAGCGTCAGGCGTCATACTTAAGGTCGACGCCCTGGGCGCCTCGCTCCTGGAAGACGCGGAATATATGTAGCAACAACCCTCGGGCAATGCCACGTCTTCGGAAGCGCGGATGAACGGCGACATCCTTGACGAACGCCGATGTCCGGCATTGCTTCTTCAAGGCGCCGACGCATCAGGAAATGGGGCGACTCCGTCAAACCTTCTATATCGTCGAGATCATCGCGCCAACCGTGACCGCCATCACCGCCGTCGCCAGCCATCCAAGGGCTCGCAACCCTGGCTGGACGACAAAGCGCCCCATGATATCCAGCCTGGAGGCCAGCACCATCATGACAGCCATGATGGGTACCGCGATGACGCCATTGATCTGGGCGCTCCAGAGCAATGCCCGCATCGGGTCGATGCGGGTGAAGTTCAGGATCACCCCGCCGGCCGTCGCTACAGCAAGGATGCCGTAGAACTCGCGTGCTTCGAGCAGGGTTCGGTCCAGCCCGGAGCGCCATTCAAAGCTCTCCGCTACTGCGTACGCGGCAGAGCCGGCCAGCACCGGGACGGCGAGCATTCCGGTGCCGATGATCCCGAGGCTGAAGAGCAGAAACGTTGCGGGGCCGCCGAGCGGCCGGAGCGCCTCGGCAGCCTGGGTTGAGGTCTGGATATTGGTGATACCAGCCACATGCAGCGTCGCTGCAGTGCTCAGAATGATGCAGAACGCGATCAGATTCGAAAACCCCATGCCGAGGTAGGTATCCCAGCGGATCCGGCGCAGATGCTTCTTTGCGACATCCTGCGCGTGTGGCAGCAGATGCCCGCCATGGTCTCGCGCCGACACGCTGCGCAGGTCTTCCATTTCCTGAGCGGCCTGCCAGAAAAACAGGTACGGGCTGATGGTTGTACCGAAGACCGCCACGATCATCGTGATGCTTTCGTGGTTCAGTACGAAGCCGGGAATGAGCACCTCATGGAGGAGGGAACTCCAGGAGACGTGCACCGTGAAGATCACCGCGACGTACGACAGCAGTGCCAGGGTAAGCCATTTCAGGTATCCCACATAGGATTCATAGCGCAGCGCCACCTGCAGCAGCAGGCAGAGCGCCCCCAGGGAGACGGAATAGAAATGGGCCGACCCGCCCAGAATAAGGCGTAGCGCCTCGCCCATGGCCGCGATGTCCGCGGCAATATTGATGGTGTTGCCGATCAGCAGCAGGCCGACGATGCTCAACAGCACGGGCCGCGGAAACACGGCCTTGATGTTTGCCGCCAGTCCCCGCCCGGTGATGCAGCCGATGCGGGCACTGATCATCTGGATGCCCACCATCAGCGGATACGTCAGCAGCACGGTCCACAGCATGCCGTTGCCGAACTGCGCGCCGGCCTGGGAATAGGTGGCGATGCCGCTCGGATCGTCATCCGCAGCGCCGGTCACGAGCCCCGGGCCCAATTGCTTGACCCCAGGGTGCTCCGCGATGCGCTTGAACAGCTTGACCATCGTCCGTCTCCTTAAGACTGGACGGGGTCCCTGCAAGCCGTAGCCGTGCCCTCAGGCACGAATTGGAGCGGCGCAGCCGCGCTATAGCCCGCCAAAGCCGGCTACGACGGTCAAACCGATCGAATGAAGGGCGGAGCTCAGAGGATCAACTGCGGTGCGAAACGAGGATTTCGCGCCGTTTGCGCCTCCCGCGTTCAGCGGGACGGCGCTCAGGGCAAACTTGAGCGTTATCTAGCCGAAGCGCGGCTGCGATTTCCGCAGCGTCGTCTGCCGTTCGTGCTACTGCTCACCTGGTGACCCCGTATGACCGTTCCGGGGCGGGACCATAGTCCCGTTCGGCGAGTGTGTAAAGACGGAAATTGTACTGACGCAGTACGTGAGACGCTCCGCCCGATCAGCCACCCGGATGAAGCACGGCATGTTGACTGACATCATCGCCGTCGCCGGCCTTCAGGCTTTTGAAGACAATCGTCGATCCGATCGTCAGGATGCCCAATCCAATGAGAGCCTTATGTATCCCGCGAGTCATCTCGGGTGCAGCGGAGTTCGCACCGGGGACAAAGACTGCCGTGGCGAGCCCCGCGGCCGCCACCCCGAAGCTGATCGACATCTGCTGCATGGTGCTGGCGATAGAGCTGGCGTTGCTGGTGTCTTCTTCAGTGATATCCGCGTACACCAAGGTATTCATGCTGGTGTATTGCAAAGACGTGAAACCTCCGTAGAGGAATGCCTGGAGCAGGATGAGCCAGTAGGGTGTTGCAACTCCGATGGTCGCAAATGCCATCAAGAGCCCACCCAGAATCAACGTGTTGGAGACCAGAACGCCGCGATACCCGAATCGCCTGAGGAGCCCTGGCATGATCGCCTTCATGCACATGGCGGCGACCGCCTGGGGCATGATAAGCAGGCCCGATTCAATCGGCGTGAACCCAAGCCCTACCTGATAGAGGAGCGGCAGCAGGAAGGGCACCCCGCCGATGCCCAAGCGGGTGAAGAAACTGCCGCTGACGGCTGCCCGGAAGGTGCGAATGCCGAATAGTTTCAAATCCAGCAGAGGGAATGAGAGAGCGCGGGCATGTAGCGCGTACCCGGCGAGCAACAGTGCCGACACCACGGTAAGCCCCGACATCTCCAGTGCACTCAATTGATGTTCACCGAATATCTCCAGAACATAGGACAATAAGGCGATCCCCGAACCGAACAGGATGAGTCCGACCACATCCAGCGGAGGGTCTGTCTTTCCCCGGTAGTCCGGCAAATGCATGTAGACGAGGACCAGGCCTGCCAGTCCAATCGGAATATTGAGGAAGAAAATGACGCGCCAATGCAGATAACCGACGATGAGTCCCCCGGCGATGGGACCGAGCATAGGGGCTACCAGTGCGGGTATGGAAACAAAGCTCATCGTGCGCAGAAGATCTGACTTGGCAAAGGTCCGCACGAGAGTGAGCCGCCCGACGGGGACCATCATTGCCCCGCCGCAACCTTGCAGGACGCGAAACGCAATGAGCAGATGAATGCTGCCCGATATTCCGCACAGAAAAGAACCTAGTGTGAACAGGCCGATGGCGGATGCGAACACGCGACGTGTTCCGAATCGGTCTGCCATCCAGCCGCTGATCGGGATGAATACCGCCAAGCTCAGCGTGTAGCTCGCCAGCACCGCCTTCATGCTGAGCGGGCTCACCTGAAGGGCCGAGGAAATCGCGGGCACCGCAGTATTCAGAATCGTCGTATCCAGTGACTCCATGAAAAACGCTACCGCCACCAGCCACGGCAACAGGCGCTTGGAGGCCTCCGAAGGGGTCGACGAGAGCGGCGGTGCGATCGACGATACTCTTGGTGTCACGGGGCTGCGCGAGAGCGCCTCGATGGCGCCGGTAGTGCTCGATGACGATCTTCGCATCGATCCTGTTCCGGAACCACTCCATGCACAACGCCTCTGTAGGCGAGTACCGACGACGACTCCCGGCGCCGAGTCGTGGACGGCGCCTCCGAAGTGCCGGAGGCTAGCGCCGTTAACTAAACTCACCGATTAGCAAGGGATGCGCGCAATGGGCCGTGGAATATTGCTTTGGATGCTAGGCGTTCCTCTACCGATCATATTGCTGCTGGCAATGTGCTCTACTCGATAGCGGTGCAGCAGTGAACGGCCGTGCGATAGCGGAAACGCCAATGGATGAACCCGGACGTCTTCGCGCCGGTTCCGCCACCTCATGGGGCGCCATTCTCGCTGGCGCCCTGGTCGCCATTTCTGTCTCGTTGATCTTGGTAGTGCTAGGCGCGGGTCTTGGATTTGCAGCCGTATCGCCGTGGCCCAATGCGGGCGCGTCCGCGACCGGATTCACGGTGGCAGGCACTATCTGGCTGATTGTCACGCAGTGGTTGTCGGCGGCCGTCGGTGGCTATCTGGTGGGGCGACTGCGTCAGAGGTGGCTTGCGACGCATACCCACGAAGTCTTTTTTCGCGATACCGCACACGGTCTCGTGACCTGGTCGCTCGCCACGCTGGTGGTCGCGACAGTGTTTGCGGGCTCCGCGGCGTCGCTGCTGCAAGGGGGAGCTCAAGCCACAGGGGGTGTCGTGAGGGGTGCGATGGCCAGCGCCAATGCTGCGGCGCCGGACCCCTATGATCTGGATAAGCTGTTCAGGAACCCCGCGCCCTCAGGCTCCGAGTCCTCGCCGCGGCTAAGTGATGCGAAAATGGAAGTGACCCATATTGCTGCTTCTGCAGTGACAAGCGGCGCGGTCAGCGCCGAGGATCGCGCCTATCTGGCGAATCTGGTGGCGGGAACAACCGGGGCGGCGCAGGAAGATGCCCAGAAGCGGGTAGATGATTTCATTCAAAGTGTGCAAGCGGCAGCTGCGAAGGCGAAAGCAGCCGCGGATGCCGCGCGCAAAGCGGCTTTATCTTTGGCCTTGTACACCACGCTGGCCCTGTTGATTGGAGCTTTCATTGCCAGCGTCGCCGCCGCCATTGGCGGACACCTGCGGGACGAGCATCTCTGAAGGTCCCCCTGCGCTTTGTCAAACCAGGGGCAGCTGTCGTCCCAGCACGGGGCGAGCAGGGTGCAGGAAGGTTCAGAAAATATCAGCGTGTCGCCGCGCGCGGAAAAGCAAGCCCAGTACTGCCAGGCCCGTGAACATCAACCAGACGGCGGGAGGCAGCGGTACCGGGGGCGTGGTCGGAAACGCAGTGACCGAGAAGCTGTAGTTGGGAATGCCGTCGGCAACGTTGTTGAACTTGCCCACCATTTCACCATTCGTGGGGCAAACGGTTCCGATGGGCACGGACCCATTGCCGCCCTCGCAGCCGTATTGCACCGGAGTGGTGACGAAGGTCCAGAGCGTCGAGCCGTCCTGATAGCTCTGGGTTCCCGCGCCTGGGACCAGGGCGCCCGACAACGCATACCCGGTTCCGGAGTTGGGACTTGGCATGCCACCCAGGCTGAGGCTCGGGTCGCTGACAAAAATAGAAACATCCGGTGTGGTGGTGCTTCCATTGAGGAACAGATTGATCTCGAAATAGCCGCTGGGGGCGCTGTTGTTGACAGCGCCGATGCCGGCCAGCGCGCTCACCGGCTGGAATTCGAAATTCGCCGTATTGTGCCCCAGGCTCTGCAGCGACAGGCCAAGTGCTGCGCTCGTTGCGGTGTCGCCGGAATTGACAAACCCAGGCGTTGCTCCGGACAGGTATAGATAAGCATTCGGAATGGAGTTGGCGCCAACCGTATCGGCAAGCTCTGGCCCGGTCGCGTTGCATCCCGTCGCCGTGACGGTACAGGCAGACAAGGTAATGCCCGTGATGGTGGCTGCCTGGGCGGGTCCAACCATGACGAATGCCAGGCATAGCATCGACAGTGCAGCCAAAGCGCGATACCGCCGAACTTGCTGGTGGTCGGCGGCGGCTGAGCTTTGGCGCATTATGTTTACTCTGCAAGAACTGGATTGAGGCGGCAAGATGACAAGATATACCTTGCCGCGTCGTCTCGCGACTCACACCGTCTTCGGATCGACCCCGAGCACGTCGACGAGATACTTGATGTTGCCCTTGAGGTTTTCCTCCATGGTGCTGCCGGCCGCCACCATGGAGGCATCGAGGTCCAGGGTCACCCAGCCCTGGTAGTTCTGGGCAATCAGGAATTTCTGGATGGACGGAAAATCGACGCCGCCTGAATCCGGGCCGCCGAGATTTCGGAACCACCCGTGGCCGCCGGCTTCGGGGCCGCTTTTGGGCACGGCGAGCACTTTGTTGCCGCGCAGGTGCCGGGGTGCGTCCTTGTAGTGGATCTCCGCGATCCGCGGCCAGTAGTCGCGGATCATCTGCAGCGGGTCCATGCCGCCGAGGGTGAGATGGGCGGTGTCGGCGGTAAACCAGACGTATCGCGGATCGGTGAGCTTCAGCAGGGTACGCGCCTCGTGCTCGGTCTCGATCAGCGACCCCACGTGCGGATGCGGCGCGAGCTTGATGCCGAACCGAATGGTCTGCTCGCCAATCGAGTTGAGCGACTCGGCCGCGAGCCTGATCTGATCGTCGCTGGTCTCCCCATCGGGCGGCCTCGGGCCCATGTTCATCTTGAAATGTTCGACGTAGCCGAAAGGCTTGATGAAATCGCGCGCGAACTTTACATGATCAGAGATGGTCTTGGGCGCCACCGCGGCATCGAAGAACGTGCCGCTGAAATCCGGGCCGCCGCCGTTCGAGCAGGTCACCATCCGGATGCCGGCATCGTCCATCAGCTTTTTCAGGGCCAGCGGCCGGTCGAGATAGTGCACGACCTGGTTGCGAAACGGCTCCAGCCCCGGCAGTCCCAGTCGCGCGCAGGCGCGGATAGCTTCCTCGATGTCGGTTCCCCAGGAAATCGCGCTGCAGGCGAAGCGGAACGACAGCGGTGCGGCGGAGGCGAGGGGAATGCCCATGAGGCCACAGGCGCCCAGGGCACTCCCGTACTTCAGGAGATCGCGCCGCGCGAACCTCGCGTCGGTCGCGGATTGCGATATTGCCATGTGCTACACCCCGCCGTGGCTGCCGGATTGGCTGCCGGTTACTAGCCGCGATCATAGCAATAGTCGGGCATCGAGCAGCAGGCGGCCTTAGACGAAACCGACGTTGGTGCCGAGCGCGCTGCCGGTGTAGTTGCCGATGTTGGGGACCACCGTCGCAAGGTCGGAATTTCCGACCCCGAACCAGCTGGCGAGCGTCGCCGCGTATTGATCGACTGACAGCGTCGGGATCAGCCGGCCCTGGCCGATGTCATCCGGGCCGCCGTTGGCCAGGGTCGGATTGAGCCCAAAGTAGCGGCCGCCCTTGACGGCTCCTCCGAGCACGAAGTGCATGCTGCCCCAGCCGTGGTCGGTGCCGTCATTGTTGGCCGTGAGGGCGCGGCCGAAGTCGGAGGCGGTGAAGGTTGTCACCTGGGATGCCACGCCCAGTTCCGCGGTGACGTCATGGAAGGCGCGCAGTGCATCGGCCAGGTTCGTGAGCAACGTCGGGTGCAGCGTCACTAGTCCGTCGTGCGTGTCATAGCGGCTCGTGGAGACGAAGAACACCTGGCGCTTCGCGCCGAGCTGGCTGCTGACGGAGATCAGCTTCGCCACGAGCTGCAGCTGCGCGCCGAGCGAGCTCTGGGTGTCCGCGGCCGCCGGGAACACGGTCGTGGTCACCGGCGCCTGGGCGAGCGCAGCGGACACCTGGCCGTAGAGGCTCAAGGCACGCGTGCCGATGCCGCCTAGCGCCGCCTCGAACTCGTGGTTGCCCCCACCACTGATCAGCGATTGCAGCAGTGCCGCCGCCGCCGTCGATCCCTGCAGGCTGGTGCGAGCGTTCAGCGCGATCGGGCCTGCAGGCGTCACCGAATACTGCACCGCCGCCTGCCCGGTCAGGAACACGGCATTGCCGGCGACATTGATGCAGGTGAGGGTGGACGTGCCGTTGCCCGATTCGAGCAGGTCACCGATTCGACCGCCCCAGCCGGAGGCGGCGCCCTCCGGCGATGAGGCCTGCCAGTAGCTCTGCTGGTCGTTGTGCGACAGCAGCTTCGGCGGCAGGCGCACGCTCTGTGCCTGGTACTGCGCCTTGGTGGTCGGCTGCACCAGTGTCCCGGTGTTGAGGAGCACGGCGAGATTGCCTGCGTTGAACACTGGTAGGAGTTTCGCCAGTTCCGGCGCCAGCGCGTACTGTGCACCATTGGGCAACGGGATCGACGGCGTCAATGCGGTGGCGGACAGCGTGGCTTGCGCATACGCGAGGCCAGGGCGCTGTGACTGATACACGCCGTACTGGGCGTTGTCGTAGGCCACGAGCGTGTTGGCGTAGTCGTTGCCCCCATAGAGAAAGACGCAGACCAGCGCCTTGTAGTCCGAGGCCGTGGCCGCGGCCGCCTCACCGATCGCGGCGAGGTTCATGACGAATGGCGTCGCGGCGCCCGCCAGGGAAAGCGCCGAGGCCCGCCTGAGGAAGGCCCGGCGGGAGATCTCGGAGGGCATGCGCGTTCTCCTCATCGCAGCACCAGGTACTCGGGGGCGGCCATGACCAGCACCAGCGCCGCGTAGATGCGATTGTTAAGGCCCGCGGTGGTGGCGGTCGAAATGGTGTCGAGCGCGCTCTTCATCTGGGCGATGGTCGCCGTCCCGATCTGGCCGGCCGCCAGTACGAGATTGAGCTCATCGAGCAACGCCTGGCTGTCCGCGCCAATGACGGTCAGCGATGAGTAATCGGCCTTCGCTTCGCCGGCGCCATTGACGATCACCGATTGCAGGTAGTTGATGTAGGCGATCATCGACGGTTCATTGGTGATCTGGAACTCGGGCGCGACCTGGCCGTTGGTCGCGATCGCCGTCCCTGGTGGCGCGTAGCCGGGCCGGAACCAGTTGAAGACACTCGGAGCGTGACCTGGGCTCTCGCCTATCCGGTTGGCGGTCGAGGACACATTGCCGAACGGCCACAAATTCGTCGGCGAGGTGACATTGAAGGCCCGCGCCCAATGCACCAGGCGTGTGACCGGCTCGCGCAGCTTGCCGAAGCTGGTGCTCGCCACCTGGGCATCGTCGCGCGCCTCGCTGTCGGTGAGGACGGCGCGGATCACGGATTTCATGTCGCCACGCACGCCGCTGCCATTATTGACGAACACGGCGGCGACCCGACCGACATACGCGGGGGAGGGGTTGCTGGTCACGAGATGCTGGATCAGCTGCTTGCTGACGAATGGCGGCACGTTGGGGTGGTTGAACAGACCGTCGAGTGCCAGCGTGCGCGCGGTCGCGCCGCTGGCACCGGCCGGAATGCTGATGCCGAGGAAGCTGGTGGCACCGGTTTCATGCTGCGCGGCATTGATCGCCATGGGCAGCTGCATGCGGTCGGGCGTGGTGTTGTCGGAGTTGGCGAAGACATAGCCGGTCCATACCCGCGCACCGGCCGAGACGTCGGCCTGTGCGTAGGTCGGCACGGGATTGCCGCCAGACAGCACCTGCGTGCCGTCCATGTTCAGTTCATACAGTCCGATCGTGAACAGCTGCATCAGCTCGCGCGCGTAATTCTCATCCGGAATCGAGCCCGTCACCGGATTGGCCTTCACGCTGCCGAGGAAGGTCAGGTACAGGCCCATCGCGACGCTCGTGGAAACGCTCTCCATCAGATCGCGATAATTGCCAAAGGCGTTGTCCCACAGGACATCCAGATACGCCGCCATCACGAACGGCCGCCAACCGCTGGCGAACCCGTCGATGCTCACCACCCACTGGTCCAGCAGCGCCAGGCCCACGCGCTGACGCAGCAGGTCACCGCTGCCCATGAGCTGCGACCAGATCATCGGTTCGAAGCCATTGTAGGTGTTGACGTTGGTCGCGACGCCATAGCCGTTGGCGACCAGAAAGTCCCAGAACTTCTGCGGTCGGGCCAGCGCGAACTGCGCGGTCAGCCAGACATCGATGCCGGAAGTGGAGACGGACGTGATATCGGTATGACCGTAGCCCATCGCCGACTGGGCCAGGAACCGCGAGGCCTGCACGGCCGAGAATGCGGGCGGCGGCGGGCCGCCCATGCTCGGGCTGCCGCCGTC
>CAZGVE010000054.1:0-14543 GCA_964528845.1 uncultured Steroidobacteraceae bacterium | reverse complement strand
AGCTTCAGCGAACTGCGACGCGATGCGCTCGAGTGCGAGCGCTGGAACCTGCTGCATCCGGCCGCGCCGGCGCGCCGACCCTATGTGAGCGAGCTGTTCGGTGAGCGGGACGGCCCGCTGATCGCCGCGACGGATTACATGCGCAACGTGCCCGACCAGATCCGCCCGTGGCTGCACCAGCCGTACGTGACGCTCGGCACCGACGGCTTCGGCCGCAGCGATGCGCGCGCCGAACTGCGGCGTTTCTTCGAGGTCGACCGCAATTTCATTACGCTGGCTGCGCTCAAGGCGCTGGCGGACGCTGATCGCATCGATCGCAAGACCGTGGTTTCCGCGGTGCAAAAACTTGGCATCGATCCTGAAAAGGCCGATCCACTCAAGGCTTGAGTCTTCCCCGGGAAAATCCCTTGGCTTCGAAAGAAATCCGCGTGCCCGACCTTGGCAACTTCAAGGACGTGGCCGTCATCGAGGTGCTGGTGCAGCCGGGCCAGAGCGTGCAGGCCGAGGCGCCGCTGCTGACCTTGGAGACCGAGAAGGCGACGATGGACGTGCCTTCGCCGGAGGCCGGAACCATCGAGGCGGTGCATGTGACCGCGGGAGGCCGCGTGTCCACCGGCAGCCTGATCGTGACGCTGCAGGTGGCCGATGGGGCCACCGCGCCGCCGGTACCGGCTGCTCCCGATCAGTCCTCCGCGCCCGCGACGCGCGCTGCTGCGGCTCCGACCGCGGCGCCGGCACCGCCTGCGGCGCCGGCTCCGGCTCCGGCTGCGAGTCCAGCCGCGGCCAGCGCAACGCTACCGGCGCTCGAGGACACGATGCGCATGCTGCCCGCGCTGCGCCTGCCGCCATCCGAGTCCGTTGCAGCAGGGTTTGCACGCGCCTATGCCAGCCCTTCCGTACGGCACTTTGCGCGCGAACTCGGCGTTGACCTCGGTCGCGTTCCGGGTACGGGTCGCAAGGGGCGCATCACTTCCGAGGACGTCAAGGCTTTCGTCAAGAGCGTGCTTGCGACCGGCGGGGCGCCAGCAGGGCAGGGCGGCGGATTGCCGCGCGTACAGGTGCCGGACTTCGCGCAGTTCGGCGCGATCGAAGTCAAGCCGCTCAGCCGCATCCAGCGCATCTCCGGTCCGCGGCTGCACGCGAGCTGGATCAACCTCCCGCACGTCACGCAGTTCGACGAGGCCGACATCACCGAACTCGAACAGGTTCGCCAGTCGCTGAAAGCGAAGGCGGAGGCTGCCGGGCTCAAGCTCACGCCGCTGGCGTTCGTGATACGGGCCTGCGTCAAGGCGCTGCAGCGTTTTCCGCTGTTCAACACTTCGCTCGACGCGGCCGGCGAAAACCTGATCTACAAGCAGTACGTACACGTCGGCTTCGCCGCGGATACGCCCAATGGCCTGCTGGTCCCTGTGATCCGCGACGCCGACCGCAAGGACATCTACGAGATCGCGCGCTCGCTGGGCGAGCTGTCGGAGAAGGCGCGAGCCGGCAAGCTCAGTGGCGCCGACATGCAGGGCGGCAGCTTCACGGTCTCGAGCCTGGGCGGGATCGGTGGCACCGCCTTCACACCGATCATCAACGCTCCGGAGGTCGCGATCCTCGGCGTGTCCCGTTCAAGTTTCAAGCCCGTGTACCGCGACGCGGGCTTCGTGCCGCGGCTGATGCTGCCGCTGAGCCTGTCATACGACCATCGCGTGATCGACGGTGCGAATGGTGCGCGCTTCATTACCTACCTGTCCGAATGCCTCGCAGACGTCCATGCACTGACCGAGGCAATTCCTTGAGCAGCGTAGAGGTCAAGTGCCCGGATCTCGGGGACTTCAAGAACGTCACCGTCATCGACCTGCTCGTCAAGCCTGGGGAGCAGGTCGACCCGGATACGCCGATACTGACGCTCGAGACCGACAAGGCAACGATGGATGTGCCGGCCGGTGTGACCGGCACTGTACTCGGCGTGCTCGTCGCGAAGGGCGATCGGGTATCCAGCGGCACGGCGCTACTGCGGGTCGAGAGCGTCGGCGCATCGGCGCCGGCGTCAAATGCCGCGCCCGCGCCCGCGCCCGCGCCCGCGCCCGCGCCCGCGCCCGCGCCCGCGCCGGTAACCGCACCCGCACCTGTGGCCGCCGCAAGCGCGACGGTGATCGATCCGGTCGCGGCGCGCAGCGTACAGCTGCTCGTACTCGGAGCCGGCCCGGGCGGCTATACGGCTGCATTCCGGGCCGCGGACCTGGGTCTGAAGGTGCTGCTGGTGGATCGGGGTGCGACGCTGGGTGGGGTATGCCTGAACGTCGGCTGCATTCCATCCAAGGCACTGTTGCATGCGGCCAAGGTCATCGAGGATGCGCGCGCCATGGGCGCCCACGGCATCGCGTTCGGCGAGCCGCAGCTGGATTTCGGCAAGCTGCGCGCGTGGAAGTCGGGCGTCGTCGCCAGGCTCACCGGTGGCCTTGCCGCACTCGCGCGTCAGCGCAAGGTCGAGGTCGTGCGCGGCAGCGGGCGTTTCGTGTCGCCGCATGTGATCGAGGTGCGGGAGGGTGATCGCAGCGAATTGATCCGCTTCGAGCAGTGCATCATCGCCGCGGGGTCCGAGTCGGTGACGCTGCCATTCATTCCGTCCGATCCGCGCATCATCGACTCGACCGGAGCGCTCGAGCTGCCGGAAAATCCCGGCCGCTTCCTGGTCATCGGCGGCGGCATCATCGGCCTCGAGATGGCATGCGTGTTCGACGCACTCGGGGCGAAGGTCAGCGTCGTTGAACTCACGGCACAGCTGATGCCCGGCTGCGATCCGGATCTGGTGCGCCCGCTGGAGAAGCGCCTGCGCGCGCGCTACGCCGAGATCCTGCTCAATACGCGCGTGACCGCCGTCAGTGCATCGGCCGCCGGGATCGAGGTGCGATTCGAGGGCAAGGACGGTGCCACGCGGTCCAGTAGCTACGAGCACGTGCTGGTGGCGGTGGGCCGGACGCCCAACGGCAAGCGCATCGGCGCCGAACTGGCGGGCGTGAACGTGGATGCACGCGGTTTCATCGCGACGGATTCTCAGATGCGCACGAATGTGCCGCACATCTTCGCGATCGGTGATGTGATCGGCCAGCCGATGCTCGCGCACAAGGCGACGCACGAGGGCAAGGTCGCAGCCGAGGTCGCCGCGGGACAGAAGACTCATTTTGATGCGCGCGTGATCCCGTCGGTCGCCTACACCGATCCGGAAGTCGCCTGGGCGGGGCTGACCGAGACCGCCGCGGCGGCGCAGGGCGTGGCCTACGAAAAATCGGTGTTCCCCTGGGCGGCCAGCGGCCGGTCGCTCGCGAACGGTCGCGAAGAAGGGTTCACGAAGCTGCTGTTCGATCCGGCCACGCATCGGCTGCTGGGTGCAGGCATCGTCGGCACCAGCGCCGGAGACCTGATCGCGGAGGCCGCACTGGCCATCGAAACCGGTGCCGATGCGGCCGATATCAGCCTGACGATCCATCCGCACCCGACGCTGTCGGAGACCATCGCGATGGCGGCGGAAGGCTTCGAAGGCACCCTTACCGACCTGTACCTGCCACGCAAGCGATGAGCGCCGCGTGCGCGGCGCCGACGGTGCGACACTGCGGATTAAGTGAAGCCCGCGCGGTCGGCTGCGCGCCCCGGGGTGGGGAGAAATACGTACCGTGCGTAGTGCGCTCCATAACGGAAAAATTGGTCAGGCCCGGGGCTTCGGGCTACACTTGCCGCCATTCGAGAGTCAGGAGAATTACTATGAATTTGCTGAAGCAGACGGGGGTGGCTCTTTTCGTGCTGGGCGCCGTGATCGCGGCGCCCGCGCAGGCGCATCACTCCTTCCCGGCGACGTACTTCGTCGACCAGTCCGTGACGATTGAAGGCACAGTCGTGCAGTTCCTGTTCCGCAACCCGCATTCCTTCGTGCACGTGCTCGCACCCGACAAGGACGGCACGATGCAGCGCTGGGCGGTGGAGTGGGGTGCAGGTGGCGCGCTGGCCCAGGACAATGTGAGCCGCGATACGCTCAAGCCCGGCGACAAGGTCGTCATCAAGGGCCAGCCTGGCCGCAATGCGGCCGATCACCGCATCCGCATGCAGGCGATCGAGGACAAGACCGCCAACTGGAAGTGGGCGGGTACTTTCGGCTGAGCTGCTGCGCACGTTAGCCAGGATCGATGGCCCCGAGGGTAGCGGGGCCGATCCGGCGCGTGCGCATTCCACGTACTGATCGATTCGCATTCGCAGTAGTTTCCCTGAATCATGCCAGACGAGCTGCTCAAAGCGCTGCAGCACAGCGACTTCGCCAACTGGGTGCAGCAGAGCGCCTATCCGATCGTTATCACGGCCCATTCGATCGGGCTCGCGACGCTCGTGGGCCTGCTGGTCGTGATCGATCTGCGCGTGCTCGGGTTCGCGACCGGCCTGCCGCTGACGGCGCTGCGCCGCTTCATGACGGTGGTCTGGACCGGCTTCTGGGTGAATGCAACTTCCGGTTTCATGCTGTTCGCGATCGACGCGAAGAAGGACTACTACAGCACGCTGTTTCGTCTGAAGCTTTCGTTGATAGCGGTCGGGCTGATCCTGGGATCGATCATCACCTCCAAGGTGCTGCGGCGCGAGGACCTGTACGCGGCCCCGGGCGCCCGTGCGCCGGCGCAGGCCAGGGCACTTGCGGCGCTGTCGCTGGTCTGCTGGGCGAGCGCAATCGTTACCGGAAGGCTGCTCGCGTACTTCACCTACGGCGATGTCGGCGTCGATGACTGAGCGGAGCGCTTGGCGGTGACACCGGCAGAACTCGCGGCGGCCCATCCGATTCTCGAGTGGATCAAGGCCACTCCGGTGGGGGAATTCGTGCGCAGCTCGAGCTGGGCGTTTCCGACACTGCAGTCGCTGCACTTCATCGGCATGACGATGCTGGTGGGCGTGGTGGGGGCGATCGACCTGCGGGTGCTTGGGCTGGCGCGCGGGCTGCCCATCCATCCGCTGCACCGCTTCCTGCCGCTGGCCTTCGTCGGTTTCGGCATCAACCTCATCACCGGCCTGATGTTCTTCGCGCACGACCCCTATGTGTACGCCTACAACATCAGCTTCCGCATCAAGATGCTGCTGATCCTGGTCGCCGGCCTCAATGCGCTGTGGTTTCGCCTCGGGGTGTTCATCGACGTGGACAAATGGGGCCCGGGCATCGAGGCTTCGAGACTGGCAAAAGTCATCTCCGCGCTGTCGCTGTTCATCTGGTTCGCCGTCATCACCGCGGGGCGTTTCATCGCCTTCGCGCCATCGAAATGAACCGCGCCACGGCCGCGAGGCCTGCGCTATTGACTGGATGGCAGCGGCGGATATAAGTTCGGGCGGAGCGGGTCCGCCCAGAGATTCGCGGCAGGTTCTGCGCTGGTCACCGTGACCAGAGGGGTTGGGGGTTTCATTCGCAGTCGTCATCGCATCGCGCCCGGTCCGCACGGCGCAGCTTGCGTGCGCGACGGCGCCTCCGTCCCGCATCCCGCGCAGGCGACAGGCATTTCGACGCACCGGATCGGAAGAGGCATGCACATGACGTATCGTCCACAGGGTCAACGGGGTTTGGTGGCGGCAGCGCTGCTGGTCGGGTTGCTCGCGACGCTCGCAGCGCGATCGGCGCATGCGCAGGGGATGTTCGTTGGCTACTGGGATCCGATCTTCGACGAGGACGTCGATGAGCGCATACCAGGCCCCTCGGCGAACGACTACGCCGGTCTGCCCATCAGCGAAGCCGCGCGCGAGCGCGCGGACGCGTGGGATCCTTCGCTGCTCACCGTACCCGAGCACCAGTGCATTCCGCATCCCGCCACTTACGGCTGGCGGGGCGTCGGCGGCCTGCGGATCTGGGAAGACCGCGATCCGGAGACCCAGGAACTCAAGGAGGTCGAGACCCAGATCGCGTGGCAGGCCCAGCACCGTCATATATACGTGTCGGAACCGCCGCCGCATCCGCCAGAGTACGCGCCGCACACCTACCAGGGCTTCTCGGTCGGTCATTTCGAAGGCGATGCGTTCGTCGTCCACACCGACCAGCTCAAGATCGGCTGGATTCGCCGCAACGGGCTGCCACTGACCGATCGCGCGACCTACGATGAGCACTGGTTCCGCCACGGTAATCTGCTCACGCACGTGATGGTCGTGTCCGACCCGGTGTACCTGACCGAGCCACTGGTCAAGACCAATGGGTTCCGCTACTCGCCCAACGGCGTGATGATCGCCTACACCTGCCGGCCGCAGATAGAGATTCCGCGTCCGCGCGGGGAAATCCCGCACCACCTGCCGGGCCAGAACGCGTACCGTGACGAGTTCGCGATCACGCACCACATCCCGATCGAGGCGGCGCGTGGCGGCGCGCAGACGGCGCTGCCGGAGTACGAGGACTACATGAAGACCCTGCCGCCCAATCCGCCTGGCCCCAAGAGTGCGGCCAAGTAGGGGCAGACTCAAGATGGAGCACAAGATGTACAGCATGAGTCCAGAAGTCTCCGGTCGCGCAGGCCTGGTGCGCTGCCTGCTCGGTATCGCCGCCGCAAGCCTGTGCGGGCCACTGGCATGGGCTGCGGACGCGCCAGCGGCGGCGCCGGCACCACCGCCGCAGGAGATTCACACCTATCACGTCCAGGGCAACGTCTACGCGCTGTTCGGCGCCGGCGGCAACGTGGTCGTACAGATCGGTGACCAGGGCGTGATGGTGATCGATACCGGGATCAGGCCGATGGCCGACAAGCTGGCCGCCGCGGTCAAGCAGCTCGCCGGCGATCGCAAGATCCGCTACGTGATCAACACGCACCTGCATCCGGACCATACCGGCGGCAATGAGGCCATCCGCAAGCTCGGCGAGACGATCCTGAGCGGCAATGTCGCGCGCGAGGACCTGCGTGGCCAGCAGGGCGCGACCGTACTCGCGAACGAGAACGTGCAGCTGCACATGCTCGAGCCGGATGCCCAGGGCAAGCCGGTCGACGAGGCGCTGTGGCCTACCGAGACCCTGAACACCGACCTGTACAACATGTATTTCAATGACGAGGCGGTGCAGCTGTTCCACCCGCACAACGCGCATACCGACGGGGATATCTACGTGTTCTTCCGCAAGTCCGACGTGCTCGTGACCGGCGACCTGTACGTGACGACCACCTATCCGATCATCGATCTGGCGCACGGCGGCAGCCTGAACGGCATCATCGCTGCGCTGAACGACATGATCGATCTCGCGGTGCCCGCCGACAAGGAAGAGGGCGGCACCTACGTCGTGCCCGGTCACGGGCGCATCGGCGACCAGGCGGATCTGTTCGAGTTCCGCGACATGGTCACGATCATCCGTGATCGCATCCAGGACCTGATCAACAAGGGCAAGACCCTCGAGCAGGTCAAGGCGGCCAAACCTACCTCCGATTACGACGGGCGCTACGGTACGACGAGCGGCTTCTGGACCACGGACAAGTTCGTGGAGGCGGCCTACAAGTCCTTAAGCGATGCCAGGAAGGGCGCCAAGGGGAAAAGGTCATGAAATCAGCTCATATCGCCAGCACGCTGTTGGTCGCCGGAATGCTGATCTCGGGTTCGCAGAGTTGGGCCCAGCGCCCGGCCGGGGCGCCCCAGGCGCCACCCACTCCGAAGGCGGATTCGCCGATCGACCTGACCGGCTATTGGGTGTCGATCGTGAATGAGGACTGGCGCTGGCGCATGGTGACGCCGCCGAAGGGCGACTACGCGAGCGTGCCGCTGAACGACGAGGGCAAGAAGGTTGCCGATACCTGGGACGTCTCTCAGGACGGATCGTGCAAGGCGTACGGCGCCGGCGGCCTCATGCGCATGCCGACGCGCGTGCACATCAGCTGGGCGGGCGACAATGTTCTCAAGATTGAGACCGACGCCGGCCAGCAGATTCGGACGCTTCATTTCAACGCGGCGGACCTGCCGCCTGCGGGCACCCCGACGTTGCAGGGTCGCTCGCTCGCGCTATGGGAGCATACGCTCCCGCCGGCGACCGGGATGGGAGGGCCGGACATGCGGGTGCACGAATTGGGCGGGGATTTGAAGGTGGTCACGACGGACCTGTCGCCCGGCTGGCTGCGCCGCAACGGCGTGCCGTACAGCGAGCACGCGCAGGTCACCGAATACTATGACCGCTTTCCGACCCCCGACGGCAATGAATGGTTCGTCGTCACCACGGTCGTGCACGACCCGACCTACCTGCGTGGAGTCGGTGATTTCGTGACCAGCTCGCATTTCCGCCGGGAGCCTGACGGTTCCAAGTGGCATCCGAAGCCCTGCAAGGGCTGACCCGCTGGTCACCCGCTCCGGACCCGCGGCTCGCCGCGGGTCTGGGCGTCGGCGGTTAACGTTAGTTAACGGCTGGATAAACAGTAAATTGCTGGAATATCCCGGAGCGAACGCCAATCCTACCGGGTCAGGGTGCTTCATCGCAGCAACGCAACAGTGACCGGAACGCAGCACGGCGTGCACGCAGGCGCGGTAAGCGCAGCCGCGAGTCGCCTGCGGAAAGTTGCCGGCGTGCTGGCAGTTGCGGCGCTCGTGCTCGGGTTCGTGATGTTCCGCGCGGCAGAAGAGCATCAGGCGCTGACCCGGCGCTTCCTGATGGCGAGTCCGGATAGCGTGGCCCAGGATGGCGTGCTGGCGCGCTATGCGATGGATCGCGGCGCAGGCGGCTACGCACAGCATTGCGCCCACTGTCACGGCGCTGATCTGAAGGGCGATCGCAATCGGGGCGTTCCGGACCTCACCGACCAGGACTGGCTGTATGGCACCGGCCGGGTCGGGGAGATCGAGCGGATCATCCTGTACGGGATCCGCTCCGGGGACTCCAGGACGCAGAATCTCGCGAGCATGCCGGCGTTCGCAACCGCGAATCCCTACCCGCGCTACCGCATCGAGCCACTGAACCCGGCGGAAATGCGTGACATCACCGAGCTGATGTTTTCGTTCCAGCATCCCCTGGTGGCGGACGCTGCCGCCATCGAGCGCGGCACCGCGCTCTATCACGGCAAGGGTTACTGCTTTGACTGCCATTCAGATCACGCCCGGGGCGACTCGGCGATCGGTGCACCGAATCTGACCGATCGCACGTGGCTCTACGGTGACGGCTCGCGAGCGTCGATCTACCAGTCGATCGCACACGGACTCGGCGGCGTCTGTCCGGCCTGGCACGGCCGGCTGCCCGCCGACACCATCCGCGCCATTGCCGTCTACGTGTATTCGCACGAGGTGCATTAGCCGTGGCTGAGACACCAGCCAGTGGCGCCGCCTTCCTCGACGGCTCACGCGTCCATACCTGGCGCGCCATGCTGCTGTGCGCGGTGGGCGCGCTGACGGGACTCGGAATCGCGGGCTACGGACTGTTCACCGCTGCCGGCACCTCGAACCGCACGGTGCCACCCGAGAACCTGGCAATGGTGAACGGGCGGCCGATCCTACGCAGCGATTTCGTGAACCAGCTCGAGAGCGAAACGGGAAAGAAATTCGACCAGAGCACGCGTTCCGAACAGCTCAAGGTACTCGATGAGATGGTGCGCGAGGAACTGCTGGTGCAGCGGGGACTGGAGCTGGACTTCGCGGAGACGGACCAGAACGCGCGCAATGCGCTGGTCAGTTCGGTGTCCGATTCCGCGATCGCCGAGATCACGACTGCCGAGCCCACCGACGCCCAGTTGCGCGATTTCTTCGCCGCGCACCCCGGCCAGTGGTCCACGGATGGCACGATGACGATCCGCGATCTGGTGTTGCCCGCAAGCCCGGGTGTGCCGCTCGAGGCCGCGATGCGCCGCTCCGCGCAGGCGGCGCAGGCGCTGCGCTCCGGCGCCGCCGTCCCCGCCGTGAGCGCGACTTTCGGGCTCCACGATCAGCCGCCCGACGACGAGCAGTACTACTTCGCGCTGCAGTATCGGTTTGGCGATGCGTTCTTCTCCCGCCTGCGCACGCTCTCTGCCGGGTCAGTGACCGACCCTGTTGCCCTTAGCGACGGCGTGCACGTGGTGCAGGTGCTCGGCAATCGCATTCCCGTGCCGCTGCCCTTTGACGCGGCGCGCGCGCAGGTGCGTACCGACTATGTCGATGCTCTGCAGACGAAGCTGATGGACAACACCGTGCGATTCCTGCGCCGGCGTGCCAGGATCCTGATAGCCCCGGACTACGCCGGAGATTACCGGCAATGAGTCGCCGCGCCTGGCAGGCCTTGGCGGCACTGGCACTGGCGCTGGCCGCTGCATCGAGTGCGAGCGGGCATACGCTCAGCGAAAGCATCTCCTCGTGGCAGATCAACGGCACCCAGATCCGCCTGCAGTTCATCGTCCCCGATCTGGAGGCCCGGCGCCTGTCGGCGAGCGGCCGGGATCAGCCCTCGCCCGCGGAGCTGGGCCGCTACCTCGCCGCCCGTGTCGCGGCGCGGGCCGGCAATACACCGTGCGCGATGAGCGCCGGACCACGGGCGCTGGCCGCCCAGCCCGGGTTCGCGCGCTTCGAATTCGAGTTCCGCTGCCCGGACGCACGCGACCTGCGGATCCGGTCCGACGCGTTCTACGACCTGGTGCCTTCGCATACCGACTTCGCGCGTATCCAGGACAGCGACGGCAATTTCTTCGAGCAGCTGCTGACCCGGGACCGGCGTGAGGTGCCGGTGACCGGGGCCACGGCGCAGAACGCGCTGCAGAACGCGGGACTGTTGAAGTTCATCCAGATGGGGATGATGCACATCTTCACCGGCATCGATCACATGTCGTTCATGCTGGGGCTGGTGCTGATCTCGCGCCGCGTGCGCGACCTGCTGTTCGTCGTTACCGGGTTCACGGTGGGCCATAGCCTGACCCTGGGCCTGGCGGTCACCGGCATCCTGCGACCCGACGGGCAGTACATCGATGCTCTGGTGGCGCTGACCATCGCGCTGATCGGTGCCGAGAACATCGGCGACAGCACGCACCATCCGTTGCCGGTGGCGCTCGGCCTCGGCGGGCTGCTGTGCACGATGGCGCTCGCCAAACTGCTGGGTGTGCCGATCAACCTGCCCCTGACGCTGCTGATCGGGGGCGCGATATTCGCCGCCAGCTACCTGCTGATGACCGGACAGATGCGCGACGCGGCACGCGTCCGGTTGCTCGTGACGCTGGTGTTTGGCTTGATCCACGGCTTCGGATTCGCCTCGAACCTGCTCGAGATGCGCCTGCCCCAGGGGCGCCTGGCGGAACTGCTGGTCGGCTTCAATCTGGGGGTCGAGATCGGACAGGTCACCGTGGTGCTCGGCGCGCTGCTGCTCGCGCGGCTGTGCGTACGGCTGCACTGCGCGATGCCGCGCCCGCTGTTCACGGATCTGGCAGCATCGTTCCTGGTCGGTGAAGGCCTGTACTGGTTCCTCGGGCGCACCGTCGCACTGCGCTGAAGGCGGACGGCGACGCCGGCCCGGGTCAGCGCGATGCCGGAACGGTTCGGATTACGAATCGTTGTTACATAGTCCGGCGGCATTGACAATTCCGCCGCGACTGCTAAGTTTCTGACCTCTTTGGGGGATCTGCTTCGCATGGCCGACATCGTCTCACTGCAAGAGGCCGTCGCCCTTCACGTGCGCGACGGTGATAGCGTCGCGATGGAGGGGTTCACGCACCTGATTCCATTCGCGGCCGGGCACGAGGTGATTCGGCAGGGGCGTAAGCACCTGACCCTGATCCGCATGACTCCCGACCTGATCTATGACCAGCTGATCGGCATGGGCGCGGCGGATCGGCTGGTCTTCTCATGGGGCGGTAATCCTGGGGTCGGCTCACTGCACCGATTGCGCGATGCGGTGGAGAACGGTTGGCCGAACCGGCTCGAGCTCGAAGAGCACTCGCACGCGGCGATGGCGAACGCCTACGCCGCAGGGGCCTCCAATCTGCCGTTCGCGGTGTTCCGCGGCTACAAGGGCGTCGACCTGCCGAAGGTGAATCCGCGCATTCGCAGCGTCACCTGCCCGTTCACGGGCGAAGTACTGGCAGCGGTGCCACCGATCAGACCGGACGTGGCAATCGTGCACGCGCAGCGCGCCGATCGCGAGGGCAATGTGCTGCTCGATGGCATCGTCGGCGTGCAGAAAGAGGCGGTGCTCGCCGCCGCGCGCTCGATCGTCACGGTCGAGGAGATCGTCGATGAGCTTGGGAGTCCCGGCTACAACGCGGTCATACTGCCGGCCTGGACCGTCACCGCGATCGTGCAGGTCCCGGGCGGCGCCTTTCCGTCCTATGCACAGGGCTACTACAAGCGGGCCAACGGGTTCTACAAGGCCTGGGATGCGATCGCACGCGACCGCGACAGCTTCTTAGCCTGGATGCGCGCCAATGTGCTCGAGCAGGGCCCGGACGCGTTCCGGGTGCACGCCTCGGCGGCTGCCTGAAGGATGGCTGCGATGCCTACACCTGCCCCCGGCGCTTTCACGCCCACCGAACTGATGACGATCGCGGCCGCCCGTGCGTTGACCAGCAGCGACATCTGCTTCGTCGGCATCGGCGCGCCCTCGGCGGCCTGCAACCTTGCGCGCCTGACGCATGCGCCGAAAATCACGCTGATCTACGAGTCCGGCACGATCGGTACTCGCCCGCAGGTGCTGCCGCTGTCGATCGGCGACGGCGAACTGTGCGAAACCGCGCTGACGACGGTATCCGTGCCCGAGATGTTCCGCTACTGGCTGCAGGGCGAGCGCATCACGGTCGGCTTCCTGGGAGGCGCGCAGATCGATCGCTATGCCAACCTGAATACGACCGTGGTCGGCGATTATGCGCAGCCGAAGGTCCGCCTGCCCGGCGGCGGCGGTGCTCCCGAGATTGCCTCGAGCTGCCGCCAGGTTTTCATCACGATGAGCATGTCTACGCGCGCGTTCGTCGCCCGGCTGCCGTTCATCACCTCGTTCGGCCACGGCACGGGACCTGGCAGCCGCGAGGCGCTCGGATTGCGTACCGCCGGCCCCACCAAGGTGATCACCGACCTGTGTGTTTTCGAGCCCGATCCGCAGACACGCGAGCTCACCGTGGTCGCGATGTTTCCCGGCATCACGCGCGAGACAGTACAGGCGCAGTGCGGCTGGCCGGTCCGCTATGCCGCCGAAGTCGTCGAAACGCCGGCGCCTACGCCGATGGAACTCGAGGTGCTGCGGGCACTTCAGGAGCGCACGCGCCGGGCCCACGGCGAGGATGCCTGAGGTGGCTGAGGCTTTCATCTGCGACTTCGTACGTACGCCGATCGGGCGCTACGAAGGCGCCCTGTCGCGCGTGCGCACGGATGATCTGGCGGCAATACCGATCCGTGAACTGCTCGCGCGCCATGCCGCAATGGGGGGCGCCATCGACGAGGTGTTCATGGGCTGTGCCAACCAGGCTGGCGAGGACAACCGCAACGTCGCGCGCATGGGGCTGCTGCTCGCAGGTCTGCCGCCGCAAGTGCCCGGCGTCACGCTCAATCGCCTGTGCGCCTCGGGTCTGGACGCCGTCGGTGCCGCGGCGCGCGCGATCCGCGCCGGCGAGATCGAACTGGCCATCGCGGGCGGCGTCGAGTCGATGACGCGGGCTCCGTTCGTGATGGCCAAGGCCGAGCGCGCATTTGCGCGCACCGCCGAGCTGCAGGACACGACGATCGGCTGGCGCTTCGTCAATCCACTGATGAAGGCACAGTACGGTGTGGATACGATGCCCGAAACGGGCGAGAACGTTGCGGCCGACTATGCGGTGTCCCGTGCCGACCAGGACGCATTCGCGCTGCGCTCGCAGCAGCGCGCCGCGCGCGCGCAGGCTGCCGGCGTGTTTGCCGCGCAGATCGTCCCGGTCATGGTGCCCGAGTCGAGGGGCTCCGCGGCGCTCCGCGTGGATCGCGACGAGCAGCCGCGGCCCGATACCACGCTCGAAGCGCTGGCAAAGCTCAGACCGGTAGTACGCGCCGGTGGCACGGTCACCGCCGGCAACGCGTCCTCGATCAATGACGGCGCGGCGGCGCTGCTGCTCGCCTCGGGCGCCGCCCTCGAACGCTATGGCCTGACCGCCCGGGTACGCGTGCTCGGCTTCTCCTCCGCCGGCGTGCTGCCGCGAGTCATGGGGATGGGTCCGGTACCGGCAGTAGAGAAGCTGCTCGCCCGGCTGCAGCTGCGCATCGGCGACATCGACGTGATCGAGCTCAATGAAGCGTTCGCATCCCAGGCCCTGGCATGCCTGCGGGCGTTGGGATTGTCGGATGACGCCGAGCACGTGAACAGTCATGGCGGCGCGATTGCGCTCGGCCATCCGCTGGGCATGTCCGGCGCGCGCATCGCCGGAAACGCGATGCAGGAACTGCTGCGGCGCGCGGGGCGCTATGGACTTGCGACGATGTGCATCGGGGTCGGCCAGGGCGCAGCGCTCGCCTTCGAGCGGGTCTGAAGCTCCCTGGCCGTGTCAGGAATACTCAATATTACGGGCTCGACTACCATGAACAACAACCAGTTTCGCACCGTCTTCGGATCCTTGCAGGACTACGTCAAGGGCGATCTGGAGATCATCAACGACAATCCGAAGTACTACGCGTTTTCG
>CAZGVE010000053.1:8706-16270 GCA_964528845.1 uncultured Steroidobacteraceae bacterium | reverse complement strand
TCAGTTGGGAGAGCGTCGCGTTCGCAATGCGAAGGTCGAGGGTTCGATCCCCTTCCGCTCCACCAACTCATTGAATAAAAAAGAAAAAATCCATTTCCTGAGCGCTGCGAGCCACCGGCCTGGCACGTAGCGCTCAGCGCTTTGCAAAGTATTTAACGCCGGGCAGGCCGTCGAAGTCCGCATCCTGCGTCCATAGGGTGGCGCGGTGGCGTCGCGCAGTGGCCAGCATCACGCTATCAGCCAACGCGATCGCGTGCAGGATGGACAAGCGTGCCGCTTCAAGAGCTGTTGCGCGGTCCAGGTCAACCACCTGTCCCTGTTCCATTATGGCGATGGCGCGCAACGCGTCGTCCTCGCTTCGCTGCTGACTCACCCGCTTGAAGACCTCGAACAGGGACAGGGTGGGCACGATGAGTGAGCGCGTTGCTTCAATGGCCTTCGCGTAGCTCGCGGCGTTGGGCCCATCCGCGAAATACTCGAGCCATGCGGACGAATCGATGACATTCATACACGGTCGGCATCACGTGGCAGATCAGTATCTATCCCTTTCAGTGAGCCGCGAGCCGTCTTTGCAGGGCGCACCGGTACCAGCTCAATCCTCCCGCGGTATTCGATGGCGTGCAGCTTCTCTCCGGGTCGGATCCCAAGTGCCTCTCGAATCCGCGCAGGAATGACGATCTGGTACTTGGAGGACACCGTAATGGTACTCATACAAATCTCCCATCGATACCTGACTTGTAAAGCGACCTTGGTAGGCTAGCACCGCCGCCCGAGCCGTGCCAGCTGAGGCCTGCAATTGCGGCCAGGTCCAGGGTTAAGCCAGGCAATTTCGTGACGGAAAACCCTCGCCTGCTCAATGGCTTGCACGGGATTGTCGTTGCCCTTCGGCTCCACCAATCCCTGAAAGGCCAGTCTGGCCGTCGCGGCATTCCAGCCCGCCGCGCGCCAGCGCTAGTATTGCGCCCATGGGCAGCATCCAGGGCAGGATACGGATCGTGATCGTGGACGATCACCCGCTGTTTCGCGAGGGTCTGCGTCAGGTCATTCGTTCGGACCGGCGTTTCCTGCTGGTCGGCGAGGCGGACCAGGGCCAGGCGGCACTGGAACTGATCCTGAAGACCAAGCCGGATCTGGCGGTACTCGACATCCACCTCCCGCTGATGAATGGATTCGAGGTCGCCGCGGCGCTGCAGGCGCGGCGCTCGCCGACGCGCGTCGTGATTCTGACGATGCTGCGCGAGGAAGCGGCATTCCACCAGGCGATGAACCTCGGCATACAGGGCTATGTGCTGAAGGAGAATGCCGTCGGCGAGATCGTCAATTGCATGCTCGCGGTCGCAGCCGATTCGGCCTATGTGAGCCCCACGCTCTCCGGATACCTGCTGCCTCGCTATAACCGTGCGATGGCGTTGACGCGCACGCAACCGGGGCTGGCAGACCTGACCGCGGCGCAACGCCTGGTGCTCAAGCTGATCGCGGACCGCAAGACGACCAAGCAGATCGCCGCCGAGCTGTCCGTCAGTCCGCGGACCGTGGAATCGCACCGCGCGAAGATCACCGGCAAACTCGCCCTGAAGGGCAGCAACAGCCTGCTGCACTTCGCGCTCGAGAACCGGCATGCGCTGCTGGATCTCGGTGGCGGGCAGGTCACTGCCAAGGGCGTACACGGCAGGAGCAGGGCTGAGCGGTCCGCCAAGCCGTAGCGATCCGTAGTGCTACCGATTGATCCTCAGGGTCACTACGGCCCGCATCATCGGTAGTCGACCGGATTTCAATCCCGAACGGGCTGTCCGATGCTTCGAAGCCTTCGCCGAAGGCTTGCGGGCGGTACGGCTGCGCCCGCCAGATCGGCCTCCAACCGGGGTTCCATTCGACGTGTTCAATCGCACTGAGATCGCCGAGCAGATCATCGGCGAGATGGCCCGCCGGCAGGGCCATACCACCGGGCCATACTTCAACTGGAGCCTCGCGACCGAGGATTTCAACGCGAGATTCTCCGCAGTCGCCGCAGGAATTTGTCCGTCATTTCGTCGATGCGTGGCCGCCGGGGATGGCGGCGCAGCGGGTTGTGCCCGGACAGAAGTAGGCGTCGAGTGCCGGACTGCATACCCACATGACTGAAGGCAGCATCGCCGGATCCAGCGCCGTATGCGTCGCACGCCAGCCGATCTTCGACGACCAGATGAAGGTTGTGGCCTATGAGCTGCTGTACCGCAGTTCGGCGCAGGATCGGCACGCCCGGATCATCGATGACGCGACGGCGACCGCGCAGGTAGTCATTGGCAGCGTGGCGGAGATCGGTCTCGAGCGCCTCAGTGGCGGTTCGGACATCCACCTGAATCTGCCCCGCGAGCTGATCGTCAATCCGGCCGAATTGCCGCTGCATCCTGCGCGGACGGTCCTGGAGGTACTGGAATCCGTCCGCGCGGATGGGGAAGTGCTGGCGGGCATCCGGGATTTTCGCAGGCGCGGCTTCCGCATCGCGCTCGATGACTTCGTCAGCGCGGCGCACGACGAGGAGCTGCTTGGATTGGCGGACATCGTCAAGATCGATCTGCTGCTCGAACCGCTGGAACGCTGGGCCGGTACCGCCTCGATGCTGCTCGAGCGGGGGTTGCAGGTCGTAGCCGAAAAGGTCGAAACGCGTGAGCAGTTCGAGCAGTGCCGCGCGCTCGGCATCCAGGCATTCCAGGGCTATTGGTTCCAGCGCCCTGAGACTTTCGTGGCGCAGCGCGCGACCTCGAACCGGCTGGTGACGCTGCAGGTGCTATCCGCATTGCAGGACCCGGAATGCCCGATGCCCGCACTGGAGCGGCTCGTGCAGCAGGATCTCGGCCTGGTCTACCGACTGCTGCGTGTGATCAACTCCGGCTATTACCATCTGCCTCGTACCGTGACATCGGTGAGGGAGGCCATCCTGATGCTCGGCCAGGACAGCCTCCGGCGCCTGTGCACGATCATGGCGCTGGCGGCCTTCGATGACCGGCCGCAGGAACTGCTGGTCAATACCCTCACGCGCGCGCGCATGTGCGAGCTGCTGTCGGTCATCACCCACCCTGATCATTCCGGCCAGCTGTTTCTCGCCGGGCTGCTCTCGCACCTCGACGCGCTGCTCGGCGTACCAACCGCGCAGGCGGTTCGAACGCTGCCCCTGGCGCCGGAGCTGGAGTCGGCTCTGGTTTCCCACGCCGGTCCGATCGGCGCGACTTTGAGATCCGTGGTGACCTTCGAGCGCGGCGAGTGGATCGCGTCGACGGCCGGAGGAATCGAATTGCCGCAGCTGCAGGGCGCCTACCTCGAGGCGGTGGGGTGGGCCGATGAGGCGCGCGGCCTGCTTGGCGCAGGGCACCCCAGCCGCTAGCGCGATCGCGCCGGCTGCGTTGCACGGCCGCCAGGGCGGAATATCGGCGCAATACCGATGTCTGCGACAATGGCGGGCGGGTTGCAGAACGGACCGGAAGGCGGGCGTCGATGAGCAGGGCCCAGAAATCGCGCGCTCCGAACACGAAATCCGGCCGGCGCAAGGCTGGCACTGACGGGCGGGCGCGGTCCGCACCATCACGCGGGCGTCACGCGATTGACCTGGATGCGCTGCCCGGCGCCGCGCTCACCGCGGATCGCGCCGGCAATGTCTGCTACGTGAATGCCGAGGCGGCGCGGCTGAGCGGCTGGACGCCGGCGAGCCTGCATGGCCGTCCGTTGAGCGATCTGATCGATCCATTCCCGCCGGTCCGGAAGCGTGCGACGGCGTTCGCCGATTGGATGGACGCGCTTGGTTCCGGGAACACGGGGTGGGCCGCGCGGCTCGTGCGTCCACGCGGCCGCCGCATGAAGGTTCGGCTGCAGGCCCGTGCGCTGCGCAGTCCCGCTGGCCACGTCTTCGGACTCATCCTGATGATCTGGAACAACGCCGCGCAGTCTGGCCGGGAGAGGCCGGTTGGCACGCTCGCCTCCTTATTGCGGCGCGATGCGCCATTCCGCGCAGCCTTCGAGGGCACGGCGATCGGAATGGCGTTGGTGGGCCGTTCCGGCCGATTCCTGCAGGTCAACGAATCACTGTGCAGGATCACCGGCTACACCCGCGCCGAACTTCGCCAACGGAACTTTCAGGCGCTGACGCATCCGGAGCACCTGGCCGCGAGTCTGGATAGGCGCGACCAGCTGCTGCGTGGGGAATCGAGCGAGCACTGGGAGAAGCGCTACATCCACAAGGAAGGTCATGCAATCTGGGTACAGCTCTCGGTAGCGCCGCTGCGCGATGCGGCCGGATGCATCCGCTACTTCCTCTCCGGTTTCCAGGACATTACGGCGCTGAAGACCATCGCGGAAAACCTGCGTGAGAGCGAGGAGCTGTTTCGTAGTGCCTTTGATGCCAGCGCGATCGGTATCGGTCTGGTGTCTCTGGAGGGCCGCTACCTGCGGGTGAACTCGGCCCTGTGCCAGTTCCTGGGGCGAACTGCCGCCGAAATGCTGGGCACCGACATCTCGCAGTTCAACGAACCGGAGGAATACCAGATCATTCTCACGCGGCGCCGGCAGATGATCGAGGGCACCATTCCCCGCTTTCATTCCTACGAGAAGCGCTTCCTGCACAGCTCCGGGCGCGTACTGTGGGGGCAGCTGACGGTCGCGCTGGTCCGCAACGCCGCGGGGCAGCCCACCTATTTCTGCATCCTGGTCCAGGACACTACCGAACGTCGCGCGGCAGAGCAGACATTGCGCGAGAGCGAGCAGCGCCTGCGCTCCATGGTGGAAGGACTGCCGGTCCTGATGGACGCCTTCGATGAGCAGGGATTGATCGTCGCCTGGAACCGGGAGTGCGAGCGTGTCACGGGTTACCGCGCCGCGGAAATCATCGACAATCCGCGCGCCCTGGAGCTGCTGTATCCGGACAGCGCCTATCGCAGCGCGATGTTTGCCGATGCGCGCAAGCGCCGGCGACGTCCCTACCGTGGACGCGAGTGGACCCTGCGATGCAAGGATGGCTCGACCAAGACGATAGCCTGGAACAACGTCGGCGCCACGGTGCGGGTCCCCGGCTGGTCGGAATGGGGAATCGGGATAGACGTCACGGAGCGGCGGCGCCTGGAGATCGCGCTACAGCAAGCCAGCGAGCATGAACAGCGTCGCCTCGGTCAGGAGATGCACGATGGCCTTGGCCAGGAGCTCGCCGCGCTGGCGCTGCTGGCGCACAGCCTCGCCCGAACTCCGAACCTGCGCAGGAGATCGCTGCGCCCGGATCTCAAGCGCCTCGCGGGCATCGCCAGCAAGGCGGTGGCGAGTGGGCGCGCCATCGCGCATGGTCTCGCGCCGCTCGAGGACAAAGCGGGCGGATTGCTCAACGCGCTACGAGAGTTCGCAACCCAGCCGCTGACTCACCTTGGAGGACCCGACATCACACTCAAGGAGCAATGCAGTGCGGAGCTGAACATTCCTGCCTCGACACGCAGTCACCTGTACCGCATGGCACAGGAAGCGCTCAACAACGCGGTACGCCACGCCCGTGCCCGCACGGTAAGCATCAGGTTCGTGGTCGACCCGAAGCTCGTGCGTCTCAGGATCAGCGATGATGGCAGGGGAATCGCCGCGCGTGCGCAGCGCACGCTCGGTATGGGCATGAAGACGATGCAGGATCGCGCCTCGGCGATCGGCGGCACCGTGACGATCAGGACCCGCCGTGGCACTGGCACCAGCGTCGTCATCGAATGCCCGAATCTGACCTCGGCCAGTGAGCCGGCGGACTATGGCTGAGGCGCGGTCTCGTCGCGCCGCAGCAGCAATACGAGGACTGCGCCGACCAGCATGAAGCTTGTGGTCACGAGCACCCCGACTGTGCGGTGGTGGCCGGACGCCGCAGACTCCTCCGCGGACAGGCGGGCCACGCCGGGATCCGAGGGCAGGTAGATCAGATCCACGCTCTGCCCGGTTCGATATTGATTCGTGCAGACGTTGAAGTAATTCGAGAATGTGCGCTTCGCTTGATTGGCATAAACGACGCGAATGCTCGACGCGCAGGGCTTGCCGTACCGCGATGACCATACGACAGTGCCGGTCGTTCGCGTTCCCCGCTGCTCCAGCAACGATCTATCGCGGAAGTCGCGGTAGAGCGCGCCAGATGCAATCAGACCCCCGAAGAGGAAGGTCCAGGCGAGCAGCAGCAGCGGTATACGCATGGATTCAGGTGCCGACCTGCAAGGCCATCCAGGGTACCTCGACGAGGACATGGAAGTTCAGTATGCCTGCGAAAGTCCTGCCTGACCCCCAGCGCGTGCTTCAATCCAGACCAAAGCGTCTGTGAAACCAGGTCTTCATCACGTGCGTCAACGCGAAGTAAGCCAGCAGCATCGCGCCCAGCAGGGGCCAGTACAGGGCCGGAAGCGCGACGAAGCCGAATGCCCCGGCAGCCGGGGAGTAGGGCAGCCAGATGCCGACCAGACAGGTCGCCAGTCCGGTGAGCAGCAGCGGGGTGCTCGCACGGCTCTCGATGAAGGCCAGTCGCCGGGTCCGTATCACATGGATGATCAGGGTCTGCGACAGCAGTGATTCGACGAACCAGCCGGTCTGGAACAGCGGCGCGCGGGCCGGCGTCGTCGCGCCGAACACGAAATACATGATCAGATAGGTCGCATAGTCGAAGATCGAACTGATCGGGCCGACGAACAGCATGTAGCGTCCGATATTGCCGATCTCCCAGCGGCGCGGACGGGCCAGGTATTCCTCATCGACGTTGTCGGTGGGAATCGCGGTCTGCGAGAAGTCGTACAGCAGGTTGTTCGTCAGCACCTGTACCGGCGCCATCGGCAGGAATGGCAGCCAGGCACTGGCGCCGATCACGCTGAACATGTTGCCGAAATTCGAGCTCGCGGACATCCGGATGTACTTCACGACGTTGCCGAACACCTTGCGCCCTTCGATCACGCCCTGATCGAGCACCAGCAGGTTTTTCTCCAGCAGGATGATATCGGCCGATTCCTTGGCGATATCAACCGCGGAGTCCACCGATATCCCGACGTCGGCAGCCTTGAGCGCCGGGCCGTCGTTGATGCCGTCGCCGAGGAACCCGACCACGCGCCCGCTGCTCTGCAGCGCCCGGATGATGCTGGCCTTCTGCAGCGGCGAGAGTTTCGCGAACACCTCCCCCTGCTGTACGAGTGCGCTGAGCTGCGGCGCGCTTGCCGCCGCCAGTTCGCTGCCGAGTACTACCCGCGTGATGGGCAGTCCGACGTCACGGCAGATCTTGGCGGTGATGATCTCATTGTCACCGGTCAGCACTTTGACCTGCACGCCGTGCGCGGCCAATGCCGATATGGCTGCGGCCGCGCTGTCCTTCGGCGGATCGAGAAACGCGATATATCCGACCAGCTCGAGTTCCGCCTCGTCGCGCAGACTGCAGACGTCCTGGTCGGCTGGCAGATCCCTGATCGCGACCGCGACGACGCGGAACCCGTCTCCATTCAGGGTATCGATCGTGGCGCGCAGCTGCGTGCCGAGGGTGGCGTCCAGAGGAACCGACTGGCCGGCGGCCCGGCCCCGGCGCGACACCGCAACCACCTCCTCGACGGCG
>CAZGVE010000053.1:0-8606 GCA_964528845.1 uncultured Steroidobacteraceae bacterium | reverse complement strand
CGACTGGCCGGCGGCCCGGCCCCGGCGCGACACCGCAACCACCTCCTCGACGGCGCCCTTGCAGATCAGAAAGCGATGCCCATCCCGCTGGACCGCCACCGACATGCGGCGACGCTCGAAGTCGAACGGCACCTCGTCGAGCTTCTGGTACTCGTGCGCCCTCTGGGCCAGCCTGGACGCATCCGGGTGGTGCAGTACGGCGACGTCCAGCAGGTTCTTGAGCCCGGACTGGTAGAAGCTGTTGAGATAGGCGTACTCGAGCACTTCCTCGCTGTCGTTACCCAGCAGGTCGACATGCTTTTCCAGGATGATGCGATCCTGGGTTAGCGTGCCGGTCTTGTCGGTGCACAGCACGTCCATGGCGCCGAAATTCTGGATCGCATTGAGTCGTTTGACGATCACCTTGCGACGCGACATGGCGATCGCGCCTTTGGCCAGATTGACCGTCACGATCATCGGCAGCATCTCGGGCGTCAGACCTACCGCGACCGCGGTCGCGAACAGCAGCGCTTGCAGCCAATTGCCCTTCGTGAGCCCGTTGATCAGGAATACCAGCGGTGCCATCACGAGGATGAAGCGGATCATCAGCCATGAGAAGCGATTGATTCCCTTATCGAAGCTCGTCAGCACGCGGGCTGCCGATACCGCATTGGCAAGTCCGCCGAAATAGGCTCGACCGCCGGTCAATGCGATCACACCGGTTGCGCTGCCGCTCACGATCGTGGTGCCCATGAAACAGATGTTCGTGAGCGCTCCGATCTCTGCCGGCGGCGCGGCCTGCGGCTCCGCGTGCTTCTCGACCGGCAGTGCTTCGCCGGTCAGCGACGCCTGGTCGACGAACGTGTCCTTGGCGGCGATCAGGCGCAGGTCCCCGGGGACCATGTCCCCGGCCGACAGATGCACCACGTCTCCGGGTACGAGCTGCTCGAGTGGTATTTCGGCCGGCGCGGGCTCCCCGGCGCGCACCACCATGACGGTGGTATGGACCATCGCGCGCAGCCGTGCGGCCGCCCGGTCGGACCGGCGCTCTTGAATGATCGCGAGAGTAAGGCTCAGCAGCACCATCAGGAAGATGATGGCTGCCGCCTCGTTTCCGCCGGTCGCGAGCGAAACCCCGGCAAGCGCGAGCAGCATCAGATTGAGGGGATTGAGCAACCGGCGCAGCAGTTGCACGGCAAAGGTCTCATGAACCTCGTGCGCCACGACGTTTGGACCGGACTGCTCGCGGCGCGCTTGCACCTCGGCGGCCGACAGACCGGACGCTGCGCTATGCAGGCGCTCCAGGGCCTGCGCAGCACTCAGCGTCGCCAGTTCCAGCAGTTCCGGGGACAGGTTCGCCTTCGGCTCGACCGGCCGGGAGCCCTGCTTCGGTTGAGCGAACGGCCACCCGAACACCGGTGGTCTGCGCGGCGTACTTTCAGTTTCGGACACGGTTCACCTGGCCGCGGAGCTGTGGCGATTCTCGCCCGGCCGGCGCCTGCGCGCATTACGCATTAGTGCGTAACGCGAGGACCGTCATTGCAGATTGGCGCTACCATGGCGGCACGGTGCCGGCGTCACCGGCGGGGGTTCAGCCATGAACCGGGAATCAGCCATGAAAATACTGGTCTTCTCGGCACTCGGCCTGCTGGCAGGTCGGGCGCTCGAAGTCGTGGCACAGCAGGCGCCAGCCGCCGCGCCGCCTGCAGGCAGCTACGAAGGCCACCTCGCGGCGGCGAAGCAGGCGGCCGGGTTCGATTTCCCGGGCACGCTGGCCCGGCTATGCATTGCGCCGGCAACCTCGGTCGGCGGGAACATCCAGGCCGCCGACCGCGCGCAGTGGTATGCGCAGCCCGAGCAGGTATTCGACAACCTCTACTGGGTCGGGACCAGGATCCATTCCGCGTGGGCACTGACTGATCCGCAGGGAATCATCATCCTCGACACGCTGTTCAACTATGCGGTCGGTCCGGAGATCGTCGAGGGCCTGAAGAAGCTGCACCTGGATCCAGGGAGCGTCAGATACGTGATCGTGACCCACGCTCACGCGGATCACGACGAGGGCGCCAGGCTGCTGCAGGAAGGCTATGGCGCTCATATCGTGCTCGCCGCCGCGGACTGGGACCTGATTGAACATGGTCCCGAAATGCCCGGAGGCAAGCCGCGGCGTGACATCGTCGCGATCGACGGACAGAGAGTTGCCGTCGGGGCGAACACGGTGACCTTGCTGAGCACGCCGGGGCACACGCCAGGCACGCTGTCCATGCTGTTCACGGTCAGGGATCACGGCCGCCCCCTGACGGTGGTGTATTCGGGCGGAACGGCCATCGCGGGCCTGTACCAGAATCCCGACCGGCTCGGTCAATACATCGATTCCCAGCGCAGATTGGCCCGGGCTGCGGCGGACGCCGGCGCCTCGGTGCTGATGTCCAACCACACGGAATTCGACGGCGCCTACGTCAAGGTGCGGCTGCTGGCTGGGCGCCGGCCGGGCGAACTGCACCCGTTCGAAGTGGGACCGGAGGCTGTGCAGCGCTACTTCGCGATGACTGAAGAATGTGCCCAGGCTGCACGCATGAAGGCCCTCGGCCATTGAACGAGCTGGTGATGATGGACGCCGGCAGCCTGGCCGGCGCGATCCGGGCACGCCGGGCCTCCTGCACCGAGGTAATGGCTGCTTATCTGGATCACATCGCACGATTCAATCCCGGCGTGAACGCGATCGTGGCATTGCAGGATCGGGAGGCGCTGCTTGCGCAGGCGGCTGAACGGGATGCCCAGCTTGCTCGCGGCGAGACCATCGGTCCGCTGCATGGATTTCCGTATGCGGTGAAGGACCTGCAGGCGGTACGGGGCATGCGTACGACGATGGGATCGCCGATATTGCGCGACCACATCCCGTCCGCCGACTCGCTGCTCGTTACCCGGCTGCGCCAGGCCGGCGCCATCCTCATCGGCAAGACCAATACGCCGGAATTCGGCCTGGGCTCGCACACCTACAATCCGGTCTACGGCCTCACCCGCAATGCCTACGATGCAGACTGGTCCGCGGGCGGCAGCAGCGGCGGGGCAGCCGTGGCGCTCGCACTGCGGATGCTGCCGGTGGCGGACGGTTCGGATTATGGCGGAAGCCTGCGCAACCCGGCCGGCTGGAACGCAGTGTTCGGATTCCGAACCAGCATTGGCCGCATACCGACCGATGCGCCGGACTCGTGGCTGCCCTCGATGAGCGTGCTCGGACCGATGGCGCGCAACGTCGGGGATCTGGCGATGCTGCTGGCGGTCCAGGCCGGTTACGACGCCCGCTCCCCGCTCTCGCTGGATGGCGACGGGTCCCCGTTTCGTGGCAGTCTCGATGGCGATCTGCAGGGCACGCGCATCGCCTGGGCCGGTGACTTCAATGGGCACACGCCGTGCGAGGCTGGAGTGCTCGAGGTCTGTACCACCGCGGTCAGAAGACTCGAGCGGCTGGGCTGCGCGGTCGAGGAAGCGGTGCCGGACTTCGACATCGAGGCCGTGTGGCAAGCGCTGATCCGCCTGCGCGGCTGGCAGCAGGGTGGGGCGCTGCTCGGCTATTACCGCGATCCCGAAACGCGCGCGCTGCTCAAGCCCGAAGCGCTCTACGAAGTGGAGACCGGACTTGCTCAGTCTGCCTACGACATCTCGGCGGCATCGCTGGTGCGCACGCACTGGTATGAAGCCTGGCGTCGATTCTTCGAGCGCTACGACTTTCTGGCAATCCCGACCGCGCAGGTATTCCCCTTCGACGCCGGGGAGCACTGGCCGCGCGCGATCGGCAGTACGTCGATGCAGACCTATCACGAGTGGATGAAGGCCAACCTGCTGGTCACGATGTCAGGGTGTCCGGCGCTGGCCGCACCGGCCGGGTTCGGCGCTCGGGGACGGCCGATCGGCATCCAGTTCGTCGGACCGAACCGCGCCGAGCTTGCATGCCTGAAGCTGGCATTCGGCTACGAATCCGTGATGGATCCGGCCTCGCGCCGCACTCCGGAGCTGCGAGAATGATCCTGCACGGCAACTGTTGTTGAACTGCAGCGTGCAGAGCAGAAGGAGCGTGAGCGTGGGCGAGGAACTCTGGACCGCAGTCGACCAGTATTTTGACGCACAGCTGCTGCGTGCCGATCCGGTGCTGGCAGGCGCATTGGCGGCCAGTACCGCGGCGGGACTGCCGGCCATCCAGGTGAGCCCGAGCCAGGGCCAGCTGCTGCAACTGCTCGCGCTGGGCTGCGGTGCGCGCCGGATTCTGGAAGTCGGAACGCTCGGCGGCTATAGCGGCATCTGCCTGGCCCGCGCCCTGCCTCCGGGAGGCCGGCTGGTCACGCTGGAGCTCGAGCCCCACCATGCCGCCGTTGCACACGATGGATTTGAACGCGCCGGACTGGCCGATCGCGTCGAGATCATCGTCGGACCTGCGCTCGAGAGCCTGTCGCGACTGCGGCAGCAGGGCGTCGCGCCGTTCGATTTCGTGTTCATCGATGCGGATAAGGAGAACAACCTCGGCTACGTGCGGGGCGCGCTCGCGCTCGCGCGCCCAGGGACGCTGCTGCTCATCGACAACGTAGTGCGGCGCGGCGCAGTGCTGAAGGGCGGTCACGATGCGGCGGTGGACGGAATTCGTCGCATGACGGAATGGATCGGCCGCGAACCGCGACTCTCGGCCAGCGTGATTCAGACGGTCGGCGAGAAGGGTTACGACGGTTTCCTGCTGGCGCGTGTGGCGGCGCCGTGAGCGTGCCGCGCAAGGTGTGTGGACACCGGAGTGACGAGCGGATCGCGCGTTGACAATCGCAAGACTGGCGTCCGATGATGCGGTGAGGGGGTTCCGGAATGATCAACCTGCTTCCAGATGACTGGCGTGCCGCGACCCTGGTCGGCCGGATCGACCGTGGGGCTGGACCGACGCCGGTGGTGATCCGACAGGGGCGGGTGCAGGATGTCTCCCGCGTGCAGCCGACCGTCTCCAGCCTGCTGAACCATTGGGATCCGGGAATTCGGGGGACCGATCTCGGGGACGCAGAGCAGCTGGGGTTGCGACCGACGTGGGACGCGCAAGCAGGCTCTCCACGGCTGCTCTCGCCGGTGGACTTGCAGTGCGTGAAGGCGGCTGGCGTGACTTTTGCGGTCTCGACGATCGAGCGCGTCATCGAGGAGCGCGCGCGCGGCGATGCGGCCCGGGCCCACGAATTTCGGCAGACGCTGAAGCAACGGGTGGGTTCGGACCTGCAGGCGATCGTGCCCGGTTCGGAGAGCGCCGCGCGGCTCAAGAGCGCGCTGATTGCGGATGGGCTGTGGTCGCAATACCTCGAAGTCGCGATCGGACCGGATGCCGAGATCTTCACCAAGACACCGCCGCTCGCCTCCGTAGGGTGGGGCGACTACATCGGGATCCGTTCGGATTCGAGCTGGAACAACCCGGAGCCCGAAGTGGTGATCGTCTGCGATCGCCACGGACAGGTACTCGGAGCAACGCTCGGAAACGACGTGAATCTGCGGGATTTCGAGGGTCGCAGCGCGCTGCTGTTGGGCAAGTCGAAAGACAACAACGCTTCCTGCAGCATTGGTCCTTTCATTCGCATGCTGGACACGGGCTTCACTCTCGATGACATTCGCGGTGCCGTCATCGCGCTGGAAGTCGTGGCCGACGATGGATACCGGCTCGAAGGCAGCAGCTCGATGGCACAGATCAGCCGCGATCCGCTCGAGCTCGCGCGCCAGGCGATGAGCGAGCACCAGTACCCCGATGGGATGGCGCTGTTTCTCGGCACTCTGTTCGCACCGACCCAGGATCGTGGCGCCGCGAACCAGGGTTTTACGCACAAGATCGGCGACACGGTGCGGATCTCGACCGCGCGACTGGGTACCCTGGAAAATCGCGTCACGACCTGCGTGGCGGCACCGCCCTGGACATTCGGCCTGGACGCACTGATGCGCAATCTGGCTGCACGCGGGCTGCTGGCTCCCCACTAAGCGCATCGGCGGCCCGGTACAGTGCGTCGATTCCCCCAACCGGAGTTGTGCTCGATGCCGTTGCGGAGATGGCCCGCGATGTTCGCCGCCTGCGTCGCGCTGGGTGTCGGCGCCCCGGCATTCGCTGACGCGGCTGGCGACATCGAGAACTCGGTCGTCAAGGTGTTCTCGACGGTGGGCTATCCGGATCTGTCCAGACCCTGGACCAAGGCCGCGCCCAGCGAGCTTACCGGAAGCGGCGTCGTCATTGACGGCAAACGGATCCTGACCAACGCGCACGTCGTGCTGTACGCGAGCCAGATTCAGATCCAGGCGAACCAGGCGGGTGACAAGATCGGAGCCAGTGTCATCGCCGTCGCACCGGGAATCGATCTGGCAGTCCTCAAGCTGGATGACGAATCCTTCTTCGATACCCACGCGCCGATGCTCCGCAGCAATGCGTTGCCGCAGATCAAGGATTCGGTGCTGGCATACGGCTACCCGGCCGGCGGCAGCTCGCTGTCCATCACGAAGGGCATCGTGTCGCGCATCGAATTCATGAGCTACAACTATCCGGTCTCCGGACTGCGCATCCAGATCGACGCAGCGATCAATCCGGGTAACAGCGGCGGCCCGGCAATCTCCGGCGACAGGATGATCGGCCTCGCCTTCAGCAGGGCCGGCAGCGACACCCAGAACATCGGTTACATCATTCCGAACGAGGAAATCGAGCTGTTCCTGAAGGACATCGCCGACGGTCACTATGACGGCAAGCCCGCCATGTTCGATGAGACACAGACGCTCGAGAATCCGGCGCTCCGTGCCTACCTGAAGCTCGACAAGTCGGTATCCGGTGTGATCGTTCACCGCCCCGCACAGGACGATCCTTCCTATCCGCTCAAGGAATGGGACGTGATCACGCAGATTGCCGATACGCCGATCGATGACCAGGGCATGATCAAGCTCGGCGCCGACCTGCGGGTCGGCTTCCGTTACCGGGTGCAGCAGGCAGCCCGGAACGGCAAGGTACCTCTCACGATCGTGCGCGCCGGCAAGAGCCTGCAGGTACAGCTGCCGGTGCCGGCCAGCCGGCCACTGCTGATTCCGGAACTGAACGGTGAGTATCCGTCCTACTTCGTATACGGCCCGCTGGTATTCGCGCGGGCGAGCGCGGAGTACCTGTCGCTGTTCAGCAAGAACAGCGCGCTGCTGGCCGGGCTCAGTTTCATCGGCAGCCCGCTGGTCCGGGAGTTCGGCGAGATGCGCTCGCCTGAGCTGGACGAGCTGGTAGTGGTCGCATCGCCCATGTTCCCTGACAGGATATCCAAGGGCTACGGCAATCCTGCCGCAAGTGTGCTGTATTCGGTGAACGGCACGCGCGTGCGGAGTCTGCGGCACCTGGTGGGCCTGCTGCGCGACCTGAAGGATGATTTCGTCGTGTTCGAATTCCAGGGCCGCTTCGGCGAGGGACTGGTCTTCGACCGCAAGCAGATGCTCGACTCGACTGAAGCCATCCTTGGCGACAACGGAGTGCGTGCGCAGGGATCGGCCGACATGGTAGCGGTCTGGCAGGGCAGGCCAGAAAAGTGATCCGGAAAACCACGAACCCCATCGAATCTGCAGGAGCGGCCCGTCGATGAGATTCGCGAGCTTCCGCCATCAAGGCCGGCGCACCTGCGGCATTGTGCTGCCCGCTGGAGTGCTCGATCTCCAGTCAGCCGCGCAGCGCTTCGGCGAGTCGGCCGACCTGTCGTCGGTCCTTGCGATCATCCGGGGCGGGGAGGCCGCGCACGCCGCCTGCGAACGCCTGGTGGCCCGTGCGGCGGACGCACCGGGCATGCTGGTACCGCTTGCCGGCGTGGAGCTGCTCGCACCGATCGACCCGCTGGTGCGCAATGCGTTCTGCGTCGGCCGCAACTACCTGGATCACGTGAAGGAGGGCTTCGCGGCCCAGAGCCAGGACTTGAAGCTCCCGCAGGCGCCGCAGTTCTTCACCAAGGCGACGCACGCGCTCACCGGACCTGGCACCGACGTGCGCCTCGATCCGGCGCTCACGCGACGACTGGATTACGAGGTGGAACTGGCAGTCGTCATCGGGCGTGGCGGGCGCGACATCCCGGCACAGGATGCGCTGGCGCACGTGTTCGGATACACGATTGCGAACGATGTCACCGCGCGTGACCTGCAGCGCCGCCACGACCAATGGTTCAAGGGCAAGTCGCTCGATACGACCCTGCCACTCGGCCCGTGGATCGTCGATGCCCGGGAGATCGGCGACCCGGCCTCCTTGGAGCTCTCGCTCACCGTCAACGGCGAGGAGCGGCAGCGTGCCCGAGTGGCGCAGATGATCTTTGACATCCCGACCATCATCGCGTCGTTGTCCGCCGGCCTCACGCTCGAGCCGGGCGACGTGATCGCCACCGGTACGCCCTCGGGCGTCGGCTATGCCATGACGCCGCCGCGATACCTGGCCGACGGCGACGAGATCGTCGCGCGGATCGATCGTATCGGGGAATTACGCAATCGGATACGCGAGGTGCAGCGGGCGCCGGCTGCGCAGACCTCGTGATAAATTGACGCCCCTGCCCCCGTAGCTCAGTGGATAGAGCGACCGCCTCCTAAGCGGTAGGTCGTCGGTTCAACTCCGGCCGGGGGCGCCA
>CAZGVE010000052.1:0-16739 GCA_964528845.1 uncultured Steroidobacteraceae bacterium | reverse complement strand
TCACTCCCACTCAATCGTCGCGGGGGGCTTGCCCGAGATGTCGTAGACCACACGCGAGATGCCGGCGACCTCGTTGACGATGCGCCGCGACACGTGATCAAGGAATGCGTACGGCAGGTGCGCCCACTGGGCGGTCATGAAATCGATGGTCTCGACCGCGCGCAGTGCGACCACGTAGTCGTAGCGCCGCCCGTCGCCCATCACGCCGACCGAGCGCACCGGCAGGAACACGGCGAATGCCTGGCTGGTACGCTCGTAGAGATCGTGTCGCCGCAGCTCCTCGATGAAGATGTGGTCGGCGCGCTGCAGCAGCTGCACGAATTCAGGGCGGACCTCGCCCAGCACGCGCACGCCGAGGCCAGGACCGGGGAACGGGTGCCGATGGACCATGTCGTGCGGCAGGCCGAGAGCGATGCCGATGCGCCTCACCTCGTCCTTGAACAGCTCACGCAGCGGCTCGACCAGCTCGAAGCGCAGGTCCGCAGGCAGTCCGCCGACGTTGTGGTGGGACTTGATGACGTGCGCCTTGCCGGTGCGCGCGCCGGCGGACTCGATCACATCAGGATAGATCGTGCCCTGCGCGAGGAAACGCGTGCCGGATTGCGCGCGTGCCGCCTCCTCGAAGAGCTCGATGAACAGCGCACCGATGATCTTGCGCTTGGCCTCCGGATCGCTGACCCCGCGCAGCGCCGCGAAGCAGCGCTCCGCGGCATCGATGCGGATCACGTGCACGCCGAGCGAACGCGCGAAGGTCTGCATCACCGCATCGCCCTCGCCGAGGCGCAGCAGGCCGTGGTCGACGAATACGCATGTCAGCTGCGCGCCGATGGCCCGATGCAATAGCGCTGCCACGACCGAGGAGTCCACGCCGCCGGACAGACCGAGCAGCACGCGCTCGGTGCCGACCTGCGCGCGCAGGCGCCCGATCAGATCCTCGATGATGTTGCCGGCCGTCCAGCGCGCTTCGCAGCCGCAGATCTCGCGCACGAAGCGCTCGAGTATCACCGCGCCCTGCAGGGTGTGCGTGACCTCCGGATGAAACTGTACGCCATAGTAGCGGCGGCGCTCGTCGGCCATCGCGGCGATCGGCGCATGCGACGTGCTGGCCATCACAGCAAATCCGGGCGGCATCGCCTCGACGCGATCGCCGTGGCTCATCCAGACGTCGAGCAGCGCGCGGCCAGCCGACTGCCGGTCGGCTATGCCGTGCAGCAGCCGGCCGGGGGCGTCGACGCTGACCTCGGCGTAGCCGAATTCACGTACTTCGCCGGCGGCCACGCGTCCGCCGAGCTGCGCCGCCATCGTCTGCATGCCGTAGCAGATGCCGAGTATCGGCACACCGCTCTCGAACACGGCGGCCGGTGCGGCTGGTGCGTTCGCGCCAGTGACCGATTCGGGGCCGCCCGAGAGGATGATGCCGCGCGCCCCGAAGGCCCGTACCTCCCGGTCGGGCAGGTCCCAGGAGCGGATCTCGCAGTAGACGCCGAGTTCGCGGATGCGCCGCGCGATCAGTTGCGTGTACTGCGCGCCGAAGTCGAGGATCAGAATCCGGTGCGCATGGATGTCCGGGCTGGCGGCACGGGCTTCGCCATCGAGCACTGCGATGCCCTCAGGAGACGCGGTAATTCGGCGCCTCCTTCGTGATCGTGACGTCGTGCACATGGCTCTCGCGCACGCCCGCGCTGGTGATGCGCACGAAGGCCGGGCGCGTGCGCATCTGATCGATATCGTTGCTGCCGGTATAGCCCATCGCGGCGCGCAGGCCGCCGGCCAGCTGATACAGGATGGCCACCAGACTGCCCTTGTAGGTCACTCGCCCCTCGATGCCCTCGGGCACGAGCTTCTCCAGTTCGGTGGCCTGGTCCTGGAAATAGCGATCCGCCGAGCCGTGGCGGTCCGACATCGCGCCCAGCGAACCCATGCCGCGATAGGCCTTGTAGGAGGCTCCCTGGTAGAGCTCGACCTCGCCCGGCGACTCCTCGGTGCCCGCGAACAGCCCACCGATCATCACCGCATTGGCGCCGGCGGCGATCGCCTTCGCAAGATCACCGGAATAACGAATGCCGCCATCGGCGATCACGGGAACTCCCCGACCCTCCAGCGCGGCGGCGACGTTGGCGACCGCCGTGATCTGCGGCACGCCGACGCCGGCCACGACGCGCGTGGTGCAGATCGATCCCGGGCCGATGCCAACCTTGACCGCATCCGCGCCGGCCGCGACCAGATCGAGCGCCGCGTCGCGCGTCACGATGTTCCCGGCGATCACTTCCAGGTCGCTCCATTCGGATTTCAGGCGGGCGATCATCTCGAGCACACCACGGGAATGGCCGTGCGAGGTATCCACGACGACCACGTCGACACCGGCCTCGCGCAGCGCAGCCACACGCTCGAGTGTGTCCGGGGTCGTGCCGACGGCCGCACCGACCCGCAGCCGGCCGCTCGGGTCCTTGCAGGCGCGCGGGAATTCGGTCGCTTTCTGGAAATCCTTCACCGTGATCATGCCCTTGAGCTCATCGTCGGCATTGACCACGAGCACCTTTTCGATCCGGTGCTTGTGCAGCAGCGCCTGCACTTCCTCCTTCGGGGCGTTCTCGCGCACCGTGATGAGCCGGGCCTTCGGTGTCATCACCGCGCTCACGGGTGCATCGAGTGCGCGCTCGAAGCGCAGGTCACGGTGCGTGACGATTCCGAGGACCTTGCCTCCGCTGACGACCGGTACGCCCGAGATGCCGCGCGCGCGCGTGAGCTCGATGACCTCGCGGATCGTCGTCTCGGGGCGTACCGTGATCGGATCGGTGATCACGCCGCTCTCGAATTTCTTGACCCGCGCCACCTCGCGCGCCTGTCCTTCGATCGGCAGATTCTTGTGCACGATGCCGATGCCGCCTTCCTGCGCCATCGTGATTGCGAGCCGCGCCTCGGTGACGGTATCCATCGCGGCGGAAAGGATCGGCAGTCCGAGCCGGATCCGCGGCGTGAGCGCCGTGGACAAGTCGACCTCGCGGGGAAGCACGTCGGAGCGCGCCGGAACGAGCAGGACGTCGTCGAAGGTCAGTGCTTCTTCGAGGATTCGCATGCCGCCCCTGGGGCCCTTCCGGAAGGCCGATAAAAGAAGCAGGGCATTGTACGGCCTCGCGCCGTTGCGGTAAACCGCGCTCCGCCATGCGATCATCGCCATGCCATGAACACTCCAGACCCGAGGCCCGAAGGGCCGGCCCGCGCTGCCCAGGGGGCCGCCGACCTCAAGCGAGCGGACTCCGTATACACGGTATCGCGGCTCAATCGCGCGGTGCGCGGTCTGCTCGAATCCGGTCTCACGGCCCTGTGGGTCGAGGGCGAGATCTCCAATCTCGCGCGCCCTTCCTCCGGGCACTGGTATTTCTCGCTCAAGGACCGCGACGCCCAGGTGCGCTGCGCGATGTTCCGGCAGCGTAACGTGCTCGCACGCTGCGTGCCGCGCGAGGGGCAGCTCGTGCATGCCTTCGGCCGCGTGAGCCTGTACGAGCCGCGGGGTGACTACCAGCTGCTGATCGAACAGCTCGAGGATGCCGGCAGCGGAGCGCTGCAGCGCGCGTTCGAGGAGCTCAAGGCGCGCCTCGGCGCCGAAGGACTGTTCGCGCTGCAACACAAGCGGCCGCTGCCGGCCGTTCCGGCCCGCATCGGCGTCATCACCTCGCCGAGCGGGGCGGCGATCCGCGACATCTTGCATGTGCTCGCGTACCGCTTTCCGGCCGCGGCAGTGCTGGTCTATCCGGTCCCGGTGCAGGGTGCGGCGGCCGCGCCCGGCATCGTCGCTGCGCTCGAACTGGCGACCGTGCGCGCCGAATGCGATGTACTGATCCTGGCGCGGGGCGGCGGATCGCTCGAGGACCTGTGGGCCTTCAATGATGAGCGCGTCGCGCGCGCGATGTTCCGTTGCCCGATCCCGATCGTGACCGGTATCGGCCACGAGGTCGACGTCACGATAGCGGATTTCGTGGCCGACCTGCGCGCTCCTACTCCGACCGGTGCGGCACAACTGGTGGTGCCGGACGCAGCGGCCTGGCGGCAGCGTCTTGGGCAGTTCACCAGTCGGCTGCAGTCGGCCGCGCGGCGCACACTGCGCGCCGAGCAGTTGCGGGTCTCGGCCCTCGCCAGTCGCCTGCAGCAGGCTCACCCCGGTGCGCGCCTGCGCCAGCACAGCCAGCGGCTCGATGAGCTGGAGGTGCGCCTGCGCCTCGGAGTCCAGGCGCGGTTCGCAGCCCTGGGAGCGCGGCTCGAGCTCGCGGCGCGCGCGCTGCAGGCGGTGAGCCCGCTGGCGACGCTGGCGCGTGGATTCGCGGTGGTCACGCGCGAGCGTGACGGCGCGCTGCTCATTGCTGCGGATGGGGTCGCCATCGGCGAGACCGTAGAGGCGCGCCTCGGCCGGGGCAGTCTGCTGGCGACCGTCACCGGGCGCAGACCGTGAGCCGCGGCCAGCATCGGAGCGCGCCGCAGGCGCTGCTGTGCGCACTGCTACTGTCTTACGCCTGCAGCAGTGCCGCGCTGGACCTGCCGCGTCCGAGCCTGGTGCCAGGCGGAGTCGCGCTGCAGAGCCTGCCGAAGAGCGCGCAGGATGCGGGCATCGCCCCGATCGTCAGCCTGGCGGGCAGCCGGGTCATGGTTCTCGATGCCACCGACCACTGGCTCGCCGTGGTCGGCATTCCGCTCGGGACCGCGCCGGGCAGCGTCGTGCTCAGCGTCCGCCGCGGCGCGCAGGCCGGTGCATCCAGCGTCGCGCTGCAGATTGGACCGAAGCAGTACGTGGTGCAGCGGCTGAACGTCGCCCCATCGAAGGTGGACCTGTCGAGCGCCGATCTGGAGCGCGCCACGCGCGAGCAGCAGCGCCTGCACGCCGCGCTCGCGAACTTCGACGAACATCCCCCGCCGACGCTGCTGCTGCAGCCGCCGGTCGGCGGCGTGCGCACCAGCTCGTTCGGATCGCGCCGCTTCTTCAACAACGAGGCGCGCAACCCGCATTCCGGCATGGATATCGCGGCCGCCTCAGGACAGCCGATCGCGGCCGCGGCCGATGGCGAGGTCATCGATACGGGGAATTACTTCTTCAATGGCAATACCGTGCTGATCGATCACGGCGAGGGGCTGATCACGATGTACTGCCACCTCTCTTCCATCGGTGTGCACCAGGGCGATCACGTGCGCGCCGGCGCTCCGATCGGTCTGGTCGGCGCCACCGGTCGCGTGACCGGGCCGCACCTGCACTTCGGCGTGGCGCTCAACCGCGTCTTCGTCGACCCGGCATTGTTCTTGCCGCCCGCGCCGGACGCCCCGAGCGCGCCTTGACCCGATCGTAGGGATTCGCGTCGGTGCGGAACTCGATCGCCACCGGCGTCGCGAACAGCCCGAAGGCTTCGCGAAATACGTTGGCGAGGTAGCGTCGGTAGGATTCCGGGACCGAAGTCGTCTGATTGCCGTGGATCACGATGCGCGGCGGATTGCGTCCGCCCTGGTGGGCATAGCGCAGCCTGATGCGCCGGCCGCGCACCAGCGGTGGCTGATGGGCCTCGAGCGCGCGCTCGAGCGTGCGCGTGAGCAGCGGCGTCGGCATCGCGCGCATCGCCGAGTCATACCCGCGGATCGCGTCACGCGCCAACTCGCCAACTCCGGTACCGTGCCGCGCCGAGATGAAATGCAGCGGCGCGAAGGGCACGAAATCGAGCTTGAGTCCCAGCTGGCGCCGGATCTCTTCGCGCTGCGCCATCGGGATTCCGTCCCACTTGTTGACCGCAATCAGGATCACGCGCCCGCGCTCCAGCGCCTGGCCCAGCACGCTCGCATCCTGCTCGCCGATCGCATCGTGGGCGTCGAGCACGAGGATCACGACGTGCGCCTCGGCGATCGCCTGCAGGGTCTTGGCAACGCTGGCGCGTTCGACCGGATCCTCGACGCGCGCACGGCGGCGCACCCCTGCGGTGTCGATGAACAGGAAGTCGCGGCCGTCGCGCTGGAACGGCACCAGGATGCTGTCACGCGTGGTGCCGGGCTGCTCGCTCGCGATGACGCGCTCCTCGCCGATCAGCCGGTTCACGAGCGTCGACTTGCCGACATTGGGCCGCCCGATCACCGCGACGCGGATCGCCCCGTTCTCCTGTTCGGGCGACGGCTCCGGCTCGAGCCCTTCGAGCACCGTGCCGATCAATTCGAGGCAGCCCTGTCCGTGGCTGGCGGCAATCGCCAGCGGCGCCCCGAGCCCCAGCGCGTGAAAATCCGCCGCGACCAGGTCCGGATCGAGCCCCTCCGCCTTGTTCAGCGCCAGCGTGACGGGTTTGGCCGTGCGCCGCAGCTCGCGCGCAATGAACTGGTCCTGCGCGGTCAGCCCGGCACGCGCATCGGCCAGCAGGATGATGCGGTCCGCCTCGGCGACCGCCTTCTCGGTCTGTATGCGCATCTGCGCATCCAGGCCGGTGGGGTGCTCGATCAGACCGCCGGTATCGATCAGCACGCACGGCACACGCCCGACGCGTGAGTAGCCGTACTGCCGGTCGCGTGTGACGCCCGGCACGTCGGCGACGATCGCATCGCGCGTGCGCGTGAGGACATTGAACAGCGTCGACTTGCCGACGTTGGGTCGGCCGACGATGGCGACAATCGGCAGCATGCTGTGGCCTGTTGCGGGTGTCGGAAGGCCACTCCCCGCGGCGGGCTCCTGTACGGTGGCCTGGAACTTAAGGCCGTGCCGCGACCGTCGCCGACGGCAACGCGGGTGCGCGGAAGGCCGCGAGTCCTCCATTCTCACTGAACACCAGCAGCTGCGCGCCGGCAACCACCGGCGCGACGCGAATCCGGTGCTTGTGCCCGATCGACTCACGGGCCAGGAAATTGCCGGTCGCAGCGTCCAGCCAATGCACGGCGCCATCCATGTCGCCCACCACGACGCGTCCGCCGTAGATCACCGGCGCGCTGAGTTGCCGGCGCTCCAGGCCCTTCTGGCGCCACTGCTCGGATCCGTTGCGGCGATCCAGGCGCACGACATCGCCGTCGGCGGTCGCGACGTAGACGGCCTCGGTGTCGACCGCGAGCCCGCGATAGCTCGACAGATCCCGGCCCCACACCACCTCGCCCGTGTCGCGCGTGATGCGCACGATGCGCCCCTGATAGCCGACTGCAAAAAGGTCGTCCCGATCCGCGATCACCGTCGCATCCACGTCCGCGAGCCGCTGCAGCTCGCTGGTACCGTGCTGCTGGCTGGCGACGGCCTCCCACGCCGTCGTGCCGTTGGAGCGGATCACCGCCACCACCCGGCCGTTGTCGAATCCGCACACCACCAGATCCCCCGCGAGTGTCGGTGCACTGGTGCCGCGCAGTGACAGCCGCGGCACCTGCTGGTCCACGACCCAGCGCTCGCTGCCATCGGCGGCCGCCAGGCCGTGCAGCCGACCATCGACGCTGCGTACCGCGACGATGTCCGAATCTACGGCCGGAGCGGACAGGATCTCGGCATTGATGCGCACGCGCCAGCGCGGCGCTCCATCCTGGTCCGACAGCGCGATCACTTCGCCCTTGGACGTTCCAATCACCACCAGGCCCGCGGCTGCGCCCGGGCCGCCGGAAATCGGCACATGCAGCGCTCGCTGCCAGAGCCGCCTGCCGCTGGCGACGTCCAGCGCGATGATCTCGCCCTTGTAACTGGCGAGGAAGGCGCGAGTTCCGCTGACCGCGACGCCGAGCCCGAGCTGCAGCTTCGGCGCCTCGCCGCCGACCTGCGTGCTCCAGGCTCTGCTGATCGCAATCCGATTGACCAGGGGCACCAGCGCCATCGGCCGCTCGGCCCGCTTCTCCTTGCTCGGGCTGCAGCCGCAGAGTGATAGCGCCGCGAGCCCGATGAGCGCGAGCGTGGCGTGCAAGCGCCTCACGAGCGCGCCAGGTCGCTGATTTTGAGGTCGAGCAGCCCGCCATCGACGGTATCCGCGCCGCTCGCCCGGGCCGTGCGGTACTCGCGCAGCGCGCCTTCACGATCCCCCTTGGCCAGCAGCGCATCGCCGCGCACGGCCGCAAAGCGGGCGGCGAATGCACCCGCATCTACGCCATTGAGCGTGGCCAGCGCCTGATCCGGCAGGTGTTGTGCGAGCTGCACGCGCGCGAGCCGCAGGCGCGCGAGCAGCGCAAGCTCATGATCGGTGGTTGAATCCTGCACGTGCCGGAGGCGCGCCGCCGCCTGGTCGAGCGCGTCGCTTTCGACCTGTACCCGTGCCGCCGCCAGGTCCGCCTGCAGCGCATAAGGGGAGGCAGGGAAATCCCGGAGCAGAGCGTCCACGAGCGCCAGGCCGCCATTGAGGTCATTGCGTCCGAAAGCGTCCAGCGCGCGCTCGTAGCGCGACGCAGCCTCGAGCGCCAGACGCGCGGTGCGCTGCTGCCAGTATTGCCAGCCGGCGTACCCCGCGGCGGCGATCACGAGGCCGGCGAGCACCCACGGCGCCGTCTCCTTCGCACTGGCAACCGCTCGCTCCCACTGTTCCCGCTCATCCACATACTCTGACACTGCTCTGTTCTCCCACCAGGCCCAGGTACTGCAACGACTACAGCAGCGTCGCAATCACCGCCGGCAGCTGCGCCAGCGGACACTCACTCTGACCGGCTTCGCTGCGCAAAGGTTTCACCGCCACGACGCCGCGCTCCAGTTCCTGCTCGCCGAGCACCAGCGCCACCGTGGCACCGCTGCGATCGGCGCGCCTGAACTGCGCCTTGAAATTTCCGCCGCCGAGATTGAGCCATACCCCGCGTCCGGGCAACGCGTCGCGCAGCCGCTCTGCCAGCGCGAAGGCGGCCCGCTCCGCCGGCTCGCCGCTCGCGACGATGTAGATCGCTGGCGCAGGCGCCGCCGGCACCTCCCCCGCCTGCAGCATCAGCGCCACGACGCGCTCCATGCCGAGCGCGAATCCGACCGCCGGAGTCGACTCCCCGCCGAGCTGCGCGATCAGTCCGTCATAGCGACCGCCCGAGCACACCGCGTCCTGCGCGCCGAGCGCATCGGTGACCCACTCGAACACCGTGCGGGAATAGTAATCCAGTCCGCGCACCAGCCGCGGATTGACTTCGTAGCCGACACCGATGGCGTCCAGGGCCGCGCGCAGCGCATCGAAATGCGCCTGCGACTCCGCGCCCAGATCCTCGGCGAGCAGCGGCGCCGCCGCGATCAGCTCCCGCAGCTGTGGGTTCTTGCTGTCCAGGATGCGCAGCGGATTGCCGTCGAGGCGGCGGCGGCTGTCCTCGTCGAGTGCGTCCTGGTGACGCATGAGGTATGCCACCAGGCGCTCGCGATAGCGCGCGCGTTCGGCTGCGGTGCCGAGCGAGTTGACCATCAGGCGTACTCCACGCAGCTTCAGCTCCCGCCACAGGCGTGCACTGAGCGCGATCAGCTCGGCATCCACGTCGGGTCCGGCAAACCCGAGCGCCTCGACATCGAGCTGGTAGAACTGGCGATAGCGGCCCTTCTGCGGGCGCTCGTGGCGGAACATTGGCCCGGCGCACCAGAGCTTGTGACGCTGACCGCGCAGCATGCCGTTCGAGATCGCCGCGCGTACCACCCCGGCAGTGGCCTCCGGACGCAGCGTGAGGCTCTCGCCACCGAGATCCTGGAACGTGTACATCTCCTTCTCGACGATGTCCGTGAACTCGCCGATCGAGCGCTTGAAAAGCTCGGTGTGCTCCAGCACCGGCACACGCAGCTCCTCGTAGCCATAGGACTCGAACAGGCTGCGGGCCACACGCTCAAGGTGCTGCCAGGCGACGATCTCGCCGGGCAGGACGTCGTTCATGCCGCGCACGGGCTGAATCTGCATGGGAAAGGGTGCCTCCGGAACCGGTCGCGGATTGTATTTTAAGGACGCGCGCCGACAGGTCCGGCCGCGGCGCCCGCGGTGACCGCGGCGCGCACTTCGAGCACCCGCCCGCTGCCGTCGAGCGAGAGACGAAGCGGCGAATCCCCGCGCACCGGCTCACCAAAGCTCACCGGGCGGCCATCAACGGCAAGGTTCACGCCGCCGGGATTGCCGAGCAGGATCCGCAGTGGCGCGCCACCGCGCAGGGTGCGCTCGCTGCCGGCGGCGGCCAGTTCATAGGCCAGCCGCGTGCCGGACGCGTCATAGATTTCGACCCAGCTGTTCTCACGGAACTGCAGCGCGAGACGGACGCTGCCCGGGCCCGGGGCCGCCGGCGCCACATTCGAGCCCGCCGGTGCACTCTGGATCGGCGGGGCTGCCTGCCGGCCGGCAGGTACGGACGCAGGTTGAGGGGTCGCAGCCGGCGGGGTCTGCGGCTCGCCGGTCGGCGTGGACACCGTGGAATCGAGCACCGCCGGCGCGCTACTGGCGGGGGCCGCGCTGCGCGCGGTGTGCGGCATGCGCATCGCCCACCAGACCAGCGCTGCGACGGCAAGCAGTACCGCAACGGCCGCAGCCGGGCCGGGCCGCAGCGCCCAGGAGGGAGCGCCGGCGGCCTCCAGCGGCGTCGCGACGCGCCGGAGGTCGGGCATGCCCGACACCGCTCCGGAGGTCAGGCCATAAGCGGTTTCGATCTCCGCGACGGGCAGACCGAGCAGCTCGGCATAGCGGCGCAGGTGGCCGCGCACGTACACGGCGGCCCCGAGGGTCTGAAAGTGCTCGCGCTCGAGCGCGCCGAGGGTCGCGGCGTCCAGGTGCAGGCGCTCGGCCGCCTCGGATAGCGACAGGCCGGCCGCCTCGCGCGCGGCCGCGAGTCGGCTCCCCAGGCCCACCACTGCCACAGCCGCCGTCTCCCCCTCGCTCATCTTTCAGCTCGGATTGGGGTTCTGCGCAGCGAGCGCGTGCGCCTGGCCGGAATTGGGGAATTCCCTCTGCAACCGGGCGGCATAGCGCGACGCAGCCTGGGGATCCGGCTGCACGCTCGCGACTCGCCAGGCGAGCAGCAGCAGGTCCGGAGTCGCGGGATTGTTCAGCAGGAACAGGTCGATGCGCAGGCGCGCCTGGGCGAGGCGCTGCAGCGACAGATCGAGGTCCGAGGCCTGGAGCACGGCCTCCGAGTAGGTGGGATTGGACTGCTGCGCACGGGCGAAGCGCTGCGCCGCCTCCGCATCGCGATGCGCGCCGCGCAGGCACACTCCGGCATTGGTGTACGCGGCCCACGGGGTGCGATACAGCGGATTGGTGGCAGCCTGCTCGAAGTACTTTACGCCTTCCACTTCGCGCCCGTGCGAGCACAGGTATACCGCATAGTTGTTCAGCATCGAGGGATCCTGGGGCGCGAGCGAGAGCGCGCGGTGGTACTCGTGGTCGGCTTCCTTGTCCTTGCCGAGTTTCTCATCGAGCAGGCCGAGCGCGGCGTGCACGTCGGCATTGTCCGGATCCTGGCTCAGCGCCCGCTCGAGCTTTTCCTTCGCGATCCCGAGATTGCCCTGCTGCAGGTAGCCGAGGCCGAGCTGCACGTTGATGCGGGCCGCATCGCCCTTGCGCGTGGGCTCGTCCGCCGTGGAATTCACGCAGCCGGCAAGGCCCGCCGCCAGCACCAGGCTCGCCGCCAGCGCGAGTGCCGGGCCCCTCATGCCCCGACCCGCTCGCCATCGCGCACCGGCGCGCCCTGGGCGCGCGCGCCCAGCCGCACGGTAGTGCGATCGTGGACCCGGCCCACCAGCTGCCCGCAGGCCGCGTCGATGTCCTCGCCGCGCGTGCGCCGGATGGTCGTGATGACTCCCGCACGCACCAGCTCATCGCGAAATGCCGCGATCGCCGCGTCCCCGGAGCGCCGGAATGCGTTCCCCGGGAACGGGTTGAACGGGATCAGGTTCACCTTGGCTGGCCGCCCCTTGAGCAGCCGCGCCACGGCGCGCGCCTGCGCCGGGGAGTCGTTGACCCCGTCGAGCATCACGTATTCGAAGGTCACGCTGCGCCCATTGCGCTCGTCGATATAGTGCCAGCAGGCCTCGAGCAGCTCGGCAATCGGATGCAGGCGATTGATCGGCACGAGCCGGCTGCGCAGCGCATCGTCAGGCGCGTGCAGCGAGACCGCGAGCGCGACGTTGGTCTCGGCAGCCAGGCGGTAGATCTGGGGCACCAGCCCGGAGGTGGACAGCGTCACGCGACGGCGCGACAGATCGAGTCCGAGGTCATCGAGCAGCAGGTTCAGTGCCGGTACCACGTTGCGGAAGTTCGCGAGCGGCTCGCCCATGCCCATCAGCACGACATTCGTGACGATCCGGTCGCCACCTGGCTGGAATCCGAGCTCCCGGTTGGCGAGCCATACCTGTCCCACGATCTCCGACGTGGACAGATTGCGGTTGAATCCCTGCTGCGCCGTCGAGCAGAACGCGCAGTCCAGCGCGCAGCCGACCTGCGAGGAGATGCACAGCGTGCCGCGGTCGGTCTCGGGGATGTAGACCATCTCGAACGCCTGGGTCGCGTCCGCTCGCAACAGCCACTTGCAGGTGCCGTCGCTCGCGCGCTGTACCGTCAGGATCTGCGGCGCGCGCACTTCGGCGCGCTGCCCAAGCTCGCGGCGGAAGTCACGCGACAGGTCGGTCATCTCGTCGAAATTGCCGCAGCCGCGCTTGTAGAGCCAATGCATCAGCTGGCGTGCGCGGAACGGACGCGACCCGAGCGAGGCGCAGAACGCCGTAAGGTCGGAACGCGGCAGCCCCAGCAGGTTCACGCGCTCGTTAGCATTGCTCGGCTGCTCGTTCATCGGATGAGGTCCCGCCGTGTCGCTACGGCCGCGGACAGATCTCCAGTCCATTGAAGAAGAAGGCGATTTCCATCGCTGCGGTCGCGGCTCCGTCCGATCCATGCACGACGTTGGCCTCGATGCTCTGCGCAAAGTCGGCGCGGATCGTGCCGGGCGCTGCCTTCTTCGGATCCGTGGCGCCCATGATGTCGCGATGCTTCGCAATCGCGTTCTCGCCCTCGAGGACCTGTGCGATGACCGGGCCGGAACTCATGTAGCGCACCAGATCCCGGAAGAACGGTCGCTCGCGGTGTACCGCGTAGAACAGGCCCGCCTGCTCCTCGGAGAGCTTGAGCATGCGCGCGGCGATGATTCGCAGGCCCTGGGCCTCGAAACGACGATAGACCTCGCCGATCAGGTCGCGGGCCACGCCGTCGGGCTTGACGATGGACAGGGTACGCTCGCGCGCCATGAAGATCTCCGTGCCTAAAAAAGGCCGGCAGTATAGGCGCTGCAAGGCGGCGCCGGCAATCACATCCGGCGCGGAAGTGCCCGTCTTTTAAGGACTTTCAGACCGTGAAGCTCTCGCCGCAACCGCATTCGCCGCGCACGTTGGGATTCTCGAAGCGGAACGACTCGTTCAGTCCCTGGCGCACGAAGTCGATCCGGGTGCCGTCGATCGCGGCCAGGCTGTCCGGGTCGACGAACACTTTGACACCCTGGGATTCGAACACCAGGTCGCGCGACAGCGCCTCATCGGCGTAGTCCACGACATAGCTGTAGCCAGAGCACCCGCTGGCCTTGACGGAGAGCCGCAGCCCGAGGCCGCGGCCGCGCACCGCCAGGCGGTTGCGCACACGTTCGGCAGCAGATTCGCTCAATGAAATGGCCATGGCGTCAGCATTCTCCTTGAGCACCGATGGTACTACAGCCCGCCCCGCCGGGGGTCAGCCCTTCCAGCGCATTGTGCAGTGCGTCCTCGATCGTCAGCAGGCGCCCCAGCCTAGCCGCCGGCACCCCCAGCTGCCGCGCCCATTCGAGCGGCCCCCCCAGGATCACCGCCGTACTGCCCTGGATTGCCAGCGCAGGCGCCCCCTGGAGCATGCGTGCCAGCCATTCGCAGGTGGCGAGCGTGTAGGGGCAGCCATAGGCCCGATAGCGGGCTTCGAGCACGGCGCCATCCCCGATACGCAATGTAAATCGGACCCTCGCCCCGTCGACCTCGCGCCCTGCCTCCCCGGACAGGATGCGCCCGACGCACTCTCCGTCAGGGACTCCGGCGTGGGCGAGATCGGCAAACAGCGCCCGGACCGGCCCTGAGAGCGGGTCCGCCGCCTTCAGGGCGCCACCCGGCGCAGCCGCCGCACTTCGCGCGAGATCGCGCCGATGGCCACGTCGACGTCCTGCTCAGTCGAATAGCGCCCGAGACTCAGGCGCAGCGAGCTCTGCGCCAGTTCCGGACTGCGTCCAAGGGCGATCAGCACGTAGGAGGGCTCGTCACTGTCGGAATGGCATGCCGAGCCCGTCGAGATCGCGAGCTCCGGCAGCCCGACCAGCAGGCTCTCGCCCTCCACTCCTTCGAACGACAGGTTCAGGATGTGCGCGATGCGCTCGGTCGGGTGACCGTTGTGGAGCACGCCATCGAGCAGGCTCAGTCCGCGCCACAGCCGCCCGCGCAGGGCCTCGATGCGCGCCACCTCGCCCGCGCGCAGCTGCACGCACAGCTCGCAGGCCACCCCGAACCCGGCGATCTGGTGCACCGGCAACGTGCCGGAGCGCAGTCCCCGCTCCTGCCCGCCGCCGAACTGCAGCGGCTGCAGCGCGGCGCGCCGCTCCGGCGCGCAGTACAGCGCACCGATACCCTTGGGACCATAGAGCTTGTGGGCCGTGAACGACAGCAGATCGACGGGTACGCGCACGAGATCGATCTCGAGCTTGCCCGCGCTCTGCGCGGCATCGACGTGCAGCGGCACGCCGCGCTCGTGGCAAATGTGCGCTATCGGCCCGATCGCCTGGACCACGCCGGTCTCGTTGTTCGCGTGCATGATCGAGACCAGCACCGTGTCGGCGCGCAGCGCGGCGCGCACCTGCTCCGGATCGATGCGGCCGTGCGTGTCCGGGCTCAGATAGCTGACCTCGAAGCCCTCCTGTTCGAGCCGGCGGCAAGGGTCGAGCACCGCCCGGTGTTCCGTGCGGGCGGTGATCAGGTGCCCGGTACGCGCTCGGGCCGCGCGCGCCGTGCCCAGGATTGCCAGATTGTTGGATTCCGTCGCACCGGAAGTGAACACCAACTGGCGCGGGCTCGCATTGACCAGCCGCGCCACCTGTTCGCGGGCGTGCTCGACCACCTCGCGCGCCGCACGGCCATAGGCATGGAGCGAGGCGGGATTGCCGAACACCCCGTCGGGTCCCAGGCAGGCGCCGATCGCTTCAGCCACGCGCGGATCGACCGGCGTCGTGGCAGCGTAATCGAGATAGATCGGACCGTCGCTCACGGGTCCTGCCCGGCGCGACGGCGCCGCTGCTGCACGGCGGTCAGGATGCCGCGCAGGATGTTGACCTCGTTCAGGTCCGGCTCGGCGCGCTGGAACAGCCGGCGGATACGCTGCATCAGGTGCGTGCCGTTCTGCGTGCGGTCGCGGAAGCCGATCTCTCCGAGCACCTGATCGAGGTGCGCATACAGGCGCTCCATGTCCTCGGGAGGCGCCGGCGGCTCTGACGGCGGTGCGTCGGGTGCGCCGCCAGCTTGCGCTCGCGCACGCATGATCTCATAGGCGACGATCTGTACCGCCATGCCGAGGTTCAGCGACGCGTAGGCCTCGTTTGCGGGAATGCGCAGCAGCGCGTGCGCATTCTGCAGTTCGGCGTTGGTGAGCCCGGCGCGCTCTGATCCGAACAGCACCGCGACCGGAGCACTGGACGCGGCGCTGACGATTCGGACGGCCGCCTCCCGCACGTCGAGCACGCGGAAGTACTGGTCGCGCGCACGGCTGGTGGTCGCGAACACCAGCCCGCAGCCGCGCAGCGCCGTGGCGAGATCGGACTCGACGCGCGCGTTCGCGAGCAGGTCGGCGGCACCCGACGCGCGTGCGGTCGCATCAGGGTCGGGAAACTGCTTCGGCCGCACCAGCACCAGCTCGTCGAGCGACATGTTCTTGAGCGCCCGCGCAGCCGCGCCGATGTTGCCCGGATGCGAAGTCTCTACCAGTACGATGCGAACGGAGCCTGACACGACCTGTTATCCTAACGATCCCATGCACCCACTGCTCAACATTGCGGTGCGAGCCGCCCGCCGTGCCGGCGAAGTCATCGTCCGCAGCCTGGTTCGCCTCGAAAGCCTCGAAGTCACCTCGAAGGGTCGCAACGACTACGTCAGCGAGATCGACCGCGCCGCCGAGCACGAAATCATCGAGCTCATCCACAAGCACTATCCCGAGCACGCGATCCTCGCCGAGGAGAGCGGCCGCAGCGGCGAGAACGATACCGTCTGGATCATCGATCCGCTGGATGGGACCACCAACTTCCTGCACGGGTTCCCGGTGTTCGCAGTCTCGATCGCCGCGCAGCAGCGCGGCCGGCTGGAGGTCGGCGTGATCTACGATCCGATGCGCCAGGAAGTGTTCACGGCGGCGCGTGGCGCCGGTGCGCACCTGGAGAACCGGCGCATGCGCGTGAGCAAGCAGCGCACCCTCGACGGGGCACTGCTGGCAACGGGCTTCCCGTACCGCGAGGAGGAACGCCATGCGGACAACTACTTCGCGATGTTCCGGCGACTGACTGAACTGACCGCCGGCATCCGCCGCCCGGGCTCCGCGGCGCTGGACCTGGCCTATGTCGCGGCCGGCCGCGTCGATGGATTCTGGGAGATGGGCCTCAAGCCCTGGGACACGGCTGCCGGCACGCTCATGATCCGCGAAGCCGGGGGCCGCGTCGGCACGCTCGGCGGCGAGGAGTATCAGCTTGGGGCAAACATCGTCGCCGGCGCGCCAAAGGTTTACGAGGCGCTGATCGAAGCCATCGCGCCGCATGTACCGGAGGAACTGCGCAGCGTGTAGAGTGGCTGCAGCGCG
>CAZGVE010000051.1:3579-16827 GCA_964528845.1 uncultured Steroidobacteraceae bacterium | reverse complement strand
GCGTGCGATCGCTGAGCTTGAGTAAGGTCGTCGAGGAGCTGCGGGACCGGCATGCGATCCGCGAGCGCCAGGTCCATCCCTCTGCCGACCACGGAGCATCTCCAGCGTGACTATCTCCAGCGTACCCATCACCGGCGGATGCCTGTGCGGTGCGGTGCGCTACGCCAGCACCGCCGCCCCGATCATCACCCGCATCTGCTGGTGCCGGCTGTGCCAGTACATCGGGGCCGGCAGCGGCACGGTGAACACCGGCTTCCCGTCGGCAGGATTCACGATCCAGGGGGAGACCCAGGACTACCCCAGCATCGCCGACAGTGGCAACGCGATGCACCGGCGCTTCTGTCCGCGCTGCGGTGTGCACTTGTTCAGCACCGCGGAGGCCCGCCCGCAGCTGATTTTCGTGCGCAGCGGCACGCTCGACGATCCGGAACTCGCGCGCCCGTCGATCACGATCTGGACCGGCCAGGCGCCCAGCTGGGCCTGTATCTCTACCACCCTGCCAAGCGTCGAGGGACAGCCCGCGCCGCCGCCGGCGAGCTAGCGGTGCGGGTCCGTCGCCGGCACGCACACGGCGCGATCACCGCGCCGGTTTTGCTCTATAGTCTGGAAAACCTCGCTTGAACGCCCACCACGATCCGGACGGTGCATCATGAAACGGACGCTCCTGGCACTGCTTCCTCTCGCGCTATGCGGGAACCTCGCCTTCGCCCAGCTTCCGTTCGGGGATCCGTCGGGCGAGGCCTCGTACGGGTACGTATTGCAAGGGATCACGAGCGAGCTCGTGGTCAACGACATCACCGGATTCGGGTCGGGCCCCGCCAGCCCCAGCGGCTGGAACGTCGTCAACTCGGTGGAGAGCTTCGCGAACCCTTCCGGAGGCAACGTTCAGGTGAGCGTGTTTCCGCTGCCCTGGGTGTCAGCCTCTGCCACGTCGGTCGCGCCGACGCCCCCGACCGGGGTAGTGACTCCTGGAACTCCGGTAACGCCTACTACGGCGTCCAACTACACGTGGAACGGGATCGGTTTGAGTTACTTCATCAAGGCGAACGCCGGTCTTGGAGCCACCGGACCTCTGACCGTGTTCTTTTCCGGCACGGATATCGTCTCTGGAGCCACCGGAGGACTCGATGGATTCACCTACGCGGAGGCCAGTATTTGCGCGGTCAGCTGCATCAGCGGTCCGATTTACGATTACGTGGATTCCTGCGCACAGCAGAGTGCTTGTCCCGCCGGGGTATCCAACCTCTTTACCGGAAGTGTCGACGTGTCCCCAGGCGAAACGCTGGTGGCGACTTTGAATGCATATGCCTACTCGGAGAATGGGGGCCAGAGAGGCTTCGCCTACATCGACCCTTATTTCTACCTCAGCCCGGCTGAGATAGCGGCTGGAGATACGCTCGGGTTCAGCGCGAGCGTCGGCAATGCGCCACCGGCCCCGGTACCGTTACCGGCAACCGACGCACTACTGCTGGGCGGACTCGGGCTGCTGGCGATCGCGGTCTGCCGGCGCAATCCGGCCCTGGGAACATGCCGCAACTGATCAGGTTCCAGCCGCTCACCGGCAGCGGGACGGCTTCTCCGCTCCGGGCGCACGTTGCGCGGCAGTGGTCACCAGACCCGCGGCGGCGAGCTGTTCATACGCGACCTGTTGCAGTGCGCCGACCTGTGCGGTGGACAAGCCCAGTTCGAAACCGGAGCATTCGTTCGCTCCCAGGCTGCGCGGATCGCGCCCGGTGATGCTGCCGTAGATCATCAGTGCATCGAGGTAGTACCCGTAGGTGCTCGCGTGGTAGCTATCGTAGGTCCACAGGTTCAGCTTGCCGGCATCGATGCCATCGAAAGGGTTGGAATCGGCTATGCCCTGCTGCATCGCGCGGATCCACGCCTCGCCGACGGGAATCACTGAACGGACACCCCCAGTCGCAGCCGCAGCCTGGTCATACGCGGCACGCAGGTCGTGCGCCATCGCTTCGACCGACTTGCCATACCACGCTCCGCCTGATTCGTAGACTTGATCCGCGCGCGGCCACGTGGCAATCAGCCGCAGGTTCACCTGCGCGTTCTTCGTGCGCAGGAACTCACTCATCTGGCGCACGGTCGCGACCAGCAGCGCCGGATCGCCGGGCTTGCTCTGATCGAGCGTGCTGTAGCCGTGCATTACGACCAGGTCCCACGCCTGGCGTCCGATCACGGTGCGCTTGTGCGCGAGGTGCCAGTCGAGCCCGACACCCGGCTCGGTTTCCAGCGCGACCTCATAGGCCAGCCCGGATTGCGCGGCGAAGGACTGGAACAGCGCCGGAACGCCGCCGGTTCCCTGATCGTTGAGGTCCGTGACGGTTGCGGACCGATAGAAGCGCACCGCCGAGCCACTGCCGAAATCAAAGCTATTGCCGATGAACAGGACCCGCTCGGCTGGGCGTGGCAACGCCGGTACTGCAGCCGCGTTGGCGATGACCGTTAGGGCGAGACCCGCCAGGATCCCGAGCCCAGGTCCGAGGCGGCGAACAGGCATCCTTTGCATGCAGCGGATTCCGCGGGCAGCAGCGCCGCCGCCCTGGCTGCGGCGCCTCAGCCAGGATCGGGGAGGGGCGCGCGTGGCGGGGCCAGGAACCCGGCCAGCGCAAAATCCACGGCGCGCTCGAGCGTCTCTTCGTGGTCGTCCGAGCGGCAGGCTCCATCCGAGAGTACCTGCAGGCGGTCCGCATCGTAGGCATTCAAGTGCTCGATGCCCATCAGGAAGTGGAAGCGCCAGCACAGTTCCGCGCGGCTGTAGCTGGGCAGCGCGCGCTGCAGCAGGTCGATCACGGCGCGGAAGTTCTTGGCGCACACCGCCGTCTCCTGCCGCAGCTCAGGCTCCGCGGCGCTGAGCGAGCGCGACAGGTACATCAGTGCATACCGCCGATTGGACCCGGGACGGCGCCACCGCGACAGCGGCAGCAGCACCGCTTTCAGAATCTCGCGGACGTCCGGGGGATCCTGATGCTGCAGTGCCTCGATCAATATCTCGCGCTCGGACTCGAGCTCGTGCAGTCGGCTGCGCAGAATCGAGACGATCAGGTTGGTGCGTGAACCGTAGTAGTAGTTGATCGCGGAAAGATTGACGCCGGCTGCACGGGCGATGTCGCGCACCGATACGACCTCCAGCCCGTATTCGGCGCACAGCTGCTCCGCCGCATCGAAGATGGCGCGCTGCGGATCGCGGGTCGCGGCGTCCGCGGTCGCAGCGTGGTGTAGCGGCAACGCGAGTGGCTGGGCAAGCGTATTGGTCGCCATGGTGATGATCGAACCTCGTGGGTGGCACCCGTTCCTCGGGTTTGCCCACCTTGTGTTGGTCTGCAACAGTAACCGCCTGTGGCGTAAAGGAGTCTGCCTCAGCACACCCAATTGAAACAAGTGTTTGCCAGTTCCTGTGCTCCAATCGCGTCAAATTCACCCGGAAATGGTCGCCCGGGGCTGCGGGATCCGGCACGCCGCAGCTCGCCACCGCGCGTGACGGCATCATTGCCACCGGTTATACAGCCGTATAAAGTGCATCGGTGAGTACAGACCCATGAACGATGGCATCCGCGCGAACCCGCCGACGCGCGAGCGCCTGCTCGCCGCCGGCCACGCGCTGGTGCTGCGTCACGGAATGCAGCGCCTGACGGTGCGAGAGGTGGCAGCGGCAGCGGGCGCGAACCTCGGCAGCTTCGTTTATCACTTCGGTACTCGTGAGCGATTCTGCCAGTCACTCATCGAGGAATGGTACGCACCACTGCTGCAGAGCGTCGCCACGGTCGCCGGTAGCGAGGGCAGCGGCCTCGAGCGCCTGCGGCGCGCGATCCTGCGGCTCGTGGACTTCGGCATCGAGCACCACCTGTTCTTCGGCCGCGTGCTCGCAGCAGCCGCGGCCCGCGAACCGGCCGCATGCGCCTTCCTTGGATCGCTGGCAGGCAGACATCCCCGGCTGCTGCTGCACTTCATAGGCGCCGCGCAGTCCGAGGGGCAGATCAGCGAGGCGCCGCCGCTGCAGGTACTGTGCTTCCTGATGGCGGCCATTGGACTGCCGTTGGTACTGGCCGGTGCATGGCAGGGACCGCCACTGTTCGGAAAACGACTCTCCGCCGCGCTCGGACGCGTCGCGCGCGAGCGCGACTGTGTCATCCAGCGGCTCGACTGGGCCATGCGTGGACTGGCTCCTTAGAAGGATTGCCGATGCCAAACCCCTTATCAAAGCGCCGACTGCTGATCGGTGCCGCCCTGCTCGCCGCCGTCGCGATCGCCGCCTGGTACGCGCTCTCGACCGGGCGGCGCACCGGCGAGCTCGCGCTCTACGGCAACGTCGACATCCGCGAGGTCACCCTCGGCTTTCGCGTGGCAGGACGGCTCGCGCAGCTGAGCGTCGATGAGGGCGATGCGGTACGCGAGGGCCAGGAACTCGCCCGCCTCGATCTGACGCCACTGCAGCTCGAAGTGAATGAAGCGCAGGCGAACGCGGCGGCGATCGGACGGCGCCTTGCGCTGCTGCAGTCCGGCTACCGACCGGAGGACATAGCGCAGGCGCTCGCGGCCGTCGAGGAGCGCCGCGCCATCCTGAAGAACGCCGAGGACCTGCTCGGCAGGCAGGAGCGCCTGCGCGGCACCGGAGCGGTTGCTGCGCGGGTCTATGACGATGCGCTCGCCGCGCGCGACGCGGCGCGGGCCCGACTCCAGGCCTCCGAACAGGCACTGGCCGAACAGCGCAGCGGCTACCGCACGCAGGAGGTCGCCGAGGCACAGGCCAATCACGCCCGCGCACTCGCCGCGGCCGCCCAATCCGCGCAGCACCTCGCCGATGCGGTACTGGCGGCTCCGGCGGACGGCATCGTGCTCACGCGCGCGCTCGAGCCCGGTGCGATTCTCGCCGCCGGCACGCCGGTACTCACGCTCTCGCTGCGTGCACCGGTCTGGGCGCGCGTCTACGTCAGCGAGCCGGATCTCGGGCGCGTCGCACCCGGGCGCGCCGTATTGCTGTACACCGATTCGCACCCGGACCACCCGTACCACGGACGGATCGGCTTCGTCTCGCCGGATGCGGAATTTACGCCGAAGAACGTGGAGACTCCGGAGCTGCGCACCGCCCTCGTGTACCGCGCGCGCGTCATCGTTACCGACGCCGACGACGCCTTGCGCCAGGGCATGCCGGTCACGGTGCGACTGGCAGGCACAGGTGCACCGTGACCTCGCCGGTCGAGCTCGTCGGCCTCTCGCACCGTTTTCCGGGCGCCACGGTGCCGGCGCTCGATGGCATCACCGCGACGATCCCGGCCGGACAGATCAGCGCGCTGGTCGGACCGGACGGAGCCGGCAAGACCACGCTGATGCGGCTGATCGCCGGGCTGCTCAAGGCAAGCGCGGGCAGTCTCAGGGTCGATGGCCTGGATCCGATCGGCGATGGCGAGCAGCTGCGCCGGACTGTCGGCTACATGCCGCAGAGGTTCGGGCTCTACGAAGACCTCACGGTGCAGGAGAACCTCGAGCTGTACGCCGACCTGCGCGGCGTGGTGGGGGACGCGCGCGCCGCCAGCTTCACGCGGCTGCTTGCGTTCACCGATCTCGCGCGCTTCACCGCGCGCCCGGCCGGCAAGCTCTCGGGAGGCATGAAGCAGAAGCTCGGGCTCGCCTGCGTGCTGCTGGGCACGCCACGCCTGCTGCTGCTCGATGAGCCCTCAGTCGGAGTCGATCCGATCTCGCGGCGCGAGCTGTGGCGCATGGTCACGGCACTGGCCTCCGAGGGCATGTCGGTGCTGTGGAGCACCTCCTACCTCGACGAGGCGGAACGCTGCGGCCACATCCTCTTGATGAATGCCGGACGGCTGGTATATGCCGGTGCGCCGAGCGAACTCACGCGACCCATGGCCGGACGCAGCCTGCAGCTGTGCGACATCACGAGCAGCCGACGCGCCGTACTGGCTCGGGCATTACACGCGCCCGAAGTCATGGATGCGGTCATCCAGGGCAGCCGCCTGCGCCTGCTGCTGCGCGCAGCCGGCCGGCCGCCGGCGTTGGAGCCGCTCGAGGCGGGCCCTGGGGCGTATCTGGAGGCGGTGACGCCGCGCCTCGAAGACGCATTCATCGACGCGCTCGGCGGCGGTCCCGGCGGGGATTCGGAACTGGCGCGACTGATGCCGGTATGCACGCTCGACGCGCCGCTGCGTGCTGCGGTGATCTCGGCCGACCGCCTGACCAAGCAGTTCGGTGCATTCACGGCCACGGATCAGGTGAGTTTCGAGGTGCCTCAGGGGGAAATCTTCGGGCTGCTCGGACCCAATGGCGCCGGCAAATCGACCGTATTCCGGATGCTCTGCGGCCTGCTGGTCCCGAGCAGCGGCCGGGCGAGCGTGCTCGGCATCGACCTGCGGCGCCACGCCGCGCTGGCCCGGGCGCGAATCGGCTATATGGCCCAGAAGTTCTCGCTGTACGGCAACCTCACCGTACGGCAGAACCTGGAGTTCTTCTCGGGCGTGTACGGACTGACCGGCGCCCGCCGCGCCGCGAAGGTCGCCCAGATGGTCACGAGCTTCGGATTCGCGCAGTTCCTCGAAGCGACTCCGGATGTGCTGTCGCTCGGCTACAAGCAGCGCCTCGCACTCAGCTGCGCGCTGATGCATGAACCGGCCGTGCTGTTCCTGGACGAACCCACCTCAGGGGTCGATCCGGTCACGCGCCGGGAGTTCTGGGCGCACATCAACGGCGTCGTTCAAAAAGGCGTCACCGTGATGGTAACCACGCACTTCATGGACGAGGCGGAGTACTGCGACCGGATCGGGCTGGTCTACCAGGGCCGGATGATCGCGGTCGGACCGCCGGATGAACTCAAGCGCAGCGCCGTCACCACGCAACAGCCGGATCCGACGATGGAGGATGCGTTCATCACTCTGGTGCAGCGCGCGCTGCCGGCCAACCTGGACAGTGCGGCGTGAAGCCATCACGCGGGATCGCATGGCGGCGGCTCGTGGCGCTGTGCCGCAAGGAGAGCTACCAGATCGTCCGCGATCCTTCGAGCGTCATCATCGCCTTCGCGTTGCCCGTCGCACTGCTGCTGATCTACGGCTACGGCGTGAGCTTCGATGTCACGCGGCTGCGCATCGGCGTGCTCAACCAGGACAGCGGCGCCGACTCGGCGGACTTCGTCGCGACGCTGGCAGCCTCACCCTATCTCGCGCCGCAAGTCTCGCACTCCCGTACCGAGCTCGACGCCGCGCTGACGGCCGGAGACATCCGCGGCATCGTCGTGCTGCAGGATGACTTCGGTGCGCGCCTGCACCGCAGCGGCGCTACCGCGCCGGTCGAAGTGATCGCCGATGGTTCGGAACCCAACACCGCGGTGTTCGTCGCCTCCTACGTTCAGGGCGCGTGGGACAGCTGGGCACGCCAGCGCGCCTTCGATCACGGCACGCCGATGACCCCGGCGATCGCCGTGACGGCGCGCTACTGGTTCAATCCCGCCGCCGTCAGCCGCAACTTCATCGTTCCGGGCTCGATCGCGATCATCATGACCATCATCGGCGCGCTGCTGACCTCGCTGGTGGTGGCGCGCGAATGGGAGCGCGGCACGATGGAGGCGCTGCTGTCGACGCCGGTCACGCGCAGCGAACTGCTGCTCTCCAAGATCATCCCGTACTACCTGCTCGGCATGCTCTCGATGCTGCTGTGCTTGGGCCTCGCCACCTGGCTGTTCGGCGTACCGTTCCGCGGCTCGCTGGCGCTGCTGATGCTCTACACGACACTGTTCCTCGGCAGCGCGCTCGGGCTCGGTCTGCTGCTATCGACAGTGACCCGCAATCAGTTCAATGCCGCGCAGGCCGCCCTCAATGCCGCCTTTCTTCCGGCGACGATGCTGTCCGGGTTCGTCTATGAGATATCGAGCATGCCGGTTCCGATCCAGGCGGTGACCTACCTGATTCCGGCGCGCTATTTCATCAGCGCTCTGCAGACACTGTTCCAGGCGGGTTTCGTCGGCCGAATCCTGCTGCAGGATCTGCTGTTCCTTACCGGTGCCGCGACGCTGTTCATCGGGCTGACCGCGCTTTGCACGCGCCGGCGGCTGGACTGACCTCGATGTGGCAGCGCCTGCTCACGCTGATCACCAAGGAACTGCAGCTCGCATTTCGCGATCCGCAGAGTCGGCGGCTGCTGATCGTCCCGGTACTGCTGCAGCTCGTACTGTTTCCGTTCGCGGCGACGCTCGAGGTCCGCCACGCCGTACTTGCCGCCTACGTCCAGGACCAGGGCGCGGAGTCGCGCGAGCTGCTGCAGCGGCTCGCGATCGCGCATGCGTTTCCGGAACTGCTGCTGGTCGGGAGCCAGCAGGAGTTCGCGCGCGTGATCAGCGAGCAGCGGGCGCTGCTCGGGATCGAATTCCCGGCGGACTTCTCGCGCGCGCTGCTGGCGGGGCGTCCTGCGCCGCTGCTCGCCGTCATCGATGGACGCCGCTCCAACAGCGCCCAGATCGCACTTGGCTACGTGCAGACCATCGTGCAGGACTACGTCCAGGCACGCGCCGCGGCAGCCGGGCTCGCGGCCCCCGGCCGGATCGTCGTGCGCAACCGCTACAACCCGAACCTCGAATACCGCTGGTTCATCCTGCCGTCGCTGGTCGCCATCATCACGACCCTGGGCAGCCTGATCGTGACTGCGTTGTCGATCGCGCGCGAGCGCGAGCAGGGCACCTTCGATCAGCTGCTGGTATCCCCGCTGACGCCCGGGCTGATCATGATCGGCAAGACGGTGCCCGCGATGATGGTCGCGTTCGGCCAGGCGACGCTGATCTGCCTCGCTGCCGTGCTGCTGTACCACGTGCCCTTTCATGGCTCGATCGCGCTGCTGTACCTCAGCATGCTCGGCTATGCCCTCTCGCTGGCCGGCTTCGGGCTGTTCATCTCTTCGCTCTGCCAGACTCAGCAGCAGGCCTTCCTCGGCGTGTTCTCATTCATGGTTCCGGCCGTGATGCTTTCGGGACTGGTCGCTCCGGTGGAGAACATGCCGCCAAGCTTCCGGCTGCTGGCCTGGATCGACCCATTGAGCCACTTCATCGTGATCGTCAAGGGGCTGTTCCTGAAGGGCTTCGACCTGGCGCTGGTATGGCCGAACCTGTGGCCACTGGTATTGACGGCCGCTTTCACGATGTCGCTGGGCTACTGGATGTTCCGCCGGCGTATTGCCTGAATGGAGTCCGATGCGATGTGCAGTTCCCAACCGCCGATCAGCCCGCGCGCCGTGCTCACCGGCATCATGGCCGCAGCGCTGCTGGGCGCCTGTGCGATCGGGCCGCGCTACGCGCCACCCGATGCCAAAGCGCTCTCTCCCACTTCACTCACCAGCGCGGACCCGACGGTTTCCGCCACACCGCCCCCGAGTCACTGGTGGACAGCGCTGGCCGATCCGATGCTGGACGCGCTGGTCGAACGCGCAGTGGCCGGCAATCAGGACCTCGCGGCCGCCGAGGCCCGCGTACAGCAGGCCCGCGCTCTCGCTCGGGTGGCTGGCGCGGACTACTATCCGCAGGCGGCGCTGGATGGCCGGGTCGGGCGCGACAAGCTCAGCCGCAACGGCGAGAATCTCGCGCTGATTCCGTTCAACCCGCCGACCACCCAGTTCAGCGACTTTCGCCTGGGGGTGGACGCGTCCTGGGAGATCGATCTTGCCGGCAAGACGCGCCGCGCCGTCGAGGCGGCGGTAGCGCGCTTCGAGAGCGTCGAGGAATCGCGCAATGACGCGCGGATCGTGCTCGCTGCGGCGGTCGCTGATGCCTATGTCGACTTCCGCGGCAGCGCCGAGCGTCTTGGAATCGCCGAGCGCACCCTTGCGATCCAGGAGGAGACGCTGCGGCTGGTCACGCTCGAACGGGACGCGGGATTGGCCAGCGATACGGACCGGCGGGAGGCGCTGGCCGTGCGACAGCAGGCGGCGGCTGGGATCGCGCCGCTTGCGGCAGCGCGTCAGAATGCGCTGTTCGAGCTTGCGGCGTTGACGGAGACCGATGCCACGGCACTGGGCACCGAGCTCGCAGCCGAAGTTCCGGTCCCGGCTGTGCCACCGAGCACCGCCGTCGGCCTGCCCTCGACGCTGCTGCTGCGCCGTCCCGACGTGCGCCGTGCGGAACGCGAGCTCGCGGCCGCGACGGCCGACGTCGGCGGCGCGCTCGCCGCGCAGTATCCTCGACTGTCGCTGGTCGGGGATTTTGGATTCGACGCCGTGCACGCCGGGCAGTTCGCCAATGCGGCCAGCCGCTATTGGAATTTCGGCCCGCAGCTCGCGTTGCCGCTGTTCCAGGGAGGCCGGCTGCGCGGCAACATCCAAGCGGCCGAGGCGGCGCGGGACGCCGCATTAGCCAGCTATCGCAGCGCCGTCCTGCAGGCGTTTGCCGATGCGGAATCCTCGATCGTGCGCTTCGCGAGTGAGCGGCAGCGCGAGTCCGGCCTCGCCGACGCCCTCGTCACCTGCGAAGCCACGCGCGCGCTCGAACAGCGTCGCTACGAGGCCGGCGACTCATCGATGATCGAGGTGCTCGCCGCGCAGCGCGCCCGCGATATGGCAGCCGACCAGGACGCCGTGAGCCGTGCGCAGCTGGCCCGTTACTACATCGCGCTCGGCAAGGCGCTCGGCGGTGGCTGGCAGGACGTCGAAACCGCGAGCGTGCCATAGCGCGGCCCTTCGGCCGCGTCCGCCGCGAAGGCCGCGTTCAGGCTGTCGCTTGCGGACGGAGCGGCTGGGCCACGGCAGCCGGGGCCGGCGGCTCGGGCGCGCCGCTGCTCCGCAGTGCCTCATTGCCTGCCAGTGCGAGGGCCAGCGTCGAACCCGAAGGGTTCAGGCTGTCAACCATCGAGCTGGGCATCAGGATCGTCGCGCCCCGCTCCTTGGTGGTTTCATAGATGATATTCATCGCGCGCAGCTGCAGCGCCACGGGGTGACCGGCGTAGATGTCCGCGGCCTCGACGAATTTGCCGGCGATCGCCGCTTCGGCGGACCCGAGTATGACCCGCGCCTGCTTCTCACGCTCGGCCTGCGCCTGGCGCGACATCGCATCCTGCAGCGCCACCGGAATCGCGACGTCGCGGATCTCGACCGAACTCACCGAGATGCCCCACGGGGCGGTCTTCTGGCCGATCTCGACCTTCAACTGCTCGTCGGCCTCCTTGCGGTCGGAAAGCAGTGCCGCCAGCATCGAGGAGCCGATCATCTCTCGCAGGGAGGTCTGCGCCACCCGATCGATTGCCTCGCGATAGTTCGTGATCGCCAATGCCGCCTTTTCGGCGTCGTGCACGTGCCAGAAGATGATTGCATCGACATTCACCGGGACCGTATCCCTGGTGAGTGCCTGTTCGGCATTGAATGCCGTGGTCTGGATGCGTTCGTCGATGACCGCAACCACCGAGTCCAGCACCGGGATGATCGCAAACAGGCCCGCGCCCCTGACCCCCTGGAGCTTTCCCATCCGCAGGATCACGAACTTCTGCCAGACATTGGCCATCTTGAGCGACATCACGATGACAGCCGCCGCGGCGAGCAGCGCGACGCCTGCGTAGAAGTTCCCCAAATAGCCGCAAGCAACGGCGGCGATCAGACAGGCAAACACCAGGAACGAGGTCACCGGATTCATGGGTGCTCGCTCCTGGACGCCGGCGCAACCGGCAACGGGGCGGCGAGCGCCGGCGGTGCGCGCGACTGGCTGCGGGTCATGAGCCACTCACCGGTGAACATCAGCAGCATGACCAGCAGGAAGAACATCACCGAGCGCAAGGCTGGGACGCGCGCCGAAGCCCCGACCGCCGGCGCTCCAGCCACTGCCGCCGGTGCGCGCGGCACCCTCCCCGGCAGCAGCGAGATCAGGCGCGCTGCCAGCGAGCCGGGGTCCGTACCGGCTCCCGATCGGCCGGGCAGTGTCGCCAGCAACAGGGACAGCTTACGCGCAGCGGCGAGGCCGGGCAGGCGCGCCAGGGCCGCGGCCTCCTCCCACGGATCGACGTCCAGACGCGCGAGCGCCGACAGCACCGTCAGAACCAGACCGTTGCTGTCCTCGCCGATCGGTTCATGCAGAAAGCGGTCGAACTGGGCGCCCATGAAATACTCGTGTTGCGGCTGTTTCATCGCCCCATGATAGGCGCCGCGCAGCGTACGCATCGTGCGATAGCGAACGCTGCAGGGCCGCGAGCCCGGAACTCAGCGCCTCAGCCGACTGCGAATCGTGAGGAGTTCCCGGCGTCGAGCTGCCGTGGGTTCCGGGTAGGCCATCTGCAGTTCCGCAAAGGTCTCGAGCAGGATGCTCGAGACGATCAGCCGCGCGTTGCGCTTGTCGTCGGCCGGCACCACGTACCAGGGCGCATGCCGGGTACTGGTGGCCGAGAGGCACTCCTCGTAAGCCTGCGTGTACTGCTTCCAGTAGCCGCGCTCCTTGATATCCGCCTGGCTGAATTTCCAGTTCTTGTCGGGCTCATCGATGCGCTCCAGGAATCGCTTGCGCTGCTCCTCCTTCGAAAGGTGCAGGAACACCTTCACGATGCGGGTTCCGTTGGCGTTCAGATGGCGCTCCAGATCAGTGATCGAGCGATAGCGGTCATGCCAGAGCTTCCGATCGTGCCGCGGCGTATCCGGCAGTCCTTCGCCCCGCAGGATCGCCTTGTGCACGCGCACGATCAGCACCTCCTCGTAGTAGGAGCGGTTGAAAATGCCAATGCGCCCACGTTCGGGCAGCTCGCGCGTGGTGCGCCAGAGGAAGTCGTGCTGCAGCTCCGTGGCGCTCGGATGCTTGAAGCTGAAGACCTGGCATCCCTGCGGGTTCACTCCGGACATCACATGCCGGATGACGCCGTCCTTGCCGGCCGCATCCATCGCCTGCAGGATCAGCAGCACCGCATGCTGGTTGGTGGCGTACAGCAGCTGCTGCATCGCGCTCAGGTCGCCGACGTGCTGTTCCAGCAGGGTGGAGTACTGCTTGTCGGACCGGTACGCTGGCTTGATTCGCGTCGGCCACTTTCGCAGCTGCACCGGCTCCCCTGGCTGGACGCGATACTTCCCGGGCCTGATCTTCATCGCCGTTCCTCCCGGATCTGGGATTCCGCGAGCTCCCAGTCCTGTGTGGCATGGCCGGCAGCTCCGCCGCGACCCTGGTAGATCTCATACGCCCGCGTGGCGATCAGCGCCCGCAGGTCGATGGGCGCCGGCGGCTTGGCGGGAACAGCCGGCTTGGCGGGCACAGGCGGCTTGGCGCGTGCCGGCCGATCGAGAATC
>CAZGVE010000051.1:0-3479 GCA_964528845.1 uncultured Steroidobacteraceae bacterium | reverse complement strand
AACAGCCGGCTTGGCGGGCACAGGCGGCTTGGCGCGTGCCGGCCGATCGAGAATCCTGTAGGCGAGCAGCTTGAGACGATCATTCACCAGAAACCATGCCAGCGCGTAGCACCAGACGAATGCCGCCCAGGCCCAGCCCAGCGGCGTCATCAGAAATCCGTAGACCGCGAATAGCGTCGCGACTACCTGTGTACCGACCACGGCGATCCACAGCGCCTTCGCGGGCCGGATGGACCAGAAGGGGCCTCGCGTGCGGGTCAGGAAGATCGTCAGGTGCCCGGCCACCGAGAGTTTCAGGTACATCATCGTCTGCGCGTGCCCGCGATCGAGATGAAACACCCGCTCGGCCAGGAAGAACAGGCCGAATGCCGCCACCACTCCGACCACGCCCAGCACGGTGGCGATCCCCAGCACCAGGCGCATGTTCCAGGCCTCGGGCCGATTGCGGTAATGCACATTGTCGTAGGCAATCGACAGGATCGCGGCATCATTCAGCAGCGCGATCATCACGATCATGACGGCCGTCACGGGGTAGAAATTGAACACCAGGATCGCCAGCGTCATGAAGAACAGCACCCGCACGGTCTCGGCGATCCGGTAAATCGCATAGCTGTTCATGCGCTGGAAGATCCTGCGACTCTCCTTGATCGCATCGATGATCACGGACAGCCCGGGCGTCACCAGCACGATGGCGGCCGCGGCGCGCGCCGCATCGGTGGCCCCGGCCACAGCAATGCCGCAATCCGCCTGCTTCAGCGCCGGCGCATCGTTGACCCCGTCGCCGGTCATGCCGACGATGTGACCGCGCTGCTGCAGGTCCGCCACGATGTAGTACTTGTGTTCCGGGAACACCTGCGCGAAACCATCAGCGCGCTCGATGGATTCGATTACTGTGGCGGAGGATTGCTGCTTCAGGTCCCCGAGACTGCCGGCATCCAGGATCTGGGTGCCCATGCCGAGGGTGCGGGCAGTCTCGCGCGCGATCGCCAGCTGATCGCCGGTCACCATCTTGACCTTGACACCCATCTGCAGCGCGGTCGCGATCGTCGTCCGGGCGTCCTCGCGCGGGGGGTCGAACAGCGGCAGGATCCCGAGGAACTGCCAGCGCCCGTCCGAGCCGGCCCGCGCCACGCCGAGCGAGCGAAAGCCGCGCGCCGCGAATGCATTGATCGCCTGCTCCACCTCAATCTTGATCGCTTCCGCGTTCGCTGCCATCGCCAGGATGACCTGCGGGGCGCCCTTGCTGACCCGGAACAACTCCCCGTCCGGTCCCCTGATCAGCGCCTCGGTCCGCTTGTGCACCGGATCAAAGGGCTGGAAATGCAGCTGGTCGTAGCGCTTCAGGGTCTGCTGATCCCTGACCCCGCCGAGCACCGCCAGATCGATCGTGTCCTTGTCATCGGACCGCGCCGCCAGAGCGGCGGCCAGCACGATCTGGTCTGCGGGCACCTGGTGGACCGAGAACGGCTCCCCTAGCGAGAGCTTGTTCTGCGTGAGCGTACCGGTCTTGTCGGCACACAGTACATCCACTCCCGCCAGCTCCTCAATCGCGACCAGGCGGCTGACGATTGCCTCCTTCTTCGCCAGCAGCCGCGCCCCGACGGCCATCGTGACCGACAGGACGGTAGGCATCGCGACCGGGATCGCAGCGACGGTCAGCACCAGCGCGAACTGCAAGGTGGTCAGGATCGGATCGCCACGGTACAGGGCGAAGCCAATGATCAGGGCCACGAGCGCCAAGGCCAGCACGATCAGGTAGTTGCCGATCTTCAGCACGGCCTTCTGGAAGTGGCTGACGGTGTGGGCCTGCTGGACCAGCTGCGCGGTCCTGCCGAAATAGGTGTTCTCGCCAGTGGCATAGACCAGCGCACAGATCTCGCCCTGCCGCATGATCGATCCGGAATAGACCGCATCTCCGGGCTGGCGCGTGGCCGGCAATGACTCACCGGTCAGCGCCGATTCATCGACCTGGATCGGGTCCCCGTCGAGCAGGCGCGCATCCGCCGGCACGATGTCTCCGAGGCACAGCCGGATGACATCCCCGGGCACCAGCTGACGCGCTGCCTGATTGCTCCACCGGCGGTCCCGCAGCACCCTCGCATTGATCGCGAGGCGCTTCTTCAGTGCCGCAATCGCGTTGCTGGCCTGCCGTTCCTCCCAGAAGCCGACCAGCGCGTTGGCAAACAGCAGCACCAGGATGATGCCGAAGTCCGGCCAGTGCCGGACCGCGCCCGACAGGATCACGGCTGCCTCGATCATCCACGGAATCGGACCCCAGAAGTAGCCGAGGAATTTCAGCAGCGCGCTGGCTTTCTGTTCCGTGATTTCATTCGGCCCGCACCTGATCAAGCGCCGCGCGGCCTCGGCCTGCGTGATGCCTTCGGCGGAGGACTGCAGCCGGCGCTCCACCTCCGCCATCGGCAGGGTCTTCAGATCGTCCTTCGGTTCCGCTTTCGCATTGGCGGGACCGGGGCGGGCGGCCTTCGACGGCAAGCGCAGACTCCCTGCCGGCTACGCGGCCGGCTTGAGCATCGTAGGGCGCGGCGCAACCACTGCTGATGCGCGCCATTTCCAGTTGCGGATCTCCGGCAGATCCTGCCCGTGCCGGTCGATGTACCGCTTGTGTTCGATGAGCTTGTCCTGCATGGCTTGCTTCAGGTACGCCCCCCTGCTGCCCAGGTGTGGCAGTCGATCCACGACATCCTGGACCAGATGGAATCGGTCCAGGTCGTTCTGCACCCGCATGTCGAAGGCGGTCGTGATCGTGCCCTCCTCCTTGTATCCCCGGACGTGCAGGTTGCGGTTGGTGCGACGGTAGGTCAGGCGATGGATCAGCCAGGGATAGCCGTGGAAACCAAACACGATGTGGCGATCTTTCGTGAATAGCGCGTCATAATCGGCATCGCGTAGCCCGTGCGGGTGCTCGCTGCTGGACTGGAGCTTCATCAGGTCCACGACATTGACGACCCGGATCCGCAGCTCCGGCAGAGATTCGCGCAGGATGGAGACTGCGGCGAGAATTTCCAGCGTTGGCGTATCCCCGCAACAGGCCATGACCACGTCCGGATCGGCCTGCTGATCGTTGCTGGCCCACTGCCAGATGCCGATGCCCTCCGTGCAATGCACCACCGCGTCCTGCATGCCGAGCCACTGCGGCAGCGCATGCTTGCCGGCGACGACGACATTCACGTAGTGCCGGCTGCGCAGGCAATGGTCGAACACCGACAGCAGGCAGTTCGCGTCGGGCGGCAGGTAGACCCGTACGATGTCGGCCTTTTTGTTGATCACGTGGTCGATGAAGCCGGGATCCTGATGCGTGAATCCATTGTGATCCTGCTGCCAGACGTGGGAGGCGAGCAGGTAATTCAGGGACGCGATCTTGCGCCGCCACGGCAGCTCGCGAGTGACTTTGAGCCACTTGGCATGCTGGCTGAACATCGAATCGACGATGCGAATGAAGGCCTCGTAGCTGTTGAAGA
>CAZGVE010000050.1:8444-18366 GCA_964528845.1 uncultured Steroidobacteraceae bacterium | reverse complement strand
TAGCCTGCCAGCTCCCAGTTGCTGAGGTGGCAGCCCACGACAATCGACGGGCGGGACACGCCCGCGAGGTTCTCGCGGCCGACAACCTCGACGCGACCGTGGGCAACCAGGCGCTGAAGCGCGGTGTATTCGGCGTAGATCCGGCCAAATCGACGGGTGTAGGCGATCACGCGCCGCCGCTGCTCGTCCGGATCCTTGATCCCGAGGAAGAACTCAAAATTCCTGCACAGGTTCCCGACCCACGGGTGACGTTCGCCGATCAGCTCATGCCCATAACGGGCGCCCATATAGCCGCCGATCGCGGAAACCCACGTCACTGGCAGATACCGCAACAGACGGGTCAGCCAGAGCTCTCGGTATTGAGCCGGGGTCAGCTCGGACCTGGCCATCATGGGCTGTGACATGTATTTGGACGTTACCGGTGCAAGGTGCTGATTACAACCTTGGGCGACCAACATTGCCGCGTCGCACGCCGGGGCTACCAGAGTCAGGCAAAAGCAGTACTGTGTCGAAACCATGCCGTCCGCAGTTCAACAACAGCCGCCGGGGATACTGCTCACGGTCAACGTCGGCAGCTCCTCGGTGCGCCTGGATGCCTTCGATGGCGAGGGCCGGCGGCTCGCCGCGCGCCACCTCGACGAGCAGGGCAGTGCGGCCGCGGATCAGGCCGCCGCAGTCGCGCTACTGCGCGCGTTCGTGCAGGACGAGGGCCTTGCGGCGATCGGCGCGATCGCGCATCGCGTGGTGCACGGTGGGGAGCGGCTGACCGCCGCCTGCCGCATCGATGCATCGGTCGAGGCCGAGATCGACCGCCTCGCCGAACTCGCACCCTTGCACAATCCGCCGGCACTGGCATGGATCCGGGCTGCCCGTGCTGGCTTCCCGGACGCTGCGCAGATCGCGGCCTTCGACACGGCGTTCTTCGCGTCGCTGCCCGCGGTGGCACGGACCTACGCATTGCCCGCGAGCTGGGCGCAGCGCGACACGCTGCGCCGCTACGGATTTCACGGACTCGCGCATGGATTCCTGTGGCAGCGCTGGACGGAACTGCAGCCGCGCAATGCGATGCCGGGCGCGCGTGGCCGGGTCATTTCGCTGCAGCTGGGCTCGGGCTGCTCGATCGCGGCGGTCCGCGATGGCGCGCCGCTCGATACCTCGATGGGCTTCTCGCCGCTCGAGGGCCTGGTCATGGGCACGCGCTGCGGGGATCTGGATCCGGGGCTGCTGCTGTACCTGCTGCGCCAGCACGGCTGGTCGGCGCAGGATCTCGAGCAGCGCCTGAACCATGCCTGCGGGCTGCTTGGGGTCTCAGGCGTTAGCGGTGACGTGAACGTGCTGCTCGGCGCCGGCACGGACGCGGCCCGGCTGGCACTCGATCTGTATTGCTACCGGGTGCGCAAGTACCTCGGTGCCTACCTCGCGGTGCTCGGCGGGGCGGATGCGATCCTGTTCGGCGGCGGGGTCGGTGAGCACGTGCCTTCCTTACGCGCGCGGATCCTCGCCGGACTGCAATGGGCCGGGATCGTGCTCGACCCGGTGCGCAATGCGGCCGCCACGGGTGCCGACGCGCAGATTTCCGCCAGCGCCAGCGCGGTGGACCTGCGGGTGCTGGCCGTGGACGAATCCGCGATGCTGCTGCGTGAGGCACGAGCGGTGCTCGCAGCGGCGAGCTGAACCAGTTACAATTGGGGTTTGGGCCGAGCGCCCGCCTGGGGCTGCCGAAGGCACCCAAAACCGCAACGGAGCGGTAGTTCAGCTGGTTAGAATACCGGCCTGTCACGCCGGGGGTCGCGGGTTCGAGTCCCGTCCGCTCCGCCATTTACTACGATGCTTCAGAATCTAGGCGACAAGATCAAAGGGAATCGATTGCTGACGGCCCTGCTCGGGCTGCTCGCGATCGTGTTCGCGTTCTGGGGCGCCGCGGGGCTCGTGAACTTCAGTTTCAGCCCGCCGGACTATGGCCTGCAGGTCAATGGCGAGGGCATCCCTTCCGCTACCGTGGACCGCGACTGGCAGGAGCGCCAGTCCCAGTTCGTGCAGGCGCAGGGCGGCACCGACCTGAGCGCCGCGCAGAAGACGCTGGTGCAGCAGCAGGTGGTCGACGGGCTGGTGCGCGATACGGTGTTGCGCCAGCGCGCGCAGGCCAGCGGCTACCGCGTCAGCGACGAGGAAGTGCGCGCCGCCTACGAGCGGGAAAGCGCGTTCCAGGTCGACGGCAAGTTCAATGCCACCGTGGCGCGCGCGATGCTGAACCAGGTCGGCCTGACGCCCGAACAGTACGAGGCCGAGCGACGTCAGTCGCTGCAGATCACGCAGCTCACCGGCGGCATCCAGCTCTCGGATTTCCTGACGCCGGCCGACGTGCTCGGCATCTACGCGCTCGAGAACGAGCAGCGCGAGCTGCGCTATGCGCTGCTGCCGCTGGATCGCTTTGCCGCGCAGGCCGCGATCGATGAGCCGGCGATCAAGGCCTGGTACGACGCGCACCCCTCCGATTACCTCAGTCCCGAGTCGGTGCACCTGCAGTACGCCGAGCTCAGGCTCGATGCGATCGCCGCGCAGATCACGGTCAAGCCGGAAGACCTGCAGGCCTACTACGACAAGAACAAGGCCCACTACGCCGAGGATGACAAGCGCCACGCGCACCACATCCTGATCCCGATCGCGGCGCCGAAGGACGCGAACGCGGACGCCGCGGCGCTCGCGAAGGCGACACAGGTGCTCGCGGAGCTCAAGGCCGGCAAGGATTTCGGCGAGCTGGCGCGCAAGTACTCGGGCGATCCCGGCTCGGCGGCGCAGGGCGGGGACCTCGGCTGGGGTGATCGCAGCGCCTATGTGGCGCCGTTCTCCGACGCGCTGTTCAAGCTGCAGCCTGGGCAGATCAGCGATCCGGTCAAGACGCAGTTCGGTTACCACATCATCCGGCTCGATGAGGTGCGTGCGGCGCACATGCGCTCGCTAGAGGATTCGCATGCGGAGATCGAGGCGGCCTACCGCCATGACCAGGCCACCGAGCTATTCGGCGATCGCCAGGAACAGCTGCAGCAGAAGATCGAGAACGGCCAGGGCACCAATCTTGCGGCACTCGCGATGGAGTTCGGTCTGCAGGTCGGTGACGTGCCGCAGTTCACGCGCAGCGGCGGCGCGCCGCTCGACGGCAAGCCCGAGCTGGTGGCCGCCGTGTTCGATCCGGACGTGCTCGCGGGCAAGCGCGTCGGCGGTCCGGTGGCGCTGTCGGACGACCGGCTCGTGATCGTCCGGGTACTCGAGCACCGCGCCCCCGCCGCGCAGCCGCTCGCGAGCGTGCATGCGGAAATCATTGCAGCGATCCGCAAGGGCGAGGGCACCAAGGCTGCGCGCGCGGCGGCCGATGCGGCGGTCAAGCGCCTCGAGAGTGGCGAGAGCGCCGATACGGTACTCAAGAGTCTGGGCGTGCCGGCCGGTCCGGCCGCTTTCGTCGCACGCAACGATCCGCAGCTGCCGGCCCAGCTGCGCCAGGCCGCCTTCTCGGTACCGCAGCCCGTGGCCGGCAAGCCGGTCTATCGAGCGCTGTCGCTGGACAACGGCGGCGCGGCGCTGCTGATCGTCAGTGCAGTCAAACCAGGAACCGCAGGCAGCAACGCGACCAGCGATCAGCAGCTGCTCGAGCAGTACCAGAAGCGCGATCGTGAGGCCGAGCTCGCCGCCTATGAGGCCGCGCTGGCGCGCGCGGCCAACGTCAAGCGCAATCCGAAGGTCTTCGAGTAGCTTAAGCGTGCCGCACGCGCGGCCAGCCGCGGCACACGCCGCCGGCTAGGCTCCGTCGCTCTCGTCCAGGCTCATCCCGACGCTGCTGAAGCCGTTGTCGACGTACAGGATCTCGCCGGTGATCGCGGCCGCCATGTCGGAGCACAGGAACGCCGCGGCATTGCCGACGTCGGTGATCGTGACGTTGCGGCGCAACGGCGCGACCTGCGCGACGTGGGAGAGCATCCGTCGCAGGCCGCCGATACCGGCCGCGGCGAGGGTCTTGATCGGGCCGGCCGATATCGCATTGACGCGGATGTTCTGCGGACCTAAGTCTGCTGCCAGGAACCGGACGTTCGCCTCCAGGCTCGCCTTCGCCAGGCCCATCACGTTGTAGCCCGGGACCGAACGCACCGCGCCGAGATAGGACAGGGTGAGCATGGCACCCGCTCGCCCGGCCATCAGCGGCGCGGTGCCGCGGGCGAGGGCCGTGAGGCTGTAGCTCGAGACATCATGGGCGATCCGGAACGCCTCGCGCGACGTGTTCGCCGTGAATCCGCCGGTGAGCGCTTCGCGCGGCGCGAACGCGACCGCGTGCACCAGGATATCGAGCGCTCCCCACTCCTGCCGCACGCGCCCGCAGGCCGCGTCGATCTGCTCGTCCGACTGCACGTCGAGTGGCATCAGCAGCTTTGAGCCGAGCGTCGCGGCCAGCGGCTCGACCCGTTCACGGAACTTGTCGTTCGCGTAGCTGAACGCGAGCTCGGCGCCCTGCGCGTGCATGGACTGCGCGATGCCCCACGCGATTGAACGATCGGTGGCCACGCCGACGATCAGCGCGCGCTTGCCCGCGAGGATTCCCACGGCGCGGGTCAGGTGCGGGAGCGGACGAAGGCGATCAGCGTCTGCCCGGGCTTGAGGTTGTGCTGGGGCGCGACGCTATTCCAGGACACCAGGTCGATCACGGTGACCTGCAGCAGCCGGGCGATGCTGTAGAGCGTGTCCCCGGGCCGTACGGTGTAGGTCACACGCCGGGCCGCCGCAGCGGCTGCCGCGGCAGCATCGCTGCCGGTGCTGCCCGCGCTCGCGACGGCGAGGTCGCTGGCGCGGGTGGGGCGATTGGACGCCAGCACGGTGCCGGTGGCACCCGGTGCCACGCGCAGCTTCTGGCCGGCACGCAGCGGATCGTCCGGTCGCAAGCCGTTGAGCTGCGCGAGGGTGTGAACGTCGGTACCGAGGCGCTGGGCGATGCCATAGAGCGTATCGCCGCGCCGCACCACGCGTAGTGCCGGCCGCACGTGGCGTCGCTGGCGCTGCGGTGCATCCACCAGCATCGCCGCGCGCGCGGCCTTCTCCGGCAGCTGTGCGGCATCGCTCGGCACCCGCAGTGTGGCTTCGATCAGCAGCGGATCGTCCGGACCTAGACCGTTGAGCTCACGCACGACCTCGGGGCGGATCGCGTAGCGGCGCGCAATGCTCGCGACCGTGTCGCCGTGGCGCACTGTGTAGTGTCCGACGCGTAGGCGCTGCTCGGGGCTCAGTGCCGCCAGGGCCTGCTGCAGCCCCGCCGCGGCATCCACCGGCACCAGCAGCTGGTCGGGACCGGCCGGGTCGGTGGCCCAGCGGTGGAAGGCAGGGTTGAGCTCGTAGAGGTCCTCGGGACTTACATTGGCGATCTCGGCGACGACCTGCAGGTCGATCTGCCCGCCGGTCGCGACAGAGACGAAATACGGCTGGTTCGGGATGTGGCTGAACTCGAGCCCGTAGCGGGCGGGATCGGCGACCAGCCGGCGCATGGCGAGCAGCTCCGGGACATAGCCGCGGGTCTCGGCCGGCAGCTTCAGGTGCCAGAAGTCGGTCGGCTTGCCGGCGCGCTCGTTGCGCTGGATCGCCCGGCTGACCGCGAGCTCGCCGCAGTTGTACGCCGCAATCGCGAGCAGCCAGTCGCCGTTGAACTCGTCGTGCAGTTCCTGCAGGTAATCGAGCGCGGCACGGGTCGCGGCGATCGGGTCGCGCCGCCCGTCGTACCACCAGTCCTGCTTGAGCCCGAAGCGCCGCCCGGTGTCGGAGATGAACTGCCACAGGCCCGCGGCCCGCGCACGGGAATACGCATAGGGTTCGAAGGCGCTCTCGATGACCGGTAGCAGCGCGAGCTCGCGCGGCATGTTGCGCTGCTCGAGCTGGCCGACGATGTAGTACAGCCACAGCTCGGCACGGCTGAAGGTGCGCTCGAGGTAGTCCGGATGGTTGGCGAACCAGTTGAGCTCGCTGTCGACGGCCGGCTGATCGACGTCGGCGAGCAGGAAGCCGCCACGCAGCCGGTCGAAGAGATCCGAGGGCTTCGCGGTGACCAGGCTGTCGCGAGGCGGGCCGGGCAGCGCCGCGTCCGGGATCGCGCTGGAATCAGCCGCCACGGCCGGGGTCGCGGCGGCGATCGCGGCGCCCTCTACCGGGCCTTGCGGTGCCTCAGGAGCCGCGGGAGCGCTCTCGGCCACCGGCGGCACCGGAAGGCCCGCCTTAGCCTGGGGCGGGCTACGCACGTTCTGGTGCGCGCAACCGGCCAGCAGCACGCACAGCAGCGCCGTCCGGACTCCCCAAATGTTCCGCCAAACGTTCCGATTCGTGAGGCTCAATGCACTAACTCCCGTGGCGGGTGAGACGAACGCGCTACCTTGACGCCGCGGTTTCCAAGCGGACCCCAGCCGTATTCAACACATAAGATCAGAAAATTGCTAGCCTTTCTGTCCCAGTATGGGCGGTACCGCATGGGACCGATCCCATGGCATCCTCAGGGCCCTAGAAATGCTGCAGCAATGGCAGGCCTCACCGCTCGGCCAGGCACTTATACGCGCCGAGGCGCAGCTGCTGGCCGGAACCTTCGACGGCGTGTTCGGGCTCGAGCTGCTGCAGCTCGGCACCTGGGGCGCCGGGCGTGAGCTGCTGAGCCCGAGCCACATCCGCCGCCAGAGCGTGGTCGCCGAACGCCTCGATGGGCCGGGCCGCGCCGATCTGATCGCCGACCTGGCCCACCTGCCGATCCAGAGCGGCATGGTCGATGCGGTGCTGCTGCCCCATACCCTGGAGTTCGCGCCCGATCCGTATGCTGTATTGCGGGAAGCCGACCGGGTGCTCGGCGCCGAGGGCCAGCTGATCGTGCTTGGGTTCCGTCCCGCCAGCCCGTGGGGACTGCGCTCGAAGTTCACCGATTCCGGTTACCCGCCCGGCCTGCAGCGCCAGCTCTCGCCCGGACGCGTGCGCGACTGGCTCTCCGTGCTGAGCTACGAGATCGTGACCGAACGTCCCTACCTGTACCGCTGGCCACGCCAGCCGCGCCAGCCGGTGACGAACCCGGAGGGCACTACGTTGAGTATCCTGCGGCGCGGCTGGTCGTACCCGTGGCCGGCCTCTGCCTATGTGATCAAGGCACGCAAGCGCGTCTATACGCTGACGCCGATCCGGCCGCGGCTGCGCGATCGCGAGCGCGTGCGTGTGCTCGGCGGCCTGGTGGAGCCGGGCATATGAGCGACATCGTCGAGATCTATACCGACGGGGCCTGCCGCGGCAATCCGGGGCCTGGGGGCTGGGCCGCGCTGCTGACGATCGGCAATCACGATCGCGAGCTCTCCGGGGCCGAAACGGCGACCACGAATAACCGAATGGAGCTCAAGGCGGTGATCGAGGCGCTCGCAGCCCTCAAGCGCCCGGTCCAGGTGCGCCTCTATACCGACTCGCAGTACGTCCGGCGCGGCATCCTCGAATGGCTGGTGCAGTGGAAGGCGCGCGGCTGGAAGACCGCGAGCCGCCAGCCGGTCAAGAACCAGGATCTCTGGGAGGCGCTCGAGGCGCAGGCGGCGCGTCACCAGATCGAGTGGCACTGGGTCCCCGGCCACGCCGGCGTGCCCGGCAATGAGCGCGTGGACCAGCTGGCCAACGCGGCGATCGATGCGCTGCTTGCGGTAGACTGAAGCCCCATGCGGCAGATCGTGCTCGACACCGAAACCACCGGGCTGGAAGTCGAGCGCGGCCATCGCCTGGTCGAGATCGGCTGCGTCGAGCTGGTGAACCGCCGCGCCACCGGGCGCTTCTTCCACCGCTACCTCAATCCCGAGCGCGAGGTCGACGAGGGCGCACGCGCGGTGCACGGCCTCACGCGCGAACGGCTCGAGGATGAGCCCAGGTTCGCGGCGATCGCCCCTGAGCTGCACGCCTTCATCGAAGGCGCCGAGCTGATCATCCACAACGCGCCGTTCGATTTAGGCTTCCTGGAGCGCGAGTTCGCACTAGTCGGCGGCGAGACGCCGATATCGGTGCGCGCGGTCTGTACGGTCCTCGACACGCTGCAGCTGGCCCGTGCGCGCCACCCGGGCCAGCGCAACAACCTCGATGCGCTGGCGAAGCGCTATGGCATCGACGTCTCGCATCGCGAGCTGCACGGCGCGTTGCTCGATGCGCGCATCCTGGCCGACGTGTATCTGGCGATGACCGGCGGGCAGAGCGCGCTGGCACTCGATGGGGCCAGCCGCGAGCGCGCCGCTGAACGCGCGCGGGAGTCCGCGCCGGGCCTGCGGCCCGCGCTGCCCCTCATCGTGATCGCGCCGAGCCCGGAGGAGAGCGCCGCGCACGCGCAGCTGCAGCAGTTGCTGGACAGCGCGAGTGGCGGCAAGTGCCTGTGGCGTACGCTCAGCGACTGAGCAGTCCGGCGCGCCGGCGCACATCGGCGGCAATCTTCTGCACGCTGAGCGGATGGCGCACTTGAAGTCTGCGAGCCGTGGTCGCGAAGGCCCGGGTGGCCGTGACCACATCCGCCACGATGCGTGCCGCCCCGGCAACGCCCCATCCGCCCGCCACCGCGATGAGTTCCGCGCGGGTCGGGCAGGCAAAGCCCTGCTGGAAGGAGAGCATGTGCTCAGCTCGTCCACTGATGTCCGGCAGCAGATCAAAGGCCGGGGCAAGGCGAAACCCGCCGGCGCGCGCGAGCATCCAGAAATTCTTGAGGTGATCGTCCACATTCCCGATCGCGGCATTGAAGACCATGTGCCGATACAGCGCAGCCAGGTCATCGGCGGGGGAGGCCGAATGTTTGCGTAGCACCTGGGCGAGATCCGCGTAGCCATGCACGTGGATGCCGGGGCGCTCCTTGCATAGCGTGCGCAGACTCACCATGTGGTGCCGACCGCCCTGCGCGCTGACATCGAAGCGCTTGACCAGCAGCACACGCCGAGCTCCGATGGCCTGCAAGCGAGAAGCCGGCACTTCGAGTCCGGCGCTCCTTGCCAGCGCAAGGCAGGTGGCTTCCAGACCCACGACATCGAAGGCCTCGTCCCGCGCGCGGCTCGGGAATTTGGCGAGCCACTCTCCGGCCTCATCGTGGATCAGCGCCTTGGGCCGGGCGCCGCCGGCACGGCCGCTGCCCTCCACGAGCCGGCGAAACTCGTCGCCCGGTGGCAAGGTGCCGGTCTCGAACTGTGCGGCCGCCAGCAGGAGCTTTGGCAATGCAGTGCTGGCAATGGTCTGATCGGGGCGAGGCGCGCTCTCGCTCTCCGTGAAGAGTAGCGCCCCGGTGCCGCCGCCGCGCAGGCGCAGCAGCATCTCCGGCAACGTCGGTTTGCCGCCCTCCGCGCTGATCGCCGCGGCGAGCAGGCGCCGGCCCCAATCATCCGGCAGCGCATCTTCGAACACTGCCAGCGGAGGGTACAGCAGCTCGGCGCGAAAACGGCGAGTGGCATCCAGTGGCAGGGAAACCGGATCGAGGGTGAAGGCGCTGGCTTCGCCCAGCCATGCCCGCGTGTATTCGAATTCGGATTCGAAGTGCCCGCTGCCGCGATCCGGCGCCGTCGTGGCGAGCTCACCGACCAGGCGCATGGTGGCGTCGGCGCGCCGCAGCCAGACGAATATCCGCTTCATCCGGCCCGTCTCGAGGCCCGCTGCCGGGCGCTGATGCGCGGCGCGCGCGCCCGCTCGAGGAGGCTGTCCTGATGGGCCAGCACGGCGTTGAGGTCGTCGAGATGGTCCAGAACCCACAGTGCCTTGACCCAGGCGCCGATCTGCACCGTGGCGGCGCCGCGCTCCATGGCCCGGAGCGTTCCGGTGCTCACCCCCAGGCGCTGTGCGAATACCGCCATGGTGTCGTTGCGCGCGAGGCGCCGCGCCTTGAGGCGCCTCCCCAGCTCCGACAGGTAGTGCTGCTGTTCTTTAA
>CAZGVE010000050.1:2056-8344 GCA_964528845.1 uncultured Steroidobacteraceae bacterium | reverse complement strand
TGCGCGAGCTGTTCGGCGCCGACCCGGAGCGCTTCGCGCACTGCAGTGTCGAGGCGGCAGGCCTGGCACTGGATTTCTCGCGCCAGCGGGTCAATGCCGCGGTGCTCGAGGCTTTTGAGGTGCTCGCGGATGAGCTGAAGCTGCGGCAACGCATCGAGGCGATGTTTCGGGGCGATGCGATCAACAGCACCGAGGGCCGCGCGGTGCTGCACACCGCGCTGCGCCGCGCGGGTTCGATCCCGCTGATGATGGATGGCACCGACGTGAACGCGCTGGTGCAGGACGGCCGCGAACGGGTCTTGAGCTTTGCCGAGGCGATCCGCAGCGGTGCGATCGTTTCCAGCAGTGGCGCGCCGTTCTCACTGGTCGTGAACATCGGCATCGGCGGGTCGGACTTAGGTCCGGCGATGGCGGTCGAGGCCTTGCGCCCCTTTGCGAAGGGTGCGCCGCGCGTCGCCTTCGTCTCCAACGTGGATGGCTGCCAGCTCGCCGACCTCACCGCGGAGGCGGATCCGGCACGAACGCTGTTCATCATCTGCTCGAAGACCTTCACGACCCTGGAGACGCTCACGAACGCGCGTGCCGCGCGTGCCTGGATCGCGCAGCGGCTCGGTGAGCCGGCCGTGCCGCAGCATTTTGCGGCGGTTTCGGTCAACGCGCCGGCGATGGACGCGTTCGGCGTGCATCCCGAGTATCGCTTCGCGATGTGGGACTGGGTCGGCGGCCGCTACTCGATCTGGTCCGCGATCGGCGTGTCGCTCGCGATCGCGATCGGGCGCAGCGGATTCGAGGCGTTCCTCGCCGGCGGGCGCGAGATCGACGAGCATTTCCGGGCCGCGCCGTGGAGCCGCAACCTGCCGGTGCTGGCGGGGCTCCTCGGGTGCTGGAACATCGATCTGCTGGGCCTGCCGACGCTCGCGGTGCTGCCGTACGACTCGCGGCTCGCGCGCCTGCCGGCCTACCTGCAGCAGCTCGAGATGGAGAGCAACGGCAAGCACGTCCGGCTCGATGGCGCTCCGACCACGCTCCCGACCTGCCCGGTGATCTGGGGCGAGCCGGGCAACAACGCACAGCATTCCTTCTTCCAGCTGCTGCACCAGGGCACGCCGCGCGCGGCGCTCGATTTCCTGTTGCCGATCAATACCTCAGGTGGATCCCAGGCACAGCAGGATCTCGCGATCGCGAATGCGCTCGCGCAGGCCGAGGCTTTTGCGTTCGGCCAGGACGCGGCCGCGGTGCGCGCCGACCTGACACGCGCGAAGCTGCCCCCGGCGCGCATCGAGGAGCTGATTGCGCACAAGATCCACGAGGGCAACCGTCCGTTGAGCCTGCTGCTGTTCGAGCGGCTCGATCCGACCACGCTCGGCCGCATCATCGCGCTCTATGAGCACAAGGTATTCGTGCAGAGCGTGGTGTGGGGCGACAACGCGTTCGACCAGTGGGGCGTCGAGCTCGGGAAGAAGCTGTGCGAGGGGATCATCCCGCTGGTCGCGCATCCGGAGGGTGTGACCGGCGTATCCAGCTCGCTGGCCGGGGGACTGCGGTACGTGCAGAAGTGGCGGGCCTGAAGCGCCAAGGCAACTAACGGCCTCGGCGCAGCCCGTAGTACTGACGCTGTCCCCACTGCACCCAGCCGCGCGGGCTCAAGCGGGCCAGCACCGGTGCGATCCGGGCCTGAAAGGCAGTGCCCAGCGCGACGACCGGACCACCACGACGGCCTTCCACCAGTCCGACGATCGCCTCGGCGACCTGCTGGGGATCCGGTGCGGCGGCCATGTTGCGGGCGGTCGTATTCCATACCCGCTCCAGGCCGGGCGCGTAGGCGCCGGCCAGCGCCGCGCCAATCCGACGCGTGCTGGACTGGAACTGCGTGGCGTAGTCGCCCGGCCGCACGTCGATGACGCGGATCCCCGTGTGCGCGAGTTCCAGCGCGAGCGCCTCGGACAGCGCGCTCAAGGCCGCCTTGGCGAGGCTGTACGGAGTCATGAAGGGCACGGGAAACTCACCCGCCAGCGAGGAGATGTTGATCAGGAGTCCCGCATTGCGCGCGCGCATCGACGGCAGCGCCAGCCGGATCAGCTGGAACGGCCCGATCAGGAGAGTGGCCAGCTGGGCCTGGAACTCCTCGTCTGTGAAGGCCTCGAGCGGACCGAACAGCCCGGCGCCGGCGTTGTTGATCAGCACATCAAAATGCCCCGCCTCCTGCAGCGCGCGTCCAAATCCGTCCCTGATCGACGGAGGCTCGTTCAGGTCCAGCTGCACCGGATGAAAGTGCGGCGGCGCATGCGGCAGTTTGGCGGGATCGCGCGCAGTGCCCCAGACCTCGTGTCCGCGCGCGACGAGGGCACGAGACGTGGCCAGGCCCAGGCCTGCGCTCGCACCCGTCAGAAAGATCCGCTGCATCGCTCAAGACCGGCCAGAGCGCCCGACGGCCAGTGTGCGCAGGAACTGCTGCCATTGCGGCATGATCGCGTCGGAGAGGTAGCGCGCCGAAACCGCGGCCCCGCGCGCGACGAGCTCGTCGCGTCGCGCGACCTGCGCCGGGTCGATGACCGACTCGATCGCGTGCACGGCCTCACCGTGGTCATGCGGCTTGAAATATACCGCGGCATCGGCGTAGATCTCGCGGTGCACCGGGATGTCCGAGGCGACCACGATGCCGCCGCAGCGCATCGCCTCGACGCCGGCATAGTCGAATCCTTCGGCGACGCTGGGACAGATGGTCGCTCGCGCGTGCTTGTAGAGCAGCCGCAGCTCCGGGGACGGTACCTTTTCGAGCATGTGGACCAGTCCCTTTTCGATCCACGGGCGGAACTTCTCCAGCGTTGCGTCCTGGTGCGCATCGACGTTGCCGACCGTGATCAGCTGCAGCGCCGGGAAGCGCGTCGAGCGCAGGTGCTCCCACGCCGCCAGCACCGCGAGGTGATTCTTGCGCAGCTCGAATCTCGAGACGACCAGCAGATAGTCGGGCGCCGGACTCGCCCGCTCGTCCCCGGCAGGTACGTGCGGCGACTCCACCCGCCGCATCTTGAGGATTTCTGGCACTCGCTCGGGCGTCGAGAGCTCGTCGAAATAGTGGTGCGAGACCATGTTGTGGATCGCTACGGAGCGGTCCGCGACTTGTGGAAACAAGCTCAGCAGGTCCTGGCGCGTGGCCTCCGAGACGCATGCGAACCAGGCGCGTTTCGCGACGTTGTGGCGCAGCGCCTGATAGTGGAATGCCTGATGATAGTGCCGCTCGCCGATCGTATAGGGCGTCGTCACTGGAAACGTGTCGTGGTAGCGCACGACCAGCGCCGTGCGCCCAGAGACGCTCGCAGGGAAGGGCGTCTGGGCGATCAGCACGTCGACATTGGAGGTGTCGAGACGCGGGTACAGCACGGGCAGGCCGACCTTGTCCGGCACATAGCCACACAATTGCATCGCGACCCATGGCATGCGCGCGACGCGGAACCCGATCCGCGTCACGAGGTCAATATCCTCCGGTGGAAGAGTCCGGGCGAAATATCGCCACCAGAGATAGTCCCGGAACTGGGGACCGCTGAAATAGGACAGCGTCTGACTCCCGCCGCACAGGCCCCGCAGCACCGACGCAATGGAATACAGGACCGTTACGATGGGGGGCCAGCGATTCTCCTCGATCGTGATCACGAGCCGGCCGAGCCGTATGGCCTGCTCATTGACCGGCATGCGCGCCAGCCGTGCGCTACCTGGGGCCGGCAGACCGGCTGACAGCAGGCGAGTGCCACTCTGCATGAGCCCCTCGAGCTGTACATCCTCGAGCATCGCGAGGCCCCGAAACAGCAGTCGGCTCTCCTGCGGTATGCCGGCGTGGCCGTCGGCAGCCCTGAACATATCGAGCAGGACTCGCAGGGGACCGGCGCCCTCACTCACGGCTTCGGGGCCTGTGGACCGGCGATGGCTCCTCCAGCGCGAGGGCATGGCGTTCCAGCAAAGCGCTCGCTGCGATGGCGAGCGTACCGAGCACCGCGAGCAGCGCAATGACGACGTCATGGATCGTCACCGGGACCGGCAGGTCCAGCGCACGGAGCCAGGGGCGAAGATCCCGCACGCCGAAGAGCAGCACCAGCAGGTTGCCGACGATGAGCAGCCCGCGGATCTCGGTCGGGCCGATGCCAAAGAATGAGATCTGCGCGGAGTCGCGCACATGGATGCCGATCAGCGAGTAGGTCATCGCGATCAGGTAGGTGATCATGCCCAGGCACGCGACGGCGAAGTAGGTGCACGGCGAGAGGCCGAGGCACAGAAACATGAAAGTCTGGGAGAACACGTCGCTGGTCTCGTCGACAAAGAAGCCGTAGCGGGGCCGCTCGATCCGCCGGTGCCGGGCCAGGGTGCCGTCCAGTGAATCGCCGAACCAGTGCACCAGCAGCCCGAGATTGGCGAGCCATAGCCACTGCAAGGACCAGCGGCTCAAGACGAATCCGGTGCCGGCGGTCAGCGCGCCAAGCAGTCCGAGAGCCGTGAGATGGTCGGGCAGAATCCACGCGGGCAGCCGGATCACAGCCCAGGCTAGCGCCCGCCGCTCCAGCGGCCGCAGCAGGCTCTCGTTGACTCGATTCATGGCTCCCCGCGCAGCGCTTCGGGTTCGCTTGGTGCTCGTCGCCGTTATGATACAGCCTCGCGCCATCAATCCTAGCCAAGGGCGCGTCGAATCAGCAGCTTGCAATCGAAAATCAAATGGTCGACCATTGCCGTCCGAGGCAACTCATCATGGGCTGCCGAATCTGCGACTCGCCTGTAGGGTCACTGCGAGAAATCAAATCCGCCATGGATTCCGTGCTGCGACCGGGCCAATTTCTGGGATGCTGAGATTGCCTCGCAGCACTCCGCTCGCCGCCGGGTTCCGGGTGCGCAGCGGCGCCGTTCTCGTCGGGATCTGTGCGCTGGTCCTGGTCGGCGGCTGCGCCGGATTCGTGCCCACGGTCGGCCCGAGCCGGCATGCGATCGACACGGTCGCGCCACCGCCCGCCGCAGCCGCCATCGAGGTGCTCGACATCGACGACGCGGTCACGGAGCGCCTGCGCGCAGCGCGCGCGCAGCATCTGTTCTCTGAAACCCTGGGAAGCCAGCGCATCGCCGCCCGTAATGTCGGGGCGGGCGATGAACTCGAGGTATCGATCTGGGAAGCAGCCCCGGCGACACTTTTTTCAAACGGGCCGATCGCCACCAACGGGGTCATCGGCAGCTCGCGCGGAACGACGCTGCCGGAGCAGCCGATCGACGATGAGGGAACTATCTATGTACCCTTCGCCGGCCGCATTCCGGCGGCGGGACGGACGCTGGCGGCCATACAGGACGACATCGTTGCGCGCCTGCAGGGCAAGGCCAATGCGCCGGAAGTGCTGGTGCGCCTGACCCACAACTACTCGTCGAACGCGACCGTCGTCGGTGAGGTCAACGCGAGCACCCGGGTACCGCTCGTCCCCGGCAATGAACGGCTGCTCGATGCGCTGGCCGCCGCGAAGGGCGTGCGGCAGCCGGTCAACAAGACGACGATCCAGGTTACGCGCGCCGAGAACGTGTACTCGCTGCCGCTCGAGACCATCATTCGCGATCCCAAGCAAAACGTGCCGTTGCAGCCCGGGGATGTCGTGACCGCGCTGTTCCAGCCCTACAGTTTCACGGCACTGGGTGCGACCGGCAAGAACGAGGAAGTGAACTTCGAGACCCAGGGCATCACGCTGGCGCAGGCGCTGGCCCGCTCCGGCGGCCTCATCGACACGCGCTCCAACGTGCGCGGGGTGTTCATCTTCCGCTTCGCGCCGAAGGATGCGCTCGATTGGCCGCGACAGCCGGTCCAGAGCACCGCTGACGGGCTCGTGCCCACGGTGTTCCGCATCGACCTCAGCGATCCTCGCAGCTTCTTCCAGATCCAGAATTTCTGGATGGAGGACCGCGACATCCTGTACGTGTCCAATGCGCCGGTGACGGAGATACAGAAGTTCCTGAACGTGCTGTTCAGCGTGGCCTATCCGGTCCTCGCGATCAAGCAGGTTGGCTTCTGATGAAGCCGTGGCTGCGGAAGCATCCGCTGTTCATCGGTATCGTGCTGCTGCCGACCCTGGCGGCGATCCTCTATTTCGGCCTGATCGCCTCGGATGTCTATATCTCGGAATCGCGATTTCTGGTCCGTAGCCCTGATCGCCCCGTGCAGACGGGCCTGGTGGGCCAACTGCTGCAGAGCACCGGCGTCGGAAAATCGGAGGACGACACCTATGCGGTGCGCGACTTCATCCTGTCGCGCGATGCGCTGAAGGAACTGGA
>CAZGVE010000050.1:0-1956 GCA_964528845.1 uncultured Steroidobacteraceae bacterium | reverse complement strand
AACTACCGCGCCAGCAGATCGGTCTTCGAACCGGACCGTCAGGCGGCGCTGCAGCTGCAGGGCGTCGCGAAGATCCAGGAACAGCTGATCTCGACCGAGGCGGAGCTGGCGCAGCTGCGCTCTCTGTCTCCGACCAATCCGCAGGTCGCGTCGCTTTCCACCCTCGTCGACACGCTGCGTGCTTCGATCGCTTCCGAGGCCGCGAAGGTGACCAGCGCGCGGGATTCGCTGAGCGCCCGTGCGCCGGACTTCGAGCGCCTCGCGCTCGAGGTGGAGTTCGCCGACAAGCAGCTTGGCGTCGCGCTCGCATCGCTGGAAACGGCCCGGACCGAGGCGCGCCAGAAGCAACTCTACCTGGAGCGCCTGGTGCAGCCGAGCCTGCCGGACAAGGCAATGGAGCCGCGCCGGCTGCGCTCGATCTTTACGACGTTCTTGATCTCGCTGATTGGCTGGGGCGTCGTGAGCTTGGTAGTCGCTGCCGTCAGGGAGCACGCCGAGTGACGGATTCACCGATGCAGGTCGACGAATCCCCGACCTTCCTGCAGAGTCTGTCGATCCAGAGAAGGGTACTGCACGCCTTGTTGATGCGGGAGCTCGTCACGCGATTCGGGCGCGAGAACCTCGGCCTGCTCTGGGTGGTCGGCGAGCCGATGCTCTTTACATTGGGAGTCGCCACGCTCTGGAGCCTGGCGGGGATCAGTCACGGCGGGCACCTGCCGGTAATTGCGTTTGCGGTGACGGGATACTCCTCGGTACTGATGTGGCGCAACTCCGCGACCAAGTGCGCTGATGGCATCCGTTCCAACCAGAATCTGCTCTATCATCGTGCCGTCCAGCCGATCGACGTGCTGCTGACGCGCATTGCACTGGAAGTGGCCGGCGCGACCGGATCGTTCATCATCCTCTCGTCGTTTTTTGTATTCATCGACTGGATGAAGCCACCGGTCGACCCGACGCAGGTGCTCGAGGGCTGGCTGATGCTGGCGTGGTTCGGCGGCAGCCTGGCGTTGCTGCTCGGCGGCGGATGCGCATTCTCGGACCTCGTGCACCGGCTTTGGCATCCGACTGCCTACCTGCTGTTTCCACTGTCGGGGGCGGCGTTCATGGTCGACTGGCTGCCCGCAAAATTTCAGCAGGCCGTACTGCTGCTGCCAATGGTCCATGGCGTGGAACTGCTGCGGCAGGGTTTTTTCGGCGCTGCGGTGCGCACGCACTACGACATCGGTTACATGGCGAGTTTCTGCGCCGTGTTGACGCTATCGGGGCTGTATGTCGTCCGTGAGGCTACCCGCAGGATCGACTTCTGATGCTCTCGCTCGAGAACGTGTCGAAGTTCTACGACACCCGGTGGGGACGGCACCGCGTGCTGAACCACGTCAGTCTGCGGCTGGAGCGAGGCGAGAATATCGGCATCGTGGGCCGCAATGGCGCAGGCAAGTCGACGATGATCCGGCTGATCGCCGGCGCCGAGCGGCCGACCTCGGGCCGGATCCGGCGCACGATGCGCGTGTCCTGGCCGCTCGCCTTCGGGGGAGCATTCAACACCCACCTGACGGGGCTCGACAACCTGAAGTTCGTCGCGCGCGTGTACGGCGTCGACTACCGGCCGCTGATCCCGTTCGTCGAGGATTTCACTGAGCTCGGAGAATTCTTCCACGAACCGGTACAGCACTACTCCGCGGGTATGATGACCCGACTCGCCTTTGCGCTGTCAATGGCGATCGAATTCGATTGCTTCCTGATCGATGAGGCGCTGGTCGTCGGCGACAAGCGCTTCCATGATCGATGCCACGTCGAGCTGTTCGAGAAGCGCAGGAATCGTGCGTTCATCCTCGTCACGCACGATTCCAATGTCATCAAGCTCTACTGCAAGCGCGCTGCGGTGCTGCACGAAGGCCGGCTGTTGGACTTTGAGACCGTGGACGCCGCTTACGATTTCTACGAGGAGACGCTGCG
>CAZGVE010000049.1:0-19594 GCA_964528845.1 uncultured Steroidobacteraceae bacterium | reverse complement strand
TGGTGGCCAGGGGTGGAATTGAACCACCGACACGCGGATTTTCAGTCCGCTGCTCTACCAACTGAGCTACCTGGCCATTTGGGACGGGATTCGACCGCTATTAGACCGGGCGGCCCGCGTGAGCGTCAACTGCGCGGCCGCGATGGCCTCAAGGCCGGTTGGGGTCGACGAATTCGCCGGGGCGTGCCGAGCCGGTGCCGAACAGGAACTTCTCCATTTCGGTCTCGAGGAACTTGCGTGCCTTCGGCTCCACCGGCGTGAGCCGGTACTCGTTGATCAGCATGATCTGGTGCGCGCGCCAGCGCTCCCAGGCTTCCTTCGAGACCTGCTCGAAGATGCGCTGACCGAGTGGCCCGGGATAGGGCGCGCGATCAAGACCGGGCGCGTCGCGCTTGAGCAGCACACAGTGCACGGTTCGCGTCATGGCGTGGCGGGACTCGCAAGGCTGGACAAAAGGGCCGCGATCGGCGCCGGAAGGCCGACCCGTGCGGGCTCGCGCGGGTTATACCAGAGCGTCGCCGCGCCTTCCATGACCCCGGCGAGGGCGTCGCAGCGGACCCGCAGCGGCGTGATCTCCAGATCGAAGTGCGTGAAGGCGTGATGGACCGGCGGCAGGGGCTCGGGCTCGAGCCGCGCGGCGGCCAGGCGCGCCCCGCAGAACTGGGCAGCCGCGCCGACATCGTGGAATTCCGGCGGCGTCCACAGCCCGCCCCAGATGCCGCGCGCAGGCCGGCGCTGCAACAGCAGGCGACCATCGGCCCGGGACGCGAGCAGCATCACGATGCTGTGCGTGCGGCGCGGAGCGCGGCGGCGGGAGGGCGGCAGCTCACTGACCCGGTCCGTCCGGTACGCGACGCACCCGTGCGCGAGCGGACAGCGCTCGCAGGCCGGGGCGCGCTGCCTGCACAGCGTCGCCCCAAAGTCCATGATCGCCTGCGTGTAGGTCGCGGCCTGCTTAGCGGGTGTGCATTGCTCGGCCTGGCGCCAGAGCTGCTGCTCGACCGCGCGTGTGCCTTGATCACCTCCGATCCCGAAGCAGCGCGCCAGTACGCGCCGGACATTGGCATCGAGGATGGCCTCCGGGCGATCGTGCGCGAGCGCCAGGATTGCCGCGCCCGTGGAGCGGCCGATGCCGGGCAGCTCCATCAGCTGTGCGAGTGCATCCGGCAGTTCCCCACCGTGATCGGTCACGATGCGCTGCGCGGCCGCGTGCAGGTTGCGCGCGCGCGAGTAGTACCCGAGTCCCGACCAGAGGTGCAGCACTTCGTCGAGGCTGGCTTCGGCCAGCGTCGTGACGTCCGGAAACCGCTCCAGGAAGCGTTCGTAGTAGCCGATCACGGTCGCGACCTGGGTCTGCTGCAGCATGATCTCCGAGACCCAGACGCGATAGGGTGTACGCGGATGCTGCCACGGCAGGTCGTGGCGGCCATGGCGGCGATGCCAGCGGATCAGTGCCGGGGCGAAGCGCTCGGGGGTCTGTGGCGGGCTGCGGCGGGCCACCGGCCGCGCTCAGCTCAACAGCGCCGCGAGCAGCAGCTTGATCGAGGGGCGCAGGTCGTTGCGTCGCAGCGCCGGATCGCGGATCGAGCGCATGATCAGGCCCTCGACCAGGCATTGCAGCAGCACCGCCCTCATGCGCACCTGGGCCGCCGTGAGTCGCACGCCCTGTGCCGCGGCGCTCCGCCGCAGCATGTCGGACAGCCGCATGCCGATGACACGGTCCTTGCTGCGCACGATCTGCATCAGCTTCGGGTCGCGGGTCGACTCGGCCGTGAGCTCGAGCATCAGCGCGGCATTCATCTTCGGGTCCTGGCATCCGCGATAGCACTCGAACACGTTCAGCAGTTCATCGACCACGTCATCGGTCGCCACCAGCCGGTCCATCACGCGGACGGCTTCGCTCTCGAGATGGCGATCGATGATCGCCTTCACGACGGCGCTCTTGTTCTTGAAGTAGCGGTAGATCAGACCCGCGCTGATGGCGGCCGTCCCGGCAATCTGCGCCATGCTGGCGCCGTGGAAGCCGCTGGCGATGAAGCAGGATTCGGCGGCATCCAGGATGCGCTCGCGCTGCACCGCCGCGTGCTGGCGCCGCGCCGGGGCGAGCGCTGCGCTCACGTGCCGTGCTCCAGCCAGCCGCCGCCGAGGGCGCGGTACAGGGTCACGCGATTCTGCTGCTCCGCGAGCCGCACCGAGATCAGCGACTGCTGGGCCGCGTAGCTGCTGCGTTGCGCATCCAGTACGTTCAGGTAACTGTCGCGTCCGGCCTTGTAGCGCTGCTGCGAGAGATCCAGTGCGCGTGCCGTCGCATCGGCGAGCGCCTGCTCCGCGTCGCGCTCCCGCACCAGCGAGGCCGACAGCGCCAGCGCATCGGCGACCTCCCGGAAGCCGGCCTGGATCGATCGCTCGTACTGCGCCAGCGCCACGCCCTGCGCGGCACGCGCGGCCGCCAGGTTCCCGAGCAATCTGCCGCCCTGGAAGATCGGCAGCGTCACCTGTGGCGCAAACGTCCACGCGCCGGTGCCGGCCTTGAACAGCCCCGAGAGCTGCTGGCTCGCCGAGCCGACGTTGGCGGTCAGGTCGATTGACGGAAAGAAGGCGGCCCGGGCCGCTCCGATATTGGCGTTCGCGGATCGGAGTGTGTGCTCGGCAGCCAGGACGTCGGGTCGGCGCAGCAGCACGCTCGAGGGCATTTCCGCCGGCAAATCCCCAAGTCCGGTCACGCCGGTTCCGAGGCCCGGTGGCAGCAGTGCGGGATCCGGCGTCGCGCCTACCAGCAGTGTGAGCGCATCGATGTCCTGGGCGACGTTGCCGTCGTAGCGCGCGGCGTCGGCCCGTGCGGTCTCGACCGTGCTGCGTGCCTCGGCCAGGTCCAGTCCCGAGACGCCGCCGGCCTCATAGGTCTTCTGCGTCAGACCAAAGGAATCCTGGCGGCTCTGCAGCGTGCTGGCAGACAGGCGCTGCAGGTCGCGGTCCGCCGCGAGCGTGAGGTAGGCGTCGGCGATTTCCGAGATCAGGCTGAGCTGTGCCCCACGGCGCGATTCCTCCTGGGACAGATAGCTCTCCAGCGCCGCGTGGCTCAGGCTGCGCACGCGCCCGAACAGGTCGATCTCGAACGCCGATACCCCGGCCGATACCTCATAGTCCTGGTTGATCGTTGCCGGAAAGCCGTTCGTCAGCGCCGGCGGGATCTTCTCGCGCGTGAACGCACCGGTGGCGTTGATGCTGGGCAGCAGTGCAGCGCGCTGGATGCGGTATTGCGCGCGCGCGCTCGCGACATTGAGCACCGCGACGCGCAGATCGCGATTGTTCGCGAGCGCCTGCGCGATCAGCGCCTGCAGGTGCGCATCGGCGAAGAAATCCCGCCAGCCGACGTCGCGCGCGGTATGCAGGGCGGCAGACGGCCCTGCTGGCGCAGGTGCCGCAGGCAGGGCCGCCGCAGCGGCGTCCGGCACCGTCACGGCCGGGATCGGCCACTGGTCTGCCACCGGCAGTGGCGGCTGGCGGTAGCGGGGCGCGAGCGTGCACGCCGGGAGCACAGCGAGTGCGGCCATCGCCAGCAGGACGGCCAGCGGCCCGACACCGATTCCCGCGGCGCGACTAGCCTGCATGGGGCGCCTCGGCGGCGGCGGGTGGGCCCGTGGGCTCGTCCGGTGACTCCGGAAGGCTGTGGAACAGGTGCTGCACGACCACGAAGAACAACGGAATGAAAAAGATGCCGAGGAAGGTGCCGGCCACCATGCCGCCGAATACTCCGGTGCCGATCGCACGCTGGGCACCGGCGCCGGCACCCGTCGCGAGCGCCAGGGGCAGCACGCCCAGTCCGAACGCGAGCGAGGTCATCAGGATCGGGCGCAGCCGGTCGCGCACCGCGCGCAGCGTGGCCTCGATCGCGTGCATGCCATGCTCGACGTTCTCCTTCGCGAATTCGACGATCAGGATCGCGTTCTTGGAGGCCAGGCCGATCGTCGTCAGCATCGCGACCTGGAAGTAGATGTCGCGCTCCAGGCCACGTATCGTCGTCGCGAGCACCGCGCCTATGATGCCCAGTGGCACCGCGAGCAGGATCGCGGTCGGGATCGACCAGCTCTCGTACAGCGCCGCCAGGCACAGGAACACGACGATGATCGACAGGGTGTACAGGATCGGTGTCTGTGCGCCGGCCTGGCGCTCCTGGTAGGACTGCCCGGTGAATTCGACCGAGAAACCCGGTGGCAGCTGCGACACGAGCCGCTCGACCTCGGCCATCGCCTGCCCGGAACTGACGCCGGGCGCGGCCTGACCATTGATGTCCATAGCCGCCACGCCGTTGTAGCGCTCGAGTCGCGGTGAACCGTATTCCCAGTGCGAATTCGCGAACGAGGAGACCGAGACCATGTTGCCGCCCCGGTTGCGCACGTACCAGCGGCTGAAGTCGTCGGGCAGCATCCGGAACGGCGCGTCCGCCTGCACGATCACATGCTTGACCCGGCCCCGGTCGATGAAGTCGTCGATATAGAGCTGGCCCCAGGCCACGGAGAGCGTGGTGTTGACATCGCTCATCGACAGCCCGAGCGACAGCGCCTTCTGCGGATCGAGGTCGAGTCGGAACTGCGGTGCGTCCTCCTGGCCGTTTGGCCGCACGTTCGCGAGCAACTTGTCCTGCGAGGCCATGTACAGGAACTGGTTGCGCGCGGCGGTCAGCGCCTCGTGTCCCTGGCCGCGGTTGTCCTTGAGGTAGAAGTCGAAGCCGGCCGAATTACCGAGTTCCCGGACTGAAGGCGGCGAGAACGCGAACGCGAGGCCATCGCGGATCCCGCCCAGGGCGCCGTACGCGCGCGCTTCCAGCGCCGGAACGGACAGACGCGCCGACGTGCGCTCGCTCCAGTCCTTGAGCAACACGAAGCCGATGCCGGTATTCTGTCCGCCACCGCTGAAACTGAAGCCGGAAACCGTGAAGATGGACTTCACGGCGTCCTTCTCATCGACCATGAAGTGTTCCCGGACCTGGTCCAGCACCTTGAGCGTGCGCTGCACGGTCGCGCCGACGGGCGTCTGCACGAGGGTGAGCAGATAGCCCTGGTCCTCCTCCGGCAGAAATGCGGTCGGCAACCGGAGGAACAGCAGACCCATCAGGGAAGCCAGTGCCACGTAGATCAGCAGGTAGCGACCCGTGCGCTGCAGGATGTGCGCCACGATGCCCTGGTAACGCCGGCTGCCACTCTCGAACCGGCGGTTGAACCAGCCGAAGAAGCCGCGGTCGCTGTGGTGCCCACCCTTCGGCACCGGTTTGAGCAGCGTCGCGCACAGCGCCGGCGTGAGCACGATCGCGATGATCACGGACAGCACCATCGCCGAGACGATCGTGATCGAGAACTGACGGTAGATCACACCAGTCGAACCCTGCAGGAACGCCATCGGCACGAACACCGCGGACAGCACCGTCGCGATGCCGATCAGCGCTCCGGTGATCTGGTCCATCGACTTGCGGGTCGCCTCCACCGGCGAGAGGCCCTCCTCGCGCATCAGGCGCTCGACGTTCTCGACCACGACGATCGCGTCATCGACCAGCAGGCCGATCGCCAGCACCACCGCGAACATCGTCAGCATGTTGATGGAGTAGCCCGCTAACGAGAGTACGGCGAAGGTACCGAGCAGCACCACCGGAACCGCGATGGTCGGAATCAGCGTCGCGCGCAGATCCTGCAGGAACAGCAGCATCACCAGGAAGACGAGTGCGATTGCCTCGACGAGCGTCTTGACCACTTCCTCGATCGACTTGCGCACGAACGGCGTCGTGTCGTACGGGACGACCGCCCGCAGGCCCGGGGGGAACTGCGGCCGCAGACGTTCGAGCAGCGCATAGACTCCCTTCACGGTATCGAGCGCATTCGCATTGGTGGCCAGCGTGACCGCCATGCCGGACGCGACCTTGCCGTTGTAATTCACGCCGAAGCCGTAGTCGGACTGGCCAAGTTCCACCCTCGCCACGTCTCCGAGGTGCAGCGTCGAGCCGTCGCTGTTGCTGCGCAGGACGATCTTCGAGAACTGCTCCGGCGTCGAGAATCGCCCGAGCGCCGTGATCGTCGCATTGAGCTGCTGGCCGGGTACTGCGGGCAGCGCACCGAGCTGCCCGACCGCGACCTGCGCGTTCTGAGACTGCACCGCCGTATTGATGTCAGAGGGTGTAAGCCCGTAGGCCTTGAGCTTGTCCGGGTCGAGCCAGATGCGCATCGCGTACTTGGAGCCGAACATAATCAATGAGCCGACTCCCGGCACGCGGCTCATGGGATCTTCGACATTGCTGGCGAGGTAGTCGCCAATGTCGCCCGCATTCATGCTGCCGTCGTCGGAGACGAAGCCGATACCCAGCAGCAGCGAGCTGTTCGCCTTGCTGACGCTGATACCCTGCAGCTGCACGATCTGCGGCAGCAGCGGCTTGGTCTGTTCGACCCGGTTCTGCACCTGGACCTGGGCGATATCGGGATTGGTGCCACTCGCGAAGGTCAGCGTGATGGCAATGCCGCCATTGTTGTCGCTGGTCGAGGCGATATAGATCAGCCCGTCGAGCGCGGTCATGTTCTGCTCGATCAGCTGCGTGACGGATTCCTCGACCGTCCGTGCGGACGCTCCCGGGTAGGATGCACTGACGACGATGGAGGGCGGCGCGATGATCGGATACTGCGCGATCGGCAGCCGCGTGATCGACCCGATGCCGGCCAGCATGATGATGATCGCGACGACCCAGGCAAAGATCGGCCGATCAATGAAGAATCGTGACACGCGCGCGGCCCCGTGCTCAGTGCGCGCCGGGTGCGGCGGAAGCGGCGGGTGGAGCGGCTCCAGGCGCGGTGGCGTCCGTAGCGCCCCGCTCGACCGGCTGGACCGTCATTCCCGGCTGCGCCTTCTGTACACCCTCGACGATCAGGCGGTCGCCGGCCGAGAGGCCGGAATCCACCAGCCACTGGTCACCGATCGCACGCGAGACCTGCACGGTTCGCGCCTGGACTGCGTCGTGAGCGTCGACCACCAGCGCGCTGGCGTTGCCCTTGGGATCGCGCGTGATGCCCTGCTGTGGCGCGAGCAGCCCCTGCGACAGCTGCCCTTCGCTGAGCAGTGCGCGCACGTACATGCCCGGCAGCAGCACTCCCTTCGGATTCGGCACGATGACCCGCAGCAGGAAATTGCCGGTAGAGGGATCCACCGTGACGTCAGCGAACTGCAGCTTGCCCTCGTAGCCGTAGGTGGTACCGTTCTCGAGCTGAATCTTCGCCGGCGTGCCGGCGCCGTCAGAGCGCACCCGACCGGAATCGATTTCCTGCTTCAGGGACAGCCAGTCATTGCTCGACTGGTTCACCTCGACGTAGATCGGATCGAGCTGCTGGATGGTGGCCAGCGACGCATCCTGGTTCGCGGTGACCAATGCCCCCTGCGTCACGCTCGACTTGCCGATGTGCCCGCTGATGGGAGCCGCGATGCGCGCGTAGCCCAGCGTCACACTGCTGCTATTGAGCGCGGCCTGCGCCGCGGCGAGGTCCGCCTCGGCCTGACTCTCCGCGGCTATCGCGTTCTCGTTGTCCTGGGCGCTCACCGCGTCGACCCGCACCAGCGCGCGCGAGCGGTCGGCCGCCAGCTTGGCGGCCTGCAGCGTGGCCTGGGACTTTTTCAGGCTCGCCTGAGCACTCTCGTACTGTGCTCGGTACAGCGAGTCATCGATCTGGTAGAGCGCCTGGCCGGCCTGCACGAAACCGCCCTCGGTGAACAGGCGGTCACGGATGATGCCGTTGACCTGCGGGCGGACTTCGGCGACCCGGAACGGTGCGGTTCGTCCCGCGAACTCGCGCGTGAGGTTGATGGTTTGCGCCCGCAGCGTGACGACCGTGACCTGCGGCTTGAAGCCACCGGGAGGGAAGCCGGGCGGTGGTCCACCGCCACACGAGACCAGCGCACCAAGAGCCGCGCCGAGGATGGCGATGCGAAGGCCGGAGAGCATCTTGGGAGCGCGCATGCTGCACCTTGCGGTCGCGGATACAGGAGTGAATGAATGTTCATTCTACATGCCGCGTGACACGGATACAACACCGCTTACCGCAGCGGCACCGCTCGCGGGTGGACTGCGCGGTGGCCGTGTGGGACTCCTCCTACACCTGCCACGACGAGGTGCACCACGAATGCGCGCGCGATCGGCGAGGGTGCATGCATCTGCTCATGGCTGCGCTGTATGAGGGCATGAGCCCAACGCTCGCCGGCTCGGTGGCTGCCGCAGTAGTGAGGTTGGCGCGTTCGCGCCGATCAGCGCGACAGCAGACGCTTGACCTTCGACGCGGACAGCAGCCCGCGCAGGCGTCGCTCACCCCTTGCGGTGGTTTCGATGACCGGCACGTGTGTGAGTTCGGATTCGGAGAACAGTTGCGCGACGCCGGCCGCCGAGGCCTGCTCGACGTCCTTGATATCGAGGACCTGCCAGTCGCCGACACGCTGCATGAGGTCGCGCACCAGCACGTCCGAGCGCGTGGTCGCGATGGCCTGGACGAAGCGCATGGGCTTCTCGCTCATGATGTCGTAGGCCGTGATCAGGCCCACCACCGACCGACCGGCGCTGTCCGTCGCAAACGCGCTGCGCACTCCGGCGTGCTTCATGTGCTCGAGCGCCGCATCGATCGGCGACATCTCGCTGACTGTCACCGACGGGCGCTCGCGAAAATCCGTCATCACGGTCAGCGCCGGATCCTGCGGGTTCGCGTGCCACGGTTCCGCGCCCGGAATCGGTACGGTCGCGGCTTGAAGGGATTTCAGCACCAGCATGATCGCGGGTTCCTCGCTCGAACGGTTGCGCGACTTTACAGGCTGCTCCAGGCACTGCACCAGCCGGCCGCCCGGACCAGCTTGCCCGGAAACAGCGTGCAGGACCCGCGATCGGCGCCTGCCGCACCCGAGTACAACGAGCAGCTGGCGCAGGTGGCCCCGGCCGTCGCGCCGCTCGCATGGCGCGCGTCGTCCACGTAGTGAACCGCCTGCGCCGCGGGATCGCTCTCGCTGATCAGCGGCGGCTCTGCCGAAACCGCTGGCGCCACGAGCGGTGCCAGCGACATGCCAAGGGCCACGCTGCGTAGCAGCTGGCGGCGGGACGGGTTGATTGGTGGTGTCATGAGCGTCAGTGAAAGTGGAGCGGGTGATGGGAATCGAACCCACGTTAGCAGCTTGGGAAGCTGCAGTTCTACCATTGAACTACACCCGCGGGGGCCGGGAGATTCTATGCGGCGGTGGATCGGTGCGGCAACATGGACTGCCACCGCTACGGCGCGGGCGCCCAAGGCTGGCGAGCGCATTGTGTTAGCATACCGCGGGAATTCCAGACGCGGATACGCTGTCCGAAAGCCGCGCCACTACTACTCCCGGGGAACCAATCGTGCGTACATCCGCGGCATTGCGATCCGTCATCACTCTCATGGCCGTCCTGGCCGCAACCGGCGCCTCAGGAGCCGATTCCGCGACCGGCCGCCAGATATTCCGCGATCGCTGTGTGCTCTGCCACAGCGCCGAAGCGGGTGACAACGGCGGCGGGCAGGGTCCCTCGCTCGCTCATGCGTACGGCCATCCGGCCGGATCCAACCCGGAGTTCCCGTTCACACCCGCGCTGCGCTCCTCGGGCCTGCGCTGGGACGCGCCCACGCTCGATCGATTCCTCGCCGATCCCGGCAGCGTCGTGCCCGGTTCGCTGATGGTATTGGCGGTGCCGGACCCCGCGGAGCGGGCCAACCTCGTGGCCTACTTGCAGAGCGTGGACAGTATCGCCGCACCCACCGTCGCGGCCGCACCGGTGCCGAAGCCCACGGGACCGGCAGAGTGGAAGCAGGACCGGCCCGGACGCGCGCATCGCATCGTGCTGGCCTCGTTGCCGGCGCCGTTCGCGTCAGCGGCCGTGAACAACCATCCGCAGGTCGTCGCGCGGCCGCCGCAGGCGAAGCTGCGTGTGCCGGCAGGGTTTCATGTCGATGAGTTCGCGACGCAGCTGGTCGGCCCGCGCAGGATGCTGGTCGCTGCCAACGGCGACGTGCTGGTGACCGAGTATTCGAGCGGGCGTGTGTCGGTGATGCACCCCTCCGCCGACGGCACCCATGCCGCGAGCGTCGACGTGTATGCGCAGGGCCTGCGGCAACCCTTTGGCCTGGCCTTCTACCCGAACGCGGCGCATCCGCAGTGGCTCTACGTCGCCGAAACCTATCGCGTGATCCGCTATGCGTTCCAGACCGGGGACGTGAAGGCCCGCGGCGAGCCCGAAGTGGTGGTGCCGGAACTGCCCAACGGTCGCGGCCACTCCACGCGGGATATCGCATTCTCCCCCGATGGTGCGCGCATGTTCGTGTCGGTCGGATCGGGATCGAACGTCGCCGAGGAGATTTCCAAGAAGAGCCTGCAGGATGCACAGGCCTTCGACGCCGAGCATGGTTTCGGTGCCTCCTGGGACCAGGAAACCAACCGCGCCGACGTGCTGGTGTTCGATGCGGCGGCGCCCGGAACACCCGCGGTGTATGCGGCGGGCATCCGCAACTGCGTGAGCCTGACCATACAGCCCGCCAACGGTGCGCTCTGGTGCACGACCAACGAGCGCGACAATCTCGGCGACGATCTCGTACCGGACTACTCGACCCGGGTCACGGAGCACGGCTTCTACGGCTGGCCGTGGTACTACATGGGCTCGCACGAGGATCCGCGGCTCAAGGGTGACCGGCCCGACCTGAAGGGCAAGGTGCTCGCGCCCGACGTGCCGTATCAGTCGCACTCCGCCGCGCTCAACCTGATCTTCTATACGGCGAGCACCGGCAGTTCGGGGTTCCCGGACGAATACGTCGGCGAGGGTTTCGCGGCATTCCACGGTTCCTGGAACCGCGCATTCCGCACCGGCTACAAGATCGTGCGGCTGCGCATGAAGAACGGCGAGCCCACCGGCGAGTACGATGATTTCCTGACCGGATTCATCGTCGATGACGCCAATGTCTGGGGGCGCCCGGTCGCGCTGGCAGAGCTTGCCGATGGCTCACTGCTGCTCAGCGATGACGGCGGCAACAAGGTCTGGCGCATCTCCTACCGGCGGTGAGGAACGCCTGCTAGTACCGGCTGGCGCGGGTACGTACCTGAAGTTCACGCAGCCGATAGTCGATGATCAGCGTATCGAGCAGCCCGATCGTGTCCATGCCGACCATCAGAACCGGCTCGTTCGTCAGCTTCCAGGTATCGAAGATGCGCATGTCGCCGTAGACCGCCCGCCCACCGACGATCTGCAGTGTCCCGATCTGGATCGGAGGCAGATTGAAGGCCTCACCGGTCTGCACGTCGGTCGTCACGCCCTCGATCTTCTCGATGTTACCGTTCTCCCGCCGCTGCCGCAGCAGCGCCGCGAGCATGGCCGAGTTCCCGACGGTCGCCTGGCCCCCGGTATCGATGATCGCGCGCACCGGAATACCCGAGACCCGCGCATCGACCTCGAGCAGTCCGAGCCTGGAGCGCTTGAGCGGAATGGTGGTGAATTGCTCGGGGGCGGGCTGCCGCCGTGAATGGGTGATCGTGATCGTATCGTGCAGAAAATCGATATAAATGCGCTTGTCGTTGAGCCCTTCGGTCCCCAGCACCCCTTCCGCACCGCCGAGCGCATCCGTAACGATCGGCAGCGTCACCGGACTGAGCGTCAGATCGCCGACCGTGAGCGAGCCGACGCGGATGCTCGGCACGGCGGCGCTGCCGGTCACGCCGCGCAGCAGCAGGCGAGGCGAACGATCGAGCGGGATGCCGAGCGCGCCGGCAACCGCGGCAGTCACCCCCGAGCGGCTCGCACCGGTGTCCAGCACCAGGCGGAACGGCCCCTTGCCGTCGATCAGGACCGGGGCCCAGATGCGGCCGATTCGGTCGCGGCGGGTAGGTGCCACGTAGCGCGGCTCGGGCGCGATGATCGCCACTTCGGGCAGTTGCGGCATGGCGAGAGGCGCGGGTTCCGGCGCCGCGACGGGTGCCGGCGCGACCGGCGTGCTCATGTCCTCGCCCTGGGATGGCACCGACATGCACAGCAGCGCCACTATTCGGAGCGGGAGACGGATCCGGCGGCGGAGATTTGGGAGCAAGCTCGTCATGTGCACCGGACGCGGCAAACGGCCAGCGCCGGGCCACTATAGGACGGTGGGCCATGGCGCTCAAGCCTGCCGTACACTCTAAAGGCCAGGCACGGCAGCTACGGAAGTGAGGAGCCGCGTGGAACTCCAGGCGATCATCTTCGACGTCGACGGCACGCTGGCCGACACCGAGGAAATCCACCGCGCCGCCTTCAACCGCGCGTTTCGGGACGCGGGCCTGTCCTGGCACTGGGATCAGCCGCTGTACGGCGAGCTGCTCCAGGTCACGGGCGGGAAGGAACGGCTGCGGCATTTCGTGGAGTCGCGCGCGCCGGATGTGGACCACGCGGCGCTGCCGTCGCTGATCGCCGCACTCCATGAACGCAAGAACGCGATCTATGCCGAGCTCGTGCAAGACGGCGCCGCGCCGCTGCGCCGCGGCTTCGATGCGCTGATTCGCCAGGCGCGCGCCGATCGCATCCGGCTCGCGATCGCGACCACGACCAGTCTGCCGAATGTCCATGCGCTGCTGCAGGCGACGCTCGGCCCCGAGGGACTCGACTATTTCGAGGTGATCGCCGCCGGCGATACCGTCGCGCACAAGAAGCCCGCCCCGGACATCTATTACCAGGCGCTTGAACGGCTGCGGCTCGGCCCGCAAAGCTGCCTCGCGGTGGAAGACTCGCGCAACGGCCTGCGCTCAGCGCGCGCGGCGCAGCTGGCCACGCTCATCGTGCGGAGCACCTATACGCTGCAGGACGATTTCACGGGCGCGGCACTGGTCCTCGACGAACTCGATGCCTTGCCCGGCGCCCATCCCCCGGGACCCGGCATCCTCGCCGCACTGCGCACGCTGCACCAGCGCACCCTCCACGACCCAGGCTAGCCGTCGCGCAGCATCGCGGGCAGCAACGACAGGCTCTCGATCATCGCGTCGCAGGGCAGACTGCGCGGATCCTCGCCTTCGTTGTAGCCATAGGGGACGCAGACCACCGGGATACCAGCCGCGCGCGCAGCCTGCACGTCGTTGATCGAATCCCCGACCATCAGGGCCTGCGCGGCAGGAATGCGCAGCGATTCGCACGCGAACAGCAGCGGCTCCGGGTCCGGCTTGCGGCGCGCGCAGGAGTCTCCGCCGACGATGCAGTCCAGCCAGCCACCGAATCCGAGCCGCTGCATCAGGCTCACCGCGAAGCGGTGCTGCTTGTTGGTGACGACCGCCAGGCGCAATCCGGCGTCGTGCAGCTCCTGCAGCGCTTCGCGCGCGCCCGCGAAGGGCTTCGCGGTCGCATGCCCGGAATCCTGCAGCTCACCATAGTGGTACTGGAACCGACCAGTCAGTGCCGCGTGGGCGGCCTCGTCGAGCGTGCGGTGCTGCGCGTCTGCGAGCCGGCGGATCAGCATCGGCGCACCGCGCCCGATCATGGTGCGCACATCGCGTTCCGCGACGGGAGCCCAGCCGAATTCCGCGACCGCACGATTGAGGGCGAGCGCGATGTCAGCGGCGGTATCGAGCAGCGTACCGTCGAGGTCGAACAGCACGGCGGCGATCGGCTGGCCGCGCCACTGCGTGGCTGCGGGCACTCAGCCGCCGATGCGGGAGCGGCGGCTGTTGTCGATCAGCCGCAGGATCATCGGAGTGAAAATCAATTGCATCGCCAGCCCCATCTTGCTGCCAGGGCAGACGATGGTATTGGGGCGCGACATGAACGAGTCGTGGAGCATCGACAGCAGATACTGGAAGTCGATGCCTTTCGGGTTCGCGAATCGAATCACCAGCATGCTTTCGTCCGAACTGGGTACGTCCCGGGAGACGAAGGGGTTGGAGGTATCCACGATCGGTACGCGCTGGAAATTGACGTGCGTCTGGGAGAACTGCGGGCAGATGTAATTCACGTAATCGGGCATACGTCGCAGGATCGTATCGACCACGGCTTCCTGGGAGTAGCCGCGCGCCAGCTTGTCGCGATGGAGTTTCTGGATCCATTCGAGATTGATGATCGGCACCACGCCTACCAGCAGGTCGACGTGCCGTGGCAGGTTCACCTCGTCATGGATCACGGCGCCGTGCAGCCCCTCGTAGAACAGCAGGTCACTGTTGGCCGGCACGTCCTCCCACGGCGTGAACGTGCCCGGCGGCTGCGCATAGGGGGCGGCTTCCTCCGCGTTGTGCAGATACTTGCGCGTCCGACCGCTGCCACTCACGCCGTAGCTGCGGAACAGCGCCTCCAGCTCCGCGAACAGGTTGGCCTCGGGCCCGAAGTGCGACATTGCGGTACCGCTCTTCGCGGCCTCTGCCAGTCGCTGGCGCATCTCCGCGCGGTCGTAGCGATGAAAGGCATCGCCTTCGATCAACGCCGGTACCAGCTTTTCCCGCCGGAAAATGTGCTCGAAGGTCTTGGTGACCGTGGTGGTCCCGGCGCCTGAGGAGCCCGTGATCGCGATGATCGGATGCCTGACGGACAAAGGGATCTCCTAGCTGCGGTTGCCGAAGCCGAAATCGCCAGTCAGCAGCGACTTGGTGTTGAACAGCGGCGACGCGTAGGCCTCGTCGGTCCCGGCGTCGAATTCGCGATGGTAGCGCTCCAGACGCTCGACCTCGTTACGGGATCCCAGGATCAGCGGTACGCGCTGATGCAGCGAACTGGGCGCAATGCCGAGGATGCGCTCGCGTCCGGTGCTCGCGCGCCCCCCCGCCTGCTCGATGATCATCGCCATCGGATTGGCTTCGTACAGCAGCCGCAGCCGGCCCGCGAGCTTCGGGTCCTTGTTGTCGCGTGGGTACATGAACAGGCCGCCGCGGACCAGGATGCGATGCACCTCGGCCACGAGCGAGGCGATCCAGCGCATGTTGAAATCTGCGCCGCGCACGCCGGCCTGGCCACGGACGCACTCGGAGACGTAGCGCTGCACGGGCCGTTCCCAGAAGCGCTCGTTCGACGCATTGACCGCGAATTCCCGGGTGTCGTCCGGTATGCGCATGTTCGGGTGCGTCAGGATGTAGGCACCGATCTGCGGGTCGAGTGTGAAACCATGGACGCCGCGGCCCAGCGTGAGCACCAGCATGGCGGCAGGTCCGTACAGCGCGTAGCCGGCGCAGACCTGCTCGGTGCCGGGCTGCAGGAAGTCCGCCGCTTCGGCTGGCTCGCTCCCCCGCGGGGCTCGCAGGATCGAGAACACCGAGCCGACGGTAACGTTGACATCGATGTTCGAGGAGCCATCCAGGGGATCGAACGCCAGCAGGTAGCGGCCGCGCGGATACTCGGACGGGATCGGGTAGGCCTCGGGCAGCTCCTCCGACACCATGCCCGCGAGCTGCCCACCCCATTCGCAGCTGCGCAACATGATGTCGTTCGCGACCACGTCGAGTTTCTGCTGCATCTCGCCCTGCACGTTGCGCGTGGCGTTGGAGCCGATGGCGCCGTGCAATGGACCGCGCGCGATTGCGGCCGCGATGTACTTGCAGCCAGTCTGGATGTCGTTGATCAGCGCGGTGAGCTGCTCATCGCGTTCCGCGCTTTGACGCTGCTCCTCGATGATGAACTTGGACAGCGTGGTGCGTCCGTACTGTAACTGCATGGTCATCACCCGCCTGGTACGTTCATGGCCGTTCCGGAGAACACGCGGCTCGCGCGGATATCCGGCTCCGCGATCGTCAGCAGTGCAGACTCGTCGATCTGTCCGGGAAGCGCACACAGGCGGCTCGCCTGGCGCAGGCGGGCGCGGTCCAGCGCGTTGCGGATCGAGCGTGCGTTCGCGAAATGCGGCATGAGCGTCCGTCGCGCGACATATTCCTCGAACGCGCGCTGCGCCGGCTCGTCAAAGCGGTAGTGCATGCGTTCGAGCATGCCGGCGGCGATGGTGCACAGCTCCGCAACGCTGTAGTCCGGGAACTCCAGATGATGTGCGATGCGCGAGGAGAAACCGGGATTGGAGCGGTAGAAGGTCTCCATGCGGTCACGGTAGCCGGCCAGGATGACCACCAGGTCATCGCGGCTGCTCTCCATGACCTGCAGCAGGATCTCGATGGCCTCCTGGCCATAATCGCGCTCGTTCTCCGGCCGGTACAGATAGTACGCCTCGTCGATGAACAGTACCCCGCCCATCGCGCGCTTGAGCACTTCCTTGGTCTTGGGCGCCGTATGGCCAATGTACTGCCCGACCAGATCGTCGCGCGTGACGGCTACCAGGTGACCTTTGCGGACGAAGCCGAGTCGATGGAGTATCTGCGCCATGCGCAGCGCCACCGTGGTCTTGCCGGTACCCGGGTTGCCGGTGAAGGACATGTGCAGGCTCGGCGCGCCCGCGGTCAGGCCGAAGCTGCCGCGCGCCTTCTCGACCGCCAGCAGTGCGGCAATCTCACGCAGGCGAGTCTTGACCGGCGCCAGGCCGACCAGTTCGCGCTCCAGATCGTCCAGCGCATCGGTGACCTGCGCGTCGCGCAGGATCGCGTGCAGGTCGACGCGCCGCCCCGCAGCCTCCCGGGCTGCGTTTGCTTCCGGCTGCGGCGGCGGCGTGCTCATGCGCGGGCTGAGGCCGTCAATACCGTTCGCCTTCCGGGCGGTCGGCAGCGTAGGAACGAATCGTATAGCGCACGGCTCGCCCGTCACGTTCCTCGCGCACCAGCGCGAATCCCGGTTCGTTCGCCGGCCGGTTCACGAGGTAGCTCATGCGCGGAGTCTCCCAGCCGCGGGTCGAGTCAAAGGCGGTGACCCGGATGTAGTGGCGCGCGAAGATTCGACGGCAGGCATTGATCTCCTTCAGGATGCCGGCCGGATCGCGCAGGTCGAACATCGGGTTGCCGTACATTTCCCAATACGTATTGCGCGGATGAGGATCGTCGGTGTATTCGATGCCGATCGCCCAGCCGCGGTTGAGCGCGTACTGCAGCTGAGCGGTGATCTGCTCGTCGGTCAGGTCGGGCAGGAACGAGAACTGCCCCTGGGTCAGGCGCGCGCCGCGGTTCGTCATCATGGTGCTGGGTCTCCTTGGGGAACAGTGGCGCCTGTCAGGCGCTCAACGTCGGGGTCGGCACGAAATCCGCGGTATCGGTGGACTCGTAGTTGAAGGCCACTTCACCCCAGGTATCGATCGCGGCCCGCAGCGGCGCGCACCACCGGGCAGCGTCCTTCAGGATCTGCGGGCCCTCCTGCAGGTAGTCGCGGCCCTCGTTGCGCGCCAGGATCATCGCCTCGAGCGCCACACGGTTTGCGGTGGCACCGGCCTGGATGCCGTCCGGGTGCCCGATCGTGCCGCCGCCGAACTGCAGTACGACGTCCTCACCGAGATAGTGGATCAGCTGGTGCATCTGGCCGGCGTGGATGCCGCCGGACGCGACCGGCATGACCTTGCGCAACGAAGCCCACGGCTGATCGAAGAACAGCCCATGCTCGAGGCTGGCCGGCGTATGCGACTCGCGCAGCGTGTCATAGAAGCCCTTGATCATCAGCGGATCGCCTTCCAGCTTGCCGACCACGGTGCCGGCGTGGATGTGATCGACACCGGCCATCCGCATCCACTTGCAGATCACGCGGAAGTTCATGCCGTGGTTCTTCTGTCGCGAGTAAGTCGAATTTCCGGCGCGGTGCAGGTGCAGGATCATGTCGTTACGGCGCGCCCACTTCGCCATCGACTGGATCGCGGTATAGCCGATCACCAGGTCGATCATGATGATGACCGAGCCGAGCTCGCGCGCGAACTCCGCACGCTCGTACATCTCCTCCATCGTGCCCGCGGTGACGTTCAGGTAATGGCCCTTGACCTCGCCGGTCGCGGCCGAGGCGCGGTTCACCGCTTCCATGCAGTATAGATAGCGGTCGCGCCAGCCCATGAAGGGCTGGCTGTTGATGTTCTCGTCGTCCTTCACGAAATCCAGGCCACCCTTGAGCGCCTCGTAAACCACCCGGCCATAGTTGCGGCCCGACAGGCCGAGCTTGGGCTTGGTGGTCGCGCCAAGCAGCGGGCGGCCGAACTTGTCGAGCCGCTCGCGCTCGACCACGATGCCGGTCGCGGGGCCCTGGAAGGTCTTCAGGTAGGCAACCGGAATGCGCATGTCCTCGAGCCGCAGCGCCTTCACTGCCTTGAATCCGAATACATTGCCGATGATCGATGCGGTCAGGTTCGCGATCGAACCCTCTTCGAACAGATCGAGGTCGTAGGCGATCCACGCGAAGTACTGCTGCTCGGTCTTCGTGCCGGGTCCCGTGTTCGGCACCGGGTCCACCCGGTAGGCCTTGGCGCGGTAGAGCTCACAGGCCGTGAGCCGATCGGTCCACACGACGGTCCAGGTCGCGGTCGAGGACTCGCCGGCGACCGCCGCCGCAGCCTCTTCCGGGTCTACCCCGGGCTGCGGCGTGATGCGGAACAGCGCTATCAGGTCGGTGTCCAGCGGCTGGTAATCCGGCTGCCAGTAGCCCATCTGAACATAACGCAGCACTCCGGCCTTGTAGCGCTGCGATGCGGCTACTTTGTCGGCGGCTTTCGGTTGCGTCATGCGGTGGGCTCCTGCGTGGGTGGGCGTGCAGGGACTCTACCGGAGGCGTAAGATAATCAAAATTCAATAATAGTGACCTTTAAGATAAGCATTTACTTATCATTCAAATGCTGAATCTCTCCATCCGACAGCTGCGCGTGTTCGTCGCCGCCGCCCGGCATTCGAGCTTCGCGCAGGCTGCCAAGGAGCTGCATATCACTCCGCCGGCGGTATCGATGCAGATCAGCGAGCTCGAGCGTTCCGTGGGCCTGCCGCTGTTCGACCGCATCGGGCGCAAGGCGACGCTGACGATGACCGGCGAGTACCTGCTGGTGCACGCGCGGCGCATCCTCAGTACGCTGCGCGAAGCGGAGGACAATATTGCGCGCTTCCGCGGCCTGCGAGGCGGTGAGCTCACGATCGGCATGGTCAGTACGGCCAAGTACTTCGTGCCGCGCCTGCTCGCGCAGTTCCGCGCCGAACATCCCCTGGTCCAGCTGCGCATGTCGGTCGGGAACCGCGAATCCCTATCCGAAGCGCTGACGCGCAACGAGGTCGACCTCGCAATCATGGGCCGCCCACCTCCTTTGCTGGCGACCCGCGCCGAGCCGTTCGCCGCGCATCCGTACGTGATCGTTGCCGCGCCGACGCATTTTCTGGCGGCGCAGGAGCACGTACCGGTCGCAGCGCTCGCCTCGCTGCCCTTCATCGTGCGTGAGCCGAGTTCCGGCACGCGCGCCTCGATGATCCAGTTCTTCCGCGAGCACGGCATCGACCCCCCGGCCGCCATGGAGATGCCGAGCAACGAGACGATCAAGCAGGCGGTGATTGCGGACATGGGGCTGGCGTTCCTGTCGCTGCACACGCTCGGGCTGGAGCTGCAGTTCGGGGTGCTACGCACGCTCGCGGTCGAGGGTCTGCCGCTCATGCGACGCTGGTTCGTGGTGCACCCGCAGTCCCGTTCCCTCTCCCCCGCCGCCGAGTCGTTCCGCTATTTCATCCTGGAACGCGGGGAGCGCTTTCTGGCAACGCAGTTCGG
>CAZGVE010000048.1:519-19803 GCA_964528845.1 uncultured Steroidobacteraceae bacterium | reverse complement strand
ACAAGCTGCTCGGGCGCCACCAGCTGGTGCCCGATGACTTCAAGGGGCGCTAGGGACCCCGGGGCGGGGTCGCGCCAAGGCTGCCCAGGATCGTCGCGTACTGCCGATCCAGCGCCTGCCGGCTGCTCTGGATCTGCGCCGCGATGTAGGGCTTGAGCTGCCCGAGCTCCGCCTCGAGCTGCCGGAACCGATCGATCAGAGTCGCGGCATCGAGCCTGTCGAGGCGCACGATGTAGCGCTCGAGCCCCAGTTCGGTCAGCACGGCGTCGAGCTTGGCATGATCGGACAGCGCGAGGGCCGGCTTGTTCTGGATCATCCCCATCACCAGGTTGTGATAGCGCGGGGACAGCACGACCTCTGTTTCCCCGAGCTGGCGCAGCAGTTCCTCGACGCTCGTGGACGGCTCGGCGATCAGCAGCGGCGGGCTCGAAGGTTGGTTACGTCGCTGCAGCAGCGCAACCAGATCGTCGCGTACCTGGGAGTCATAGCGAAAGTCGCCGATCAGCAGACGCACGGCATAGCCATTCCCTTGCAGCCAGGTGACGAAAGCCGCCATCGTCTCCAGGTACTCGGTGTATTCCTTTGTCTCGAGACTTCGCATGCCGCCCGAATAGTCCTTGAGCCCCAGTCCGACGATGCGGCGCCGTTCGGAGCCTGCCGCCGGGCGGCTGAAATGGCGCTCGGACAAGCCGAACACGACGTCAGGGCAGACCGCATCGCCGTGCGTGCGAAACCCGATCTGTTCCAGGTATTGCCGCGACGCCTGATCGCGGTAGCTGCGGTAGTGGGCGCGCCGCAGTGACTGCTTGATGAACCAGCGGCTGAGCGGATGGCTGATCGGCCCGACGCCGACACTGAGGAACACGACTCTGGCGCCGCACAGTTTGGCAAGCGTCGAGAGCTTGAACATGTCGTAGGGCCAGCCGGTCGGACCGCACATGTAGTCCGCGACGATACCGGTGCCCGCGACGATGAACAGGTCCTGGCGCCACATCGCTCGCAGCATCTTCAGCCAGTGCATCGCCTCGATCGGCAGGCTACGGAACAGTATCCGGAGCACCTTGCCGACGCGCCCTTCCGCACGTCCGACCCGCGGGATCGAGGCCCAGACCTCCGAGCGCACGCCGGGAATGCCATGCCGGGCCTGGACATCAGCGGGATTGGTGCAGAAACAGAACAGCCGTGCGTCGGGCAGGCGGGCCTGCACCTGCTCGATCACGGTCTGCAGCGTTGTTTCGTTGCCGAGGTTGCCGGCACCGAAGTTGCCCCAGAAGCTGATTCTCGCCGGTTTCATGGAATGAGGGCTTTCGCGCCTGGTGGTACCCACGCTCAGCGGCCGATGCCCTCGTAGCGCTCGAAGGAGCCGGCATCGAGCACGCGCCGACCGTCCACCACCAGCGGCTGCTGTCCGAGTGCCGCCAGTTCGCTGGCCAGTCCCGCGAATTCAGCCCAGCGCGTGACCAGCACGACCACCTGCGCCCCGGTCAGCGCCTCGCGCAGCGAGCCGGCCAGCTTCACGTCAGCCAGGTCCTCGTGATTGCTCGGTCGCGCGATCGGATCGTAGGCGCTCACGCGGGCGCCCTGCGCCTTGAGCTTGCGGATGATCGGGAAAGCCGGCGATTCGCGGATGTCATCGGTGTCCGGCTTGAATGCAATCCCGAGCACGGCCACCGGCACGCCGCGCAGCGCACCGACCTGCCGGCCGATCAGGCGCATGATCTCGTCCGGCTGGCCGCGGTTGATGTCCAGTACGCTCTGCAGCAGGCCCAGGTTCAGTCCAAGTTCGCGCCCCTGGCCGATCAGCGCCGTGACGTCCTTGGGCAGGCAGCTGCCGCCGAAGCCGCAGCCGGGCTCGAGGAAGCTCGCGATGCCGGCCGTGATGCGCTCGTCCCCGCGCCGCGTCGTGAAGTAGACGGCCTGGTGCACTCCGCGCATCACGTCGATCGCGTCGACCCCGCCGACCGCGGTGCACAGGCGCGCGATCTCGTTCGAGAACGAGATCATGGTCGCCAGCACCGCGTTGGACGCGTACTTGATCATCTCGGCGGTGGTCGGATTGGTGAAGATGCGCGGCACGGCCGCGTCGAAGCCGGCGTACAGCGCGCTTAAGACCCCGTGAGTCCGTTCATCGATGCCACCGAGCACGAGCCGGTCGGGCTGCGAGAAGTCGGCCACCGCCGTACCCTCCGTCAGGAACTCAGGATTCATCCCGAGTCCGAAGCCCTCGCCCGCCTTGCGGCCGGAGGCCGCCTCGATGGCGGAACGCACGACGCCCGTCGTCGTGCCGGGTATTACAGTGCTCTTGACGATCACGGCGTGGTAGCCGGCCTTGTGCCGCAGCGCCGCGCCGATCTCGGTGGCAGCCGCCTCGACGTACTTCAGGTCGATCTTGCCGCCCGCCGCCGGCGTGCCCACGGCGATGAAGGTCAGCTCGGTGGCGGCCACTGCCCCGGCCAGGTCCGTGGAGGCGCGCAGGCGCTTGCCCGCATTGCGCTTGAGCAGCTCCGGCAGCCCGACCTCATGGATCGGCGCGCGCGCCGAGTTGATCATCTCAACCTTGCGCGGATCGACGTCCACGCACACGACGTCATGCCCGATGTCCGACAGACACGCGCCCGTGACCAGGCCGACATACCCTGTTCCAACGATGGAGATTTTCATCACGCCGCCGGTGCAGTCTGGTTGTGGCTATACCAGATCAGGGACCGGTAGATCCCGTCCTCGACCAGTACCTTCGGATCGAATCCGAGCTCGGTGCGCGCCTTGTCGATTACCGGGCAGCGGCGATTCGGGTTGTCGATCAGGTAGTCGGCCTCATTGCTGCGGCCGAGCACGACCTTGCCGCGATAGCCGACCAGTTCGGCCGCCGCGCGCACCACCAGGTCGGCGAGCTGCGCGACGGAGATCTCGGGCCGGTCGATGCCGATGTTGTACGGCTCGCCCGCGCCGCCACGCACGAGCACCTTGAAGTACCCGGTAATGGCATCGGTGGCATAGCAGAATGTGCGCTTGGGACTGCCGTCCGAGAGCATCACGATGTCGCGACCCGCAAAGATGTCCTTGGCGAAATCAGGGATCACGCGCCCGTCGGTGATCTTCAGCCCGGGGCCATAGTTGTTGAACGGGCGAGCCTGCCGTATCGGCAGTCCTTCCTGTTTCGCGTAGGTCACGCACAGCGTCTCGCCGAAGCGCTTGGACTCGTCGTAACAGGCACGCGGGCCGGTGCAGGAAACGTTGCCGCGATAGGTCTCAGGCGTCGGAATCGCGGCGGCCGCGGGATCACCATAGATCTCGCTCGAGGAATAGAACAGAAACCCGCGCAGCGCGCGGCCGGCGTCGCGCTGGACGAGCGCATAGTCAAGCAGGTTGCGCAGGCCATTGATGTTCGCGTCGATGCACTTGAGCGGATGCGCGCGGTAATAGATCGGCGAGGCGATGCCCGCCGCATGCACGATGTAGTCGAAGGCACCGATGTCCTGCGGCAGCGGATCGATCAGGTCGATTCGGCGCAGTGTCAGGTCCGGCCGCCCGCGCAGCGCTTCGAGCCACTCGGGCACGCCGCGCACGTAGTTGTCGTACACGGTCACCTCGATCCGGGCGCCGGCCGCGCGCGTGTCGTTCCAGTGCAGCACCGACTGCACCAGGTAATAGCCGAGGAATCCGCCGCCGCCGGTCACGAGCAGCCGACCGCCGGACATGGTGCCGAATTCGGAGGCGAGGTCCGTGCAGATCGCGTCGAGATCCTCGACCAGGAGTTGCTGCAGGCTGATCAGTTTTCTGTGCTGTTGCATAACCTTGAGGTTCCGTTCCCGTTCCGTTGCTCTAGCCGGATGCCGCGCCGCCCAGCGCCTTGTGAAGCGCATTCTCGCCGCTCACGAAGGACTGGTCGGTCCAGATATAGGCCCAGTCGCCATAGCGACCGCAGTAGCCGATGCCGATGTCGTCGAGGAATCCGTGCACCGCCTTGGTGGCCGGAGTCGATTCCAGATCGAATATCACGTTCGCATAAGGGATGTGCATCGCATGGCGGAACAGCACACGGTCACTGTCGCGCAGGATGCCGCAGCGCCGCAGGTCGGCGATCACTGGTTCAATGCACTCCTCGGGGCGCCGGTCGATGGGGCGGTACTTGCGCGAGTAGTAGCACTCGGCCTGCAGGCTGCCGCATCCCGGCGGGACGTTGTGCGGGGACTGCAGGTGCGGGGTGCTGAGCCGCGTGAAGAACACGTCACGGTCGTAGAAGTACGACCAGTGCGCATCGACCAGGTCCGGACGGTCTATCCCTACGCTCACGATCACCGCCTCGGTGCAGGCGAGGCGCGAGGCGGCCTCGACGATGTCGCGCGGCGCACCGACGATCATCGGCACGAGCTCCGGCAGCGGAATCGAGGACACCAGCCGGTCGTAGGACGCGGTGGCGCCGTTGCCGAACTGCAGCAGCCGCTGGCCGGGATCGATGCGCGTGACGCGGTGCCCGAGCCTGATGTCGGCGATCCGGCGGAACGGCTCGAGATAGGCTGCGAAGCCGCCGTGCGTCGGATAGCGGAAGCCGCTGATGTAATGCACGTCGGTGGATTTCGGCATCAATGCGCCGCGGAACACTTCCTCGAGCTTCGGACGGTACAGGCGCGGACCAATCCATTCGGTGTTCATGTTGGCCGCGGTCGTGGTGTGGTACTTGACCGTGTACTCCATCGGAAAGGTCTCGGCGAACGTGTTGCCGAAGCTCGCGCGCAGCCAGTCCTCGTAGTTGCGGATCGGTGGCGACTCGGCACGCTGACTGATCTCGACGAATTCCAGCAGAATCCTCGTCACCAGCTCGCCCGGCAGCCCGTGCAGATTGATCTGCGCCGGGTGCTTGATCCAGTGGCCCTGCCAGTAGTTGTTGACGCGTGTCGGAAACTCCTCGTACCGGCCCTCGACGTTGGCCGCCAGCAGGTCCTTGATGCGGGCATTGTCGGTGAAGGACACGTGCGGTCCCTCATCGAAGGTCCACCCGCCTGGAAAGGCATAGGACGACGTGTGGCCGCCGATGTGCTCATGCATGTCGTACATGACGGGTCGCAGGCCGGCACGGTGCGCGGCGTGGGCGGCCCCGAATCCAGCCATGCCAGTGCCAAGAATTGCTACGTTTGTCATCCGTTCTTTGCCTCATGGGCCCGGAGTTCGGCCCGCCACCATCCGACCGTGTCCGCCAGGCCGGCCTCGAGGCCGAGCTTCGGCTTCCAGCCCGCATCATTGAGCATCCGGCGTGCATCGCCGAGCACCAGGGGCGCGTCGTTCGCCCGTGCCGGCAGCGCGCCGATCTGCAGCAGATCGGTCCTGCCGGTGATCTTGCCGAGCAGCTCGACGATTTCCCGGATGGTCGTCGTGGTGCCGGCCGCGATGTTATAGGCGCCGCGGCACTGCGAGGCAAACAGCGCCACCATGCCGTCGGCGACATCCTGGATGTGCAGGTAATCCCGGACCTGCAGGCCGTGCGAGGACTTCGCGGGCAGGCCCTTGAGCAGCGACAGGATCACCGAGGAAACCAGCCGCGCGGGATTCTCGCGCGGTCCGTACATGAAGAATGCGCGCCCCCAGGATGCCGACAGGCCCGTAGCGGCCGCGTACGCCATCAACGCGCGGCGCAGGCCGTCCTTGGCCGCGCCGTACAGCGTATCGGGTTCGCACGGCGTGAGCTCCTCGACGCAGTAGCCATAGCGCCAGTCGTACTCGTAGCACGAACCGCTGACCGTGCAGCGCTCACCACCGGATTCGCGGAACGTCCTGATCAGCTCCAGGCTGGCCGCGACCCACGACAGGTTGCTCGCGTCGCTGATCAGCTTGCCCGGTTCGACGAACCAGGCCAGGTGCAGCAACCCGCCGGGCCGGTGCTGCTCCAGCAGTGCGCGCATCGCCGTGCGATCCATCACGTCGCCGCGCACCCAGCGCACACCGGGCACATCGCGCGGCGCTCGCTCGCGGTGCAGTGCGAGCACCTCGTAGCCGCGCGCCACCAGTGGAGCCAGGCAGTGGCCGCCGAGGAAGCCGGTGGCGCCGGTCACGAGTACGCAATTGGAATTCGTTGCCATGACAGTCAGCGCATCAGTCCGCGCCGCCGTGAAAGTCCGGCCAGCCGCGATCCTGCTGCGAAATCACCCGTACCGGCGCCGGCCAGGCGATGGCGAAGGCCGGATCGTCGTAACGCACGCCGCGGGCGCCCTTCGGTGCGTACGGCACCGATGCCTGGTACACCAGGTCGGTCTCGGGCGCGAGGGTCAGGAAGCCGTGCCCGCAGCCTTCCGGGATGTAGAGCATCCGACCCGATTCAGCGTCGAGTTCGACGCCGAACCATTGCCGGAACGTAGGGCTGGCGGGACGCAGATCGACCGCGACGTCGAATAGCGCGCCGCGCGTACAGCGGACGAACTTGACCTCGGCGAACGGTGCGATCTGGTAGTGGATGCCGCGCAGCGTACCGGCGGCGGTACTATGTGCCACATTGATCTGCGCGATGGCGGGGTTCAGGCCAGCGCGCACGAATTCCTCCGCGCACCACTGCCGCGCGAAGAAGCCCCGCTCGTCACGGCGTGGCTCGAGCTCGAGCACGTGCACCCCATCGATCCTGGTCGGCGTAATGATCATGGACTACTGCGCCCGTGCCACGATCTGTTCGAGCGTTCGGCCGCGCTCGATCATCGCCGCGGTAGGCGGCAGGCCGAGGGCATCGAACACGGTCCGGATCCGGTGCAGCCAATCGTGCCTGCGCGCCGCTTCGCAGATGTTGTGGCGCCGGGCCGCCAGCAGCCGGCCGGGATCGGCGTTGAGCTGCGCGAGGATGCGTACCACGTCCGGGGAGTCGAACGGCAGGTGGATCACTGCGTCCGGCCAGTCGAACTGCCCCTGGAACTGCTCGCTGCGCGGCGCCTCGCCGATCATCACCGTGCCGGCCGCCGCGCCCTCGTAGAACCGCGCAGATATCTCCTCGCGCCCAGCCGTGAATTCCGGCTGGTTCACCAGGCTGCGATTGGCGATGTAGAAGCAGCTGCGCTTGAGTACGGTGGCGAGCATGCCGCGATGCTCGTGCGGAAATTCGACGCGAAACGTACGATGCTTGAGGTCCGAGCCACTCGCCGCGACCGTGTCGTAGTAGTAGAACCGCTGCTGGGCTTCGGCGTCGTCGATCAGCGCGCGGTGCGTCACGGCCGAGCGCCTGCCGATGTTGCACACGTGGATCGGTCGCGGCTGATCCGGCGAGAGGGGAGCGAAACGTGGCACGTCCACGGCGAGCGGCAGGTAGGTGCAGGGACGGCCGGTGAGGCGCTGCACGTCCTCGACGCTGTGGCGGAACCCGATGAAGATGTGATCAAAATCCGACAGCAGCTCGACCAGGTATTCCGGCAGCTTGTCCGACCAGACTTCGGTGATGAAGCAGGCCGCCTTGCGGCAGCGCTGGCGCCAGTTGGGAATCATCGCCAGTGAATACAGCTCGTGTGTGTGGCTGAAGATCGGGAAGAAGAGCTCGTAGTCACGCTCCAGGAGCACGCGCGAGCGCGGATAGGGCGCCACGCGGCGTGCCAGCGTGCGCGAGCGCGTCACGGCGCGTGCCAGCCGGTAGGCGCGCCGGGAGTACTCCAGCGCGGGTACGTCCGCGGCATCGATGCGCTGCGCACCGGTGAGCGCCGCCAGGGTGTCTTCGAATTCATAGGCCAGGCAATAGGCGACCAGGTCGGCGATCCGCCGCTCCGAGAGCAGCAACACCTTTCCTTGCACCGATTCCGCGCCGCGGTCCGCGTCCTCGCTCATTGGTCATCCTGTCGCCGCAGCCGATGCCGCGCGCGCAACGAGAGCATCAGGAAACGGTCCCGCGCGCTTCGGATTCAGGCTTGTCCGCCGGCGGCCTCCAGATCATCCAAGGGCATTCGCGTCGCGCTTCCATGCGGTCGAAAGTGATCTTGTCCTTGAACGTGTCCATGCAGCGCCAGAATCCGTCCCAGCGGAACGCGCTGAGCTTGCGCGCAGCAATCAGGCGGTGGAACGGCTGCTCCACCAGTTCGTCGCCCTCGTTGATATAGTCGAAGATATCCCGCCTCAGCACGAAATAGCCGCCATTGATCAGCAGCTCCTGGTTCGTGATCGGGCCCATGTGCGTCACCAGTCCGTCAGCGCCCTGCTGAACCACGTGGAAGGACTGCGAGTTCGACACCGCGGCAAAGCTTGCCACCAGGTCGCGAGCGCTGAACTCCGCGATCTGGCGATCCAGTGGCAGGTCCGACAGGCCATCGCTGTAGTTGGCAAGGAACACCGGGTCATTGCCGAGGTGCTTGCGCACCCGCAGCAGCCGCTGGCCGATGTTCGAGTGCAGGCCCGTGTCTACGAAAGTGATGCGCCAGTCGTCCATGTCGCGGCTGTGGAGCTCGATGCTGCGGCCACCATTGCTGAGCGTGAAGTCGTTGGACAGCGCCTCGTTGTAGTTCAGGAAATACTCGCGGATCATCTCGCCGCGGTATCCCAGGCAGAGGATGAACTCCTTGTGACCGTAGTGCGCGTAATAGCGCATCAGGTGCCAGATGATCGGGCGGATGCCGATGTTCACCAGTGACTTGGGCGTTGTATCCGAGTGCTCGCGCAGTCGCGTTCCGAGGCCGCCACAGAACAGCACAACTTTCATCGACAGCCCCCGGCAGCACGGCGCGCACGGTGCGGTCCTGCCGCCTCGATGGACGAGAGTGGTTTGATCGGCTGCGGTCCGTACGCCATAGGTCCTCGGGTCGCTCGTCGGCCAGCATGTGACGGACGGCACAGATCCGCGTGAAAGCGGCTCCAAACAGGGAGAGAGGATAACATTCCACGCCGTCCTTCGTTCATAAGTGCGGTGATCCTGCGTGCGCCGGGGACATAATTCATCGGCTGCACGTTCGCAGTGCATCCGCGGGCCGCAGCGCTACGCATTCAATCATCCGATCCGGCGCGACGCTGTGACAGGTCTTCCAGAAATGCCGCCGGTCCGGCCGTCGGCCGCACCGGGTCGCGGTTGGACGGCATGCGGCGGACTCGGCCTCAGGGTGTCCCGGATAGCTGGAAGGCTACCGCATAGCGGATCTGCCAGTCGCGACGGCCGTCATTGAGTGGCTCGAGGCCCCACCATTCGAACGGCCAGTCGTCTCGAACCGAGGGGTCGCCGTCGTGGATCTCGCGTATCAGGTCTGGCAGCGGGCGCCACCTAAGCTCGCGTGCGACCTTGGTGCGCACGTCGAGGTCCACTCCCAGTACGAACAGGTGCGCGCCCGGAGCGACCATCTTGGCGATGTTGCGCAGGCACTTCTCCGCCATTGCCGGATCCATGTGGCACAGGAAGTTGCTCGCCACCACGATATCCTGCGGCCCCAGGGCCCGGGCCAGCTCCGGGTCACCGGCATCACCCTGCCGGAACTGGATCCCCTCGCGCAGCCACGGCTTGACCGTGGCACGATCGCCGTCCCAGTCGAACACTCCCTGACGCTCGGCCTCGGTGAGACGCCCGAAGATGGAGGAGCCGAGCACTTCCGAGCTTTCGCTGGTGTAGACGGCATTGCGGGCGACGCCCAGTATCTCCGACGAATAGTCGATCGCGTACACGCGCAATAGCAGGTCCGGCCGTGCGGTACGGATGGTCCACAGCACCGAGTAGACCTCCGCGCCGCTGCTGCAGCCGAGGATCGCGATGCGCAGCGGCGCGCCCTGTGGCTTTGCCGCGGCCACGCGGAGCATTTGCTCGAGTTCGGGTCGATTGCGGAAGAAGAACGTCCCGAAGTACTGCCGCCGCCGTGCACGGCGCGACATCCGATCATGCAGGAACACCCCGTACCAGTACCCCGGCCGGCTGTCGCGCAGCCCGCGCGGCAAGCGCTTCCACACCGCACGGTTCAACCGCTCGAACAGGTCGGGAGAGGGGCTCTCTGGCATCGGCGGCGGCGCTGGAGACTGGGGCGGCTGAGGGATGTCAGGAATAAAAGGTGGCGATCTGTTCAACCACGTACCTCAGCTGCTCCTCCTGCAGCTCCGGGAACACCGGCAGTGCCAGGGCTTCCCGGGCGGCGCGCTCGGATTCCGGAAACGCGCCGGCGGCGTGCCCCAGATAGGCGAAACACTGCTGCAGGTGCAGTGGCACCGGGTAGTAGATCTCGGTGCCGATGCCGCGGTCCGTCAGGAACTGCCGAAGCTGGTCCCGACGCGGCACCCTTATCACGTATTGGTTCCAGATGTGGCGCCCTGCCGACGCGCGCGGCGTCACCACCCGCGCGCCGAGCCCCGCGCGCTCGAACGCTGCCGCGTAGTAGGCCGCATTGCGCTGCCTGCCCCGGGTCCACGCGTCCAGATGCGGCAGCTTCACCCCCAGCACCGCCGCCTGGATCTCATCGAGCCGGAAATTTCCACCGATGAATGCGTGATAGTACTTCGGCTTGCCCCCATGCACGCGCAGCACCCGCAGATGCTCCGCCAGGTCCGGATCCTGGGTCGTGCACATGCCGGCGTCGCCGAATGCGCCGAGGTTCTTGGTCGGGAAGAACGACAGGCAGCCCACGTCGCTCATGCTGGCGGCGCGTCTCCCACCCGCATCCTCCGCGCCCATCGCCTGGGCGGCGTCCTCGATGACCTTCAGGTCGTACTCGCGCGCGATTGCCAGCAGCGCTCCCATGTCGGCGCACTGGCCGTAGAGATGAACGGGCATCAGCGCGCGCACCCGCCCGCCCGTACGCCGTACGATGAGTGCGGCGCCGCGTCGCTCGCAGTCCTGTGCCAGAAAGCGCCGCACGGCATCTGGATCGAGGTTGAAGCTGCCGGCATCAATGTCGCAGAAAGCCGGGCGCGCGCCGGTGCGTGCGATCGTGCCCGCGGTTGCGAAAAACGAAAACGGTGTCGTGATGACTTCGTCGCCGGCGCCGATACCCAGACCCATGAGCGCCAGCAGCAGCGCATCGGTGCCCGAAGAAACCCCCACGGCCGCCGGCGAATGGCAGTAGGCTGCGGCGGCCTTTTCGAACTCCGTCACAAATCGACCGAGAATAAACTGCTGACTTGAACATATTGTCGCCAGAACTGGAATAATTTCGTCCTTGAGCTCCTGGTACTGGAGCTTCAGATCGAGCAGCGGAACGCTCATTGTGCTCAACGGCCGGGAGGATGGGACGGTATTGGACATGTCGAACGGGACCTTCGGCGTATGCTGACCACCAGCCGGCAGGGACTCGATTCTATACCAGACCCGCGCTGCGCGCCGGTCTACGACCTGCCCGAAATGCTGCCCTGAAGCCGACCCATGACCGAACCGGTGCTCATAAAACGCAGCTTCCTGATCGCCCTGATGGCGTTCGTGCAGACCATGACGCCGCCACTTATTGCCGTCGCTTCGCTGTACGTCGTCAAGCGTCTGTGGAACTTCTCCACGGACCACGAGCACGCTTCGGGGCTGGTCACGCTGACGCTGCTGTTCGTGGTGTTGATACGCCCGCCACGCACGCTCAGCTCGCAGCTGAACTGGCAGCCGCTGGCGGGCGCCGCCAGCACCGTGCTGCAGTGGTTGCTGCTGCTCGCGGTGCTGGCGCTGGTCGGGTATGCGACCAACGTGCTTGGCGAATATCCGCGCCGCGCGCTGGAAACTTGGGCGCTGGTGACGCCGGTACTGCTGGTGCTGGGCAACCTGACGGTGCGTTATGTGATGCGTCGACTGGTGATGAGCGCGGTGACATCGCGCAAGGTCGTAATCGCCGGCTACAACAACAGCAGCCTCGATCTCGCCCGCCGCCTCGCGAGCGATCCGGCGCTGCGCCTGGAAGTGGTCGGCTTCTTCGATGACCGTGCGGCCGAACGGCTGAACATGGACACCGGCACGCGGCTGGTCGGGCGGCTGTCCGAGCTGGCGGCATTCGTGCGCGAGCGCGGCGTCGACGTGATCTTCATTGCGCTGCCGATGCGGCACGTCAAGCGCGTACTGGACCTGCTCGATGACCTGCGAGACACCACCGCCTCGATCTACTACGTTCCGGACATCTTCGTCTTCGACCTGATCCAGTCACGATCGAGCGATCTCAACGGCGTTCCGGTGGTGGCGTTGTGCGAGACTCCGTTCTATGGCTATCGCGGCATCACGAAGCGGCTGATCGACGTGAGTTTCGCCGCTCTGTTCCTGATCTGCGCCTCCCCGATTCTGCTGGCGATCGCGATACTGGTGAAGCTGAGCTCCCCGGGACCGGTCATCTTCCGGCAGCGGCGCTATGGCCTGGACGGCCAGGAGATCGTCGTCTGTAAGTTCCGGACCATGACCGTGACCGAGGATGGGGCCCACGTGCCGCAGGCCTCGCGCACCGACCCGAGGATCACGCCGATCGGCCGCTACCTGCGCCGCTTCTCGCTCGACGAGTTGCCGCAGTTCATCAACGTGCTGCAGGGAAGGATGAGCCTGGTGGGCCCGCGGCCGCACGCGGTCGCGCACAACGAGCTGTACCGCAAGCTCATCAAGGGTTACATGGTGCGGCACAAGGTACTGCCTGGAATCACCGGTCTGGCACAGATCAGCGGTGCGCGCGGCGAGACCGTTACGGTGGCGGACATGGAAGCACGCGTGAAGCACGATCTGGACTACCTGCGCCACTGGTCGCCGATGCTCGATTTCAAGATCATGTTTCTGACCATCTTCAAAGTGTTCCGCGACGACCAGGCGTACTAGCCGCCGGGCAGCGGCGTCGCCGGTAGCGCGATGGCGGCAGACACGTACCCGTCGTGCACGGCGAAGCGGCCGGTGAGCACTCCGGCGTGCCGCGCCTGCAGCGCGATCTGCCGTTGTGGCACGACCGTGAATTCGCCGACCTCCCCGTCCACGTCGCCTATGGGCGCCGCGTACACGATCGCGATCGCGTCGAACTCGAGGCGCTCGCGCACCAGCGGATACTGCAGCTTGTAGAAGGCTTCCTTCGCCGCGAAGCCGAGCGCGGCCACCACCGCGCGCCGCGCAGCGGGGAGCTGCTCCAGGCGCTGCAGCTCGGATGACACGAACAACCGCGGCCACAGCCCAGCCCGTACCGCATGACGGCCCTCCGTATCCAGACCCAGCCCGAGGAACGTCGCACTACGAGCGACCACTGCCGCACAGTGGCTGCGCGTGTGCGAGATGCTGCCGACGATCCCCCGCGGCCAGACCGGCGAGCGGTCCGGCGCCGCGAGCAGCGGAAAGCCGGTGATGCCGAGTTCCGATAGCGCCATCCGCGCGCATTGGCGTCCAGCGGAGAATTCCTGCACCCGTTTTTGCACGGCACCAGTCACGCAGCGTGCCTCCGCAGGCAGCAGTAGTGCGGGATCTCCAGCCGTGCGCAGCACCGCGACCACCGCGCCAGCAGGAAACAGCCCTTGCAGCGGCGGCGCATACAGGCGCGGTTCGCCCGTCATTCCCGGCTGCCTCCGTTCTTCACGGCAGCAACGGCAATACGTGGGCAGCGATCGCCAGCGCGGCGGTCAGTCCCGGGGATTCGATGCCATAGAGCGCCAGGTAGGGACAGCCGTCGTGTTGCTCCGGGCCGCGGATGCAGAAGTCCGCCGCGGGCTCGTCCGGCCCGCTGATCTTCGGCCGTATGCCAGTGTAGGCCGGCCGCAGTCGCGACTCCTCCAGCTCCGGATAGTAGAGCCGAATCGCGTCCGCAAACTGCGCGCGGCGCCGTTCGTCAAAGCCATAGTCGATGTCCTCCACCCAGCTCACGTCCGGTCCGAAGCGGGCATTGCCGGCGAGATCCAGCGTCACGTGCGTACCTAGGCCGGCGGAGTTCGCCACCGGATAGACCAGTCGGCGGAACGGGGAGCGCCCCATGAGCGCAAAGTAATGCGCCTTGGCGAGGTAGCGCCTCGGCACGGCCGCAGGGGCCAGCCCGGCGAGCGCATGCGAAACCTGCTGCGCACCCAGTCCGGCCGCGTTGACCAGCAAGCCGGCGTGCACAGTGCTCGGAGCCGCGCCGCCCACCTCCAGGCGGATCCCGCTGCGCCCGAGTGCACCAGCCTGCACGGGGGCGCCGAGGACGAGGGTGCCGCCGTGCGCCTCGAGGTCCGCCTGCAGTGCCTGCATCAGCCCGTGCGAATCGATGATGCCGGTCGACGGCGAGAGCAGCCCGGCCACGCAGCGCACTTGCGGCTCGAGGCCCCGAATCTGAGCAGCGTTCAAGGGTTCGAGATCCAGCACCCCGTTGGCGATGGCAAGGCGCCGGTACCGGTCCAGCACCGGCATCTCGTGCTCGGAGGTCGCAACGATCAGCTTGCCGATCCGGCGATGCGCGACCTGCCGCTGCTCGCAGTAGCTGTATAGCCGTTGCCGGCCCTCCACGCACAGCCGAGCCTTCAGCGATCCGGCCGGATAGTAGATGCCCGCATGGATCACCTCCGAACTGCGGCTGCTGGTAGCGGTGCCGATCGCGCGTTCCGCCTCGAGCACGAACACCTCGCGGCCCTGCTGCGCGATCGCGCGCGCAATCGCGAGTCCCACGACCCCGGCCCCGATGACGACGCATTCGACCCGTTCAGCCACGATGCCCTTATGTTGAACCATTCCCGGCCAAAGCGTGCGTCCGTTGCAGCGGCCGCCCCGGGAGCGTGTGCTAGCATTCTTTCCATAATTGGCCAACCCGCTTGCGATCGCGATCGACCATGAGAATCAGCCGAGGACGGATCGCCGTGGGCCTGGCGCTGGGGCTCCTGGTGCTGGCGGTGGCAATCCCTGCGGTGCGCTGGCGCCTGGCGATCATCGCGATCAAGGCCGCCGACCAGATCGACGGCGTGGAATGGCAGGACATCCCCTATGTACTGCGGCCCAATTCCGGCATCCGCCTCTCGCGCCTGGTGCACTATCGCAATCCGTACACCGTAATCACCAATCCGCTCGACTCGGCAGCGGACCGCAAGCGCGGCGCGGAGCGGTTCGCACGGACCTGCGCGCGCTGCCACGGCGAGGTCGCACAGGGCGGCGCGGGCCCGGCCCTGGTCGGCCGCTCGCTGGCGCACGGTTCGAGCGACTGGGCCATGTACCGCACGATTCGCCATGGCGTACCGGGCACTGCGATGCAGGCTTGGGGTCTGTCGCGCGAGGAAACCTGGGGTGTGATCGCGTTCCTGCGCCAGACCGCATTCGATAACAGCCGGCGGCTTGCCGCCGGCGATGCTGGATCCGCGACACAGCCCGCGCCGCTGCTGCCATCGACCCCCGAGATGCTCAAGGCGGCGGGCAGCGATATCGCAGACTGGCTGCTACCGGCCGGTTCCTATGCGGCACAACGCTTCTCGCGCGATACCCAGATCACGAGCGCCAACGTCGCGCAGCTGACAGTGCGCTGGATCCACCAGTTCAATATCGCCGACCAGATCGTGGAGTCGGTGCCGATCGTCGTCGGGGGGCGCCTGTACGTCACCCTGCCCAATGGAGCGGTGCAGGCCCTCGATAGCGCGACGGGCGCGCAGATCTGGCAATACACCCGGCCGCCGCCGGCCGACATACGGTTGTGCTGTATCACGACCAATCGCGGGGTTGCAGTGCTCGGCAAGCGTGTCTACGTCGGCACTCTTGACGCGCACCTGCTGGCGCTGGACGCCGCGACGGGCGAGCTACTGTGGGACCAGACCGTCGCCGACTATCGCGAAGGCTACAGCATTACGTCCGCGCCGCTGCCGGTCGGCGACCTGTTGATCACGGGTATCGCCGGCGGCGACTTCCCGACGCGCGGATTCGTCAGTGCGTACGACGCCGCCACCGGAGCCCTGCGCTGGCGGACCTATACGATTCCGGCACCGGGCGAGGCCGGCAGCGACACCTGGCCCGCGGATTCCGCGCGTCACGGCGGCGCCACCACCTGGGGCATCGGCGCCTACGACCCGGAGCTCGGCCTGCTTTACTGGGGCACGGGCAATCCGGCGCCCGATTACAACGCCGTGAATCGTGCCGGGGACAATCTGTACAGCTGCTCGCTGCTGGCGCTCGATGTCGCGACCGGCCGGCTGGTCTGGCACTTCCAGTTCTCGCCCAGAGACGATCACGACTGGGATTCGATCCAGACTCCGGCGCTGATAGACACCACCGAAGGCGGGGTACCGAAGAAGGAACTTGCGGTCGCCAATCGCAATGGCTTCTTCTACGTACTGGACCGCGAGACCGGCAAGTTCGTACGCGGCGCGCCCTATGCGAAGCAGACCTGGGCGTCCGGCCTGAGTGCGGACGGGCGGCCGCTGCGCCTGCCCGGCACCAGTCCGACACCGGGCGGCGCTTACGTGTATCCGAGCACGACCGGCGCCGCGAACTGGTGGTTCCAGTCCTACAGCCCGCTGACCGGACTGCAGTACGTGGACGTGCTCGAGCGCGGCGGCATGTATTTTTCCAGCGAGGGTCCGCCACGCGTGGAATCCGGCCGACTGTTTGCGGGCAGCGCAGGCCGCTACGTCGAGGGTGACTTCCAGTACGCGGTGGTCCGCGCGATCGATCCGGCGACGGCCAAGGTGCGCTGGGAGCACCGCAATGGCGGCGTGAACGAGCTGCCGCGCGGGGGCCTGCTCTCGACTGCGGGCAACCTGGTATTCGGCTCCGACACTTCGAAGCTGATGGCACTCGATGCGATGAGCGGCGCGCAGCTGTGGTCCTTCGACACCGGTGGCCAGATTTCGGCCGCTCCCGTGAGCTATCGCGTCGGCGGGCGGCAGTACATCACGGTGGCGACCGGTCAGATGCTGATCGGGTTCGCGCTCCCGGACGCCGCGGCTGCGAAGCCCTAGATCCGCAGCTTCCTCGCGTGGAAGGCCTCGGCAAATCCGCCGGCTGCGGCGCACTCGATGCCGCGCAGGCGTGCCAGCGCGCGGAAGGTGTCGGGCGTAAACCAGCTGCGCGAGTGCTGCGATGGGAAGCACTCCATAAGGATCGCGCACTTGCGCTCGATGTCCGCCGCACTCAGGGGCACGAACAGATTCGGATGCCCGAGGTCCCCCTCGTACTTCGGGATCTCGTATTCGAGAATCGTGTGCGAACGGAACGTGTTCCAGGTCAGCTCCGCCAGCAGCGCATGGTCCTGATGGCGGTCCTCCAGGCGATGGGTCAGGATGAGATCCGGCCGCGGCAGTGCCTTGAGGGTCTCGAAAGCATTCTTGATGCGCTCGCGATCGATCGGAAAATAGCTGCCACGGAAGTCGAAGAAGCGCAGGTCCACCGACGCGGCCCCTTCCAGGAAACGCGCGGCCGCGCGGCGCGACTCCGGCATCCGATCCGCTTCTCCCGCGAACACCGCCCAGATGAAATGCGCTCGTGGCTGCTCGCGCACCCAACGGCTGAGCGTGCCGCCGCAGCCGATCTCGATGTCATCGCAGTGAGCGCCGATGCACAGTACGGTGGAAAGCTGGTCGAAGCGCAGGATCTCGGACATGGTGGGCTCGGACAGCGTTCAATATACTTGAGTGGTGGCGGGGCGGCGGCAGTCGCAGCGCGAAGTATAGTCACAATCCAGGTGGGCGTTACGTGATGCGTCACAGTTGGCTGCGTTCCTGGCCTGCATGAACATCCGTACTCGAGCCCTTGCCCTCTCGCTGCTGGTCCTGCTGGCGGCGGCGCCACTGGTGCTGATGCTGCCCGGTCCGCGCAACGCGCTACTGAGCAGCGCCGGCATGGCACTTGTGAGAGATGATCCCCTTCGGCCCGCGGATGTAATTGTCATCGCTGCAGATGCCGATGGCGCGGGAGTGCTGGGGGCGGTCGACCTCGTGCATGCCGGGCTGGCCGACCGCGTGGCGATCTTCGAGGATCCGCCCGACAGCGTAGATCGCGAATTCCTCAGGCGCGGCGTTGCCTACTTCAATGCCGCCGCCGTCTCGGTGCAGCAGCTGCGTGCCCTCGGTGTGTCGAACATCATCACGATCCCCCGCCCCGTGGCCGGGACCGAGGACGAGGGCGCGGTGCTGCCCGGCTGGTGCGATGCCAGCGGCGTGCACACCGTCATCTTCGTGAGCACCGCGGATCATTCGCGGCGTGTCCGGCGGGTAATGCGTCGTGCCATGAAGCTGCACCGCGCGGTGGTCCTCGTCAGGGGCTCGCCGTATTCCGCCTTTGCTCCGGGAAACTGGTGGCGCACGCGCCGTGGTGCGCGCACCGAGATCGTTGAAATGCAAAAACTGCTGTGGGACGTGCTGCGGCATCCGTTGGGAGACTGACTGAGGCGTAGTGCGGCGCGCGACCGCACGTCATAGGTCTTCACGGCGCATCGGTCTTTCGGGTGCGCATTAGCCCCGAGAAACATGACGCTGTTCACACTCCGTCAGACCTCGGACTGCGCGTCGATGACTACCAGGCGACTGCGTTTGGCGACAGCTTTGCCAATCTAAATGCGACCCCTAGTATCCCGGGCTCATTCTCACACCAGGTGTCGCAACTACCCATGCAAAACCGTCAAATTCGCCGCAGTCTTCGCTGGGCAGGGGTCGCTCTGACAAGCGCATTTCTCATCGGTTGCGGCGATGGGCAAAGTAGTTCATCCATGGCCGGCGCTGTCGTAAGTCCTGCAAGCCCGTCCTCGGTGAACTCCCCATCTTCTCCGGTTTCCATTTCGACGACGTCGTTGCCGAATGGGCAGGAGGGTATCGCGTACAGGAGCACGCTTGCAGCAAGCGGGGGCACCAGCCCTTACACGTGGAGCCTGGCGAGCGGATCGTTGCCGGCGGGTTTGGGCCTCGATGCATCGACGGGACAGATCGCCGGGACCCCGAGTGCGGCGGGTACTTTCAGTTTCACGGTCCAGGTGTCGGATTCGACCGCACCCACTGCGCAGAGCAGGACGCAGGCGCTCAGCATAGTGGTTGCCGTCATGGCCAACGCCACCCCCGTTTCAATCACGACAACCAGCTTGCCGAATGGCAAGCAGGGCAGCGCTTACGGCAGCACGCTTGCAGCAAGCGGGGGCACCAGCCCTTACAGCTGGAGCGTGACCGCCGGATCATTGCCGACGGGTCTGAGCCTCATCGCCTCGACCGGACAGCTCTCCGGTACCCCGAGCGCGGCAGGCACTTTCAGTTTCACGGTCCAGGTGACGGATTCGACCGCACCCACTGCGCAGAGCAAGACGCAGGCGCTCAGTATCGTGATCGCCGCCGCATCCACTGCGACCCCGGTTTCCATCACGACGACCAGCGTGCCGAATGGCAAGCAGGGCAGCGCTTACAGCAGCACGCTTGCGGCGAATGGCGGCACCAGCCCCTATAGCTGGAGTGTGACCGCCGGATCATTGCCGACGGGTCTGAGCCTCATCGCCTCGACCGGACAGC
>CAZGVE010000048.1:0-419 GCA_964528845.1 uncultured Steroidobacteraceae bacterium | reverse complement strand
ACCCACTGCGCAGAGCAAGACGCAGGCGCTCAGTATCGTGATCGCCGCCGCATCCGCGACCCCGGTTGCCATCACGACCACCAGCCTGCCGAACGGCCAGCAGGGCACCGCATATAGCAGCACGCTCGCCGCGAATGGCGGCACCAGCCCCTACAGCTGGAGCGTGACCGGTGGAGCATTGCCGACCGGCCTGAGCCTCATCGCCTCGACCGGACAGATCTCCGGTACCCCGACCGCGGCAGGCACTTCCAGTTTCACGGTCCAGGTGACGGATTCGACCACTCCCACCGCGCAGACCAAGACTCAGGCGCTCAGTATCGTCGTGGCGGCTCCCGGCTCCTCATCCGCCAGTATCCTGCCGGCGGACCGCGCGTTCCCGTGGAATCCGGGCCTGATGTCGGTCGGCGGCATCCCGAATC
>CAZGVE010000047.1:0-20599 GCA_964528845.1 uncultured Steroidobacteraceae bacterium | reverse complement strand
TCCCCCGTAGCCGCAGACATTCGCGGCCGAAGATGCGCAGCAGCGCACTGCGCACAGCGAACTGGCGCCACGGCATCATCGAAGATATACTAGTCACTGGATGTATATCTACGGAGCGCACGATGCAAGTTTCGAAATGGGGCAACAGCCTGGCGGTCCGGCTTCCTGCGACGGTGGTCGACGCCCTCGGACTGAAAGAGGGTGATCAGATCGAAATCCAGATTGCCGCCAAGGACGTGTTCGCCATAGCCAGGGCGCCCGGCACGCGCGAGTTATTGGCACGGTTGCGCAGGTTTCGGGGAAAGTTGCCCGCGACGTTCAAGTTCGATCGCCTCGAAGCGAATGAGCGGCGCTGATCCATTCTTCGACACCAGCGTGCTCCTGTACCTGCTGTCGGGCGACACCGCGAAGGCAGATCGGGTCGAAAATCTACTGTCTTCCCGGGGCGTCGTAAGCGTTCAGGTGCTGAACGAATTTGCAGTTGTCGCTCTGCGGAAGGCGAAGATGCCCATGGCCGAGATTCGGGAGATTCTCGATACGATCCGGGCCGTCTGCAGCGTCGAACCGCTCACTATCGAAACGCACGATCGCGGTCTGGCCGTATGCGAGCGTTACAGATTGTCCCTCTATGACTCCGTGCTGGTCGCCGCCGCATTGATTGCGGGCGCTACGATCCTCTACTCAGAGGACCTGCAACACGGGCAGGTCATCGACAATCAGTTGCGGGTCGCCAATCCGTTCTGAGCGCTTCACCCGATCGTCGGGTTCTGGCCGGTATGAGCCATTCAATGATGCCATCCGGCCCTAAATTGTCGGTCGCGATCGTCCGCTATAGGGAAGAAGGAATTGGCGGCTGACCGCCAAGTGTCGCGAGGGTCAAAGTATCGAGCCGACTCGCGCAGAGAGTCTCCGCGGATCGTTGTGGGCAGAAACAGAAGCCCGGTCCGTCGAGGCCGCAATCCCCGATGTAATTCGGTACCAAGACCGCCCCCCAGGCGTGCCATCCCGGAGTCCATGGCGGCGAGTTCCCGCGTGGAGTAGCGGGGCATCTTCGGATCGTTCCAGCCTCCCGCGTGCATGATACTTGTCAGATCGATACCGGCCGCGACCATGTTGTGCGCGGCGCCAATGAGGGTGGAATGAGCGCCGAGTCGTAGGTCGGGCCATGTAACGCTCTCTGCATTCATGCGTTGCGCGATACGCTGCAGGATCCGGGCGACCTCCTGCGGGTGCAGGGAGCGCTCGCCGACCTGTCCTGTGTTCTCGATGCGCCGGAACACCGGCCCGGACTTGATTTGTACATGATCGAGCCAGGCCTTCACACACGTGACGACCGCACATTGGCACACCGCTTGCTTACCTCTGTAGCGCGCTACGATTTACGACAGGGAACTGTCATTGACGGCCGCACGAGGGCCTTGGCATACGCCAACGGCAGCTTGCGACCGGGCAGCGGCAACGATTCGCCGGGCGGCCCTTGCCGCCGGGTGAGTGAGAGTCGGGTCACAGCGGGCATTGATTTTCAGTATCCATGAGGAGTTCGCAGTGCATAGGAAGAAGGCATTCAGATCGGACCTGATCGAGGCACCTGAATTCAGCGGTTCGGAGAGCAAATCCGGTCGCGCGGTCTGGGATACCCGTGGCAACAGCTCCTGGGAGTGGCAGACGCAGCCCGGAGTGTTCTCGAACGACATTAACACCCAGCAGCTGCGCAAGCTTGAAGCCGGTCAGCTGGAACTGCTCGAGCGACCGGCGCTGGAGTCGGCACCGAGCGAGCCGACTGCGCAATATCCGCGCCTGCGTCGCGCGGGTGGAGCATCCGGCCGCGGTTGAGCACTCGGCCGTTGCTCTGACACCTAATCGGCCAACCCCACGACCAATGCCAGGGCGACCTTGACTCGTACCATGTCCTGCTCGTCGAGATGGCCCACCTGCCTTCCGATACGCTCTCGCCTGACCGTCACCGGCTTTTCCGCCATCACCTGGGATCTGACCCGCAGTCCGTTGCCCGCGCTCGGATCGATGGTGACGCGGAAATCCGGCGCATCGCTGGACACGGAGGTCAGCTGACAGATCACCACCGAGGCGTGCTGTGCCGGGAGCGCGTCCGTCTGCACGATCACCGCCGGACGCGGCTTCCCAAAGTCGCCTGATGCCGCGACCGTGACCACGTCCCCGCGTCTCATTGCGAATCAATTTCCGAGACCGACTCGATCCAGCGCAGAGCCTCCAGCTCGTGCGCACGCTCCAGGCCCGCGACCTGCCTGGCGATCCGCCTGCGGACCGCCTTGGAGCGGGCATCGGGTACGATCAGGCGCAATTCCCGCAGGCCGCGCGCGCGCCGCCGCTCGCGCATCGCCTTCATTCGTTCAGCGGCCTGTGCCATCGAGACTCTCCAGCTGTAACGCGTGACACCGAAACGCGTTACGAGGCGGGAATCAAGTGACGCCGGTCCCCTATCTCTACCCGGGGCTCCACGCACTGGCCGCGGATGCCCAAAGGCCAGCTCGCAGGAGCCTTGGCCCCGGGGGACCCCGCAGAGGCCATCGCTAAGGCTGCAGGCGGCCCCGCCGTGCGTGATCTCCGGCTACTACGCTCTCTTGGCCGATTCCGGTGGGCATCACAGTGGCCCTCGGGTATCCGAAGCTCGCTTGTCGTCGCAGTGATACTGACCCGATCAGAGAAATGCTCGAAGCTGCGCGCTCCAGCTGGCCCCTAGCCGCCGGTCTGGTCCTTGCGGGTACGGTTCCAGAGCGGCTCGGATCCGCGCTCCGCGCGTGCAAAGCGGCGCGCCAGCACGAACAGCAGGTCCGACAGCCGGTTCAGGTAATGCATCGGCTCGACCCGCAGTTCCTCTTTGCGCGCGAGCGCCCAGCAGCTGCGCTCCGCGCGCCGGCAGATGGCCCGCGCGACGTGTGCCTGAGCGGCGGCAGTGCCGCCGCCGGGCAGTACGAATTCCTTGAGCGGCGGCAGGTCGACGTTGAACTGCTCGACCTGCGACTCCAGCCAGTTCACGCGCCCGTCCTGCAGCAGCGTGCTGCCCGGGATCGCCAGCTCCCCGCCGAGATCGAACAGGTCGTGCTGCACCTCGCTCAAGGTGCCGTGGGCGCGGGGCTCGGGCAGTTCCGTTACCAGCAGCACGCCGAGCGAACAGTTCAGCTCATCGACGTCGCCCAGCGCCTCGACGCGCAACGTGTCTTTCGGCACCCGGCTGCCGTCACCGAGGCCGGTCGTGCCGTCATCACCCGTGCGCGTGACGATGCGGGAGAGTCTGTGGCCCATCCGCGTACTCTACAGCGAGAGCCGCAGGCCCGCATACGCGGTGCGGCCCAGTGCGCTGTAGCCGGCCGAAGGCTCCGCGTAGTGATTGAACAGATTCTCGATGCGCCCGTAGAGCTGCAGCGAACTGCTGATCGTGTACGCCACGGCTGCGTTTACCGTCGCTTCGGGCCGCAGCGTCACCCGGCTGAAGGTGTTCGGATCGATGTCCGAGCGCGCGCCGACGTAGCCGTAGCTGAGGTTCAGCAGGCTGCTCTTGCCGACCGTCCAGTTCAATCCGGCATTGAGGGATACGTGGGGGCGGCGCAGCAGCGCAAGGCCAGTCTGGTCGTCGAGGGCACGCAGGTTGGTGTAGTTCAGGTACAGATTCAACTCGTTGCCGGCGCGCACGACCAGCTCGCCCTCGATGCCGGTCGCGTGCGCACGATTGATGTTGTAGTAGAAGTACCCTTGGGCGGAGCAGCCGGCCGAAATGGAGGGGGCACAGGACTGGGCCGTGATCTTGTCGCGGTCCTGGCGCCGGAAGTACGTCAGCGATGCCCGCACCAGGCGATCGGCGAAGCTCTGGTCCACGCCGGCCTCCCAGCCGACGGCGCGTTCTGGCTGCAGCCGACCGTATGGGTCCGGGGAGAGCAGCTGGAACAGCGTTGGCGCCTTCAGGCCGTCGCCGTAGTTCGCGCGCAGTACGGTCGCGCCGTCGAACAGCCGCCACGCGGCATTGAACTTGATCGAGCTGTGGCCGCCGAACTGCGCATCGAAGTCATAGCGGTAGCCCGCCGTCAGCGTGAGCGGGCTGACCGGGGTGCTCTGCCATTGCAGGAAGTAGCCGTTGAGGCGATCGCGCCCGGCATCCGGCGACGGAATGTCGGCCGCGCTCGCCGGGATGAACGTGCCGAGATATTGCGAGCGCAGCGTCGTGAGCTCGCTCTCCGCCCCGGCGGTCAGTTCGTTGGAGTCATCCGGGCGAATCACGGTCTGGTACTCGAGACGCGTCGCATTGCCCTGGTAGTAGGAGTTCTGGCCGGGCGTGAAGGCATTGGTCTCGGGATCCCACAGTCCGAAGTAGCGCCGGTCGCTCTGGCTGCCAATCACCGCAAAGCGCTGCGTGAAGCGTCCGTCCAGCCACGAGCCATTCAGGGCCGCGTAGCCGGCGCGGAATTGATCGCGGCTGAATTCGGGATCGTCCACGAAGGCATAGTCGGGTGGCGGGTAGCCGTCGAAATCGGTGCGCGAGCGCGTGTAGATGCCGCGCAGGTCGAGGCTCCACTGGTCGCCCGCGTGAATACGCACGGATCCGGTGGCTCCGAGATTTGCATAGCCATCCGGCTCGGTGTTCCCGTTGCGTACCTCGGCGGCCGAGATGCCGCCGGTGTCGTAGTAGTTCACGGCGCCGCCGTATTCCACGATGCCGTCGGTGCCGTTGATCGCGCCGTTGTAGCGCGTAGTGCGCAAGCTGCCGCCCTCGGCCGCGAACTGCGCCGCGACCGGTGAATTCCCGCCACGCCGCAGGATCAGGTTCACGACCCCTCCGATCGCATCGCTGCCGTACAGCGTCGACTGCGGGCCGCGCAGCACCTCGACGCGATCGATGTTGCTGACCAGCAGGTCGTTGAGATTCGGGGCACCGTCCGGCGCCCCCGGATCGTTGATGCGCACGCCGTCGATCAGCAGCAGCGACTGGCCGGCGTCGGCGCCACGGATGTACAGGCTCGTGGTCTGCCCGGGTCCTCCGGCGCGCGTGACGGTGAGACCGGGCAGCTGCGCCAGCGCATCCGTCAGGAACAGCCGCTGCGCCGACTGCAGCTCCGCGCCGCTGAGCACCGACATGTCGGTTCCCGTGTGGTCGAGGGGCTGTGCGGTGCGGGTTGCCGTGACGACTACCGGCGCCAGTTCGGACGCTGCCGCGCCGTCACCGCCGGTGTCGGCGGCAGCGGCACGGACCGAAAGCAAGATTCCAAAGCAAGCCAGCGCGGTCAGCGCCGCGCCCAAACGCAGAGGGAACATGTTGTCGTAGCCTTTCCATGCACGCCCGCATGGCCAGCAGCAGTACAGGCCCAACAAACATGGGGGAACGGACAGGCAAGCGCGAAGCGCCAGCCTGACGCCCGCCGCGTCGGTTGGGTACCAATGCCAGGCCGGTCTCCGGACTCGAGCACCAGATCCTGTGAATCCAGGATCGACCGCATCGCCTTCCCACGCCCGAAGGCGCAGTGGCTTACCTGATGCGGCATCGGTACTCTTACCGTTGCGGGGGCAGCGCCGGAATGACGCGATGGTCGCGTTTCACCAGCTTCCCGAACACCTGACGCGCCGGACTTTAGGCGGGCCGCACCGGAGATGTCAACGGAACGGCGCGCGGCTGACGCCCTCGAGCGCTGCACGCTATAGTCGGGCATGGCCGCCGAGACTGATACGCATACACGCGAACCGCTGCCGCTGCAGCCCGGAGACAGCTACCGGGACGGGCCCTACCTGGTGTTCACGCGCCAGTACCACCTGCGCCGCGGCTATTGCTGCGGCAGCGGCTGCCGGCATTGTCCGTATCAACCGGCGAATCCCGAGGTCCGGCAGGGCTCGCATGGCCTCCAGGGAACTTGAGGCTGCGCTCGCGGCAGCGCGTGCCGCAGCGGAGGTGATCCAGGGACTGTACCGGCGCAACCTCAAGGTGACGCTGAAGGCCGACCGCTCGCCGGTCACCGAGGCGGACGTGCGGGCGGAGCAGGCCATACGCAGCATCCTGGTCGAGCGTTTTCCCGACTATGGCTTCTATGGCGAGGAGACTCCCGCGCAGGGGCTCGACGCGCGCAATCTCTGGCTGGTCGATCCGATCGACGGCACCAAGTCCTTCGTACGCGACTGCCCGTTCTTCTCGACTCAGATCGCATTGATGCGCGCGGGGCGCCTCGTGCTCGGCGTCTCGAGCGCGTCAGCCTATGGGGAGCTCGCCTGGGCCGAGGAGGGCGAGGGCGCGTTTCTGGACGGCCAGCGGATCCACGTCAGCACGATCGATTCACTCGCCGGCGCGATCGTCTCTACTGGCAATCTCAAGACTCTTGCGGCGTCCCGTGATGGCTGGGCGCGCTTCGGTGCCCTGGTCGGGCGCGTGAACCGGCTGCGCGGCTATGGCGATTTCCTGCACTACCACCTGCTGGCGCGCGGCGCGCTCGACGTGGTGATCGAGTCGGACGTCAACATCCTGGACATCGCCGCGCTCACGGTCATCGTGCGCGAGGCGGGCGGAACATTCACCGATCTGGCCGGCCGCGACATCACGCTGCATACGACGTCGGTGCTGGCGGCGAACCCGCTGCTGCACGCGCCGGTGCTCGAGTCGCTGGGAGCCGCGCGGGGCCCTTGAGTCATTCGGCGACGAACACCTGGCGTGGCGGTGTGCCGAGGCTCGCGATCGGCGTCTGGTAGAGATCCGACAGCCTGGCGCCGTCCACCAGGGCCGCACTGTCGCCGAGCTGGTAACGGCCATCGCCATACAGCAATAGCACGCTGTCGGCATAGCGCACGGCCAGCGTCGGGTCGTGCAGCGTCGCAATCACGCTCGCGCCCCCGTCGCACAGTGAACGAAACAGGCGCAGGATCCCGATCTGGTGCTGCGGATCGAGATGATTGCTCGGCTCATCGAGCAGGTAGACCTGGGGCTGCTGTACCAGCAGGGCGGCGACCGCCACGCGCCGCTGCTCTCCGCCCGACAGTGTGGCGAGCGGGCGTTCGGCGCAGTCCGCAAGCCCGACTCGGGCCAGCGCTGCGCGCGCGAGCGCCACGCCCGCGGCGGTGTCGGGTCGCCAGAAGTCCAGGTGCGGGTGCCGGCCGAGCGAGACCGACTCGAGTGCGGTCAGGGCCAGCGAATCCTCGCGATCCTGGGGCAGCAGCCCCAGCCGCTGCGCGATCTCGCGCCGTCGCAGCTGCTGCAGCGGGCGGCCTTCCAGCAGCACCTGGCCGGCATCGGGCGCATCCAGGCCCGCCAGCGTGTGCAGCGTGCGGCTCTTGCCGCTGCCATTGCGGCCGAGGATTGCGAGGAATTCTCCACGCTGCACCCGCAGCGCCAGGCCCTCGACCAGCAGCCTCGTGCCGGCACGGATCCGAAGCGCCTCGGCGGCCAGCGGAACCGGATCGGCAGTGCTCAAGGCTGCAGTCGCGTGGCGCTCCATGCGCTCGCCGCGAAGCCTTGCGAGTCCGCCTCGAGCCGGCGCGTCCAGCGCGCCCGGTCGTGGATGCGCGCCTCTCCCTCGACCCACAGCTCCACGCTCTGCGCCCAGATCCGATACCCACCCCAGTGCGGCGGCCGCGCGATCGGCCCTCCCGGATGCGACCCGGAGCCGGAATGCTCGATCGGCGAGGGGACGCCGAGGCTGCGCGCGCTCGCTTCGACGCTGGCGATCAGCGTCGCGCGCGAAGCCAATGGCAGACTCTGGTGGCTCGCCCAGGCTCCGACCTGGCTCTGCCAGGCGCGCGTGGCGAAGTACGCGTCGCTCTCAGCGGCGCTCGTGCGCACGACCGGGCCTTCGATGCGTACCTGCCGGTGCAGCGCGTCCCAGTGCAGCACGATGGCGGCGCGCGGCACCGCTTCCAGGTCGGCGCCCTTGCGCGAGAGATAGTTCGTGAAGAAGGTGAGATAGCCCGGATCGGGCTCGATCGCCTTGCAGAGCACCACCCGTGCGGCAGGCCAGCCCTCGCGATCGACGGTCGCGAGCACCATCGCATTGGGGTTGGGCTGAAGGCGCCGGGACAGCGCCTCGGCCAGCCACTGCGCCACGAGCGCGAGTGGCTCGGACGGCAACGGTTCCGGAAGGCATTCCTGGTGCAGGCTCATGCCGGCATGGTAGCGGCACCGACCCGGCCGCGCATGCGCGGCGCTTGCGGGCGCCCCGCAGTGCCTATACAAAGGCGCACCCTGAACGCAACGGAAACGCTGCCATGACCCTCGAGGAACTGCGAGCGCGCCTGGACGAACTGGACCGACAGCTGCTGCAGATCATCGCAGAGCGCCAGGCGGTCAGCCGGGAGATTGCCCGTACCAAGCGCTCGACTGGCTATCCGACCCGCGACTATGCGCGTGAACGCGATGTCATTGTCGGTGCGCGCCGGACTGCCGACGAGCTCGGGGTCCCGGCTGCAGTCGCCGAGTCGGTCATGCGGCTGCTGATCCGTTCATCGCTGACGACCCAGGAGCGCGCCAGCGTCGCGGCCAAGGGTGGGGGGAGCGGCCAGCGAGCGCTGGTGATCGGCGGAGCCGGGAAGATGGGCGCCTGGTTCGCGCAGTTCCTGAGTTCCCAGGGCTTTGCAGTCGAGATCGCCGATCCGCGGTCCGCGGCACCGGATCTGCCGCGCATTGCGGACTGGCGCGAATCGGCGCTCGATCACGAGATGATCGTCGTGGCCACGCCGCTCGGCATGACGGATGCGATCCTTCAGGGCCTCGCGCAGCGCCGCCCACCCGGCGTCGTATTCGACCTGGGATCCCTCAAATCGCCGTTACGCACCGGACTCGCGGCGCTGCGGGCTGCCGGAGTCGCGGTCACCTCCCTGCATCCGATGTTCGGGCCCGATACCGAGCTGCTCTCCGGCCGCCACGTGATCTTCATAGACCTCGGGCATACGGACGCGCTCGCCCGCGCGCGGGCACTGTTCGCCGCCACGATGGCAGAGCAGGTGGTGATGGGACTGGACGAGCACGACCGGCTGATCGCGTACGTGCTCGGGCTGTCCCACGCGCTCAACATCGCATTCTTCACCGCGCTGGAGCAGAGCGGCGAGGCCGCTCCAAGGCTGCTGCAGCTCTCGAGCACGACCTTCGATGCCCAGTTCGACATCGCGGCGAACGTGGCTGAGGAGAGCCCGGAGCTCTACTTCGAGATCCAGCGCCTGAACGATTTCGGTGCCGAATCGCTCGACGCGCTGTCACGCGCGGTCGATGCAGTCCGCGGCGCCGTATCGGCCGGCGATCAAGCCGGTTTCACCGCGCTGATGCGGCGCGGTCAGACTTACGTCCAGGGTCGGCGCGACACGGCGGCACGGCGCGCCTGACACCTGCCCGCCGACCCGCCGCCTTAAGCTGGACGGCGACGCAGCAGTAGCACGAATGCGGGCGTGCCTATCAGCGCCATCACCGCGCCGACCGGCAGCTCGCGCGGGGCGGCCACGCTCCGGCTGAGCAGGTCGGCTATGCACAGCAGCGCGCCGCCGGCGAGCGCCGCCCCGGGCGCGACCACCCGATGATCGCTGGTGCCGAACCCGAAGCGCGCGAGGTGCGGCCCCATCAGGCCCACGAAGCCGATCATGCCGCCGCCGATCACGGCCAACGCGGTCAGTGCCGCGCTCAGCGTGAATACCAGTGCGCGCGTCGGGCCACCAGGCAGACCCAGGCTCGCGCTGCGCAGTTCACCGGCGCCGAGTACGTTGAGCCAGCGCCCGCACACTGCGGCCGCGAGCAGCGCTGCGCATGCGATCAGCAGTTCGAGCCCCGGGCGCTGTGCCCATCCGAGGTCGCCGGCAAGCCAGAACACCATGCCCCGCAGCTGCCCGTTGTCCGCCATGCTCAGCAGCAGCGTGATCAGGGCGCCGCAGGCGCCGGCGCAGACGACACCGCAGAGCAACAGGCGCGTGGCGCCACCGCCGCGGCCCAGCCCGAGTACCAGCAGCCCTACCAGCGCGCCACCGGCAGTCGCATACCAGTGCAGTGCGAAGGCTCCGGCGCCGGCGAGCATTCCGGCAAGCGCGCCGACCGCCGCACCGCCCGAGACTCCGAGCACCAGCGGATCGGCCAGCGGATTGCGGAACAGCGCCTGCAGCAGCACTCCTGCGAGGGCCAGCAGGCTGCCGACCGCGAAAGCCGCCGTGGCGCGCGGCAGCCGCAGGTTGCGCACGATCAGCCGGCCGAACTCGTCGCCGCCGCCGAGCAGGGCGCGCAGGGCGCGCGCGGGACTCAATCCCGACGAGCCCACCAGCAGTTCGGCGCAGAACGCGCAGGCTGCGAGCAGCGTGAGCCAGACCAGACCCCACCAGTAGCGCTTTGGCATCATTCACGGCAAGGTTACCGGAGAGACGGCCCAGGGCCGCCATTTACCTGGAGCGTCCGGGGGTCCTTTAGGGTAAAAATGTGCCATGAGCGACGTGATTGATCGCGACGGCTTCCGGGCCAACGTCGGTATCGTGCTGATGTCAGCGGACGACCGGCTGTTCGTCGGCCGGCGCGCCGGCGGCCGGGGCTGGCAGTTTCCGCAGGGCGGAATGCGCCCCGGCGAGCAGCCGGAGGAATCCCTGTATCGCGAGCTTGGCGAGGAGATCGGCCTGGGCGCTGACGATGTCGAGATCATCGGCCGGACCGGCCACTGGCTGCGCTACCATCTTCCGGCACGCTACGTACGCCGCAACGTGCTGCCGCTCTGCCTCGGGCAGAAGCAATGCTGGTTCCTGCTGCGGCTGCGCGCCGATGGGGCGCCGTTCCGGTTCGACCTGACGCCGGAGCCGGAATTCGACCGTTGGCGCTGGGTCGACTATTGGGAACCCATCCGCGAGGTGATCTACTTCAAGCGCGCGGTGTACGCGCGCGCGCTGCATGAGCTCGGTCAGTACGCGTTTCCGCGCGGCCTGCCGCCCTATCCGACCTGGTGGCGCCCGCTGGTGCCCGACGCCAGGACCGTGGCCCCGGCAGAAACCTAAAGCAACCGCCCACGCGGATGAACATTCCCGGCAAACTCGTGGTCCGCGCCTATGCGCCCGGGCGCCGCTGGACCGTGGTGCTGTCCACGCTGCTGATCGGGGCGCTGGCGCTGTACGGCATGTTCGAGCTCGGCCGCTACAAGGCCGGATATGACGCGATGCTGGCGGCCGGCCAGCGCAATTCGCTGCAGCAGCAGATCGATGCGCTGCTGCGCACACAGCACGAACTCAAGGTGCAGCTCGCGGCGGCCGACGAGGCGCGCGTCGCCGAAGTGCGCGAGCGGGCCGACGTGGCGCGCACGATCGGGGAATTGCAGGCGGAAGTCGAGCGCCAGCAGAAGGACGTGGAATTCTATCGCGGCATCGTGGCGCAGCCCGGGCAGGGTGAGACCGCCGCGGTGCGGGTCGAGCAGTTCCACATCGCCGCGCTGCCTGGCGAGCAGCGCTATGCGTTGCGATTCAGCCTGATACGGCAGCAGCGCCCGGGAGAGGCGATCAACGGTACCCTCGCGATCACCGTGGATGGCACGCGCGAGGGCACCGCGGTGAGCGCTGACCTGAACGAGCTGACCGGCGGAGGCTCCGGTGAGCTGAATTTCAGTTTTCGCTATAACACCAGCATTGAGCAACCCGTCACACTGCCGCCGGGCTTCAAGGCGGATCGTGTGACGCTGGAAGTTCGACCCGGGCGCAAGGGCATGGCACCCTACCGGCAGACCTTCGTCTGGAATGCCGAACCGGGATGACGGGGCGATCGTGGAGTGTGCATGTTCAAGCGTCGAGAGAAGAATAGCGCCGCGCGCATCGATACGCTGATTGGCCGCGGCGCCAGCGTGCAGGGGGACGTCGAGTTCGCCGGTGGCCTGCATCTGGACGGCCGCATCACCGGCAGCGTCTGTGCGACCGCCGGAGCAGCGGCCTCGCTTTCCGTCAGCGAGCACGGGGTGGTCGAAGGCTCGGTTCGGGCTCCGCACGTGGTGCTGAACGGCCGCGTCAACGGCGACATCTTTGGCACCGAACGCGTCGTGCTCGGGGCCAAGGCGCGCGTACGCGGCAACGTGCACTACGGCGTGATCGAGATGGCCTTAGGGGCCGAGATCAGCGGCAAACTCGTGCCGCGCAACCATAAGGAGTCGCCCGAGGGCCGCGACCCGTCCGCCGCGCCGGCGGAGCCCCAAGACCCCGTACCGCCGCCAGAGCCGCAGGGCTGAGGCGTTTTGACCTTCCCACAGCAGGCGCCTACACTTCCCCTCATGAGTCAGACAGCTACAGCGAGTCAGCCAGCGATGGCCAGCGTGCAGGAACCGGCGACGGACCTGCTGGTATTCACCGATGCCGCGGCCCGCAAGGTCGGCGAGCTGATCGCGGGCGAGGGCAACCCGAAGCTGATGCTGCGCGTGTTCGTCCAGGGCGGTGGCTGCTCCGGGCTGCAGTACGGGTTCGAATTCGACGAGGAAGTCCAGGACGGCGACACCTGTGTAGAGAACCAGGGCGTCAAGCTGCTGATCGATCCGATGAGCTTCCAGTATCTTGGTGGGGCCGAGATCGATTTTCGTGAAGGTCTGGAAGGTGCGCAATTCGTGATCCGCAACCCGAACGCCCAGACCACCTGCGGATGCGGCTCCTCGTTCAGCGCCTGATTCCGTCCCAGCGCCCGTTTCAGCAACCGCGCGCATGAGCCGCGCTGCCGCGGCAATGTTCGAGGTCATCGCGGCAGTCGATCTCGGCTCCAATAGCTTCCATATGGTGGTCGCCCGTTATTCGCACGGGCAGCTCGTGATCATCGATCGCCTGCGCGAGATGGTGCGTCTCGCGGCAGGAGTCGGCGAGGACGGCCGGCTCGACAAGGAAGTGGCGGCGCGTGCCCTCGCCTGCCTCGAACGCTTCGGTCAGCGACTGCGCGACATCCGGGCGCGAAATGTACGGGTCGTCGGCACCAACGCGCTGCGCATCGCGCGCCGCAAGCAGGCATTCCTCGAGCGCGCGCGCGAAGCACTCGGGTTCCCGATAGAGATAGTCTCCGGCATGGAGGAGGCGCGACTGATCTATTCGGGTGTGGCGCATAATTTGCCGAACGAGCCGGGCCGCCGCCTGGTCGTGGACATCGGCGGGGGCAGCACGGAGATCATTATCGGCGAGCATTACGAGCCACTGGAGCTCGAGAGTCTGCAGATGGGCTGCGTGTCCCTGAGCCAGCGATTCTTCGGCGATGGGCGCCTCACTCCGAAGCGGCTCGAACGGGCACGCCTCGCGGCGCGTCTGGAACTCGAACCGATCCAGGCCGCCTTCACGCGCCGCGGATGGGAACGGGCGGTGGGCAGCTCGGGCACCGTCCGCGTCATCGCCGACAGCCTGCGGGAACTCAATCCGACCGCCGGCAGCATCACGCCTTCCGGTCTCGAGGAGCTGCTTGCCCGCCTCGGTGCGAGCGGACATCTGCGCGAGCTCGATCTGGACTCGGTGAGCGAGGAGCGCCGTCCTGTTTTCCCCGGCGGAGTGGTGATCCTGACCGAGATCATTGCCGCTCTCGGCATCGAGCAGATGCGCTTCGTCGAGGGGGCGCTGCGCGACGGTCTGCTCTACGACATGGTTGGGCGCATGACGCGTTCGGATGCGCGCGAGCGCACGGTCGGCTCGATGCAGCGCCGCTATCACGTCGATCTTGGGCAGGCCGAGCGCGTCGAGGAAACGGCCGTCGACTTCCTCGCCCAGGTGCGCGAGGCATGGGAACTCGGCGATCCGTTGGCGGAGCTGAGCCTGCGCTGGGCGGCGCGGCTGCACGAGATCGGGCTGGACGTTGCCCACAATGGCTACCACCGGCACGGCGCCTATCTGCTCGAGAACGCCGACATGCCGGGCTTTGCGCGCGAAGAGCAGCAGCTGATCGCGCGGCTCGTGGGTTCGCACCGGCGCAAGCTCGGGCTCGAGCGCCTCGAGGACCTGATTCCTCCCTGGGACCGGCTCGCACCGCGACTGATCGTGCTGCTGCGCGCGGCCGTGCTGCTGCATCGCGGCCGCAGCGCGAATGCGCTGCCGAAGATCGAGCTCACGGCCCGCGGCAGCGCGCTCGAGCTGCGCTTTCCGGGCGGCTGGCTCGACGAGCATCCACTGACGGTGGCCGACCTGCAGCTCGAAATCGGCTTCCTGCGGCCTCACGGGGTGAGGCTGCGGGTGTATTCGGGCAATCGCAGCAGCTGAGGAGTCGCTGATCCGAGCGGCTCAGGACGCCTCGGAGTCGTGGCTTGGCGTGCCGGTATAGCGCTCGAGCATCATCTGCTGCGCTTCGCGGGGCGCATCGGTGCCGGGCGTGACGCGCTGGTAGGTGCCGTCCGAGCGCAGCTCCCAGGCGTTCACGTTGTCGGCCAGGTAGGCTTCCAGGTCGCGGAAGATCCGGTCGCGATGCTGTTCGCGCAGCACCGGGAAGGCGATCTCGACCCGCCGGAAGAAATTGCGCTCCATCCAGTCCGCGCTCGACAGGTACAGCTCCGGCGCACCGCCGTTCTCGAACCAGTACACGCGGGAGTGCTCGAGGAAGCGTCCGATGACCGAGCGCACCGTGATGTTCTCGGAGACCCCGGGAATCCCGGGGCACAGCGCGCACACGCCGCGCACGATCAGCTGCACGCGCACACCGGCGCAGGAGGCGCGGTACAGCGCTTCGATCACCAGCGGCTCGACCAGCGCATTGAGCTTGACGATGATGCGCGCGCTGCCTCCAGCGCGGGCATGCTGGCTCTCGCGGTCGATCATCGCGACGATCGATTCATGCAGGTTGAACGGGGACTGCAGCAGCCGGCGCAGGCGGGAAGTGCGCGTAAGGCTGGTGAGCTGCAGGAAGATCTCGTGCACGTCCGCGCCGATGTCCTCATCGCAGGTGAACAGTCCGTAGTCGGTATAGGCGCGTGCGGTCCGCGGATGGTAGTTGCCCGTGCCGAGGTGGCAGTAGCGCCGGATTCCGTCGGCCTCACGGCGCACGATCAGCGTCATCTTCGCATGCGTCTTGAAGCCCACGACGCCGTACATCACATGCGCGCCGGCCTCCTGCAGGCGCGTCGACAGCTCGATGTTCGCCTCTTCGTCGAAGCGAGCGCGCAGCTCGATGATCACCGTGACGTCCTTGTCGGCCTGGGCGGCTGCCACCAGCGCGTCGACGATCGGGGAATTGTTGCCGGTGCGATAGAGGGTCTGCTTGATCGCGAGCACCCCGGGATCGCTGGCGGCCAGCCGTAACAGGTCCATGACCGGACCGAAGCTGCGGTACGGGTGGTGCAGCAGCACATCGCGCTGGCGGATCACTGCGAACAGGTCCGTCGCGCCGATCAGCCGCGGCGGCAGCCCGGGCGTGAACGGCGGATACTTGAGCTCGGGGCGCTGTGCCAGATCGTAGATTGCCGAGAAGCGATTCAGGTTCACCGGACCGGGTACCTGGTAACAGTCGATCGGCGTCAGCGCGAACTGATGCAGCAGGAAGTCGACCATGTCCGGCGGACAATTGGCCGCGGTCTCCAGTCGCACCGCCGCGCCGTAGCGGCGCTGGGCCAGTTCGCCCTCGAGCGCGCGACGCAGGTCGTCGACCTCCTCATCGTCGACGAACAGATCGCTGTTGCGCGTGAGCCGGAATTGGTAGCAGCCGAGCACCTGTACGCCCTCGAACAGCTGGGCGACAAAGGCCTCGACGATGGCGGAGAGCGCTACAAACCTTCGCTGGCCTCCACCGTCGGGAAGCGGGACGATGCGCGGCAGCGAGCGCGGCGCCTGTACGATCGCCAGTTCGCTGTCGCGTCCGTAGGCGTCCTTGCCGGACAGCCGCACGATGAAATTCAGGCTCTTGTTCTGGATGCGCGGAAACGGCCGCGCCGGGTCCAGTCCCAGTGGCGTCAGCACCGGCTCCACCTCGCTCTCGAAGTGGTGCTCCACCCAGCGGCGCGTTGTCTCGTCCCAGTCCTCGGCATTGACGACCTCGATCCCCGCCTTCGACAGCGCCGGCAGCAGTACGTCGTTCAGGCAGGCGTACTGGTCGCGCACCAGGGTTGCGGCACGCTCGTGGATCGCGGCGATCTGGTCGGCGATCGCGAGCCCGTCCGGCCCGATCTGTCCTGAGCCGAGTTCGAGCAGCTGCTTGAGGCCGGCGACGCGGATCTCGAAGAACTCGTCGAGATTGCTCGAGGAGATGCACAGGAACTTCAGGCGCTCGAGCAGCGGCACGCGCGGATCCTGGCTCTGGGCCAGCACACGCTGGTTGAACTCCAGCGAGGACAGCTCGCGGTTGATGAAATTCGCCGGTGCTCGCAGTACGCTCTGATCCATCTGCGCTTGCCTTAAGCTGGTCGGGCCTGCCAGCCAATCATTCTAGCCACAACTCACCGCAGGGACTGTTACAGGGGGTCAGCGCGATTACGGGGGGGGTGGCAGCGCGATTACAGGGGGCCAGCGCGATACAGTGCCCCGAGCGGCACCGGGCGGCGGGCGCCAGTGACCGAGGGCAGGTTTCCGGCGAGACCCTCGACGCAGCGATACGCCAGCCACGCAAAGCCGGCGGCCTCGACATGCTCGGGCGCGAGCCCAAAGTCGGCGGTGGTTCGTACCTGCGTGCCAGGCAGCGCCTGACTGAGCCGGCTCATCAGGTCGTCATTGAACGCGCCGCCGCCGCAGACGAACAGCCGCCGCACGTTGCCGCCGTGCTGGAGCAGCGATCCGGCGATGCTGCGGGCGGTGAGCTCCGACAGCGTGGCCTGCACGTCGGCGGATGCGCGCTCGGTGCCGACGAGCGCGCGCTCCAGCCACAGGTCGCTGAAGGTCTCGCGCCCGGTGCTCTTGGGCGCCGGGCGCGAGAAATACGGATCATCCAGCAGCGCCGCGAGCAGCGGCTGGTCCACGCGGCCGCTGCGAGCCCAGGCGCCGCGCAGATCACAAGCTTGGTTCAGGTGTCGGCGGGCCCAGGCGTCCAGCAGGCAATTGCCCGGACCGGTATCGAAGCCGAGCACGTCACCAGCCTCCGGCAGCAGCGTCAGGTTGGCGATGCCGCCGATGTTGACCACCGCGCGGGTCTCGCCGACACCGGTGAACGCGGCAGCATGGAAGGCCGGCATCAACGGCGCGCCCTGACCGCCGGCGGCAATGTCGCGGCGGCGGAAGTCGGCGACCACATCGATCCCGGCCCGCTCGGCGATTACGTTCGGGTCCCCGATCTGCAGCGTGAAGGGCGCGCTACCCTGCGGATGGTGGAGCACGGTCTGGCCATGACTGCCGATGGCGCGCACCTGGGTCAACGCGACACCTGCGCTCTCGAGCAGACGCAGCGCGGACCGGGCGAATTCCTCGCCCACACTCGTGTCGAGACTGCCGTATTCGGTCAAACCGATGCGCTCGTAGTCTTCAGCCGCGCGGCGCAGCCTTACGCGTAGCGCATCCGGCCAGTCATAGCCATCCGCGGCCACGAGGCGCATGCCCGCCGGACCTACATCGAGCAGTGCGGCATCGATGCTGTCCATGCTGGTGCCCGAGATCAGGCCGAGGTAAAGGCTCATTCAGGGCACGGAGCGCGAGGCCACACGCAGCGGCGCGCTGATGTGCAATTGCTGCAGCAGCGGTGCGCTGGCGCGTTCGAAATCCGCCCGCAAGCCCGGGTCGATGGGGCGCGCGTCCGGCAGCCTGACCTTCTGGGGGTCGACGAAGCGTCCGTCGACGTGGAATTCGTAGTGCAGGTGCGGTCCGGTGGCGAGCCCGGTCATCCCGACGTAGCCGATGGTCTGGCCGCGTGTGACGCGCGTGCCCGGCTTGAGCGCAGCGAAGCGCGACAGGTGGCCGTAGACGGTCACGAATCCGCCCCCATGGTCGATCTCGACCACGTTGCCGTAACCGCCCTTCTGGCCGCGGAAGCGGATGCGGCCGTCACCGGCGGCATAGACCTGCGTGCCGAGCGGCGCCGCGTAGTCGGTGCCTTCGTGCGCGCGAATCGTATTGAGGATCGGGTGCAGACGTGCGTGTGAGAATGAAGAACTGACGCGCCTGAACTCCAGCGGCGCGCGCAGGAATTCTTTCTCTATGCTGCGACCGTCGGGAGCGAAATAGCGCGCAACGCCGTCCGGGCCGACGTAGCGCACGGCGACGTATTCGTGGCCCTGGTTCACGAAGCGCGCTGCCAGCACCTCGCCGTCGCGGACGTACTGGCCAGACTGGTTCAGGCGCTCGTACTCCACCTCGAACTGGTCTCCGGCGCGCAGCCCGAGCATGAAATCTATATTGGTGGCGAAGATCTTCGCGACCTTGAGCACGGTAGCGTCGGCGAGCCCGGCCGCGTTGGCCGCCTCGAACAGCGAGGAGTCGATCACGCCACGAGCCACCGTGGTCTGCGCCTGGACGGGCCGGTCCCGCAGCTGTGCCTCGAAACCCGCATCGGTGCGCCGGACCTCGAGCTCCTGCGTCAGCGAGACCTGCCGCGCGAGTCCGATCAGATCGCCGTCACGGTGCATGAACGTGAGCTGCTCGCCGGGCCGGAGGTGGTCCAACAGCGCGCGCGCATCGGCCAGTGCGCGGATGTCCGCGAGGTCGCGCAGCTTGAGCTGCAGCCGCCGGAAAATGTGATCGAGCGTGTCATTGCGCTGCACGATGACATCGATGGTGGCCAGTCCCGGCAGCGCGAGTGAGCGCAGGTCGGCCAGACTCGCCGCAATCGGCGCCGCTTCCTCGTGGACCGCGAACCTCATCTGCCCTGGCTGCGGCATATGGAGCGTCGTCTCGCGTGCTGCCTGCAGCGCGGCAGCTGATACCAGCAGGCAGGCCAGCAGCCGTACCACGCGTTGCGCCCCCGGGACGGGGCCGCGGGCCTTCTGGGCGAGGACGGGGGCCATGGACAGTGCGGTTACGCCTTGGGGCCGCTACGCGGCCAGCTGCCGGACCCTACCTTGGGCCAGAGCTGCCGGTCAACGGTATCACGACCACATCCTGCTAGAGTTGCCAGCCGGCTCACACTCGATGAGCGGCCACGGGTCTGCAGCGATGAATGACACGGCAGTTGAAGGGCAGATGGCGGAGCTGGCGCGCGGTACCCAGGACCTGCTGGTGCCGGCAGACCTGGCGCGCAAGCTCGCACGCGGCCGGCCCCTGAAGGTCAAGGCCGGGTTCGACCCGACCGCGCCGGACCTGCATCTGGGGCACACCGTGCTCATCAACAAGATGCGCGCGTTCCAGCAGTTCGGCCACGAAGTGATCTTCCTGATCGGCGACTTCACAGGCCTGATCGGCGATCCCACCGGCCGTAATGCGACCCGTCCGCGCCTCACGCCCGAAGAGGTGCAGTCCAACGCCCGGACCTACGAGCAGCAGATCTTCCGCATCCTTGACCGTGAACGCACGCGAGTGGATTTCAATTCGCGATGGTTCGGCAGCATGGGTGCCGGCGGACTGATCGAGATCGCGGCCCGCCATACGGTCGCCCGGATGCTCGAACGCGATGACTTCAACAAGCGCTATCGCGCAGGCCAGCCGATAGCGCTACACGAGTTCCTGTATCCGCTGGTGCAGGGCTATGACTCGGTGGCGCTCGGGGCCGACGTCGAGCTCGGTGGCACCGACCAGCGCTTCAACCTGCTCGTCGGGCGGCAGCTGCAGGAGCAGTATGGCCAGGAACCGCAGGTGGTCATCACGATGCCGCTGCTCGAGGGTCTCGATGGGGTGAACAAGATGTCGAAGTCCCTCGGCAACTACATCGCGATCAACGACCCTGCAGACCAGATGTTCGGCAAGCTGATGTCGATCTCCGATGCGCTGATGTGGCGCTATTTCGAGCTGCTCAGCTTCCGGCCGCTGCCTGAACTGGCGCTGTTGCGCCGCAGCGTGGACGAGGGACGCAACCCGCGTGACGTCAAGTTCGAGCTGGCGCGCGAGCTGGTCGCGCGATTCCACGACGTCAAAGCCGCGGAGCGTGCTCAAGCCGATTTCACCGCCCGTTTTGCCCACAAGACGCTGCCACAGGACCTGCCGGAGGTGCCCGTGTACGTGGCCCAGGGTGAGCAGGACGTCTCGCTGGGTACGGCCCTCGCGGCGGGCACCGGACTGGTCGCGAGCGGATCGGAGGCCCGGCGCAAGATCGCCGAGGGCGCGGTGCGTATCGACGGCGAGAAGGTCATGGATGCTGCGTTGCGGTTAAGTGTGGGAGCAAGCCATATCCTGCAGGTGGGCCCGCGTCGCTTCGCGCGCATACTCGTGAAGAAAAATTGAATAAAGTCATTTGTTTACGCTGACTGAAAATAAAGACAAATAAATCTTTGCAATCCGTTGACAGGGGCGTCTCGGGCCCTATAATGCGCGCCCTCACGCCTGCGCTGACCCGCGCTTCCAGCGGGTAGCAGACGTTGCGGGCGTTGAGTCTTAAGTCGGGATGAGTGCTTATGTTGACGGGAAGGGCCTCAGGGCTATACTTCCCGGCCCTTTCCTTCGGCCCTCGCGCCGTGGGTGCTGTTTAACAATTTGGCAGGTAATTTGTGTGGGGACTCGCGTCGATACGTCCTTTGGATGTCATTGACCGAGTGACCAAAAGTCCAGCAATGGGCCTTTGGATACACTCATCACTTGAAGCTCAAAAAACTTAAGTGAAGAGTTTGATCCTGGCTCAGATTGAACGCTGGCGGCGTGCCTAACACATGCA
>CAZGVE010000046.1:0-21660 GCA_964528845.1 uncultured Steroidobacteraceae bacterium | reverse complement strand
CCGCCCACTTCACCTCTTTATCCTTGATCAGCTTCAGGACATCGCTCGAACTCATATCGCCTCCGGTTCTGGAAAGTCTCAAGGTTTTGTTATGCGTGGCCCCTCGACGATGCAGGCTGCATGCCAACCGGCGACGCATCGAATTGCCGCCGGATTCAGCTACTTGGCAGGCCGGTCGCCATGCTGCGGGGAGCGTGCGCTCTATTATAGTGCGTCACCTCTGTTCATGCCCCCAACAAGTGCAACGGCCTGATCCGGCTGCTCTCCGGCGGGGCAATCCGCTGCCGTCCAGCGCGAAGCTGAGGACTGCCTTGACATATACTTATCGGTTCAGCCACGAGTGCACCGGGTCGCGATGAAAAGCTCCCTTCCTCCCCCACGGCCGCGGACGTTCCAGGACCTGATCTTCTGCCTGCAGCGCTACTGGTCGGAACGCGGTTGCGTGATCCTGCAGCCCTACGACATGGAGATGGGTGCCGGGACTTTCCACACCGCGACCTTCCTGCGTGCAATCGGTCCCGAACCCTGGCGAGCAGCCTACGTGCAGCCCTCGCGCCGGCCCACCGACGGCCGCTACGGGGCGAATCCGTTCCGCCTGCAGCACTACTACCAGTTCCAGGTGCTGCTCAAGCCATCGCCACCGGACATCCTGGAGCTGTATCTGGACAGCCTGCGCAACCTTGGCTTCGACCCGCGCTCCAACGACGTGCGTTTCGTCGAGGACAACTGGGAGTCCCCGTCGCTGGGGGCCTGGGGTCTGGGCTGGGAGGTATGGCTCAATGGCATGGAGATCACCCAGTTCACCTACTTTCAGCAGGTCGGCGGACTGGACTGCAGACCCGTCAGCGGCGAGATCACCTATGGACTGGAGCGCCTCGCGATGTACCTGCAGGGCGTCGAGAGCATCTTCGACGTCGTGTGGACGCATGGTCCGGAGGGCCCGGTCAGCTACCGCGACGTGTTCCACCAGAACGAGGTCGAGCAATCGGGCTACAACTTCGAGCACGCCGACACCGCCGTGCTTGCGCGCCATTTCGACGACTACGAACGGGGCTGTGAGGCGTTGCTGGCCGCCAAACTGCCGCTGCCGGCGTACGAGCAGGTGCTCAAGGCTTCCCACGCGTTCAACCTGCTGGACGCGCGGCGAGCGATCTCGGTGACCGAGCGAGCGCGCTTCATCCTGCGGATCCGGACTCTCGCGCGCGCCGTCGCGCAGGCGTATTACGTCAGCCGTGAGTCCCTCGGCTTTCCGCTGCTGAAGGCCGCTGGCGCGCTGGCAAGCGTCGCGGCTGACCCCACCGGCACGCAGGCTATCGACGAGGCGCGTGCATGAGCGCACGCCACGACCTGCTGGTCGAGCTGGGTACCGAGGAACTGCCACCTAAGTCGCTGCGCACGCTCGAGCTCGCATTTGCCGAAGGTCTGCGCGGCGCGCTCGTGCAAGCCGGCTACGCCGTGCAAGGAGTGGAGTCTTTCGCGACTCCGCGCCGGCTTGCCGTGCGCATCCGCCGGCTCGCGGAACGCGCACCCGACCAGCTGGTCAAGCGGCGCGGACCACCGGTTCGCGCCGCCTTCGACGCCGCCGGGACGCCGACGCGCGCCGCGGCGGCGTTCGCCGCGAGTTGCGGCGTGACGGTCGAAGCGCTGCAGCGCGAGCGCGACGCCAAGCACAACGAATACCTCGCCTTCGAGGGAATCAGGGCCGGCGCGCACACTACCGTGCTGATCCCCGCGCTGGTGCAGCAGTCCCTCGACGCGCTGCCGATCCCGAAGCGCATGCGCTGGGGAAGCGGCGAGGCACAGTTCGTGCGTCCGGTGAAATGGCTGGTACTGCTGTATGGCCGCACGCTGGTTCCCGCGACCGTGCTCGGCGTGCATGCGGAACGCGCGAGCCGCGGCCATCGTTTCATGGCCCCGCGCGCGCTGCGCGTCGCCTCCCCAGCGAGCTATGAGCGCGCCCTCGAGCAGCGCGGCAAGGTCATCGTGTCGTTCGGCCAGCGGCGCGCCGCCGTGCGCGCCCAGGTCGAGGTTCAGGCGCAGCGCGTGGGCGGACGCGCGATCGTGCCCGAGGAACTGCTGGACGAGGTCACCGCGCTGGTCGAGTGGCCGGTCGCGATCGCCGGGGAATTCGATCCGCGATTTCTCGCGCTGCCGCGCGAGGTGCTGCTCTCGACCCTGCAGGAGCACCAACGCTACTTCGCGCTCGAGAATGAAACCGGTGCGCTGCTGCCGTATTTCATTACGGTGAGCAATATAGAGTCGCCGGAGCCCGAACTGGTCCGGGCCGGCAATGAGCGTGTCGTGCGGCCCCGCCTCGCGGACGCTGCGTTCTTCTGGGAACAGGATCGGCGCCAGCCGCTGGCACAGCGTCGTGCCGGACTCGACGCCGTGACCTTCCAGGCGCAGCTCGGCTCCCAGGGTGCGCGCACGGCGCGCATCGGTGCGCTGGCGCTATCGATCGGATCGGCGCTGGGCGCTTCGGCGCCGGACATCGCACGCGCCGCACTGCTGTGCAAGTGCGACCTGCTGACCGCGATGGTCGGCGAGTTTCCGGAGCTGCAGGGGATCATGGGACGTTACTACGCGCGAGAGGATGGCGAGTCCGCCGCCGTCGCGCAGGCCATTGCTGAGCATTATCTGCCGCGTAGCGCCGGCGATGAACTGCCGGGCTCGCCGGTCGGGATCTGTGTGGCACTCGCGGACAAGCTGGACGTGCTCGCGGGGATCTTTGCGGCGGGCCAGCGCCCAAGCGGAACCCGCGATCCGTTCGGCTTGCGGCGTGCAGCGATCGGGCTCACTCGCATCGTGCTCGAGCACCGGCTGGAGCTCGATCTGCGCTCGCTGCTCGACCAGGCGGTGCTGCTGCAGCCAGTCCCTGACATCCGCGAGCGGGCCGCGCCGCTGGCGAGCGAAATCTACGACTACGTGCTCGAGCGCCTGCGCGGCCAGTACCTCGATCGGTCTGCCGACAACGGAGTCACGACCGAGGCCTTCGATGCGGTGCTGGCGACGCGGCCGCGCTCACTGCTGGATTTCGACGCAAAACTGCTCGCGCTGATCGCGTTCCTGGGGCGAGCGGAGGCGGCCACGCTCGCGGCGGCGAACAAGCGCATCGCCAACATCCTGCGCAAGTCCGCCGCGAGCACTGCGGGCGCGGTGCGCGCCGAGGCGCTGCAGCCGGGCCCCGAGATCGAACTGCACCGCGCGCTCGAGGCGGTGCGTCCACAGGTCGAGTCCGCCATTGCCGGCGGACGCTACGCGCAGGGCCTGGATCGGCTCGCGACCCTGGGTCCGGCGATCGACGCGTTCTTCGAGGCCGTGCTCGTGAATGATCCGGACGAAGGTCTGCGCCGCAATCGCCTCGCGCTGCTCGAGGGCGTGCGCGGGCTGTTCAGTGGCATCGCCGATTTTTCGGCGCTGCCGGGCTAGCAAATGAGCGTAGCGCTTGCGGAGCGGCGCGCCGTGCCGTGGTGGCAGGTCGCCGGCTCACTGGTCTTCACCGGCTTCTTCTTAGGTTGGACCTTCCTCTATGCCATCTTCTTCGTGATCGCCAGCCTATTCCTGCCGTACCGAGGCCGCTTTGCGCTGGCGCGGGTGTGGGCCCGTGTCATCCTGTCGGTGCTGCGCCGGGCGTGCGGACTGGACTATCGCGTCGAGGGCCTCGAGCGGCTACCTGCTGGCAACCATATCGCGCTGATCAAGCACTCCTCGAGCTGGGAGACGGTTGCGCAGGCGCTGCTGTTGCCGCCACAGGTCTGGGTGCTCAAGCGGGAGCTGACCTGGATCCCGGTAGTCGGCTGGGGCATCCGCCAGTTACGCGCGATTGCGGTCAACCGCGGCGCCGGCGCGAGTGCGGTACGTGAAGTAATCGAACAGGGCAAGGCGCGGCTGGCCGAAGGGGAGTGGGTCGTGATCTTCCCCGAGGGCACGCGCATGCCGCCAGGCGAGACGCGCAAGTACGGAGTCAGCGGGGCCGCACTCGCCGCCGAGACCGGCAAGTGGATCGTCCCGATCGCCCATGACGCGGGCTACTACTGGCCGCGCCGCGGCCTGATCAAGCGTCCCGGCACCATCCGCGTCGTGATCGGCCCGCCGATCTCAGCCGCCGGGCGCAACCCGCGTGACGTCAATACCGAGGCCCAGGCCTGGATCGAGGCCCACTCTGCGCCGCTCGCGCGCTGATGCCTGCCCGGGCATCCGCGCGACGGCGGCGCACCGCCAGCTGGCTACTTCGCGGCCTTGTTGGCCGCTGCGACCAGCGCGTGCACCTGTATCATCGCCTTCAGGGCCGCGTTCGAGGCGCACTCCGAAACGGTCGGCTGGCTCTGCATCGGATAGTCCTTCTCGATATCCTTGCAGGCCGCCAGCGCAGCATCGTTGACGCGGCGCTCGAGTTCAGTCTCCGAAGCCGTCTTGGTCAGATCCAGGCCCGCGGTGCTCACGCCATAGCTCAGTGAAATGTCCTTCATGAAGGTCCCCGGCACCGCGGTCACGACCTTCGGGTGCGCGACGCGCGATGCGGTGACGGTGATCTCCTCACTCTGCTGCGCTGTCGCGGTACCCGCGAACACCGAGCACGCGGCCAGTGCCGCGGCGGCGGCGATCAGTTTCTTGTTCATCGCTATGCTCCTGTCATCCGGTTCTCATCATGGAGCCCGCAGGCGCTTTGGGGGCGCGCTGCGTTTCCACCCCATTCCCTGATGAGAGCGTAGACTCGCGCCCAATGGCCGCCATCCGGGGTTCTGCGGGTTGGCTGCTGGAAAACACCTATATATGCAATGGGTCGTGTGCATGGGAGTGGCGGGGTCGGGGAAGTCCAGCCTTGGGGCGCTGATCGCCGCGCGCCTGGATCTGCCCTTCATCGAAGGGGACGATTTTCACTCGGCCGAAAGCCGACGCAAGATGCACGCGGGCATCGCCCTGACCGATGCGGATCGTGCCAGCTGGCTCGCGCTGCTGGGTCAGCAGCTCGCCGCGCACCAGGCTGGCGCAGTTCTCGCCTGTTCCGCGCTGAAGAAGAGTTATCGCGATCGGCTGCGCGCCGCTGTCCCCGGCCTGGGCTTCGTGTACCTCGACATCGCACCCGCGGTGGCCAGGGAACGCGTCGCTGCGCGCGCGCATCAGCACCTGTTTCCCGCAAGCCTCGTCGACAGCCAGTTTGCGAGCCTCGAGGCTCCAATGGGCGAGCCTGGCGTGCTGCGGCTGTCCGGGACCGAGAGTGCGGATAGGCTCGCGGTGCAGGCGGTCGCGTGGATCGAAGCGGGTCGCGCGTGAGCGCGTCAGCGGATTCCGAGGCGATGCGTGTGCCGGGGCGTCGCTGGCGCATCGCCGTGATGCTCGGAGTGGGCGTGCTCATCAACTACTTCGACCGGCTGAATCTGTCGGTCGCCGCACCGCAGCTGCAGGCGGCGTTTCACCTGCCGCCGGAACGCATCGGGCTGATCCTGAGTGCGTTCTTCTGGACCTATGCCCTGTTCCAGATACCCTCTGGGCTACTGCTCGATCGCATCGGCCCCACGCTTGTAGGGCGCTGGGGCGCGCTGCTGTGGGGCGTGGCCTCGGCCATCACGGCGCTCGCCGGCGGTCTCGGCGGTCTGCTCGCCGCGCGGCTGCTGCTCGGCCTGTCCGAGGCACCAAGCTTCATGGTGTGTTCGAAAGCGACCGGCTACTGGTTTCCGCGGCGGGAGCGCGGCCTCGCGACCGCGCTGTTCGATTCGGCAGCGAAGTTCTCCAACGTGATCGGGGTGCCATTGGTGGCCGTGGTGGTCGTGCACGCCGGCTGGCGCTGGGGATTCGGCGCCACCGCGGCCTTGAGCTTCTGCTACTTCATCGTCTACTGTCTGATCTATCGCGATCCGAGCGAGGACCCGCGGCTCTCCGGCGTCGAGCGCGACTACATCGTCACCGGCGGCGCCGTCCGTGAAGGTCAGTCCAGCTCCACCGCTCTTGGAATGTTCCGCTACCTGCTCCGGCAGCGCAAAGTCTGGGGCCTGACGATCGGCTTTGCGGCGTACGGCTACTCGTTCTATCTGTTCCTGACCTGGCTGCCGAGCTACCTGGTACAGGCCATGCACATGAGCATCCTGCGTTCCGCCGGCTTTTCGGCGATACCCTGGATCGTTGCCACCGCCACGAGCCTCGGCATCAGTGGCTGGCTCATCGATACGCTGGTCGCACGTGGTCACGACGAATCGCGCGTCCGCATGAGTGTCGTGGTCGGGGGGATGTGCTTCGGACTGTCGGTCTTCGGTGCCATGCTGACGCATGATCCGCACTGGGCGATCTTCTGGATCTCGATCGCGCTCGGCGGGCTGTCCGCCACCGCGACGGCATGCTGGTCGCTGCCCTCCCTGGTGGCGCCCGCCGGCGGCGTCGGCTCGGTCGGCAGCCTGATGAACCTCGCGAACAATCTGATGGGTGCGGCGGCGCCATTCGTCACAGGGTTGATCGTCGGCGCGACCGGATCCTTCAGCCGCGCCTTCCTGGTCGCCGGGGTCGTGCTGGTGGTCGGAATCGGGTCCTTCGTCTTCGTGCTGCAGAGGATCGAACCCATACCCGAACCGGAGAGCATCAGCCAGGCCTCCGCCTTTCCTTGAACGGGACGAATGAGTCAGAATCCTGCGCAGCCATTCACCCAAGCCTCAAGTACACCAACTACATCACCGATTGGGAGACGCCATGAATCTTCGCTCTTTGCACCGCGCCATGGCCTGCGGGTTGCTCGGCATATCGCTGTCGGCAGGGGCCGCAGCGGCTGCCGAATATACGACGATCGTCCTCGACACGACCGTTGATCGCCCGGTCGACGTAGTCTGGAAGAAAGTCGGGGGCTACTGCGACATCGCCGCGTGGCTGAATGTCACCTGCGCCTACACCTCGGGCAACGGTGATCTGGGCACGGTGCGCCGACTCAATGACCGCATCGATGAGGTGATGGTCGCGAAGACGCCGCACTCCTACACCTACACGCAGCCCACTACGACGATCCTGTACCACGGAACGCTGGATGTCCAAGCGGCCGGGCCAAAGCGCTCGAAGATCGTCTATACGCTGTTCTACGATGTATCGCCGCTGACCACGCCGGAGGCGCGCGCCGCGGATCACGAGCAGCGCACCACGCGCTTCACGGCGGCGTTGGCGGCGATGAAGAAGATGTCGGAGGCCCAGTAAGCCCGTGAGCGCATGAGGCCCGCCATCCGCTGGGCAGCCGCACTGATCTGTGGGGGCGTGGTACGCGCCACCCTGGCCGCGTCGGCCGGACCATTGCCGCCGCCAGCCGACCAGCGCCTCGGGCGCGAGATCCTGGAGGAACTGGTCGGGATCCGGACGACGCACGACCACGGTTCCACGCAAGCGGCGCGCGCCATTGAGCATCGCCTGCTGGCAGCCGGAATTCCCGCCGCTGACCTGCGCGTGATTGCGCCTCCGGGACACCCGAACAAGGGAAATCTGCTCGTCCGCTATCGCGGGCGCGGCGCCGCGAAGCCAGTGCTGTTCATGGGTCATCTGGATGTCGTGGACGCCAATCCGGAGGATTGGTCGGTGCCGCCGTTTCAGCTCACGGAGAAGGACGGCTGGTTCTACGGCCGCGGCGCGATCGACATGAAGAACGGCGATGCGGCGCTGATCGAAGCGCTGGTCCGGCTGAAGCGGGAACGGTTCGTGCCTGAACGCGACCTGGTGTTTGCATTCACGGCGGACGAAGAGGCCGGTGGCGATGCCAACGGGCCCGCGTTCCTGCTGCGGGAGCATCGGGAATTGATCGATGCCGGATTCGCAATCAACCTCGATGGCAACAGCGGCGTCACGCAGGGCGGCGAGCGCCGCTACTTCAGGCTCGGAACGAGTGAAAAGACCTATGTGACCTATACGCTGGAGACCACCAGTCCCGGCGGTCACGGCTCGCTCCCAGGTCCTGACAATGCAATCTATCGGCTCGCCGACGGGCTCGGCAGACTCGAGGCCTATCGGTTTCCGGTCACGCTCACGGCGACGACGCGCGCAAGCTTCGCGGCGCTCGCAAGTCTGCAGGCCGGTCCGGACGCGGCCGACATGCGCGCGGTGGCGGCACCGCCGCCCGACGTCGCGGCCGGCGATCGGCTGAGCCGCTCGGTGGCCTTCAACGCGCAGCTTCGCACCACCTGCGTCGCGACCCTGATCTCCGGCGGTCATGCCGAGAACGCACTGCCGCAACGGGCCCGGGCCACGATCCAGTGCCGCATGCTGCCGGGCGACAGCGCGCAGAATGTCGAAGCCACGCTCGTGCACACGCTGAATGATCCGAAAATCAGCGTGAAGATGGACGCGCCGCCGATCGTAAGTCCCGAATCCCCGCCGACTCCGGAGCTGCAGGCCACAGTCACGGAGGTCGTGCACTCGATGTGGCCCGAAGTGCCAGTCGTGCCGTCGATGGCAACGTGGTTCACCGACGATCGCCAGACCCGCAATGCCGGGATTCCCAGCTACGATCTGGGCGGCGTGTGGCTCGACGAGGGCGAGAACCGCGCGCACGGGCGGGACGAGCGTGTAGGTGTGCGCGAATTCGACGAGAGTGTCGAGTACACCTATCGGCTGATCAAGGCGATGAGCCGGGTCCAGTAGCGTTCCGAGCACGTGGAAACCGACCGCATCGCCCGCGGACTGATCGAACGTACTCTTCCGAAGTCCGAGTGGACACACCAGGCGCACCTGCGTGCAGGCCTCTGGCACCTGCTGCGGCATCCCGACGACATCGCACTCGCGTTGATGCGGGAGCGCATTCGTGCGTATAACGAGTCGACCGGCGGCGAGAATACCGATGCGGCCGGCTATCACGAGACCATCACCCGCTTCTACCTGCGCGTGATCCGCGTGTTCCTCGACTCGGTGGATCGAACCCAACCGGTCGACGAACTCGCGAGCGCGCTGATCGAACGCTGCGGCGAGCGCGACCTGGTGCTGCGCTTCTACTCGCGCGAGGCGCTGTTCTCGATCCAGGCGCGCCGCGGTTGGCTGGAGCCGGACCTGGCTCCGTTGCCCGGCGCGCCGCCGGAGTAAGCGCCGCGCCACTAGCGCCCGTGCGCCCGTGCGCCCGCCGGCCTTTCACCATATTCACGTTTGTGCATCGCGGGCCGCGTGTGCTGCTGCGTTGCCACATTGATTTCCGGAATATCTGTGACCGCGGCCTTGGTTGTGGGCATTGGCCTGCCTTGCGGGTCAAGCTTTTAACCGATGCGCCGATATTGAGCGCAGGATGGACAGCCAGAGCGGACAGCAGACACCCGCGGTGCGGCAGGTGGGACGTGGACCCCTGCGGGGACCTAAATTCGTGCGATTAATCAGCCTCAAGAGCAAAGCAGTGCTGGGCGCGACAGTGCTGATTGTCGGCGTGCTCGTGCTCGTGAGCGCCATCCAGATGCGTTACATGCGCGCGGACCTCTCGCGCATGCTCGCCGACGACAATTTCTCGCTGGTCTCGCGCGCGGCAAAGGATCTGGATACCCGCCTCGAGACCTCCAGGGACGTCCTGCTGCGCCTGGCCGGGGGCTTTCCGCTGGAACTGCTGCGATCACGCGAGCAGACCCTGCAATACTTCCGCGATCGCCCGGCGCTGCTGGCCACTTTCGACGATCTGCTGATGCTGGCCCCGGACGGCTCCGAAATCGCAGCCTCTCCGGAACGCCTTGCGCCTTATGCGCTGACTGAGTCCGATCGAGCCGATCTCGCGAAACTCAAGATCACGGGCAAGGCCCTGATCAGCGAGCCCGAGATGAATCCGATGCACGGCGAGCCGACGTTGCAGATCCTGGTCCCGGTGCGGGATGGTCAGGCACGCTTGACCGCGATCCTGGTAGGCGTGCTGCGGCTGCAGAACAAGAACATGCTGGCTGCCTTGTCCTCTGCGAAGATCGGCAAGTCGGGCGTTTTCGTGCTGATCACCAAGGAAGCCAGACCGCGCTACCTGATCTTTCCCGACCCGAAAATGATCCTGCAGCCGCGGCGTGCGACCGGTGGGACAGCCACCACGACGCGCGCGCTGCAGGGCTTCGAGGGCAGCGCCGAAGACGTCCGGTCCGACGGCACGGCCTCGCTTTACAGCTTCAAGTCGCTGCGCTCCATCGACTGGGTCCTCGGAGCCATCGCGCCGTTGGCGGAGATCTATGCACCCATCCAGGCGGCCGAGCACCGGCTCTGGATCATCACTCTGGCCGTCTGCCTGGTATCCATTCCGCTGGTCTGGGCGCTGGCCTGGCTGTCGCTGAGCCCGCTCTCGTACCTGCGCGACAAGATCGAGAAGCTGCGTCGCGAGGGCAGCGGCACCATCGGCAGTACGGCACGTCGACGCGATGAGGTCGGCGACCTCGCCCGCAGCTTCGACACGCTGATGCAGGAGCGCGCTGCCGCCGCGGCCCGCCAGAACGCCGCGGAGCTTCGCATGCGCGCGATGGTCGAGGCGATCCCGGACATGACACTGGTGATTGACCGGGACGGCCGCATTCTGGATTTCCAGCCCGGCCAGTCCGGGACTACGCGGGCTGTCACCGAATCCCCGGTCGGCCGCAACCTCTCGGAATGGGTGCCGGAGAATGTGGCCCACACGCTGATGCCGCGCGTGCATGAAGCGCTCGCCAGCGACAGCGCCCAGTCGGTGTTCTATCGACTGCCCTCGGCGGACGGTGACATCCACTTCGAAGCGCGACTGGTACGCTGCGGCGAAGACCAGGTCATGGCGCTGATCCGCGACGTCACTGCCGAGCGACGGGGCGAGGAGAAGATACGACGGCTCGCCTACTTCGATTCACTGACCGGGATGCCGAACCGGCAGCAGTTCCTGGACCGGCTGCACAGCCAGTTGCAGATGGCCGAAGCGGCGGGCACCAAGCTTGGCCTGCTGTTCCTCGACCTGGACCGATTCAAGAACATCAACGACTCGCTGGGACACAGTGCCGGCGACGAGCTGCTGCGCCGCGTGTCACAGCGGCTCAGTGAGACGCTGCGCATCGGTGACATGGCGAACCTCGGCTGGAAGGACCACAGTTCCGCCTCGCTGGCGCGGCTCGGTGGCGATGAGTTCACCGTGGTGCTTCCTGGCCTCAAGGATATTGGCGGCGCCGCGCGCGTCGCGCAGCGGATACAGGCCGCCTGCCAGCAGCCATTCCTGATCGAGGGCCAGGAGATCGCGGCCACCTTCAGCATCGGCATCGCGATGTATCCGGACGACGGCCTGGACACCGAGACCCTGCTCAAGCACGGCGATACCGCCATGTACCATGCCAAGAGCGAGGGCAGGAACGGCTGGCGGGCGTATGCAAAGGCTTTGACGACAAAGGCCCATGCCCAGCTCAATATCGAGAGCGAATTGCGCAGAGCCCTCGACCGCGAGGAGTTCTGCCTGCACTACCAGCCGCAGGTCCGCGCTACCGATGGCCGGATCACCGGCGTCGAGTCGCTGATCCGCTGGAACCACCCCGAGCGCGGATTGGTCGGTCCGGACGAATTCATCCCGGTTGCCGAAGACAGCGGTCTGATTGTGCCGATCGGCGCATGGGTGCTGCAGCAGGCGGCGATGCAGGCCAGAAGCTGGCGCACGCTCGGCCTCGGCCCGTTCAGGACTGCAGTGAACGTGAGCGCGAAGCAGCTGCGCGTCGACGGATTCGCGCACGCGGCGCTGCGCATGTTCGCGGAGCAGGGTGTCGATCCCGCGTGCATGGAGCTCGAACTCACCGAGAGCATCCTGATGGGCGCGGGCGAGGGGCTTGCCACCGAGCTCGCGACGCTGCATGAAGCCGGCGTGCGTTTGTCGATCGATGACTTCGGCGCCGGCTACTCGTCGATGAACTATCTCAAGCACTTTCGCATCGACTGCCTGAAGATCGACCGCAATTTCGTCGCGGGATTGCCCGACAGTGCCGACGACGCGGCGATTGCGACCGCGATTCTGTCGATGGCGCATTCACTCGGGCTCGAAGTGACCGCCGAGGGCGTCGAAAATATCGGGCAGGCCGGATTCCTGCGCATTGCGGGATGCGATCACTTGCAGGGTTATCTGTTCGCCCGTCCCGCGCCTGCAGCGGAAATCGACGCGATGCTGCGCGACGGGCGCTGCCAGCTGCCGGATGGTGCGGACGACTCGATCGATGCCCCGATTCTGGGCAGTGCGGTGGCACAGTAGAAGGCGCACGCCGGCGCACCCAGGGCGCGGCGGAAACTGCGGTACAGTATCCCCGTGGCCGGAAGGGCCGCGGTCGAGGAGCACCTGGCAATCAATACCCATTCCGCACCCATCCCGGCAACGTTGATCCCGGGAGATGGCATCGGTCCTGAGATCGTCGACGCCACGCTCACCGTGCTCGATGCGCTCGGTGCACCGTTCCACTTCGACCGCCAGGTTGCCGGACTCGCCGGCATTACCAGCGCGGGGGATCCACTGCCCGCTGCGACGCTCGAAAGCATTCGTCGAACCAGACTCGCGCTCAAGGGTCCGCTCGAAACCCCCTCTGGCGGCGGCTACCGCAGCTCCAACGTACGGCTGCGCGAGGAATTCAAGCTGTACGCGAATCTGCGACCGGCCCGGACGCTGATTCCGGGGGGACGATTCGACAACGTCGACCTGGTCGTCGTACGCGAGAACCTCGAGGGCCTGTACATCGGCCACGAACACTACGTGCAGATCGACGACGACCCGCACGCAGTCGCGATGGCCACCGGCATCAACACGCGCGCCGGCAGCCGGCGCCTCATCGAATTCGCCTTCGAACACGCCATCGCGACCGGGCGCCGGAAAGTCACGATCGTGCACAAGGCGAACATCATGAAGGCGTTGACGGGCATCTTCCTGGAAACCGCGCAACAGCTGTATGAAGCCAGGTACAAGGGCCGCATCGCGATGGATACCGTCATCGTCGACGCGTGCGCGATGAAACTGGTCCTCAACCCACAGCAGTTCGACGTGCTCGTGACGACCAACCTGTTCGGCGACATCCTGTCCGACCTGGTGGCCGGACTGGTCGGCGGTCTCGGCATGGCGCCCGGCGCCAACATCGGGGCCGATGCGGCCATCTTCGAAGCAGTACACGGATCCGCGCCTGACATCGCCGGCAAGGGTCTTGCGAATCCAATCGCCCTGCTGCTCGCGGCCGCTCTGATGCTCGATCATGTGCGCCTGACGGGACTCGCCACCCGCTTGCGCACGGCCATCGATGCAACGCTGAATACGGACCAGGTCCGCACCCGGGATCTCGGCGGCACAGCGGGCACGGCGCAATTCACGCGCGCGCTCGTCGCGCGGCTGGGGAAGTGATTCCGTACTCGGTCCTGGACCTCTCGCCGATCAACCGCGGCAGCGACGCGGCGCAGTCCTACCGCCATTCACTGGATCTCGCGCGTCATGCCGAGCGCCTGGGCTACCGGCGGTTCTGGCTGGCCGAACATCACGGCATGCCTGGCATCGCGAGCGCAGCGACCGCCGTGCTGATCGGCCACGTGGCCGGGGGGACGTCCACCATACGCGTGGGTGCGGGCGGCATCATGCTGCCGAATCATTCGCCGCTCGTCATCGCTGAGCAGTTCGGCACTCTCGAATCGCTCTATCCCGGACGCATTGATCTCGGTGTGGGACGCGCACCCGGCTCCGACCAGCTCACGGCGCGTGCACTGCGCCGCAATCTCGCAGCCTCCGCTGAGGAGTTCCCGCAGGACGTGCAGGAACTCATCGATTATTTCTCGGACACGCCACGGCTGTCCGTCCGCGCCGTGCCGGGCCAGGGATTGCGGGTTCCGCTGTGGATCCTCGGTTCGAGCCTGTTTGGCGCACAACTCGCAGCGATGCTCGGGCTGCCCTATGCATTTGCATCGCACTTCGCGCCGGCGCAGCTCATGGAGGCGATCGCGCTGTATCGCGCCAGGTTCCGCCCATCACCCCAGCTCGAACGGCCCCATGTGATGCTCGGCTTCAACGTTTTCGCGGCCGATACGATGGAGCAGGCGCGATTGCTCGCGAGCTCCATGCAGCAGGCCTTCGTGAACTTGCGCAGCGGCCACCCCGCTCCTTTGCCGCCGCCGGTGGACGGCTACTACGAGCAGCTCGGGCCGCAGGAGCGGGCGTTGCTGCAGCAGGCGCTCAGCTGTACGGCGATTGGACCGCCGCCGGTCGTGCGCCAGGCGCTGCTCGAGTTCATCGAACGCACCGGTGCGGATGAGCTGATCATCGCCTCGATGATCTTCGATCATGCCGCGCGATGCCGCTCCTACGAACTCGCCGCGCAGTCCTTCCGCGACATGCGGACACGCGCGTGAGCGCCGAAGGAGACCTGCGGCGGATTTCCGCGCAGACCCTGGAGCACTACGAACGGCACGCCGAAGAATTCCAGGCTGGCACGCGCGATCACGACGTGAGCCAGAACATTGCCGCGCTGCTGCGGCACATCGAAGGGCCGCCACCGTTCACGATCCTGGATTTCGGCTGCGGCCCGGGGCGCGATCTGAAGACCTTCTCGGAGCTCGGAGCCACGGTGATCGGGCTGGACGGAGCGGCGAGCTTCGTCGCGATGGCGCACGCCGATTCCGGCTGCGAGGTCTGGCAGCAGGATTTCCTGCGTCTCGAACTGCCATCCGCGCGCTTCGATGGGATCTACGCCAATGCATCGCTGTTTCACGTTCCTTCGGTGGAACTGCCGCGCGTGCTGGGGGAGCTGCATGGGGCACTGAAGCCCGCGGGAGTGCTGTTCAGCTCCAATCCGCACGGATCGAATGAGGAGGGCTGGAACCGGGGGCGCTACGGCGCCTACCACGACCTCGCCACGTGGCGCGCATTCCTGATTCAGGCGGGATTCCTGGAGCTCGAGCACTACTATCGGCCAACCGGCCTGCCGCGCGAGCGGCAGCCGTGGCTCGCCAGCGTCTGGCGGCGCATTCCCTAGGCGACATGGGCTTGGGAGCCCCGCTGTTCAGTTCAGGTCGCGCGACAGGATCAGCTTGAGCACGAGTCGGTCGGTCGCGCTGGTGAGACCGAAGCCGACGCCGCCCTCGACGCTCCAGGGCTTGCCGCTGAAATCCACGACTCCGAACAATTGATGCTGCTGCTGGGCGCCGGCATGGAACGCGCGCAACGGACCGAAATCATCGTATTCCTCTGCGGCGACAGTCCAGGTCTTGCTCAGGTTGTACGCGAGGCGGGTGGAGGGAGCGAAGTCGAGCTCAGAGAGCCCCTTGTAGGAGTTGTCGAGGATCGGATTGAAGATGAGGTCCCAGGGTCCGAGGTGCCAGCCGATGATCGGTCGGATTTCCTGCGTGTAGCGGTTCTGATCCCAGTGCTCGGTGTTGTAGCTGAATTCGAAATTCACGCCATAGACAAAGCGCTTGTCGGCCGCATCCGGTTCGACGAACAGCGCGCGCAACTTGAAGCCATTGAACGTGACCGCGCGGTTGCCTGCAATGCTGTAGAGGGGCAGGTACAGTCCGGCCTCGAACCACGGGGCAACACCGTAGGCCCACTCCGGAACTCCGTTCAATGCGTGCCGCGTTACGATTGCGCCGGGGTAAGCCGGGTCGGCATGACCGTCGGGAGTGTAGTTATCGTGCAGTGTCAGATTGAATATGCCGGGTGCCGCGATCTGTGCGTCATAGACCTGGATCTCGTCGGTCTGCGCGTACACGAACTGCGCCCAGGCCGCACCGAATATCGCCAGTGCGGTCCGCATCGAGTTCAGCGTCAGGAATTCCTGCCCGTCTGGCGTCCGCATCCTGCTGATTGCTCCAATAATAAGTTCAATCGCCCTGCTTCGGCAGGGCTACCTGTCAGAACTGTCAGTAGCCGCCGGCGAGCTACCGGGTACGCTGGCATCAGCTGCCGCAGCGCAACGAAGAGGGAGATCCATGCCGGGGGTGCCACCGTTTCATTCGGTCAATGAGAAGTTCAAGCAGGCTGCAGACCGCATCTTTCACGACAACGATGCCTGCCCTCTTGGCCGTTTCATCCCGAACAGCGCGCGCCTCCCGGGCAATGGCGGACACCGGCGCTGTCAGGACTGCGAGCGGTTGAGCCGGAACGGCCAATAGGCAATGCGAGCGCTCAGTTCAGCAAACCCATCACGGCCATCCGGATCGCCGCGGCGGTCTTGTTGGCCGCATTGAGTTTCGTGATCACGTTGCTGATGTGGAAATTCACCGTGCGCTCTGTGATGTGCAGGATATCGGCGATCTCCCCGGAGGTCTTGCCTTCCGCAGTCCAGCGCATGACGGCGATCTCGCGGTTGGAGAAGCGCAACTCGGACTCGGGCAGGATTCGATGCACGACCAGCCGGGACATCGCGACATGGGCGACCTGGGTCATCCAAAGAAGCCGCGGCACCTTGAGCTTGAGCTCCAGATCGGACAATTCTTCGTTCGATCGCGCGACGGTGAGCATGCCCGCGACACCCGAAGGATCACGACACGGTTGCGCCCAGCCATAGCGCAGCCCCTGGCCGCGCGCGTCCTCCCAGAAGTCACGGGCTTCGGCAAAGACGTCGTCGGTCCACACCAGCGGCAGCAGCGAACGCAATCCGTGGCGTACGGTCGGATCGATCTCGACGTAGCCCTGCTCCCGGTACTTCTGGTGCCAGCCGTCTGGGTAGTTGTCAAAGACCATGATCCGGGGCTTGGAGACCGGGAAGGGAGGACGAATCCCGTAGGAGCAGAGGTCGAAGCCTTCCTTGCGCACCAGCTTGACCAGCGAGAGGAATAGCTGCTGCTCGCTGGTCGCAGCGAAAAGGGATTGAAGTTGATCGTCCTGCCAGCTTTTCATCCGGGCTCCGTGGTTGCCGTACCGGTGGGCCGCGCCAGCTGTCAGATATGACAATACAGGAATGCCTGAAAGTCGTGTAGCGTTAATGTGTTGCATTCCATTGGAGCAGCCATGCTCGAGGCAGACCGCGACGACGGACGGGTCCCGCTGCTGGGGATCGCCCCGTCCGAGGACGGTTACGTCCGCCTCTCGCAGGTGCGGATGCGCGCCATCCCGCTGGTCCATCTGATCTCCGGGCTGGATACGGACCCTGCCGGGACCGACGCGGGCCCCGTGGGTGCGACGCGGGCGGCCATAGCGGGCTACACGGAATGGCTCAGCCTGACCATTCCGGCGCTCTCGCTCGGCTGGGATTGGACGCTCGAGAGCACGGACCGGGAATTGCGCTACCAGCGGGTCGGCGAGCCCCGCAGCAATGTCATGCTGCTCGATGTGCATGGGCGCGACCTCGGACCGCGATCGTCCGCGGTAGCTCTGGCCCTGCTGGTCGACGATTTCAACTGGCAGGACACCGTGGCGAACTTCGTCCGTACCCGTTATTCGTGAAGACCTGTCAGATCTGACAGTTACGTAAAGCTGCAGCGCGACATCCAATGAGGCCCATTCCAGAAGAAGGAGTGAGGTCTCATGCGCGTCATATCGGGCGCCTCGTCGCACCTCCCGGAAGGTCTCTATCCGCGGCTAGCCCACTACCGCTACCAGGTATTCATCAAGCGGCTGGGCTGGCGGCTTCCGGTGCAGGAACAGTCGGAAACCGATCAATTCGATGGACCCGACTCCGTCTATGTCGTAGCGGAGGAGCCCAATGGGGAAATTTCTGGTTGCGCGCGCCTGCTGCCGACGGACGGCCCGTATCTGCTCTCGGCCGTGTTTCCCGAACTGCTCAACGGCGCGCTGCCGCCCCACGATCCGACGGTCTGGGAACTGTCCCGCTTTTCCGCGGTTAATCTTTCCAGCCGCTCCAGGTCGGCGTTGGCTGACTTTCCGAATTCCGCGGCGGCGCTTCTGATGCGCGAGGCGATGGCCTGCGCCGCGGCGCATGGCGCCCGTCGCCTGGTGACCGTGACGGTGCTGGCGATGGAGCGGCTGATACGGCGGCTGGGCATCCATTCGCATCGCATGGGACCCCCGCGCATCGTCGACGGCGAGCCGATCTATGGCTGCTGGATAGAACTGTAGGCTTGGGGTGCAACGCTCACCTTGAGCACACCGGTGTAGTAGCACAGGTAATAGCCGATCAGCAGCCCGAGCGTCGCGAGCGTCGCCGGGGTCATCGAGGCCATCTGCAGCGGATCTTGTGGCAAAGGCGCCGGGGCGGCGGCCACGCGCTGCAGAACGCGGAACAGGATCCTGCCGACGAACACCGCCGTGAGGAGCAGCCCAAGGTAGGTATGCGGCGTGTAGTAGCGCCCGTTCTGGCTCGCCTCGAATTTCGTATGCCGCAGGCCCAGCAATGCGAACACCGCGCCGCAGGCCGCGCCTCCCAGCAGCGACGCCAACAGCTCGAACCTGTGCATCGAGGCGACCAGCAGCACCCCAGTGACCAGCGCGAGCGCGCCGATGCGCAATCGCAGGCGAACGGGATTCACGGCCTGGCGCCCGAAGCTTCTGCGTACGCGCCGGTAGAGCGCCCAGAGCACGGCGGCGCCGACCAGGATCGGCGTCGCCAATCGCAGATCCAGTGGCGGCATGCGTGCACTCTAGCGCATTGCCGCCACTGGCACTCCTTCCGCCTTAGAGCCTGGCGGTCACCCCAAGCGTGAACTGGCGCAGGACCGGCCGGCCGCGCACCATTCATGCAGCGCGCCAGCGCGCCAGCGCGAAACGGCATGCGGCGCCGTGCCCGTGCCGCGATCGCGGCGCCGAGCTGTGGCATGTACTTATCGTTCGAACTGCGTTCTTGTTAGTAAAGTGACTCCCACAGGCGCGGTCATGGCCGCGGATGAGGGGGACGGATGCACACATTTCACCGCAACGCTCTGGCGCTGATCGCGCTCGGCGCACTACCTGCGGGCCCGGCCCAGGCCCACCATTCCTTTCCCGCAACGTATTTCGTGGACCAGAAGGTCACGATCGAAGGCACGGTCGTGCAGTTTCTGTTCCGCAATCCGCATTCCTTCGTACACGTGCTCGCTCCGGACAAGGACGGCGCCATGCAGCGCTGGGCCGTGGAATGGGGCGCCGGCGGCGCGCTGGCCAGCGACAACGTCAAGAACGACACGATCAAGCCTGGCGACAAGGTCGTGATCACCGGGCAACCCGGACGCAATCCGGCCGATCACCGCATCCGCATGCAGGCAATCGAGGACAAGACCGCCAACTGGAAGTGGTCTGGCACTTTCGGTTGAGCCGCGGCACATGCTCGACAACCTGCTACGCGCGCTGCAGCACAGCGATTTTGCCAATTGGGTGCAGCAGGTCGCCTACCCGATCGTGATCACGGCCCATTCGATCGGGCTGGCGACTCTCGTGGGATTGCTGGTCGTAATAGACCTGCGCGTTCTCGGCTTCGCGCCAGGACTCCCGCTCACTGCCCTGCGGCGCTTCATGAGCGTGGTGTGGACCGGCTTCTGGATCAATGCCGTCTCCGGCTTCATGCTGTTTGCGATCGATGCGAAGAAGGACTACTACAGCACGCTGTTCCGCCTGAAGCTCTCGCTGATAGCGGTCGGGCTGATCCTGGGCAGCCTCATCACTTCCAGGGTCCTCAAGCGGGAGGACCTGTACTCGGCCCCCGGAGCCCGGGCACCCGCGCAGGCCCGGACGCTTGCGCTCGTGTCGCTGTGCTGCTGGACGAGTGCGATCGTGACCGGTCGGCTGCTGGCTTACTTCACATACGGCGACGTCGGCGTCGATGACTGAGCGGAGGGCGCGGTGACCCCGGCATTTGCAGCGGCACATCCGGTACTCGAGTGGGTCCGGCATACCGGGGTCGGGGAGTTCGTGCGCAGCTCGAGCTGGGCGTTCCCGACGCTGCAGTCGCTGCACTTCATCGGCATGACGATGCTGGTCGGCATAGTCGGCGCGATCGACCTGCGGGTCCTGGGGCTGGCGCGCGGCCTGCCGATCCATCCGCTGCACCGGCTGTTGCCGGTCGCCTTCATCGGATTCGGTATCAACCTCATCACCGGCCTGATGTTCTTCGCGCATGACCCCTACGTGTACGCCTACAACATCAGCTTCAGGATCAAGGTATTGCTGATCCTCGTGGCCGGCCTCAATGCGCTGTGGTTTCGCCTCGGGGTCTTCATCGACGTGGACAAATGGGGTCCCGGCATCGAGGCTTCCAGGCTGGCCAAGGTCATCTCGGCCCTGTCCCTGCTGCTCTGGTTTGCGGTCATCACCGCCGGTCGTTACATTGCGTTTGCGCCGTCCAAGTGACAGGCGGAGAAAACGAACGTAACGGGAGGAAAGCCAATGAGCGAGCATGGCAAGCACTGGGATACCGCCTATGAATGGAAAGCGGTTACCCTGCTGACGATAGGTTTTGGCCTGGTGGGCCTGGATCGCTGGATCATCGCGCCCCTGTTTCCCGCCATTGCGCCGGATCTGCACCTGAACTATCAGGACGCCGGCAACATCATCGGGGCACTGGGATTGGCCTGGGGCGTCGCGGCCGTGGTGCTCGGAGGCCTGTCCGACCGCATAGGGCGCAAACGCGTGCTGGTGCCGGCGATCGTGCTGTTCTCGCTGCTCAGTGGCCTGACCGGGATGGCCGGAAGCCTGACCAGCTTGCTGCTGATCCGCGGCGTCATGGGAGTCACGGAGGGCGCCTTCTGCCCGACCAGCTTCGCGACCACCGCGGAAGCCTCCAAGCCCTCGCGCCGAGGCCTGAACCAGGGCATCCAGCAGAGCACGTTCGCTCTGTTCGGCCTGGCGTTCGCGCCGATCATCGCGACGCAGCTACTGCACGTTATGTCATGGCGTGGCGTGTTCATGCTGGTCGCGGTGCCGGGGCTGATCACCGCGGTGCTGCTCGCGATCACGATCCGGGAGCCGGTCACCGTGCGCGGCGGCGGTACGCATGGCGCTTCCCACGGCCACGGCGACATCGCGGCCCAGCGCGCACCGCTCAGCGAGATCTTCAAGCACCGCAACGTGCCGCTCGGCATGCTCGGCCTGCTGTGCGCGATGACGGGCATCTTCGTGCTCAGCGCGCTCACGCCCAACTACCTGACCGACTACCTGAAGCTGAGCCAGGGCCAGATGGGCTTCGTGATCTCCGCGATCGGTTTCGGCGGCTTCTTCGGACAGTTCGGTCTGCCGGGCCTGTCGGACCTGTTCGGGCGCCGCATCATGGCGGTGATCGGCTTTGCGGTCGGCGCCGTGTTCCTGTGGCTGTTCATCAATACCGGCGCCAATCCTCCGCTGCTGTTCGCACTGCTGTTCGGAACCACGATCTTCGCATTCGGCCTGTTTGCGCTGATCACCGGACCCATCGCGACCGAGGCGGCACCGCTGGGCCTGATCTCTTCGGCGGCGGGCATCATCATCGGCGCCGGTGAGATCTTCGGCGGCGGCGTGGCCCCTGCGATCGCGGGTGGCATCGCGCAGCACTATGGAATCCAGTACGTCCCCTACTTTGCGCTGGCGGGTCTGGTTACGGGTGCGATCGTCAGCCTGTTCCTGCAGGAGACGGCGCCGCGCAAGGCGAAGGCCACCGTGTCCGACCTGGACAAGCTCGAGGCATCGGGTGATGGCGTGGTGTGACACGGAGCGCACCGCGCCGGCACTGCAATGAATGACTCTCCGCCAACGTGAGCGTACATCTCATGAACCTACAGACGGGCAATCCGGCAAGCGGCCACCATTTCCATACGGTTTTCGGATCCCTCGATCATTTCGTCAAGGGCGATCTGGAGATCATCAACGACAATCCGAAGTACTACGCGTTTTCG
>CAZGVE010000045.1:0-22480 GCA_964528845.1 uncultured Steroidobacteraceae bacterium | reverse complement strand
TGCTGGCTGAACATCGAATCGACGATGCGAATGAAGGCCTCGTAGCTGTTGAAGAGGCCATGCCGCCCCGTCAACAGATAGCCCTCGAGCCACCCCTCGCACTGATGTTCGCTGAGCATCGAGTCCAGCACCTGACCGGAAGGGGCCAGAAACTCGTCGTTTGCCAGTTGGCGTGCGTCCCACTGCCGGCTCGTCACCTCGAACACCGCGCCCAGCAGGTTCGAGAGCGTCTCGTCGGGGCCGAAGACCCGGAAGTTTCTCTGCTCACGGTTCAGGCGTGCTACATCGCGCAGGAACTGTCCGAGCACCAGCGTATCCTGAGCGTCCACCGCGCCAGGGAAAGGGACCCGCACCGCATGGTCGCGGAAGTCCGGCATGCGCAGGTCGCGCAGCAATAGCCCGCCATTCGCATGCGGATTGGCGCCCATGCGCCGCTCGCCCAGCGGCGCGAGTGCGGCGAGCTCCGGTCGCAGTCGACCGTCAGCGTCGAACAGTTCCTCCGCGCGGTAGCTCTTCATCCAGCTCTCGAGCAACGCGACATGCTCCGGGTGCTCCGCGTCGACCAGCAGGGGAACCTGGTGCGCCCGGAACGTGCCCTCGATCTGCAGTCCGTCGACGACCTTCGGTCCGGTCCAACCCTTGGGCGAGCGCAGCACGATCATCGGCCAGCGCGGACGCACGCCGTTGCCGCGCAGGCGCGCTTCGGCCTGGATGCGCCGGATTTCCCCGATCACCTCGTCCAGCGTTGCAGCCATCAGCTGGTGCATCGTATCCGGATCGTCGCCCTCGACGAAATGCGGTGCCCACCCGCAGCCGCGCAGGAACTGCTCCAGTTCCTCGTGTTCGATGCGCGCCAGCACGGTCGGATTGCTGATCTTGTAGCCGTTGAGGTGCAGGATCGGCAGCACTGCTCCGTCGCTGATGGCATTGAGCAGCTTGTTGGACTGCCACGAGGTCGCCAGGGGACCAGTCTCCGCCTCACCATCGCCAATCACGCAGGCCACGATCAGACCAGGATTGTCGAACGCGGCCCCGAAGGCATGACTCAGGGAGTACCCGAGTTCGCCCCCCTCATGAATCGACCCCGGCGTCGTCGGCGCGACATGGCTCGAAATGCCTCCTGGAAACGAGAACTGCTTGAATAGCTTCTTCAGTCCCGCCTCGTCCTGTGTGACGTCGGGGTACACCTCGCTCCAGGTACCCTCCAGATAGACGTTACCGACGATCGCAGGGCCACCGTGGCCGGGACCTGCGACGTAGAACATGTCCAGATCGAATTCACGGATGCACCGGTTCAAATGCACGTAGATGAAATTCTGCCCCGGCGTGGTACCCCAGTGCCCGACCACGAGCGGTTTCACATGCGCGAGCTGCAGCGGCTCCCGGAGCAGCGGATTGTCGTATAGATAGATCTGCCCGACCGCGAGGTAGTTCGCGGCGCGCCAGTAGGCGTCGATCCGCCGCAACAGCTCAGGGCTCAAAGTCTGCGATGTCACCGCAGGCGCTACGCCGTCGCTTGCATGTGCGTGCATGCATTGCTTCTACCGCCTCGGCGCTTGCCGGTCGGTTCGACAGCGCACAGTAACAGCGGCGATGATCGACGCCCGCGCGGATCTCATTCTGCGCCGATCGCGCCATCAGCCCTGCCAGAGGATGTGCGAGCACTCCAATGGCACGGCTACTCCGGCGTGCCGCGGTACGACGCGAGCCGTGTAGTCGCCGGCCGGGCGCGTGGCGGGCACTGTCGCATGGTAGAGGCAGCGGCGCTGCGCGCCCGTCATGACCGGCGATGGGTTCATCTCCTGCCGGAAGGGGTCGCCGCCGGGCAGCGGATCGGCGTACAGCTCGACCCGCACGGCGTCGGCCTGCATCTCGCCCAGAAAGACCTCGACTTCGACCACGTGCTGAGCTCCGCCGCTGTCGACTCGCCGGGCCCCAAAGCGGATCGAGCTCCAATGCCCGTGCACGGCATGTTCCCAATCGACCAGATCGCGTCCGGCCGCGCCGTTCGCGGCAGCGCGCGCGCGAAATTCCGCGGCTGCCGGCAGATAGTGCCGCTCCGTGTACTCACGTACGGCGCGATTGGTGGAATAGCGCGGAGTCAGTTGCGCCATGCTCTCGCGCATCCGGGCCACCCACGCCGTCGGAATGCCCTCGAGGCTGCGGGTGTAGAACTCGGGAACGACCTGCTGCTCGAGCAGCTCGTAGAGTGCGTTGGCCTCTATGGCGTCCCAGGCCGGATCATCGCCGTGTTCGCGGCCGTCCCCGAGCGCCCAGCCCAGCTCCGGGGCGTAGGCCTCGGCCCACCAGCCATCCAGTTCCGACAGGTTGATGCCGCCGTTGACGAGCACTTTCATGCCGCTCGTGCCGCAGGCCTCCCACGGCCTGCGCGGCGTATTGATCCAGACGTCCACGCCCTGGACCAGCTGCGCGGTCAGCAGCATGTCGTAGTCGCCGAGGAAAATGACATGCGGACGCACCTCAGGCTGACGGATGAACCGGATCCAATCCTGGATCATCGCCTGGCCAGCCTCGTCGGCCGGATGCGCTTTGCCGGCGATGATCAGCTGCACCGGCCGCGCCACATTGCCGAGCAGGCGCAGCAGCCGGCCACGGTCATGCAGCAGCAGGTTGGCCCGCTTGTAGGTGGCAAATCGGCGCGCGAACCCCAGGGTCAGCGCATCCGGATCGAACAGGTGCCGTGCCCGCTCAATGTCCTCGGGTGCCGCACCGGTGGCCGTGAGTTGCCTCGACAGCCGCTCGCGTGCGTATTCGACCAGCGCCCTGCGGGCGTTGCCGCGAAACTGCCACAGGCTCGCATCCGAGGCGCGGCGGATGTGCTGCTCGAGGGATTCGGTGACGCCGATCCAGCGGTCCTTGCCGCAAACCTCGGTCCACAGTTCATCCGCCTGCGCGGAATCCCAGGTCGGGGTGTGCACGCCGTTGGTCACGGATCCGACCGGTATGTCCGAGCGCGGCCAGCGTGGAAACAACGGTTCGAACAGCTGCCGGCTCACCTCGCCGTGCAGGCGACTCACCCCATTGATTGCGCCGCTGCCGCGCACCGCCAGGTAGGCCATGTTGAACGGCTCGGACGAGTCCGCGGGATTTGCGCGACCCAGCGCCAACAGATCGTGCAAGCCGAGGCCCAGTGCCTGCTGCGCGTAGCCTGCGAGATACTGCCCGATCAGCGCCGGATCGAAGCGGTCGAAGCCGGCCGCGACCGCCGTGTGGGTCGTGAACAGGTTGCCCGCCCGTGTACTCGCCAGTGCGACTTCAAACGATGCGCCCGTGTCGTGCATGAAGCTGCGGGCGCGTTCCAGTACCGCAAAAGCCGCGTGACCTTCGTTCAGATGGCAGACTTCCGGGTGCAGCCCCAGCGCAGCGAGCAGGCGCCAGCCGCCGATCCCGAGCACCAGCTCCTGGGCCAGGCGAAGCTCGGGGCCACCGCCATACAGCTCACTGGTGATACCGCGATGCACCGGATAATTCGCGGCATCGTTGCTGTCGAGCAGGTACAGCTGCACGCGACCCACCTGCACCTGCCATGCCCGCAGCCACACCGAATAGCCGGGCAGCGCAATCTCGAGCCGCAACCACTCGCCGTCCGGCTGACGCAGCGGGGAGATCGGCAGTTCGCCCGGGTCGTTGTAGGGATACAGCGCCTGTTGCGCACCGTCCTTGTCGATGACCTGGCGAAAATACCCCTGGCTGTAGAGCAAGCCGACACCGATCACCGGCACGCCCAGATCGCTGGCCGCCTTGAGCTGATCGCCGGCTACGTTGCCGAGCCCGCCCGAGTAGATCGGCAGCGCTTCGCTGAGCATGAATTCCATGCTGAAGTACGCGACCGCGCTCAATGCGGAATCGGGGTGCGCCTGCTGAAACCACGCGTCCGACCGCAGGCGCTCGCGCCGCTTCTGCACCAGCTCCTCGACGCTGCTCCGGAACGACGGCTCCGCCAGCTTGCGCTGCAGCTTGTCGCGCGAAACGGTCTGCAGCACGACCCAGGGATTGTGCGTGAGATCCCACAGCACGCAGTCGAGCTCGCGCCAGACCTGGTCGGTCGAATGATTCCACGACCAGCGCATATCCAGTGCCAGTTCCGCCAGGGCCTCGAAGCCGTGGATATCCGCGGCAATCAGCCGCTGCCGCGGCTGGACGATTGGCGTTGGTGTACTCATTCATGCTCCGTCGGTGACGCTCGAGGAACCAGCGCGGCGCTGACGATGATCTTCATACCCCGCTTATACCTCCGTTCGGCGCCTGCTGGCGCTGTTCGCTGTCGCACAGAGTTCGGGACATCCTGCGCGCACAATCCGGCTCCACCAAGCCGAGCGGAATCGCAGAGGATCCAGACAGTGCAGGAGAAACCGATGATTGGCCAGCTCGGTGCAGAGCAGCTCGATGTACTCGAGCGACTGCTGCGCTCGAAACTCGCAACGCTGCAGCAGTCGATCGCCGCTGGTCGAGACGGTCTGTCGCGGCGGGAATACGCCAGCGCCGAACTCCAACAGGATCCACATGATCTGCAGCAGCAGGCCGGGACCTTCGAGGTCGAGGCCGGCATGTCGGATCTCGACACCACGCAGAGCGACGCGCTGCTCGATGCGCTACGGCGTCTGCGCAGTGCGGACTATGGCCGATGCATGGACTGCAATGCCGCGATTCCGTTTCAGCGACTGCTGGTGGAGCCGCAGGCCGAGCGGTGTCTCGCGTGCGAGACGGCGCTCGAGCACCGCCAGGCATCCTGATTACTTCGCGGCGGACTCCCACCGATAGGCGAACGACACCGCCACCGTTCCCTGGAACTTCGACGTGGTGACGGGGCTCGCGGCCCCGCTGCCGAGCAGTCGGTCCACAGCGGCCTCGGTATTGATCAGCCAGTGTTCCCGGAAGATCCAGGTCGCACTGAATCCCATTCCGACCGCATTGGCGCTGCCGTAGGCATTGAACTGCGGAAACCCGGAGGCCGCAGACTGGGCCGCGGAAATGCCGAACTCCTTGCGCTGATACAGCCGGTCGGCGAACGTGATCGACGGGCCCGCCAGCATGATCAGGTTGGCCGAACTCCCCGGCAACGGCATGAAAGCCTCGAAGTCACCGATCGCTCCGTCCGCCCCGCCCACGAACTGGCGCACGTCGATCCGAAGCACCAATGGCAAGCCCTTGGAGATCGCATAGGAGGCGAACAGCTTGACCACCGGAGCAGGCGGGATATCGCCGAAGCCGCGCGGCCGCTCATAGTAGTTGGTCAGGCCGCGGCCGAGGTCGTAGCCCACCGCCATGCCCACCCGGTAGTGCGCGCCGTGCAGAAAATTGACTCCGAGCCCTTCGCCTACCGAGGCGAACGCCAGATCGTGGTACCGCACATCGATCACCGGTCCGGTCTGGAAGCGGTACGACTGCGAGCCCGCATAGCGCGGCTGAACCACTTCTGCCAATCCCAGCGTCGTGCGCCACTTGGGTGCCTCCGGCATGAACAGCGAGTACAGACTGATGCCGCCCGGATACTGCCATTCCTGCAGTGGCGAGGGCGTCTGCGCGAACGTGATGCTCGGGCCGCAGCCCCACAGCACACCGGCAACGGCAGCAAGCCACAGCGCCGGCGAGGGCTTCCGTCTCATGGTACGCATCCAGAAAGCCATCCTCGCTACGGCTGGGTGCGTCACGATGGCGAGTGCCGCCGCTCCGGCGACCAGTAAGCGTCACGGCCATAGCGCGCAAACAGGCCGGCCTCCGACAGGCGATTCAATTCTTCGGTGGATGTGTAGTCAGGGGATTCCTTCACCGCTTGCCGCGTCAACCCCACCGTCACCTGCCGCGACGCCCATTCGACGCTGCTGATCCATTCCGGGGCGATGAGCACCTTGTGTCCACCCCACCAGTTGCTGGTGTCGACGACCAGATAGCGGATGGCCCAGCTTTGCTCGTCCACGAGCATGTTCGCGACGTGTCCAATGTCCCCGTCGATCGCGTCGATGTGATAGCCGACGACTTCCCTGCAGCTGCGAAGATTCGGGTCCTCACCTGCGTTGCGCGCCTTCTGCTCGCGCGTGATGCCATAGTCGGGCGGGAAGTCTCCCTGGCGCATACCCGGCTGCAGAAACCCTGGATAATAGCCGCCGCCCCAGATCCCGATGCCGCCCCAGTAGTACGGGTACCCGTAGAAGCCGTAATAATCCTGCTCCTGCTGCTGCGACACCGGGCGGTCCGTGTCGATGTCCGGGCTGTTGCTGACCTGCTGCCTCGTAATGAACACCGGCAGCTGCCGGTCGTCCCATTTCGGAGTGCCCAGTGCAATCGGCGATATCAGCACACGCCTGCCGGCCAGCCAGGTTCCGGTATGGACGACGAGATACCTTATCACCCAGGAGTGATCATCGAAGTAGAAATCCTTGACGTGCCCGATGTCCCCATCGGTCGCTGCAATGACATAGTCATGAAGCTCGGTCGCGCTGCGTAGCATGTGGCTCGCCCCTCATCTGATGTAGGGATGAAATTGATACCGCTATCCTGAACGGACGGGGCACAGGGATCTGTGCGCTGCCACACCGCGAGCGGCGCACTCGCGGCTCAACCGCGCTGCGCGACACTCATGCCGTCGACGCAGGAGGAGAATTCCCGCTCATCCGCGTCGCGCACCCAGCGTGCGTTGTCCGGAAGCGGCTGATCGCGCAGCTGCGCGATAAGGCTGGCGTTGGTGATGGCGATCGAATCGAAAGGCGTACCATGGCGCGACCCGTTCACGACGACGATCCGGGCGTGCAGGAGCGCCGCCAGTGCATGCTTTTCGGCGAGCGGCGTGTAGTCGTGCTCGGCGGCGATCAGCAGGATCCGGCTGCGCAGCCGGTCGAGCCGGTCGGTAGCGCTCCAGGCTTCGAGCGCAGCAGCCATCGCGAGGTAGGTGGCAGCCGGCACCGCGCCTATCACCGCCACCGCACGCTCGCGCATCGGTCGTTGCCAGGGCTCCGGAAGCACCCTTCCAGCCAGCAAACGGGCCATCAGCCGCATACCTAGCACGCGTACCATCGCCGCGGGAATCCGCGCCTCGAGCCATTTGCGCCAGTGATCGATCCTGTACGAGGCGAGGCTGTTGATCAGCACCAGTCGCGGCACGGCGGCGGGCCGCTGCAAGGCCATCTCGAGTGCGACTGCTCCTCCCAGCGAGAATCCGATCACATTGGGTCGGACCACCTGGAGATGGTCCAGCAGCGCCCATAGGCTCTCGGCCAGTGCGCCGATGGAGCAGCCTGCGCTCGCCATGCCGCTGCGCCCGCAGCCGGGCAGATCCGGCATGATCACGCGGAAGCGCGATTCGAGCACCGGCACCTGGAACGCCCAGTCGCCACCGCTCGATCCGAGGCCATGAATCAGCAGCACCGGCTCGCCCTCGCCGCGCATCTCGAAGTGCAGCGCGTGCCCGCCGCTGAGGAAGAACGCCACGGTGCGCTCAGATGCGCCAGGCCAGCAGCAGCCAGATGGCCTGGGAGCTCTGGTAGTTGCGCAGGTCGAGCTGGTCATATTCGGCGCGCAGGTTCAAGTGATCAAAGAACGTGACGCCGAGACCACCGCCATACAGGAACGACTCACGGGTATGCGAAGACGCAAGGCCGGCATTCGACAGGGAACTGGAGTTCACGTTGAGCCTGACGTCGTAGTATAAATATCCCGCCCTCGCGAACAGCTCGACCGGACCCAGCGGAATCGTACCGACCACCGAGGGCTCGAAGCCGTTCAGGTGGAGGGCATAGTGGCCGTCGTGGCCGGTGGCGGTGAATTGATCGCCAGGCTTGCCCAGGTCCACATAGGCTGCCTCGACACCGATATACGGATTGAAACGATACCCAGCGAAGACCTGCCACGCATTGTCGTGGGAATGCACGATGCTGCTGATGGCCTGTCCGACGTCGTCGAGATTGTTGATGTGCAGATCGAACTGTCCCCAGCCCCCGCCGAGATAGACTCCGCTGGGATTGGCGGCGATCGCCGGCGCGGCGAGGAGGCAGAGGGCTGCGGTAGCAGCCGCGACCGCGGAGTATCGGGAATTCAAATTCGACCCAGCAGCAGTAGCACTACCACCACGACGAGGACCAGACCCAGACCGCCGCTGGGCAGGTAGCCCCAGTTGCGGCTGTACGACCAGTTCGGAATGACTCCGACCAGCATCAGGATCAATACGATCAGCAGTATGGTTCCCAGGCTCATCTTCCTCTCCTTCGATCATCCGGCATCAAAGCATGCGGGACAGTGCAAGGATGCAGATGCTAGGCGCGACGACCCGGATGGTCTGTGCGCTGGCGTACCGGGGCTCCCGCACGCGAGGCTTGCTCAGCGCGAGCCTCGCTCAGTGATCGCGCTGGCGGTTCGGAATGGACGGCGCGTTGCGCCTGCCGGCGTTCGCGTCGGGTCGGGCATGATCGTCGCGTGAGGGACCGACGCGGTACCCTGGCCCCCAACCACCATATACAGCTCCGGGAGACTCGTAGGCGCCGCCCACATAGACCTCGCCACCGCCGCGGGAGTATCCCGGGCCGCCGACCACGCACGCACTCAATGCCCCGAGCAGCAGCAGCCCTACCGCGACCAGCTTCGCATGGTGTTGCCGGCGGTTCATCGCGGCTCCTGCTGGCTGTCGTTTGCCGGGCCGTCATCGGACCACTCCATCAATCCGATCGGTGCACCGATCGGATCGGCGATGATCGCCAGTTGGCCGCCATGGCGGTCCGGACGCGGCTCGAGCAGCACCTGGCCGCCCAGCGCGACCGCCCTGGAGGCCACGCTCGCGACATCGCGCACTCGTACAAAGCCCAGCCAGTGGGGATGCCGTCCCGGGGTATCGTCGGGAAATGCGTTGATACTCGCGCGGGCAAAGCCGTCCGAAGAGAGGATCGAATGCCTGCGGCTGTCATCGCTCGGCACGTCATAGATGTCGTACCCCATCACGGCCCGGTAGAAGCCGGCATCCGTCGCCGGATCGTGTACCTGCAGCGAACTCCAGATCCATTCGCCCGGCTCGGCGAGCACATCCGCCGGGTCACCGCTGCTGGAGGCCAGAATCCCGAACACCGCGCCAGCCGGATCGCGCAGCACCGCCTGGCGGCCCCGGCCAGGATAGGACCGGGATGCGAATACCACGCGGGCTCCATGCGCGAGCGCCGTGCGGCTGGTCGCGTCGACATCCCGGACGGCGAGGAAACTGAGCCATACCGGATGCCCGTGCTCGCGAGCCGGCGTCGCACGCTGCAGCAGGCCGGCCACGGGCCGACCGCCGACATAGGCAACGGCATAGTTATCCTGTGCGTTCGCCATATCGGAAAAGGTCCAGCCGAACACACCGCCATAGAAGCGCTTGGCAGCGTCGAGATCCGGCGTCACGAGATCGGCCCAAACCAACTTGCCGACGTGGTGTTCGGTGCCGGCCGGCTGCACCAGTGGCGGCAGGTCCATCGATGCTGCTGCAGCAACCCCCGCGCCTGCCGTCGCTGCCATCAGGAGCGTCAGCAGGTATCCCGGATGGCGCTGCGCCCGATGGGATCGGCTGGCATGGGACCCGCAGCCGCCATGCCGGGTGGTACGACGTCGCAGATCCATGCCAGCTCTCCCGGGGACTTGATAGCTTCCCGCCCACTATTAGCTTCTGCATGCATCGGGAGTCTGTTCGCTATCGCACCCAGCGGGCTGCGAAGTCGCGCCGGAGCCTCAGTGCGGCAGCAGGCGGTCCGTCTGCCGTTTGACTGCTGCATAGCATTCGCAGCACAGCCGCTCGAGCCCGGGCCGGTCCAGGACCGTGATTCGCCCGCGGCTATAGCGGATCACGCCGAGCCGCTGCAGATTGCCGGCGGCGTCGGTGACGCCTTCGCGGCGCACGCCGAGCATGTTGGCGATCAGTTCCTGCGTCATCGCGAGCTGGTTGCCCTCCAGCCGGTCCAATGACAGCAGCAGCCAGCGGCACAGCTGCTGGTCCACCGAGTGATGGCGATTGCACACGGCGGTCTGCGCCATCTGCGTGAGCAGCGCCAGCGTGTATCGCAACAGCAGGATCTGCAGGCTCCCATGACGGGCGAACTCTTCCTTCAGGCGCTGTCCCAGCAGGCGATACGCGCCGCCGGCACTCTGCACGATCGCGCGACTGGGCGTGGTCTCCCCGCCCATGAACAGCGACACGCCGACGAGGCCCTCGTTTCCGACCACCGAGATCTCAGCCGACGCCCCGTCCTGCATCACGTACAGCAGCGACACGATCGCGTCGGTGGGAAAATAGACGTGACGCAGCGCGTCGCCGGATTCGTACAGCACGGTACCGAGCGGCATCGCGACGAACTGCAGATGCGGAAATATGCGCTCGTGTTCGGCTGCCGGCAGCGCGGCCAGCAGGTGATTGCGCTCGGGCGGGCTCTTGACGATGCTTGAGCGTGGCAAGCGGGAGCTTCCCTTACTTTCTTATGCACCGCAACATTGCGTCATCGTGATGACGCACCACACTTCACGGTATCACAAGTACGTGCGGACGGTACGGTACGCTGGCGCACCGGCCGACCTGCTACCCCAGCATGATCTCCGTCGCCGGCGCGCGCTGGTTGTAGTGCGAGCTCATCGAATGGCCATAGGCACCCGCGTTGGCGATCAGCAGCACGTCGCCTTCGCGCGTTGGCGGCAGCAGCCGGTCGTGGCCCAGGAAGTCCGCGCTCTCGCAGATCGGACCGACCACGTGCGCGATCTCGGTCGAAGGATCGTCCAGGCGCGTCAGGTTCACGATCTCGTGCCAGGCGCCGTAGAGGGCCGGACGAATCAGTGAGTTCATGCCGGTCGCTATCCCGACGTAGCGTGCCTCGTCCTTGGATTTCAGCTGCGTCACGCGTGCAATCAGCGCGCCGGCGGCCGCCACCAGGTAGCGGCCGGGCTCGATCCACAGCGTCACATCCGGTCGCACCTCGCGCGCCACCTTCAGCACTGCGTCGAGCCGATGCAGGTCGAGCCCGGGTTGGCCGTGCCCGTCCGGCACTCCGAGCCCGCCACCGACGTCGATCACACGCAGCTGCGGCAGCCGCTCGGCGAGCTTCAGCAGCACGCGCGCGACCTCCGACCAGTTCGCGGCGTCGAAGATCCCGCTGCCGGAGTGCGCATGTAAGCCGGTGATCTGCACACCGTGCTGGTGCGCGAGCGCCAGCACCGTATCGAATTCGTCCAGCGGCACACCGAATTTTGCCTGCGTGCCGGCAGTGCGCACGTGGTGGTGATGGCCGCGCCCGATGCCCGGATCGACACGCAGGAATACGCTGCGGCCGCGAAACGACTCGCCCCACTCGCGCAGAATGTAGACATTGTCGATGGTGAGCCGGACGCCATCGGCGAGCGCCCACGCGTACTCTTCGCGCGGCGCGAAATTGGGCGTGAACAGTATGCGCTCGGCGGCAATGCCGGGTACCTGCGCGCGCAGGTGCTCGACCTCCCCGCGTGACACGCACTCGAAGCTCAACCCTTCCGCCGCGAGCAGCTGCAGGATCGCCGGATGCGGGTTGGCCTTCATCGCATACAGCACATGATCGACGGCGCCCAGGCCGCGCAGCGCACGTGCGGCGGCTCGAATCACCGAGGGGTCGTACACGTAGGCACAGTCGTGGCTCCGCGCCAGCGCCAGCAGCTCAGGGCGTCGCGCGCGCCACCACGGTTCCCGAAGCGCCGTCGGGGCCGACGCGGGCGCAAACAGCTGCTCCCAGGTCGGTCCGAGCACCGCGCCGCTGCGCACCGGGCGGATCAGCCGCTCATGCAGATCGTTGACGAGGCGGTCGCCCTGCTCCTCGTCGACCACGAAGCTGAAATTGAGGTCGTTGGCCGCCTGGCTGAGCAGGTAGACGCGCTGCTCTGCGAACAGCTCGAAGGCCTCCCCGAGCTGCTGCAGGATCGCGCGGATGTTGCGCCCGACCAGACTCACCGACGCGCAGGGCCCGAGGATCTGCGCGCGGCACAGCTGGGACAGGTCGGCCAGCAGCGCCTCGAGAACGCGCGCATCGAGCGTATTGGCGGCCGGATCGAGCGATACCGTCACGTTGGTCTCGGAGGTGGAGACCAGGTCCACCGACAACCCGTGACGCTTGAAGAGCTGGAACGCATCGGCCAGGAATCCCACCTCGTGCCACATTCCGGGACTGTCGAGCGAGACCAGCGTGATGCCCTTCTTGATGCACACCGCCTTGACCTGCGCGGCACGGTCGCCGACTTCGGCGCCGATATGGGTGCCCTCGAGGTGCGGACTCTGCGTCGCATAGACGGCGATCGGTATCTGCAGCGACTTGACCGGCAGGATGCAGCGCGGATGCAGCACCTTGGCGCCGCTGCTCGCGATCTCCTGCGCCTCGTCGTAGTGCAGCGCGCGCAGATGGCGGGCCTGCGGCGTAGAGCGGGGATTCGCGCTGAACATGCCCGGCACGTCGGTCCAGATCTCGAGCCGCAGCGCGTGCAGCTTGGCCGCGAGGTAGGCGGCCGAGGTGTCAGAGCCACCGCGGCCCAGCAGCACGGTGTCCCCGGCACCGTCGCTCGCGATGAATCCCTGCGTGACGATCACGCCAGGCAGTGCTGCGAGCTGCGCCTGCAGCGCGCCGTCCGGCGCGAAGTCGCAGGTCGCGGACAGGTAGTTGGCGCGCGACGTCGCCCCCGCGCGCTGCTCGGATTTCATCCCGCTGCGCACGTCCCACCAGTGCGCATCGATCCCGACCGCCTGCAGGTAGCGTGCGCCGAGCTCGGTTGCCATCAGCTCCCCTGCGGAGAGCACACGAGCGCGGGTCCGGTCGCTGATCTCCGCCGTCAGCGCGACGCCGGCGGCCAGCTGGCGCAGCTCCGCGAAATAGCGTTCGAGCTGCTCGCTGACACCGACGCCCAGCTCGGCCCCCAGCAGCTGGTGCCGCTGCTCGATCGCATCGAGCACCGGTTCGTGTGCGCCGCGCAGCGCGGCCTGCAGCAGCGCTTCGAGCCGGTCGGTGATGCCGCTGACCGCCGAGTGCACGACCAGCACGCGCGTGCCGGCGGCGAGGCGCGCGCGCACTACCCCGGCGATGTTGTGCCAATTGCCTGGCGAGGAGACGCTCGTGCCACCGAACTTGAGCACGACCCAGGGAAGCTGCGCGCTTGACGCCATGAACTACTCACGTACGGCCCGGAGGTTGAGGCAGCGAAACAGGCACCGCGTCGGCGGTCGCCGCGCGCGGCCGCGCCTAGAGGTCTTCGTCGTCGAAGACTTCGCGCAGATCTTTTTCGAGTTTGCGGTCCGCCAGCACTTCCTCGAGGCGGCTCCACGCGGCCTTGCCGCGCTTGCCCTGCTGACGCACGCGCTTGTCCACGCGCGCCAGCAGACCGTCGTAGTCAGTGCTGTCCTCTGACTCGGCGATGAATTCCTCGTCCAGATCGAAGCTTTCGTTATCGCGTTCAGACATCGGTATTTTCGCCAGACTTCGTCAAACAATGATAAGAAAATCAATGACTTAAATGACAAGCGGCTCAATCAAGCAGCGAACTATAGCTGATTTGCGCGCCCGTTCAACTTTCCCGTAGCAACGCCGAGCGCCGCGGGTCAGCCAGCCGGCATATTGACTACGACCGGATCACCGGCCCGTGCGTTCAACTTCCGCGCGGCACTGCCCTCGCGCACCGCCAGCTCGAGCATGCCCGCGGAGTTGATCAGCGCGATGGGCTCGTCGCGCGCGCCATCGAGATAGGTCCGTACCAACCTTACGCACTGCCCGCCGAACTGGATTCGAGGGTTCGCGATTTCACCTAATGCGCTGGCCGCGATGGTCGTGAGCAGGTTGCCGTAGCGATCGATCACGCCGACGACGCCCAGCAGCGTCCCGTCCGGCTGGAATTGACCGGGACGCAGCGCGCCGCTGCCAAGCCGGTGGATGGGTCCCAGCTCCGCCGGAGTGATGCGACCAGCGGCCAGCTCCGCGGCCAGCGGCGCCATCAGGTCGCGTCCGTGGAAGGTCGCGCTGAGCGTGGGGAGCGCCAGGCGTGCACCGACGGCCGATCCGACGCGGTAGGCAACGGACGCGGGCCACGCCTGTGCGAGCAGGCCGAGCAGCCCGTTGTCGGGTGCGACGAAGCACTGGCCGCCGGCCTCGAGTACCACGACCGCGCGCTCGCCGCCGACACCGGGATCGACGACCGCCAGGTGCACCGTGCCAGGCGGGAACTGCGGTTGCACGCAGTAGAGCCAGTAGCCGGCCGCGGAAATCGCGAAAGGCTCGAGCTGATGGGTCAGATCGATGACCTGCAGCTGCGGCGCACGCTGCACGATGCGGCTCTTCATGATCCCGACATACGGGTCGTGCAGACCAAAATCACTGGTCAGCGTCAGGATCGTCACGTCAGTTCGTAAGGTCGGCCTCGAGCCCGACCGTGGCGAGCACGCCGTCCGCCTTCTGCAGTACTTCGCGTGCGTAGTCCCAGTGGATCGCGACCGTGCTGTCACCGACCGCGGTCCGCAGCAGATCGGCGAACTGGTCCACGTCGGGCTCGAAACTCTGCCCCTGGGCGTCCACGGGCGGATGCGCCTCGACCAGCAGCTCGCCGTCCACCCATGCCACCTTGACCGGTTCGTTGATGATCCGCACCGGCGTGCCGACCGGAATCTGCGGGAACAGTGCGGCCACATCCTCCGGATACATCCGGATGCAGCCGTGGGTGACCGCGAGGCCGACTGCAATCGGGTTGTTGGTGCCATGGATCAGGTAGGTGCCGTTGCCTGCAGCGAGACGCATCGCAAACGCGCCGAGCGGATTATTCGGGCCCGGGGGTACCCGCGCCGGCAAGGGATCACCGTCGGCCGCGTGCTCGGCGCGTACCGATGCGGTCGGTGTCCAGACCGGATCCTTCTCCTTGGAGATCACGTGTGTCACCCCCAGCGGCGTGCGCCAGTCCATCTTGCCGATGCTGACCGGATAGGAGATGACCAACTGCGGCGCCCCACGGCGCGGCTTGGGGAAATAGTAAAGTCGGTGTTCCGGCAGGTTCACGACGATGCCGACGTGGGGGCCCGGCGGCAGGATGTGCCGGCTTGGGATCAGCAGTTGCCTGCCGGCCCCGGGCAGCCAGGGGTCGATACCGGGATTGACGCGGATGAGTTCCTCGGACCCCAGGCTGTAGGTTCGGGCGAGGTCGTACAGGGTATCTTCGTAGACCGTCGTGACCGTCCGGTCCTCGCCGACTACGAGCTGGTCGGGGCTCAGGAGCGTATAGCTCGTGGCCTGTGCCGCGGTGGACGCCGCCATGGCAATCAGGGCCGCCAGCACTGCAAAAACGCTCTCGACCCGACAATACCGCGCCATCACACTCCAAATCCTGATCCAGTCCACGCTTTTAGCGTACCACGCGACTCGTACCCCATTCTGGCCATTTTCCGTGCCGGGGCGAGGACTTGGGTCTCCTCCGACCCTCAAGTCCGCCGTGCCGCCGCCGATACCCCAGGCATGCAGAACCCGATTGCAGAGAAGGACCTGTGGTCATGAAACGCATCCTGTTCGTGGCGACAGGCACCGCGCTGCCCGATGCCGTGCGCGCTCAGCTGGCTCCGCAGCGTGCGCGCTGGCACATGGAGCACGTGACGGACGCAGCCGCCGCGAACGCTCTGCTCGAGGGCGCGGAGTTCGACGCGATGATCTGCGACCTGTCGATGCCCGGCAGCGACGCGGCGGAGCTGCTTGCGCGCGCGCAACAGCTCTATCCGAACATGGTGCGCTTGTGCCTGTCGGATTCGCTCGAGGGCGATGCGTTCCTGCGCGCCGTGCCGTTCGCCCACCAGTTTCTGGACAAGCCCGGCAATGCAGACACGCTGTTCGAGGTCGTCGAACGCACCTGCGCAGTGCGTGAAATTCTCGGACGGCCGGCGATCCGCGCACTGGTAGGAAGACTGCAGCAACTGCCCTCCACGCCCGATACCTTCAAGGCGCTGTCAGAAGCGATCGCCGAGCCCAATGCACACAGCGACCGCATCGCGGAGATCGTGAGCCAGGACCAGGCCCTGAGCGTCAAGACGCTGCAGATCGTGAATTCCGCACTGTTCCGGCGCCGCTCGCCCATCAGCTCGATCCACGCGGCGGTGGCGTTCGTCGGACTCGAGATGATCAAGTCGCTCGCGCTCTCCGCGTGCATGTTCAGCGCGCTCGAAGCCGCGCCGGCTGCCAGCCGCCTGCTCAAGGATCTGCAGGTGCGCTCGATGCGGCGCGCACAGTTCGCACGCATGCTGCTCGAAGGATCGCGCTACGCACAGGAAGGCTTCACCGCTGCGCTGCTGCTGGATATCGGCGAGGCGGTGCTCGCGCTCGGCTCCCCGGAGCAGTTCCAGCAGATGATCGCGCTCGCCCAGTCGCGCGCCCAGCCGTGGTACGAAATCGAACCGGAGATCTTCGGTGCAGCACATCCGGAGGTCGGTGCCTACCTGCTGGGACTGTGGGGCCTGCCGATCGAGCTGATCGAGGCCGTCGCCTACCACCACCGTCCGAGCCGCGTCGCGCACCGGCAGACCGAAGTGCTGCTCGCGGTCCACGTCGCCGACGCGGTCACGCGGATCAATCCGGAGAACCCCGGCAACCTGATGGACCGCCTCGATCCGGAGTTCGTCGAGCGCCCGGAGATCGCACAGTGCCTGAAATCCTGGATGCTCAATCCCGAGCCTGAGTCCGGCCTGGCGCAGGACCCGGCGGCGTAGGATCGAGGCGAGCCAGCCACCATGGTCGACTCCGTTCCAGGCAAAGTGTTGTGCGTCGATACCGATGCGCGCCTGCTCGAGAGCCTGCAGCTACAGCTGCGGGGGCGCTACGAGGTGCTGGTGGCCGGGAACGCGAACGACGGACTCGATCTGTTGCGCAGCGATGCCGACATTGCCGCGGTCATCGCGGACCTCGGCCTGCGTACCCGGGATGGCGCGACGTTCCTGACCCGGGCGCGCCAGGTCGCGCCGAATGCCGGACGCATCCTGCTCACCGGCCACACCGACCTGAATTCCGCGATCACGGCCTTCAACGAGGCCCAGGTGCTGCGCTTCCTGACCAAGCCGTGCCCGACACGCGAACTGTACTCCGCGATCGATGCCGCGATCGAGTTCCATCGACGTGAGCGCAGCGAGCACACGGGCCTGCGCCGCGCGCTCAAGGCGCAGATCACCAGCCAGGACGCGGTGACCGGGCTCGCGAGCCGTACGCGCTTCAACGAGATCCTGCAAGGCATCTGCGGCGAGCTCGACAACCTCGATGAGGGCCGTACCTGCGCGGTGCTGCTGATCCATCTCGAGAACCTGCACGACATCAACACCGTGCAGGGCCATGCCGCCGGCGACCAGGTGCTGCAGGTCACGGCGCGCCGCCTGCGCGAGCTCTGTCCGGCCGCGCGCGGCATCGCCCGCTGGGGCGATGATGAGTTCGCGCTCGTGCTGCCGACCGATTTCGTAGACGAGGCGGTGGTCAGCAAGACCGCCGAGGCGTTGATCGCACAGCTCGCCGTGCCGATCGCGCTCGCTGCAACGGCGCAGCGCATCCGCGCCTGTATCGGCATTGCGGGGATTCCGGTGCATGCGACGGATGCTGCCACCGCGATGAAGTTCGCCGACATCGCGCTGCGCCAGGCGCGCCTCAAGGGCGGGGGCGTGGCCTGCCTGTTCCGATCGGACTGGGCACAGCGCGTCGAGTACCGCTACCAGTTGCTGGTCGCGCTGCGCGAGGCCATCGAGGCCGACGCGCTGCACCTGCACTTCCAGCCCATCATCGACCTGACCGCCGGCTCGGTACGCACGCTCGAGGCGCTGGCACGCTGGCAGCATCCGACGCTCGGCCTGGTGCCGCCGGCGAAGTTCATCCAGCTCGCAGAAGAGAGCGGCGACATGCCGCGGCTGGGACTGTGGATCCTGCGACAGGTCTGTCGCGAAGGACGCTCGCTGGTCGGCAAGTACTGCGCCCGCGTGGCCGTCAATGTGTCGATGCAGCAACTGCTGCACGACGAGTTCCTCTCGCATCTGGACGCGGCGCTGCGCGCCGGCTCGCTCGACCCGCGGGAACTGGCGATCGAGCTGACCGAGTCGGTGTTCTCGCGCGATGCCGACCGGGCACTCGAGCGCGTGACCGCATTGCGCCAGCGCGGCATATCGGTGGCGATCGATGACTTCGGCACCGGTTACTCCTCTCTGGCCTACCTGCAGCGCTTCGCGGCCGATACGATCAAGCTGGACCGCTCCTTCGTCGCGACGCTCGGTCAGGGCGGCGAGACGATCATTTCAGCCGCGCTGTCCATCGGCCGCAGCTTCGGCATGGAAGTCGTCGTCGAGGGGGTCGAAACCGAGGATGAGCGCCGGCAGCTCACGGGGCTCGGGGCCAGCATCTTCCAGGGGTATCTGTATGGCCGGCCGATGCCGCGCCAGGAGATCCCGCGCTGGTTCGCCGGCTGTCCGTTCGTGGCCGCGCCTGGGGCGGTCACCGCGGAGGAAGCGGTACAGGAAGGGGCCGGAACGTATACGCAGATCATGAAGCAGCTGGTCTGACTGACCTCCATTGCCCTCCACGGTCGTGGTCTTCAGGCCGCGGCGGAGCGGTTCTCTGTTCCCGTTCGATCAGTGACGCTAGTATACTGTTTATATGTACAGTATCTGTGTTACACACACGCATGCCGGATTGCCGCGCCGGCCCTAGTGCATGGTGCACTGCACGACACGCGAACAGCTCGCGCAGCTCTGCCAGCGCGGTGCATGGCGCGGCGATGCCAGGCCGGTGCAGCCTACGGGCTTTGCTGCGCTCGATGCACAGCTGCCCGGCGGGGGCTGGCCGACCGGAGCGATCGCGGAACTGATGCCGGAGCTTGCGGGCATCGGTGAGCTGCGCCTGGTGGCTCCGGCCCTCGTCGCATTCGCGCACGCCGGTCGATACATCGCATGGATTGCGCCGCCGCTGCTGCCGTACGCCCCGGCACTGGCCGGGGCCGGGCTGCCACTAGAGCGCGTACTGCTGATCCGCACCCGCGATCCGAAGGAGTCGCTCTGGGCGGCGGAGCAGACGCTGCGCTGTCCGCTGTTCGGCGCGGTGCTCGGCTGGCCGGCCACGATCACCGACCGGAACGTGCGTCGGCTGCAGCTCGCCGCCGAGGCGGGAGGCAGCCTCGGCATCCTGTACCGCCCGCCGCAGGCGGCCCGCGAACTCTCCCCGGCAGCATTGCGACTGCGCCTCTCGCCGCTGGTCGATGGCCTGGCGGTGGAAATCCAGAAGGTGCGCGGTGGCCGGGCCGGCATGCAGTTGCGGCTGTCGCTGACCTCGAACCGGCCGCAGCCTGCCGGGGTTGTCGCCGTCGACGCTGATGCTGTCGATGGGATCCATGATGCTCTGGCTCTGCATACGCCTGCCGCGGCTCGCCCCTGAGTCCTCCGCCGCGCACGCCGCGCTCGAGCGCCTGGCGGCATGGGCCTATCAGTGGAGCAGCCACGTCAGCTTCAACGTGCCGGAGCTGCTGTGGCTGGAATTCGATGCCAGCCGCAGCCTGTTCGGTGGCCGTGCGGCACTGCTCGGCAGGATCGAGCACGGGCTGGCCCAACTCGGCTGTGCGTACTGCTGCGCGCTGGCGCCCTCACCCACCGCCGCGGCACTGCTCACCCGCGCACCGCCGCCGCGCCACGTGCTCACGCGCTCGCAACTGCGGCCGCGACTCGATCCGCTGCCCCTCTCGCTACTGGAACTGCCCGAGGCAACGCACTCGGCGCTGCAGTCCGCCGGGCTGACATGCATCGGACAGGTGCTGGCGCTGCCCGATGCGGCACTGGCGCGCCGTTTCGGGCCGGAGGCCACGCGGTATCTGCGCCGGTTGTGCTGCCGTGCGGACGATCCGCGGCCAGCCTGGCGCCTGCCCGACACCTATGGCGTACGCTATGAATTCGAAGCGCCGATCGCCTCAGCAGGCGCACTGCTGTTCCCGCTGCAGCGGCTGCTGCTGGAATTCCAGGGCTATCTGCGAGCCCGCGACTGCGCGGTGCAGCGCTTCACGCTCGAACTCGAGCACGAGCGCGGCGCCGCCAGCAGCCTCGCGATCGGCCTGTCCGCGCCGGGACGCGAGGCACGCGAACTGCTGGCGCTGGTGCGCGAGCGCCTCGCGGTGCTCGAGCTGCCCGCACCCGTGCGGGCGCTGCGGCTGCAGGCCCTCGAATTCACGGCCCCTGCGATCGTGCAGACGGACCTGTTCGGCAGCGATGCCCAGCGCCTGGCGCAGCTGCAGCTGCTGCTCGATCGGCTGCAGGCACGGCTCGGGACCATGAACGTGCGCGGCCTGCGTACCTGCGCCGATTACCGGCCGGAGCACGGCTGGTGCTACGTCGAGCCCGCGCCTGCCGTGACGGGTACGCCGCAGCAGGCGGGCGGCGACGCACGGCCCTGCTACCTGCTGCCCGAACCGCAGCCGATCGGGGTGCCAGCTAAGCTGCTCGCGGGGCCCGAGCGCATCGAGAGCGGCTGGTGGGACGGCGCCGATGCCGCACGCGATTACTATGTCGCGCGCACGCCGGAAGGCGCACGGCTCTGGGTGTTCCGGGATCTGCGCGCCGGGGCGTGGTATCTGCACGGCCTGTGGGCATGAGCCTTAAGATGCACGCGCCGGGCTACGCCGAGCTGCACAGCTTAAGCAACTTCAGCTTCCTGCGCGGAGCTTCGCACCCCGCGGAGCTGGTCACGCGTGCGCAGGCGCTCGGCTATCGCGCGCTCGCGCTGACCGATGAGTGCTCGCTCGCAGGCGCGGTGCGGGCGCACGAGGCCGCGCGCGCGCTCCCCGAGGCCCCCGGAGGCCGGCTCCGGCTGATCATCGGTGCCGAGTTCTCCATCACCGGCGCTCTCAAGCTGGTGCTGCTCGCGCCCTCGCAGCCGGCCTACGCGCAGCTCTGCCGGCTGATCACGCTCGGACGGCGGCGCTCGCCGAAAGGGACGTACCGGCTGCGCCGGGCAGATTTCGAGGACGGCCTTGGCGACTGCCTGGCGCTGTGGATACCCGCGCCGGGAATCGCCGCCGACGAGGCGGAGCTCACCCGCCAGGCCGCCTGGCTGCGCGCGTGCTTTCCCACGCGCGCCTGGATCGCCATCGGGCTGCACCGCGGCCCCGATGATGCGGCCCGGCTCGCGCAGCTGTGTGCGCTCGGCCGGCATAGCGGCCTGCCCGTAGTGGCCGCCGGCGATGTACACATGCACACGCGCGGCCGCCGTGCGCTGCAGGACGTGCTCACCGCGATACGCCACGGCTGCACCATCGATGCGGCGGGCACGCGCCTGTATCCGAACGCCGAGCGCCGCCTGCGCACGCTCGCGGAACTGCGCTCGATCTACCCGCGTGCGCTGCTCGAGGAGAGCCTCGCGATCGCGGAGCGCTGTACGTTCTCGCTCGCGCAGCTGCACTACGAGTATCCGCCGGAGATCGTGCCGGAGGGACGCACGGCCGACGCCCAGCTGCGGGCGTTGACCGAGGCGGGCCTCGCGCGCCGCTGGCCCGGCGGGACACCGAGCGCGGTGAGCGCGCTGGTGGAGCGGGAACTCGCGCTGATCAGCGAGCTGCGCTACGAGCACTTCTTCCTGACAGTGCACGATCTGGTCGAGTTCGCGCGCCGGGAAGGCATCCTGTGCCAGGGCCGTGGTTCGGCCGCCAATTCCGCGGTCTGCTATGCCCTGGGCATCACCGAGATCGATCCGGCGCGCACCCAGCTGCTGTTCGAGCGTTTCATCAGCCGCGAGCGCAATGAACCGCCGGACATCGACGTGGATTTCGAGCATGAGCGGCGCGAGGAGGTCATCCAGTACATCTACCGCAAGTACGGCCGTGAGCGCGCCGCGCTCGCAGCCACGGTGATCTGCTACCGCACGCGCAGCGCGATCCGCGACGTCGCCCGGGCATTCGGCATTCCGGATCCGCAGATCCACCGGCTCACGCGGCTGCACGTCTGGTGGGACCAGCCGGGCGAGATCCAGCAGTCCTTCGCGCGCGAGGCGCTGCAGTGGGAGCAGGCGCGGCTGCAGCGGCTGGTGCGCCTGGTGCGCGATCTGATCGGCTTCCCGCGCCACCTCTCGCAGCACGTCGGCGGATTCGTGATCTCGGGTGCCGCCTTGAGCGAGCTGGTTCCGGTAGAGAACGCTGCGATGAGCGAGCGCACCGTCATCCAGTGGGACAAGGACGATCTGGAATCCTTAGGACTGCTCAAGGTCGACGTACTCGCGCTCGGGATGCTCACCGCGCTGCACCGCTGCCTCGACCTGATCCGCGGCTACAGCGGCAGGAGGCTGCGCGTGCAGGACATCCCGCCGCAGGACGCGGCAACCTTCGCGATGATCCGCCGGGCCGAGACCATCGGCGTGTTCCAGATCGAATCACGCGCGCAGATGAGCATGCTGCCGCGCCTGCAGCCGCGCAACTTCTACGACCTCGTGATCCAGGTCGCGATCGTGCGCCCGGGGCCGATCCAGGGCGACATGGTGCATCCCTACCT
>CAZGVE010000044.1:0-23815 GCA_964528845.1 uncultured Steroidobacteraceae bacterium | reverse complement strand
TCGCCTCGCTGAACTACCTGCTGGCCTCGCACGTCTGGCGCCAGGACCACAACGGATTCACGCACCAGGATCCCGGTTTCATCGACCATGTGGTCAACAAGAAGGCCTCGGTGGTGCGCGTGTACCTGCCGCCCGATGCCAACTGCCTGTTGTCCGTGATGGATCACTGCCTTCGCAGCCGGCACTATGTGAACGTCGTGGTCGCAGGCAAGCACCCGGCGCCGCAATGGCTCACGATGCAGGCCGCGGTCGAGCACTGCACCGCCGGCATCGGCATCTGGGAGTGGGCCAGCAACGACCTGCAGCAGGCGCCCGACGTCGTGATGGCCTGCTGCGGCGACGTGCCGACGCTCGAGACGCTCGCGGCCGTCTCGATCATGCGTGCACGACTGCCGCAACTGCGGATCCGGGTGGTCAACGTCGTCGACCTGATGCGGCTGCAGCCGCATACCGAGCACCCTCACGGGCTTGGTGACCAGGAATTCGACCAGCTGTTCACGCTCGACAAGCCGGTGATCTTCGCGTTCCATGCCTACCCGTGGCTGATACACCGCTTGACCTACCGGCGGCGGAACCATGACAACTTTCACGTCCGTGGCTACAAAGAAGAAGGGACGATCACGACGCCGTTCGACATGACCGTGCTCAACGACCTGGACCGCTTCCATCTGGTGATGGACGCGATCGACCGCCTGCCTCAGGCCGGCGAGCCCGGCGTGTACCTGAAGCAGGAGTTGCAGCGCAAGCTCATCGAGCACCGCCTGTACATCAATGAGCACGGCGAAGACATGCCCGAGATCCGCAACTGGCAATGGGACCCGTCCTCGTGGCAGCCGAGATCTACCTGATCCGCCACGGCGAGACCGTGTGGTCGCTGCTGGGACGGCACACCGGACGCACCGACCTTCCCCTGACGCCCACGGGCGAGATTCAGGCACGGCGCGCCGGGGTGCAGCTCCGGGGACTGGAGTTCTCCCAGGTTCTCACCAGCCCGCTGCAGCGCGCGCGGCGCACCTGCGAGCTGGCGGGCCTCGGCGCGGTCGCGCGGGTGGTACCCGATTTGGGTGAATGGGACTACGGATCCTATGAAGGACTGACCCGCGCGCAGATCCAGCTCGAGCGGCCCCGCTGGGACGTGTTTCAGGACGGGTGCCCGGAAGGTGAATCCGTCGGACAGCTCCAGGCGCGCGTCGACCGGCTCCGCGACGTGCTCCGACGTGCCGGCGGCCGCATCGCGCTTTTTTCCCATGGCCATTTCCTGCGCGCGTTCGCCGTGCGCTGGCTCGATGCACCACTGCCGCTGGCGCGCCATCTGGCGCTGGATGCCGGTGCGCTCAGCGTGCTCGCCTTCGAGCACGACGATAACGTCACGCCGCTGGTACAGCTTTGGAATTCCCGGCTCGCCGATCCGTAGCAGCTGAACCCGATGCGACGCCTCGAAATCATTCACCGCACCACCTACAGTTTCGTGGGGCCCGTCAGGCTCGGACCACACCGCCTGCTGCTGCGCCCGCGCGAGGGACACGATCTGCGGATCCTCGAGGCGCGGTTGGAAACCTGGCCGCCGTCGCACATCCGCTGGCACCGCGACGCGTTCGACAACGCGGTGGCGATCGCGAGCTTCGATACACCGTCGATGCGGCTCGAGATCGCCAGTCAGCTGATGGTCGAGCACTACGACCAGGCGCCGCTCGATTTCCTGGTCGATGAGTCGGCGGTGTTCTATCCGTTCCGCTATGACGCGGAAACCGGCGCGGCGATGCAGCCTTACCTTCAGGCTGATGGCCTTGAGGACCGCTCCGTGCTCGAAGCCTGGCTCGCGCAGCTGTGGAAGCCCGACGAGCACATCGAGACCTTCGCGCTGCTGGCCCGACTATGCCGCGCGATCCAGCAGTCCTTCACCTACGAGGCCCGCGATCAGCCTGGAGTGCAGAGCTCCGCAGACACGCTGGCGCGCGGCATCGGCTCCTGCCGCGACTTTGCGACCCTGTTTCTCGAGGCGGTTCGGTTCTGGGGGCTCGCCGCGCGTTTCGTCAGCGGCTACCTGGATGCGCCCGCGAGCGATGGCAGCAGCGGGGCGAGTCATGCCTGGGCCGAGGTGTATCTGCCCGGCGCGGGATGGAAGGGCTTCGATCCGACCGTCGGGGAGATCACCGGCAGCCGTCACATCGCGGTGGCCGTGGCTCGCCGACCCGACGCCGTCTCCCCGGTCACCGGTTCGTATTTCGGACCGCCGGGAGCCGAGCTCGCGGTCGGGGTCTGGGTCAGGGAGCTCTAGCCAGCGCGGCGATCAGCCGTGCTGCATGAAGCCGCGACCTGCCTTTTTCGCCTTCTTGGCCGCCCGCTTTTCCTCGAGGGACTTGGCGGGCTTCTTCTTGGCTTCCTTCTTCTGCTCCATGCCTTTGCTCATTTGGGTTGCTCCGGTTCGTTGGGGACTGGGGCCTTGCCCTTGCGCAGCAGCTTCTCGTCCTTCTTCTTCTTCTTCGCCTGTTCGCGCTGCTTCTTCTGCTGTCGATAGTTCGGTATGGCCAAAGAGACTCTCCTGTTCCGGTAGTCGCAGCATTGGCGAAACGCGTGCGCTTGCTGGACAATCAGTGCCTTCACAGTGTACTCCGATGCAGGTGTGGCGCGCATGAGTTTGCCGGTCAGCGTGGATGACGTACGCGCGGCGGCCGATCGCATCGCGGATCATGTCGCCCTGACGCCGTGCCTGCATGCGCGCACGCTCTCGGAGCTGTTCGGTGTGCGGCTCTACCTGAAATTCGAGAACCTGCAGTTCACCGCCTCATTCAAGGAGCGCGGCGCGCTCAACCGCCTGCTGCTGCTCGACGCTCGCGAGCGCGCGCGGGGGGTGTGCACGATGTCGGCCGGAAACCATGGCCAGGCCCTGGCATACCACGCCCACCGGCTCGGGATTCCGGCGACGATCGTGATGCCGTCCAATACCCCGTTCGTGAAGATCGAACAGACGCGCTCGCATGGCGCGGAGGTGGTGCTGCACGGGGAGACGCTGGCGGAGGCCGCCGAGCGCGCGCAGCAGATCATCGCGGCGCGTGAACTGTGTTTCGTGCCGCCGTACGACGATCCGGCGGTCATCGCCGGGCAGGGGACGGTGGCGCTGGAAATGCTGGCTGCCGCGCCCGATCTGGAAGTGCTGCTGGTGCCGGTCGGCGGCGGTGGGCTGATCGCCGGCATGGCCGTCGCCGCCAGCGCCCTGGCTCCGGGGATTCGCATCATCGGCGTGCAGAGCGAGAGCTATCCGTCGATGCCGGCGGCGCTGCGCGGCGATGAACCGGTCTGTCGGGGCGGCACGATCGCCGAGGGTATCGCGGTCAAGACGGCAGGCAGGCTCACCCGCGAAGTGGTCCGGGCGCTGGTCGAGGACATCCAGCTCGTGTCCGAGAGCGATCTGGAGCGGGCGATCGCGCTGCTGCTCAACGTCGAGAAGACCGTCACCGAAGGCGCCGGGGCCGCGGCACTGGCAGCGCTGCTCGCGAGCCCCGAGCGCTACCGCGGCCGCACGATCGGACTGGTGCTGACCGGCGGCAACATCGATCCGCGGCTGCTGGCGAGCGTGATCATGCGCGAGCTGGTGCGCGAGCAGCGCATCGTCACGCTGCGTATCCCGATCGCCGACCAGCCCGGTGCGCTCGCGCGCGTGACCCAGGTGGTCGCCGCGCTGGGCGGCAATATCCTCGACGTTTCGCACCGCCGGCTGTCCCCGACTCTGCCTGCCAAATCCGCCGCACTCGAGTTGAGCTTCGAGGGCCGCGACGCGCAGCACGCCGCGAGCATCGTTGCCGCGGTCCGCGCCGCCGGTCTCGAACCGGTCGTGCAGTCCGACTGAGCGCGAGCGACCACGATGCCGTCTGCAGAAGTCACGCTCGAGAGCATCCGCGCTGCGCACCAGCGCATCGCCGCGTATGTGCAGCGCACGCCGGTGATCGAGAGCGAGGCCCTGAATGCGGCCAGCGGTGCGCGGATCTGGTTCAAGTGCGAGAACCTGCAGCAGATCGGCGCATTCAAGATCCGCGGGGCGACCAGCGCGATCTTTGCGTTGCCGGCTTCGGCTCTGAACGCCGGCGTGGTGACCCACTCTTCGGGTAACCATGGCGCCGCTGTGGCACAGGCCGCTCGTTTACGAGGCGTGCGCGCCCGTGTCGTCATGCCGGAGAACGCTTCCGCGGCCAAGCTGGCAAACGTGCGCAGCCTTGGAGGCGAGATCCTGACGTGCGCCCCGACACTCGCGGCGCGCGAGGCGGCGGTGGCACGAATCATCGCCGAGACCGGTGCGGCCTTCATCCACCCCTACGACGATCCGCTTGTCATCGCCGGGCAGGGCACGGTGGCGCTGGAACTGCTCGAACAGGTTCCCGACCTGGACTGCGTGCTCTGCCCGGTGGGCGGCGGCGGCCTCGCGAGCGGTATAGGGGTGGCGGTCAAGGCGTTGCGGCCCGGATTGCGTGTCGTTGCCGCCGAGCCTGCCGGGGCGGACGACGCGTGGCGGTCATTCCAGGCGGGTACCCTGCAGGCGCCGAGAACGCCGGCGACCATCGCGGACGGCCTGCGCGGAGCGCTCAGTGCTCGCACCTTTGCGCTGATGCGCGCACATGTTGATGCCATCGTGACCGTCAGTGAGGACGCGATCGTGCGCGCGACGCGTGAGCTGTGGCAGCAGCTGCGGCTCGTAATCGAACCGTCTTCCGCGGTCCCCTACGCGGCCCTCGCCGATCCGTCGCTCGCGCTGCGCGGCCGCCGCGTCGGCATTGTCCTGACCGGAGGCAATGTCGACCTGGACGCTCTGCCATGGTGAGCCTGGAGCCGGGCTGGCAGTTCGCCAGCGACAACACCGCGGGGATCTGCCCCGAGGCCTGGGCGGCGCTGGCCGCCGCGAACCACGGCAGCGAGCCGAGCTACGGCGCCGATTCGTGGACCGCGCGAGCCTGCGAGCTGCTGCGTGCGTGGTTCGAGCACGAGGAGGCGCAGGTCTACTTCGTGTTCAATGGCACCGCCGCGAACGCGCTCGCACTTGCCGCGCTGTGCCGCAGCTATCAGAGCATCGTCTGCCACGAGAGCTCGCATCTGCACACCGATGAATGCGGTGCACCGGAATTCTTCAGCCACGGCGCGAAGCTGCTGCTGGCGCCCGGCGCGCATGGCAAGCTCGACCCGGCAGGCATCATGGCGGCCATCGGCCAGCGCCGCGACCTGCACTTCCCGCCGCCGCGGGCGGTCTCATTGAGCCAGACCACCGAGTGGGGCACGGTCTACCGGCCACATGAGATCCGTGCCTTGAGCGCATTCGCGCGCGCACAAGGTCTCGCGGTCCACATGGACGGCGCGCGCTTCGCCAACGCGCTCGCGGCGCTGGCCGGGCAGGAGATCAGTGCGGCCGACTTGAGCTGGCGTGCCGGCGTCGACGTCCTGAGTCTCGGCGGCACCAAGAATGGGTTGAACACCACCGAGGCCGTGGTGTTCTTCGATGCCGGAATCGCGCGGGACTTCGAGTACCGCGTCAAGCAGGCCGGCCAGCTCGCGTCCAAGATGCGATTCCAGTCGTGCCAGTGGGTGGGTGTGCTCGAGGACGGCGCCTGGCTGCGCGCGGCTGCACATGCCAACGCGATGGCGCGTCGCCTGGCCGGTGCGCTCGCGCATGTGCCGGGGGTGCGCCTGTGCCGACCGCCCGAAGCCAATGCCGTGTTCATCGAACTCGCGCCCGCCCATGCGCAGGCGGTCGCGAACCTTGGTTGGCACTTTCACCTGATGGGCGCGGCGGGATACCGTCTGATGTGCTCCTGGGCCACGACCGAAGAGCAGATCGAGGGCCTCGCCGATGACCTGCGGCGCACATGTCCCGCGGCTTGAGCTATGTGCGGCTGACGCTGACCGCTGCGATCTGGGGATCCCTGTATCCGCTGGGCGCCTATGTCGTCCGCTCTATGCCGCCCTCGGCGGTGGGGGCGTGGCGCTATGGTATAGCCGGGCTGCTGCTGCTGCCGATCGTGCAGCGGCGCGAAGGATGGTCGCTGCAGGGGCTCCGGCGCAACGCGCTGCCGCTGCTCGGCATGGCCGCGACCGGCGTGTTCGCGTTCAACCTCGCGCTGTTCTACGGACTGAAATCGACCACGGCGCTCAACAGCGCGCTGATCATGGCGCTCGCACCCGCGCTCACTACCGTCCTCAGCGCTGCCCTCCGGCGCTCGCCGATCGCCCCCCGGCAGTGGCTCGGGCTTGGCTGCGGGGTCGCGGGCGTGGCATGCATCGCCAGCGGCGGCTCATGGCATGCGCTCGCCACGCTGCATTTCGCGCGCGGGGATCTGCTGATGATGCTAGCGGTGTGCGCCTGGGCGCTCTACACGCTGATCCCGGAGCACTGGGTCCGGAACTTGAGCCCGCTGCAGGCCACTGCGGCCAGCAGTCTCGCCGGCGCCGCGGGCCTCGCAGCGTTCGCGCTGCAGGGCGGCGTCGGCGCGGTGCGCATTCCGAGCCCCGCACTCGCCGTCGCGCTGGCGTACATGGCCGTGATCGGGACCGTGCTCGCATTGAGCTGGTGGAACGCGGGCGTCGTGCGGCTCGGCGCCGCGCGCGCGATCCTGTTCATGAATCTCGTGCCGGTGTCGGCGGCGATCGTCTCGATGTGCCTGGGTCAGCCGCTGGCGTTGGCCGATCTGTATGGTGCGCTGCTCGTGATCACCGGTGTGACCGTCGCGGTGCTACAGCGCCAGTGAAGGCTCCTGGGACTCTCGCCAGGCAAGCAGTCCGCCCGCGAGCTGTCGCGCATCCAAGATGCCGGCGCGCCGCGCCAACGCGCAGGCCCGGCGGCTGCGCGCCCCGCTGCGACAGACGAACACGACGGTAGCGCCCCGCGGGATGCGGCCCGTGTCGTGCTCGAGCGCGCCGAGCGGAAGGTTGATCGCGGAGCGCAGGTGGCCGCTGTCGAATTCCTCCGGCTCGCGTACATCCACGAGCCTGATGTTCGCGCCGGCCACGCTCATTGCCGCCGCGAGTTCGTCGGGCGTGAACTCCGGCACGTCCGCGAGCTCCTGCACCGAGCAGAAGCCCGGCGGATCGACCGGAGCCAGGATGCTCGGCTGATCGCCGCAGACCGCGCAGTCGCTCCTGCGCTGGAAGCGGAATTCATTGAACCGCATGGCGAGCGCATCGTAGGTCAGCAGCCGGCCGAGCAGTGGCTCACCGATCCCGAGCAGCAGCTTGATCACCTCGGTGGCCTGCAGGCTGCCCAGCACGCCGGGCAGGACGCCGAGCACGCCGACGTCCGCGCAACTCGGCAGCAGCCCGTCGGCGCTCTGCGGAAACAGGCAGCGATAGCAGGGACCGCGCCCCGGCGCGTAGCTCATCGCCTGGCCTTCGAAGCGATGGATCGCCGCGCTCACCAACGGCTTCCCGTACAGCACGCACGCATCATTGACGAGGTAGCGCGTCGAGGCACGATCGCTGCCATCGACCACGAGCTCGTACTGCTCGAATATGCCGCGCACGTTGGCTGCGCACAGCTCGACCTGGTGGGCGCGCACCTCGAGCGCGGGATTCAGTGCCAGCAGGCGAGCCCGGGCGACGTGCGTCTTCCGCTCGCCGACGCTGGCCGCGTCGAACAGCACCTGGCGCTGCAGATTGGACAATTCGACCCGGTCGCAGTCGACCAGTCCGATGACACCGACCCCAGCGGCCGCGAGGTACAGGGCGACCGGAGAGCCGAGGCCGCCGGTGCCGACGACCAGCACCCGCGAAGCGCGCAGCCGCTGTTGCCCCGCGAGGCCGACTTCGGCGAGCGAGAGATGCCGGCTGTAGCGGCTCTGTTCGGCGGCCGGAAGGCCAGTCAAAGGAGTCTCCGCCGGCGCTCGGCACGCACTGCAGTGGGCATGCGGCCAGCATCGCCCCGGAGCCTCCCCGGCGTCAATTCCACTCGCGCGCGCGCAGGGAGCGCGCGCCGGGATCGTAAATTGCTAGAGTGCGCGGTCCGTGTCACCCCGGTCCTGGAGGCCATGATCGAGCCCAAGTCCGTCCCGCAGGCAGGTCGCACGCTGCTGCTGCTGGCGCTGCTGGCGGCGGCCTGGATCGGTCCGTTGGACGCTCCGCGCCTGTTCGAGCCAGACGAGGGCCGCTACGGCGAGATTCCGCGCGAGATGGTCGCGACCGGAGACTGGGTCACTCCGCGGCTTGACGGCATCAAGTACTTCGAGAAGCCGCCACTGCAGTACTGGGCCGGCGCGGTGGCACAGAGCGCCTTCGGACCTGCGGCCTGGACCGTGCGCCTGTGGCCGTGCCTGACGGGGCTGCTCGGACTGTTCCTGACTTATGCGCTGGCGCGCCGGCTCCATGACCGGCGCACCGCCTGGCTGGCAGCGATCATCCAGGGCGGCGCACTGATGTATTTCGCGCTGGCCCGTTTCGCGACGCTCGACATGGGCCTCAGCAGCATGCTGCAGCTCGCGCTCTGTGCGCTCGTGCTGCTCGTGCACCGCACACCGGGTGCGGCGCCGGCGCGTTCCCGCGCCCCGATGCTGCTCGGACTCGGCATCGCGCTGGCGGTGTTGTCCAAGGGCCTGGTCGGCCTGGTGATCCCGGCCGCAGCCGGCGCTCTGTACCTGCTATGCACGCGCGACTGGCGCCTGCCGTGGCGGGCGCAGCCGTGGTGGTCGCTGCTGGCGCTGGCCGTCATCGCAGCGCCATGGTTCGTGCTGGTATCGCGCCGCAACCCGGAATTCGCACATTTCTTCTTCATCCACGAACACGTTGAGCGCTACCTGACCCGCGTCCATGAGCGCTACCAGCCGCCGTGGTTCTTCGTACCAGTACTCGTGGCCGGCTTCCTGCCCTGGACCACGCTGCTGCCGCAGGCGCTGCGCCAGGGCTGGCGCGCGGCGCGGGATGGCGATCGCGCCAGCGCCATGCTGCTGAGCTGGGCGCTGGTCGTGTTCGTGTTCTTCAGTCTGTCGCAGTCGAAGCTCGTGCCCTACATCCTGCCGATGTTCCCGGCGCTCGCGCTGCTCACGGCGCGCGCGCTCATCGGACTGCCACCCCGACGACTGGCCGGCCACTTCGCCACGGTTGCAGTGCTGAGCCTTGCGATCGCCGCGCTGGTGCTGGTGCTGTGGCGGCTGCCAGCCGCCGCGGCACTCGCCGCGCAGGCACCAGAGCCGACGATCTTCGGGTTCGCGCTCGGCTTCTTGGCTCTGGCGGCGGGCGCGAGCGCGGGTGCCTGGTTCGCGCAGCGCGGACGACGCGTCACCGCGACGCTCTGTGCCGGCCTCGGGATCGCCATGCTCGCGCCGCCGGCGCTGTATGCCGTCGCGCAGCTGCCGCGCTCCCAGGCGCTGGCGGGACTCGAGCAGCGCGGCGCGCCGTGGATCGGCCCGGCGACGACAATCTACTGCGTCAACGACTACTGGCAGCCGCTGACGTTCTACTGGCGGCGCACCTGCACTCTGGTCGGATGGCGCGGCGAGCTCGATTTCGGCCTGCAGCAGGAGCCGCAGCGCTGGCTCGCCGACCTTCCCGCGTTCGCGGCGCAATGGCACGCGCAGCACGATGCACTCGCGGTCCTGCGTCCGCAGGACTACCGGCAGCTCGAAGCATTGGGTCTGCCGATGCGCGTGATATACACTGCGCCCTCTTTGGTCGCGGTAGTCAGATGATGAGAAGCGCGGACCTGGCGCTGATCCTGACGGGGGTATTGCTCAACGCCGTGGCGCAGCTGCTGCTCAAGGCGGGCGCACGCTCCATCGCCGGGCTCTCGTTCAATCTGGACACTGCCTGGACGATCGCCGAGCGTCTTGCGTTCAATCCGCCGATCCTCGCCGGCCTGCTCTGCTACGCCGTCAGCGTCGTGGTCTGGATCCTCGCGCTCTCCCGCGTCGAAGTCAGCATCGCCTATCCGATGCTCTCCATCGGCTACGTCGTGAACGCGATCGCGGCGTGGCTGCTGTTCGCGGAAGCCTTGAGTCCCGCCCGGATCGCCGGCATCGGCGTGATCATCGCCGGCGTCTGGCTGGTGGCGCGCAGTTGAACGACGAGTACCTGCCCTTCACGCGCCCGACGATCGATGAGCAGACCATCGCCGGCGTCGTCGATGTGCTGCGTTCGGGCTGGATCACGAGCGGACCGCAGGTGCGCGAGTTCGAGGCACGCCTGTCCAGGCTGTTCGGCGGCCGCCCGGTACGGGCGATGAGTTCCGCGACCGGGGCACTCGAGATCGGGCTGGCGCTCGCCGGAGTCGAACCGGGCGATGAAGTCATCACGACGCCGCTGTCCTGGGTCGCAACCGCCAACGTCATCGTGCGCGCCGGAGCGCTCCCGGTGTTCGTCGACGTGGATCCCGCGACGCGCAACATCGACCTTGGCGCCATCGAGGCGGCCATCACGCCCCGCACCCGCCTGCTGGTGCCAGTCGACCTGGCCGGGCTGCCCGTGGATCGCACGCGGCTGTACGCGCTCGCGCGCCGCCACGGCCTGCGCGTGCTCGAGGACGCGGCACAATCGATGGGGGCCAGCTGGCAGGGCCAGCTGATCGGTGCCGGCGGCGACCTGGTCGCGATCAGTTTTCACGCCAACAAGAACCTCACGACCGCGGAGGGCGGCTGCCTGGTGCTCAATGACGCGCGCGAGGCGGGTCGCTGCGAGCTCTGGCGCCTGCAGGGCGTGGAACGCTTCGCCGACGGCGAACTGGATGCGACGCTGGCTGGAGGCAAGCACAATCTGACCGACATCGCGGCGCGGCTGGGTGTGGGCCAGCTGGAACGCCTCGAGGAGTTCACGCGCAGGCGCCGGGCGCTGGCACGCCTGTACTTCGAGCACTTCGACCGCTCACTCGGCTGCGAGCTGCCGCCGCCGGATTTCGCGAACAGCAACTGGCACATGTTCCAGATCGTGCTGCCCGCCCATGTCGCGCGCGCGCAGTTCATCCGCACGATGCACGCCGCCGGGATCGGCATTGGCGTGCATTACCCGGCCATCCACTTGCTGAGCCTGTATCGCGAACTGGGCTTCCGGCCAGGCCAGTTCCCGCAGGCCGAGCGCATAGGCCGCGGCATCGCGACCTTGCCGCTGTTCCCGGCAATGCGCGACGAGGACGTGCTGCGCGTGTGCCGCGAGAGCGCGCGCATCCTGCGAAGCCTGCCGCTGCCTGCCGGCGCGGCCGCGGGCTAGACTTGCAACTGGCGTAGCCCCGTGCCCGAACTGTCCATAGTCATTCCCGTCTTCAACGAGCAGGACGTGCTGCCCGTGCTGTTTGCACGGCTGTACCCGGCGCTCGATGCGCTGCAGCGCAGCTACGAGATCCTGTTCGTCAACGACGGCAGCCGCGACCGCTCCACGCTGCTGCTGCGCCAGCAGTTCGAGCGCCGGCCGGAAGTCACGCGGGTACTGCTGTTCGCTGCGAATTTCGGGCAGCATCGAGCGATCCTGGCCGGCTTCGCGCACAGCCGCGGCCGCTATGTGATCACGCTCGATGCGGACCTGCAGAACCCACCCGAGGAAATCGGCCGCGTAGTGGCCGAACTCGATGCGGGCCACGACTACGTCGGCACGATCCGCATTGCCCGCAAGGACGTCGCGTGGCGTCGCGCGGCCTCCAAGCTGATCAACTACATCCGCGAGCGCACCACGCGCGTGCGGATCACCGACCATGGCTGCATGTTCCGTGGCTATGCACGCGCGGTCGTGGATGCCGTCAACCAGTGCACCGAGTACAACACCTTCGTGCCGGCGCTGGCCTTCACCTTCGCGATGCGGCCGGTGGAGATCCGGGTCGCGCACGAGGATCGCGGGGCCGGGCAGTCCAAGTACTCCCTGTTCCGGCTGATGCGCCTGAACTTCGACCTGATGACCGGCTTCTCGAGCGCCCCGATGCAGCTGTTCTCGGCCTTCGGCATCGTGATCGCGCTGCTGTCGGTGCTGTTCGTCGCCTACCTGGCGGTGCGCCGGCTCGTGGTCGGACCCGAGGCCGAGGGCGTTTTCACGCTGTTCGCGATTGCGTTCTTCCTGATCGGCGTGGCGCTGTTCGGCGTCGGCCTGCTCGGCGAGTACGTCGCGCGCATCTACGACGAGGTGCGCCACCGCCCGCGCTACATCGTCGGCGCCGTGCTCGAGCAGCGCCCGGAGGAAGGCTCCGCGCAGGAAGGCGCGGCGCAGGAAGGCGCGGCGGAGGCCGGTCACCGGCCGCGGACCGGCGCGTGAACCTGCGGCCGGCGCCGCGCGCGGTGGTATTCGCCTACCACGAAGTAGGCGTGCGCTGCCTGCGCGTGCTGCTCGCGCACCAGGTGCAGGTTCCGCTCGTGATCACGCACCTGGATTCGCCCGCAGAGCAGATCTGGTTCGATTCCGTCGCGAAACATGCAGCCTGGCACGATATTCCGGTGATCACGCCTGAGGATCCGAATGGCGCAGACTGTGTCGCGCAGGTGCGTGCCGCGAGTCCCGATTTCCTGTTCTCGTTCTATTACCGCGCCATGCTCGGCGCGGAGCTGCTCGCGCTGCCGACCCGCGGTGCCTACAACATGCACGGCTCGCTGCTACCCCGCTATCGCGGTCGGGTACCGGTCAACTGGGCGGTGCTGCACGGGGAGAGCGAGACCGGCGCCACGCTGCACGGCATGACGGTCAAGCCGGATGCAGGGGATATCGTCGCGCAGCAGGCCGTACCGATCCTCCCGGACGACACGGCAGGCGAAGTGTTCCGCAAGGTCACTGTCGCAGCCGAGATGGCCCTCAACCGCTGCCTGCCGGCACTGATCGCCGGCACCGCGCCCCATACGCGTCAGGACCTGCAGGCTGGCAGCTACTTCGGCCGGCGCACCGCGCGCGATGGGGCCATCGACTGGCGCAGCGGCGCGCGCGCGGTGCACAACCTGGTGCGCGCGGTCGCGCCGCCGTATCCGGGCGCCTTCACTCAGGCTGGAACCGCGAACTTACGGATCCTGCGCACGCTGCCGGTCACTCCGGAAGCCGTGCCTGCCGCGCTGGCCGACGCCACTGCCCACGCACCGGCACTGCGCTGGTGCGCCGGCACGGTGTATGCGCTGTGCCACGACGGCGTGCTCAAAGTGCTGGAGTTCGAACTCGATGGCCGGCCTGCGGATGCAGCGATTTTTCACCGGGGCTACGGCGAGCGGTTCGTGCCGCTCCGCCCCTGCATGGAGTGACGGTACGATGCAGAAGATTCTGATACTCGGGGTGAACGGCTTCATCGGCCACCACCTGTCCGCGCGCATCCTGAAGGACACGGACTGGCGCGTATTCGGGATGGACATGTACAGCGAGCGCATAGCGCCGCTGCTCGACAATCCGCGGCTGAAGTTCTTCGAAGGTGACATCACGATCAACCGCGAATGGATGGAGTACCACGTGAAGAAGTGCGACGTGGTGCTGCCGCTGGTCGCGATCGCGACGCCGGCGACCTACGTGCGCGACCCGCTGCGCGTGTTCGAGCTGGATTTCGAGGCGAATCTCGCTATCATCCGGCTGTGCGTCAAGCATGGTAAGCGCGTGCTGTTCCCGTCGACCTCCGAGGTCTATGGCATGTGCCGCGACGCGCAGTTCGACCCGTCCAGTTCGGAACTGGTCTACGGACCGATCGAGAAGCCGCGCTGGATCTATGCCTGCTCGAAGCAGCTGCTCGACCGCGTGATTCACGCCTACGGCATGCGCGAGGAACTCGATTACACGCTGTTCCGTCCGTTCAACTGGATCGGCCCGGGACTCGACAACATGCATGCCGCGAAGGAGGGCAGCTCGCGGGTGATCACGCAGTTCCTCGGGCACATCGTGCGCGGGGAGGACGTGCGCCTGGTCGATGGCGGTGCGCAGCGTCGCTGCTTCACTGGCATCAGCGACGGCATCGATGCGCTGATGGCGATGATCGAGAACCGCGCCGGGCGTGCCAGCCGCGGGATCTACAACGTCGGCAATCCGGCCAACAGCCTCTCGGTGCGCGAGCTCGCGGAAGCGATGCTGACTGTGGCGGCGACGTATCCCGAGTACCGGGTCAATGCCGCCAAAGTGCGGCTCATCGACACGACCGCGGCGGAGTACTACGGCCGCGGCTATCAGGACGTCGAGAACCGTGTGCCGATGATCGACAACACGGTCGCCGACCTGGACTGGAGGCCGCGCGTCGGGATGGCCGAGGCGCTGCGGCAGATCTTCGACGCCTACCGCGGGCAGATCGCACAGGCCGGCGCGCTGCTCGAGCAGGAAGCGCGCGGCTGAACGTGCGCCTGCAGCTCGCGCTGAAGGTCGACGTCGATACGCTGCGCGGCACGCGGGAAGGCGTGCCGGCCCTGGTCGATGCGCTGCTGGAACACGGTGCCGGGGCGAGTTTCCTGTTCAGTATGGGTAAGGATCACACCGGCCGGGCCATCCGGCGGGTGTTCCGGCCCGGGTTTTTCGGCAAGGTCGCCCGCACCTCGGTGCTCGAGCACTACGGCGTGCGCACGCTGCTGTACGGCACGCTGCTGCCGGGTCCGGATATCAGTGCGCGCGCCGGAGGGCAGATGCGCTCCGTGCGCGCGGCCGGGTTCGAGACCGGCGTGCATTGCTTCGACCATACGCTGTGGCAGGACTACGTGACGCGTCGCGGACCGGAGTGGACCCGACGGCAGATGGGCCTCGCGGTGGCGCGCTTCAGCGACGTGTTCGGCGCCGCACCGCAAATGCACGGCGCCGCCGGCTGGCAGATGACGGACGTGGCGCTCGAGCTCGAGGAGCAGTTCGGGTTCCGCTACGCCTCGGATACCCGCGGCAGCGGACCGTTCACTCCGCTGCTGGGTGCGCGGCGCAGTGGCTGCCCGCAGCTGCCCACCACGCTGCCGACACTCGACGAACTGATCGGCCTCGACGGTGTCGATGAGCGCAACGTTCACGAGGCGTTGCTCGCGCACACGCGCGCCGGCCTCCCGCACCAGGTGTTCACATTGCACGCCGAACTCGAGGGCATGAAGCTGCTGCCGGCCTTCCGCCGGCTGCTGGCCGGCTGGAGCGCGCAGGGCTACGAGCTCGTGTCGATGGGCGCGCTGCTGGAACAGCTGGATGCGGGGACGCTACCCGTCTGCGCAGTGCGCGCCGGGACGGTTCCCGGCCGCAGCGGGACGCTGGCCGTGCAGGCACCGCCGCCGCATTAGGCGGCGTCGAGCAGCGGCCGGCGCAGCACCGTGCCCGCCAGCACGATCAGACCGACGGCGGCCAGGTGAAAGGCGAGGTCGATCACCGTCACGTCGAAGCCATGGAAGAACTGCAGCACGAAGGCGGCGGTCGCGGCTACGGCCAGCGTACCGAGCGCTGCGACCGGCAGCGGATCGATGGGCCGGGCACGACGCAGCAGCCAGAACAGACCGGCGCCGAGCGGCACGCTGAACACGAGGATAAAACCGAAGCAGCCGCCGCTGTCGCCGATCAGGCCGCCCGGGCCGCCAAGGCTGAATCCATTCTGCAGGCAGCCGAGCCCGCTCGCGGCGAGCCAGAGCAGCAACGACGGCGCCGGCAGCCAGATCCAGCGCGGCGAGCCATCCGGCACTGAGAGTTCGAAAGCGGCCAGCGTCGCAGTGATCGCGGTCAGCGCGGTGCCGATCGTCTCCAGTGCGATCCGCGGTACCGCAAAGCGCGGCATGAACAGCGCCGGGTGGGCGAAGCGCAGCACCAACGCGATTCCCAGCGCGATGCAGAGCCCCAGCCACAGCAGCGCACGCCGGGCCGGCGAGCGCAGCCGCCGCACCGGCGCGAGATTGCCCGCGAGCTGGGCGATCAGCTGGTCGGTGGATGTCACCACCATGTCCAATCCCGGCGGCTCATCGCTCATTCCGCTCCTGAAACAGCGCACGCAATGCCTTCAGCGCACGGTGCGAATTGACCTTCAATGCTCCGACCGACTGACCCGACGCCACGGACGCTTCCGCGAGGCTCATTTCCTTGAGCTTGAGTGCCTCCAGCGCCTGCCGCTGACGAGCCGGCAGCAGCCGCAGCAGATCACCGACCTCCTCTGCGGAGCGCAGCTGCTCTACATCGTTATTCGCTGCAGCGTCGACAAAGGTTTCATGGGCGGTCGCATCGGCCACTTCGTAGCGCGCCAGTCGCAGGCGGCGGCGCAGCCCATCGATGCTGCGGCGCGACGCGATGGCCGCCAGCCAGGGACTGAAGGGCCGGCCCGGATCGTAGGTATGGCGCACCCGATGCAGGGTCAACAGGGTGTCCTGGACCAGCTCTTCGAGGTCGGACGGATTGCGGCAGTGGCGGCGCGCCAGCGCGCGAATGAAGGGCGTGACTCCCCGCAGCAGCCGGTCGTACGCCACGCCATCACCAGCCTGCGCGGCAACCATCAGCAGTGCCCAGGCCCGGTCCTGTTCGAGGGCAGTCGGGGGATTCGCCACGCGATGCAGTGTAACCTTTTGCGTGCAGTATCGAACTTAAGCGCGTGGCCCCAATTCCGGGGCGCACGGCAAACCTGAAGGGGACTGAACCATGAACCGAACTGTACTGGCCGCCTCGACCCTGACCGCCGCGCTGGGCCTTGCCCTCGCCCTGTCGACCCCGGCACGGGCCGCGGATGATCCGGTCAAGACGAATACCGACCGCGCGATGAAGAACCATCTGGAAAAGTGTTACGGCATCAATGCGGTCGCGAAGAACGACTGCGCGGCTGGCGTGCACTCCTGCGCCGGGCAGGCGACGGCCGCCCGCGATCCGAAGTCCTTCGTGCTGATCCCCGCCGGCGACTGCGCCAAGATTGCGGGCGGCACCATGGCCCCGATGTAGGCCAGGACCCTTGCTCGATCCTCACCCCATCGAGTGGCAGGCCGGCCCGATTCCCGCAGCGGCGGGAATCGGGCTGCGCTTCCCGCACCACGAGCACGTGACCGGGACCCGCCCGGTGGTGCCCTGGTTCGAAGTCCATGCCGAGAACTATTTCGGCGGCGGTAGCGTTCGACGCATCCTCGAGACGGTACGCCGCGATTACCCGCTCTCGCTGCACGGGGTTGGCCTGTCGCTCGGCAGCGCGGAGGGTCTGGATCCCGCGCATCTGGCGCGGCTGGCCGCGCTGGCGAGCGCGCTCGAGCCCGGGCTGGTCTCCGAACACCTCTCCTGGAGCGTCGTCGGCGGAAATTACCTCGCTGACCTGCTGCCGCTGCCGCTGACCGAGGAATCGCTGGACGTGGTCTGCCGGCACGTCGAGCAGGCCCAGCAGGCCCTCGGGCGCACGATCCTGATCGAGAATCCCTCGACCTATCTGCAATTGCCGCATGAGACGATTCCGGAGTGGGAGTTCCTTGCGGCGCTCGCGGCGCGCACCGGCTGCGGATTGCTGTGCGACGTCAACAACATCGTCGTGAGCGCGGCGAACCACGGCTGGGACGCGCTCGCCTACCTCGCGGCATTGCCGGCCGGGGCAGTCGGCGAGATCCACCTGGCCGGGCACGCGCTGCGGTCGCTGCCGAACGGGCGCACGCTGCGCATCGATGATCATGGCTCGCGCGTAAGCGCCGAGGTCTGGACGCTGTACGAGCAGGCATTGCAGCGTTTTGGTGCGCGCCCGACGCTGATTGAATGGGACACCGACATCCCGGCCTTCGATGTGCTGTGCGAGCAGGCCGCGCAGGCACAGTGCCGGCTCGACAGACTGCTGGGCGCCTCCCATGTCCGTGCTGCTTGAATTCCAGCGCACGATGCGGCGCGCAATCGCGGGGCCCGAAGTCCTCAGGCCCGAGGACGTGCGCGACTGGCTCGGGGACGATACCGAGGCGGCCTGGCGGCTTGCCGTCTATCGCGATACGGCCCGATCCGCGCTGGGAAATGCCCTCGCGCTCAGCTATCCGGCAGTACGGCGCCTGGTCGGTGCGGATTTTTTTGATGGCGCGGCCCAGGAATTCATCGGCGCGCAGTTGCCCGAGAGCGGCTGCCTGAACGACTACGGTGCGGAATTCGCAGGATTTCTCGGCACGTTCGTGGATCGGTTCGCACCGAGCGCGCCGCTCCGCTATCTCGCCGACGTGGCGCGCCTCGAATGGGCGGTGAATCAGGCGCTGCATGCGCCGGACCTGCCGGGACTGGACCTCTCGCGACTTGGTGCGCTCGATGCGGCGGCGATGGCGGCGCTGCGGCTGATTCCCCATCCATCGATCAGCCTGCTGGCCCTGGACTTTCCGGCCGATCTGATCTGGCGTGCGGTGCTGGACCATGACGATGCCGCGATGAGCGCGATCGATCTGCGCCGTGCTCCGGTCTGGCTGCTGGTCGAGCGGACCTCCCAGTCGGTGCGGGTGCAGCGCCTGGAGGAATCCGCGGCGCGCTTCACGCAGCGCCTGTTCGCCGGAGAGCCACTGCAGGCGGCACTGGAACCTGAGGCCGCCGGGGCGCAGCAAGCGGTGCTGGCCGAACACTTAAGCTGCGGCCGGATCGTCGATTTCCACGCAGACCCTATTCACGAGGATCCATGCCATGAATGAGACAGTTGCCGCGCCCGCACGCCGATCGGCCATCGTGACCGGCGCGACGCGTGTCATTGGCTGGCTCGATGCAGTGCCGTACGCGCTGCTCGCGATTCCGCTGCGCCTCGCGGTCGCGACCGTATTCTGGAACTCCGGCACCACCAAGCTCGCGAACTGGGATGCCACCCTCTCGCTGTTCGAGGACGAGTACAAGCTGCCGCTGCTCCCGCCCGATGTTGCGGCCTATATCGGTGCCGGGATCGAACTGTCCACGCCAGTGCTGCTGGTACTCGGCTTCCTGACCCGACCGGCGGCGTTCGTGCTGCTGGGCATGACCACGATCATCGAGATCTTCGTGTACCCGCAGGCCTGGCCCACCCATATCCAGTGGGCCGCGATGCTGCTCGTGCTGCTGTGCCGCGGCGGCGGAACGTTCTCGGTCGATCACCTGCTCAAACGGTGGATCGGCGTGCGCTGAAAAGGGGGCGGCCCGCAGCGCGCGGACCCGCGTCGGCTCCTGCCAATGCGTACTGGCCGGTAGCGCAGCCCAATCTGGTGCGCTATGCTCTGACAAGTGCGAGTGATTCTCATTTAGTTTCAGAGCAGCATCGGGGCGGAAAGGCGATGGATTCGTGTGTGCGGTCATTGGCGGAGCTTCACCAGGGCAGCCGCGGTGTCGTGGCGGCGGTCCAGGAGACCGGGGACGCGACCCTGCTGATGGGCGACGTACGAGGCGCTTCCATTGCCCGCCGTCTGCTCGAAATCGGATTCGTGCCCGGCGAGGCCGTCGAGGTGATCGGCGAAGTGCGTCCGGGCGGCGATCCGATCGCGGTGCGCATCGGCAGCACGATCTTCGCGCTGCGTCGGCGTGAAGCCGGGCCGGTATTGGTGCGTGTAGAGCGGACCTGAACGGGACCGTCCGTGACGCGCGAGCCGCCGCCGCTGAAGACCCGCCGTGTCGCGCTGGTGGGAGCGCCGAACTGCGGCAAGACTGCGCTGTTCAATCGGCTGACCGGCAGTCGTCAGAAGGTCGCGAACTATCCGGGCGTCACGGTCGAGCGCAAGGAGGGCGCGTGCCTGGGACGCCGCGGCGACTGCCTGTACCGCATCATGGACCTGCCGGGCACCTACAGCCTGGTCCCCACCTCGCTCGATGAGGCGATCACCCGCGATGTCGTGACCGGGCGGCTGCAAGGGGAAATTCCGCCCGAACTGCTCATTTGCGTCCTCGATGCGACCAACCTGCGCCTGTCGCTGCGCCTCGCGCTCGAGCTCGTGCGCCTCGGCACTCCGATGATCGTCGCGCTGAACATGAGCGATCTCGCGCACCGCCGCGGGTTCCGGCTCGACACCGAGGCCTTGGCGCGCGAACTCGGCGTGCCGGTGGTCGAGACCGTCGCGGTGCGTTCGGGCGGCGAGGCGGCCCTGCTCGAGGCCCTCGATGCGATGCCGGCCGTTGCGCCGCGCGCCTCATTCAGCGTACCGATGGTCTCGAACCAGGAGCTGCTCGCGACCCAGCGCGATGTGCGTCGCATCCTCGCAGGTATAGGCTATGTCGAGCCGTTGCGCGATCGCGCGCTCGCGCGGCTCGATGCCATCGTGATGCATCCGCTGATCGGACCGGCACTGCTCGCGGCGCTGCTGTTCCTGGTGTTCCAGGCGGTATTCAGCTGGGCGCAGACCCCGGTCGGCTGGATCAACGCGATGATGGACGGGCTCGGCCGGCTGGTCACGCAGGCGCTACCGGTCGGACCGGTCCGCAGCCTGCTGGTCGAAGGCGTCATCGGCGGCGCGGGCAGCGTGCTCGTGTTCCTGCCGCAGATCCTGATCCTGTTCTTCTTCATCCTGCTGCTCGAGGACAGCGGTTACCTGCCGCGCGCCGCGTTCCTGCTCGACCGCCTGATGGGCGGCGTCGGACTATCCGGCCGGTCCTTCATTCCGCTGCTGTCCTCGTTCTCCTGCGCGATCCCGGGCATCATGGCCACACGCACCATCCCGAACGTGCGCGACCGGCTCGCGACCATCCTGCTCGCGCCCATCATGACGTGCTCGGCGCGCCTGCCGGTCTACGCGCTGATCATTGCCGCGTTCATTCCGATGCGCGGCATCGGGCCCTTCAACCTGCAGGGGCTCGTGCTGTTTGCGCTCTACGCGGCCGGGGTCGCCGGCGCGGTGCTGGTTGCGCTGGTGATGAAGCGCGCGACGATGCGCTCGAGCTACCACCCGCTGATCATGGAGCTGCCGGAGTACCATTGGCCGAACCTTCGCAACCTGCTGACGGGCCTGTGGGAGCGCACGCAGATCTTCCTGACCCGCGTCGGCACGACGATCCTCGCGCTGATGGTGCTGATGTGGTGCCTCGCGAGCTACCCGGCGCCGCCGCCTGGCGCCACGGGGCCGGCGATCCAATACAGCATTGCCGGCATGCTCGGAGCGGGGCTGCACCACGTGTTTGCGCCGCTTGGATTCAATTGGCAGATCAGCCTCGCGCTGGTGCCGGGAATGGCCGCACGCGAGGTCGTGGTCGGCGCGCTCGGCACGGTGTACTCGGTTGCGGGCGCGGGCAGCGGCGGCGGCGTCGAGGTCGAATCGGCGCTGCGGCCGATGATCCTGCACAGCTGGAGCCTTAGCACGGCGCTATCGCTGCTCGCATGGTACGTCTTCGCGCCGCAGTGCCTCTCGACTCTGGTCACCGTGCGGCGGGAGACCAATTCCTGGCGCCACCCGCTCATCATGGCGGGCTACCTTTTTGCGCTCGCCTACGTCGCGGCCTTCGTGACCTACCGGATTGCCATCGCGCTGGGTGGGGGAGCCTAATAGCATCATGCAGCAGCTCTTCATTGCGCTGGCGGTGGCCGCCTCTATCGTCTACCTGGTGTGGGCGTTCAGCCCGCTGTCGCGTCGGCAACGCTGGCTCGATGCACTCGCCGGCCATGGCCTGCTGGTGCGCGCGGCGGAGCGACACCGCGCCCGGCTCGCGGTTCCAGGCTGCGGCAACTGCTCGGCGGCGGGCACGCACCAGGTGCGGCGGCCCTAAGCGGTTTCATTCAGGCGCGCGCGTATTGACTCAACGCGATGAGTCATTTAGCCTCATGCAATGGCTAAGCGCCTCCAGGTAATTCTGCAGGATCCCGAGTACAGAGAGATTCAGCGCATCGCCCGATCGCGTCGCATGTCCATTGCCGAGTGGGTCCGCCAAGCCTTGAGTTTCGCCAGCCGCCGCGAGCCCTTAGGTGACTCGGCAAAGAAGCTCGATCTGATACGAGCTGCTGCCCGGAATCATTTTCCGACGGCAGAAATTGATGACATGCTGCAGCAGATCGAGCGCGGCTACCTGCCGTCCGGACGGCCGTGATCTTCATTGATTCGAACGTGCCAATGTACCTGATAGGCGCGCCGCATCCGAACAAGGTCGGTGCGCAGCGTCGCCTGGAGCAACTGGTAAGCGAGCGGCAACGCCTGGTGACCAGTGCCGAGGTGCTTCAGGAAATCCTGCATCGCTACGTCGCGATCGAGCGCCGGGATGCGATCCAGGCCGCGTTCGACACGCTACTGGGCATCGTCGATGACGTGTTGTCCATTGGACAGGGCGCGGTGGAGCGTGCGAAGACGATTCTGATGGGCCACCCGAGGCTGTCTGCCCGCGATGCGCTGCACCTGGCGGTGATGCAGCAACATGGCATCGAGCGAATTCTGAGCTATGACGCGGACTTCGATGGCCTGCCGGGCATCACGCGACTGTACTGAGACTGTCGGTGCGCGGCGCTGACGCCAGCGGCTACCTCGCCCTCGGTGCCATCGCCGTCCTCGCGGCGCTGCGGCTGCTGCGCCTCGGAGTAGCGCTGCTGCTGGTGCTGAAACTGTGCGGCCCCATCATCGCGGCCGTGAGTCTCGTTGCCGCCGTGCTTCTGGACCTGGATTGGCTGACGCGCATCGGCGCGCTGTTCGGCGTGGTATTGCTGTGGCACTGGCCAGTGCTTGCCGCGGTGTTATTCGCGGCTCCCCGGCTGTTCACGATGCTGCCCGGTACGATTGCGATGCTGCTGGCGCGTATCCGGCACCCGCGGCCGCTCTGGCAGCCACTCGCCGCCGGGCCGGCCTCCCCGCGCCGCGGATCATGAACCTCCATCCGCTCGCGCTGCGCTACTGTCTGCCGCGCGTGCGCAATCGCGGCCACGGGCTCGGCAACGAGATGATCCCCTGGGCGCGAGCGTTTCTGGCATCCCAGGTGCTCGATGCAACGCTGCTGGCGCCGGCCTTCGGCATGAACCGGCGCGGCTACTGGCGGCACTTCGGGGCGGCACCGGATGACTGGATCTTCAATCGAGCGATCGAGAAGCTGTACCCGGTCGTAGAGTTCACCGAAGCGGACTGGCTCGAGCACGGAGGCGGCGACGTCGTCGCCGCGTTGCGCGGATTCGCCGAGGCCCGCGGACTGCACCGACGCTCCGTGTACGCGCTGGTCACGGACGACCTGTGGGGCGGCTATCACCACATCCAGGCCGCGCGCGAATTCGTCCGCAGCACGCTCTACCGCAGCCGGTTCGCCGCGCGCAACCTGCACGTGCTCGCCGGCCGCATCGACCCGGCCAGGATCCTGGTGGCCATGCACGTACGGCTCGGCGACTTCGCGCCGGCGGGCCAGCTTGCGGATTACCGGCAGTCGGCGAGCGTCTCGCTGCCGATGCAGTGGTACCGCGGCATCGCCGAGTCGCTGCAGCGCGCGTGGGGCGACGGCTGGCAGCTGCTGCTGGTCAGCGATGGCGAGCAGGCACAGCTGCAGCCGCTTATCGATGCGTTCCCGTGCGTGATCACCGGCGATCTCGCGGATGGCGACTGCTCGGATGCGCTCGCGCTCGCGGGCGCGGACCTGCTGGTCTGCTCGGTCTCCTCCTATAGCGTGATGGCAGCCTTCCTGTCCGATGCGCCTTACCTGTGGTTCGCTCCTGCGCTGCATCGGGACCCGCAGGGGTACTACAGCGCGGCAGCGGACGCGCCCGAGGCGCACCCGAGCGATGCGACGCGCCGGGCCGTCGACTACTATCACCGCGAGCGCACGCGGCATCCCGGGCAGCTCGGACGCGGCGTCGCGATCGATGCGGACGGCGTAGTGCCTCCGGCGATCATCGACACCGTAGCGCAGCGTCATCGCGCCCGACGCTGGGAGCTCGACCTGGTGCGCGGGGGCGTGGCGCCGATGACCTGAGGATTATCATGGGATCGGACCGCAAAGCCATGGCGACACTCGGCGCAAGCCTGCTGTGCTGCTGCTCATTCACTGCATCGGGCCAGACGGCCGATGCTTGTCGACGCATAGATGACAGCAGCGGGCGCCTGGCCTGCTACGACCACGTGTTCCCGCGCGCCCCCGCGCCCAGCGC
>CAZGVE010000043.1:7629-23841 GCA_964528845.1 uncultured Steroidobacteraceae bacterium | reverse complement strand
GTCATGGTCAGCTGATTGATGTTCAGCCGGTCGAGCGAGAGCAGCAGCCAGCGACAGAGCTGCTGATCCACCGAGTGATGGCGGTTGCAGACGGCGGTCTGTGCCATCTGGGTGAGCAGTGCCTGGGTGTAGCGCAGCAGCAGGACCTGAAATGCACCGTTGCGATGAAACTCGTCCTTCAGTCGTTGCCCCGGGAGCCGGTACGCACTGCCTGCGCTCTGCACGATCGCGCGGCTTGGAGTCGTCTCGCCGCCCATGAACAGCGCCACTCCGACCAAGCCTTCGTTTCCGACCACGGAAATCTCTGCCGACGCGCCGTCCTCCATGACATAGAGCAGCGACACGATGCTGTCGGTCGGAAAGTACACGTGGCGCAGCGTGTCACCGGATTCGTACAGCACTTTGCCCAGTGGCATTTCGACGGGCTGCAGCTGTGCATACAGCTGCTCCTGTTCCGCCGGCGGCAGTGCGGCCAGCAAGTGGTTCTGCCCAGGAGAGATCGAATCGGGTTTAGCGGCTTTCATCGGGATTCCCGCGGCAGACGGATAGCATAAAGGATCGGCGGGACCGTTGCGCGCACCCAGAATACACGATAACCGGAATTGACAGATGGCGATCGTGTGTCCTTGCGTACGCAACGCAGCGAGCGAGCGCGGCGTGTCTGTGCGCTGCCGCACAGTCCATCAGCGTGCTCCTTCGGCTTTATCAATGGGCGCGAACAAGACTGCGTCCGAGACGTTCCACGCCGTAGCCGTCAGTCCGGAAGCGCGACGCCCGACAGCCGCGCACACTCCGCAATCAACCGATCCTGCAGCGTCGCATCGTGAGCCGCCGGGTCCGCCGGCCGCGGGCGTTGATGATAGAAGTACTGGCCGCTCACGAGCGCCGCAGGCTCATCGCTTGACGCCAGCCATACCTGGGTCTCGGCGCCGGCAGCCAGATCATCGGGCGCGCTCGGCCCGCCCATCTTGGTCGCGACCCAGCCCGGTTCCAGCGCGTTCGAGAGCACGTCAGGCCAGCGGCGCGCAATGGCGAACGCGAGCATCGCATCGTGCAGCTTGGAATCGGAATAGGCTCGTGAACCCTGCCAGGCGCGCCGCTCCCAGTTCAGGTCCTCGAGGCTTGCATCGGCGCCGCGATGCAGCCCGGAGCTCAGGTACACCAGCCGTCGGGGCCGTTGGATCAGCGCGGTGAGCAGATAGGGCGCCAGCGTATTGATCGCGAAGACCTGGGCGAGGCCGTCGACGGTCACGATGCGCGCTCGTTCCTGGTACCCGACGGCCGCGTTGTGGATCACGGCATCGAAACGGCCGGACTGGTTGGCCTGTTCGGCAACATGACGCATCTGCGCGATGCTGGCCAGATCGCCCACCAGCGCCGCTTCCGCACCCGGGGCCGCGCCGAGGGCATGTGCCGCTCGCTCGGCATTGCGGGCGTGCAGCACGACTTGATGTCCGGTCTGGATCAGCCGCCGGGCCGCCAGCAGGCCGAGGCCGTCGGCCGATCCGGTGATGAATACGCGCGCCATGCGGGCCTGCGCCTTCAGGAACCGGGTGTGTGCGGCAGCAGTGACTGAATGCGCGATTCCATGCGCTTGAGATCCGGTTCGCCCTCGAAGCGCTGAACGATATGGCCGCGGCCATCGATCAGGTAGCTGCAAGGCAGTCCGAGTACACCGCCGAACAGCTCACCGAGCTGCGCATCGCCCATCACGACCGGATAGTCCAGATGGAACTTCTGGTAGGCCGCCCGCACCGGCGCCGGGCCGTCGTCCATCGAGACCCCGAGGACCTGCAGTCCGGCCGGCCCGTAGCGTCGCTGCCAGTCCGCGAAGCGCGGTATCTCGGACAGGCAGGGCCCGCACCAGGTAGCCCAGAAATTCAGCAGCACCAGCTTGCCGCGGTACGTGTGCAGCGCGATGGAGTGGCCGTCGAGGTCCGCACGCGTGAAGTCCGGCGCGTCGCGCAGCGCGGCGCCCGCGCTGCCCGCGAGCGCCAGCGGCATGCTGCCCGGCGCTGCCAGCAGCGCGCCGAGCAGCAGCGTGCGGCACAGGCGGCTAATTGGCATGGGGGGCCGCCGGTGAGGCGTTGCCGCTGACCGGATAGCCGGCCCGGACCCAGTCGTCGCCGAAGTTGTGCGCCAGGTGCAGCACCTGAAGCTGCGTGAATCCGAGGGCGTGCAGCGCATCGTAAGCGGCAGCAATGTTCGGGCAGTGGCTCCACGGGCAGCAGCCGCAGTAGATGACGATGGGTGACTCGCGCGGCAGTGGCGCGACACGTGCGCGCAGCAGCGCCAGGCCGTCATCCTGCCCCGCGGGACCTGCGAATTCGGCGCCCCGGATGTGGGCCTGATCGAACAGCATGCGGAATCCCACCTGCAGGATCAGCGGGGCCGGTGCGGACGCATCGTTGAGGCGCGCGGCGAGCTTCGCCGGCGCGATCCGCGCAGCCGACGGGATCGAAGCGGCGGGGGCAGAGCGAGCCCACACCGGGACGGCCGCGCCGAGCATACCGAGCGCGCCCGCGCGGGCGAGAAACAGCGACATCGCCCTCCGGTTCATGCGCAGGCCTCCAGCCATCGGTGCAGCGATCCGGCAGTCAGTCTACCGGCTTCCGCGCTGGGAGAATATGCGCAGCGCGGTTAACCTTGAGGTTCGAAGTGAACAGCGAATCTCCAGACCCGCTCGTCGTGCCGCACACGGAGCTCTCGGCCGAGGCTCTGCGGGGCGTGGTCGAAGCCTTCGTGCTGCGCGAGGGGACGGACTATGGCGCGACGGAATTCTCGCTCGGACAAAAGGTTGCCCATGTGCTCACGCAGCTCGAGCGGGGCGAGGCGCGCATCGTATTCGATCCGGCCAGTGAGAGTGTCGACATCGTTCCGGTCCGGGCGCTGACGCCAGTCCTCAAGCCATGAAGCGCTTCGTACTGGCCCTCGACCAGGGCACGACCAGTTCGCGCTCGGTGCTGTTCGACCACGCGGGCACACCCGTCGCGTTCGCGAGCCAAGAGTTTCCGCAGCACTTCCCGCAGCCTGGATGGGTGGAGCACGATCCGGAGCAGATCTGGCAGAGCCAGCTCGCGACGATCGTTGAGGTGCTCGAGCAGGCCCGGGCCAGTGCCGCCGAGCTGGCCGCGATCGGGATCGCGAATCAGCGCGAGACCTGCGTGCTCTGGGATCGCGCCAGCGGACGCGCGCTCGCGCCGGCAATCGTGTGGCAGGACCGTCGCACTGCGCAGCAGTGCGAACAACTGATCGCCGCGGGCCATGAGCCGGCCATCGCCCGCCTGACCGGTCTGCGGCTGGATCCGTACTTCTCGGCCACCAAGCTCTGCTGGCTGCTCGATCAGCTGCCTGGCGTGCGCGCGCGCGCCGAACGCGGTGAACTGGCCTGCGGCACGATCGACAGCTGGCTCGTGCACAAGCTCACGGGCGGCCGGAGCCACGTCACCGACGTCACGAATGCGAGCCGCACCCTGCTGCTGGATCTGCACACGGCGGATTGGTCGCCGCCGATGCTGGACCTGTTCCGGATCCCGCGTGCGTGCCTGCCCACGCTCCTGCGCTCATCGATGCCCGCGGCCGAGGCGCCAAGGGCGCAGCTTGGCGGCCAGAGCATTCCGATCACCGGCATCGTGGGAGACCAGCAGGCAGCGCTGTTCGGCCAGGCATGCTTCGCGCCAGGGACCGCGAAGAATACCTATGGTACCGGGTGCTTCGTGCTGCTGAACACGGGGGCCGCGCCGACCCCGTCACGGCACCGCCTGCTCTCGACGGTGGCCTGGGACCTCGGGGTCCGCTGCTACGCACTGGAGGGCAGCGTGTTCGTCGCCGGCGCGGTGGTGCAATGGCTGCGCGACGGGCTGGGGCTGATCCGCGCTGCGCGGGACATCGAAGCGCTCGCGGCTGCGGAGCCGGATGCGGGGGGCGTGTTCCTGGTGCCGGCGTTCACCGGGCTCGGCGCGCCGTACTGGGATCCTCGTGCGCGCGGCACGATCGTTGGCATCACGCGCGGCACCAACCGCTCCCACCTGGCCCGTGCCGCGCTCGAGGCGATTGCGTTCCAGAGCGCCGACGTGCTGTACGCGATGCAGCAGGACAGTGCGCAGCCCCTGACGGAGCTACGGGTGGACGGTGGCGCCAGCGAGAACAACCTGCTGATGCAGTTTCAGGCCGATCTGCTCGGCGTGCCGGTGGTGCGCCCGACCGTCACCCAGACGACAGCTGTCGGGGCGGCCTACCTCGCCGGGCTCGGTGCCGGGTACTGGAGGTCGATCGAGGAGCTCGGTGCGAACTGGCGCGTCGAGCGGCGCTTCGAGCCGCAACGCAGCCGCGACTGGGCAGCCATGCGCCTGGCCGGCTGGGCACAGGCGGTCGCGCGCGCGGCCGGGGATCTGGAGCGGCAGGGTTGAGACATCGGCGGGCGCATCAGTGCCCACCCTGCACGAACAACCCGGCGGCGCGCAGCGCGTCGGCCAGCTCACCCTCGATGCGCGCGGCCTCCGAGCGTGCGATGTGCTGCAGGTGCAGGGCCGGACCCGCGAGCAGCTCCAGTCCGCGCCGCAACACGCTGCCCGCGGCGCGGATGCCGGCCTTGTGCTGATCGAAGCGCTGCGCCGGACGGTAGTGCGTCATGCCGACGTAGATGCCGTAAGGCTCCGGCCGGCTGTCGGCGTAGTCGAGCAACACGAGGTAAAGGTTGCTGCGGCCGCGCGCTGCCGCGCGCATCGTGAGCGCGACTTCGTAGCACAACGGCAGCCATTCGACATGGCGCATCGGCAGCCAGTCGGGAATCGACGACGCGGCATGGGTCCAGAGCCGCTCGAGCGCGCGCTCCACATTGGCGGCGAATTCACCGCGCATCCACAGTTCGTGCACGCAGTGGGCGCCGTACACTCCGTCGGCGCTCGCGAGCGCCTGATCGAAGCCGGCCTGCAGCGCACCTGCGCTCCAGCCGCGCAGCGGCCGGGCCGCGGGTGGCGCGTGCGGATCGGGCTTCGAAACCTGCGGCAGCATGGGCGCAGGCTCGGCTCAGCCCGGAAACAGCACCCGCGCGAGTGCCCATGCGATGAGCGCCCCGGCGAATTGGGCCACGATGAACCACGGCGCGTCGACGGGCCGGATTCCCGAGAACGTACTGGTCAGCGAGCGAGCAATCGTGATCGCGGGATTCGCGAACGACGTCGAGGCCGTGAACCAGTAGGCGGCGCCAATCCACCCGGCCACCATCCACGGAGCGTTCTCGGAGCGAGGAGCCCCCAGCACTACCAGCAGCAGGCCGAACGTGGCGACCCCTTCCGCCAGCCATTGCGCGTGGCCGGTGCGGACATGCGCGGAAACCTGCAGCAGCGGCAACTCGAACATCGCATGCGCCAGCAGCGCGCCGCCGCAGCATCCCGCCACCTGCAGCAGCGCGTACGCGGCACCGCGGCTCCAGCTGAGCCTGCCGCGCAGCGCTTCGATCAGGGACACGGCTGGATTGAAGTGCGCGCCGCTCACCGGGCCGAGCAGCGCTATCAGCGTGGCGAGCACGGCTACCGTGGCGGCAGTGTTGGCCAGCAGTGCAAGCGCCAGATTTCCGTTCGCGAGGCGCTCCGCCATGATCCCTGAGCCGACCACGGTCGCCGCGAGCAGCAGCGAACCGAGCGCCTCGGCCAGCAGCGGCCGGAGCGGCGGATCAGGGTGCATCATGCGGCGGTGCCGGGCTCTGGCCGATCTCGCGCAGCCGCTGCGTCATCTGCAGGCGCTGCAGCTGGCGGGTCGGCAGCGCGACGAACAGCTTGATGCGGCTCTCGAGCCAGAGGTAGGTGTGCCGGAACGCGCGCAGCCGCTCCCCGTGGGTGCCAGCGACGGCAGCGGGGTCGGGCAAGCCCCAATGTGCAGTGACCGGCTGGCCAGGCCACACCGGACAGATTTCCGCGGCCGCGCTGTCGCAGACCGTGAACACGAAATCCAGCCGTGGCGCCTCCGGCACGGCGAACTCGTCCCAGCTCTTGCTGCGCAGCCCTTCCGTGGGCAATTCGCGCGAGCGCAGCAGTTCGAGCGCCAGCGGGTGCACTTCGCCCTTCGGGTGACTGCCCGCACTGAAGGCGAGAAACCGGTCCTTGCCCCAGTGGCGGAGCAGCGCTTCGGCCAGGATGCTGCGCGCTGAATTGCCCGTGCACAGGAACAGAACGTTCTGGATCGGTGCCGACATCGAAGCTCCGGGTGACTAATCGATACCAACGCGCACGCTGCGTCGCTCTAGCAGCAGCACATCGCGCCAGCGACCGGACAGGGGTCCGAAGGCCATTCTTCCGAGCGCACGCCTCACGCCGACGGCGGTGAATCCGAGCCGGGAGTGCAGTGCCAGGCTCGCGGCGTTCTCGGGGAAGATTCCGGCCTGCATGGTCCACAGGTTCCGCGCTTCCGATTGCTCGATCAGGGAGCGCAGCAGCAGCTGGCCTATGCCGCGCCCCTGAGCATCCGGAGCCACGTAGATGCTGAGCTCGGCAACGCCGGCGTAGACACACCGGTCCGATACGGGCGCAAGCGCGGCCCAGCCGCGAACCGCACCGCCCTGCGTCGCGACGATGGCAAGCTCAGGCAGGTGATCGCGCTGCCAGGCTTCCCAGTTCGCGGGCGGCTCGCTGGCGAACGTGGCGTGACCGGTATCGATGCCCGCCTGGTAGATCGCACGCACGCTCGGCCAGTGTTGCTCGAGCATCAAAGCGACCGAAATCCGCTGCGTGGCGACGGCTGGCTCAGCTGGCACAGCAAGCCTCTTGGTCCGGGGCGGCGCGCGGGACGCAGCAGGCCGCCTTTCCCGGCGCAGCCACCGCCGTTTCGCCGAACACCGGGATCGTCGAGAGCGTATGGAAGGTCTCCCACGCTATGCCCTGCGGGTCCGTGATCCAATGCTTGTCGGACTTCGCATAGCAGCAAGCCTGACCGATCTGTTCGACCACACTCGCCTCAGCGCGCTCGAGGCGTGAGCGCATCTGCGTGAGTTCACCGTGGTGCTCGACCTGAATTCCCAGGTGATCGAGGCCTGCCGCATGCCCGCGCGTAGAGATCGCAAAATTGACACGCGGATCCTCGAGCATCCACTTCGCGTAATCTTCGCGCAGCATCGAGGGAGCCGCGTCGAACAGCGCGGAATAGAAGTGGACGCTCGCAGCCAGGTCCTTGACGGCCACGTGTACATGGAAGCGTTTCATGCGGATTTCCTCTTTGGGGTGGGACGCGAACTGGCGCTCTGCGGCCCTGGGCTGCAGGCGGGCACTGCGCACACGCCCGAAGTCTCCCCGGCGCAGCAGTTCTCCGTCAGATAGGACACGAGCGCATTCATGGTGGTGAAATTTGCCGCATAGATGAGCTGGCGGCCCACGCGGCGCTGCGTGACGAGGCCCGCGCGCAGCAGCAGCTGCAGGTGAAAGCTCAGCGATGAGGGGGGGACAGCGAGACGCAGGGCGAGCGCCCCGGCGGTACGCCCCGGCGGTCCGGCCATGACCAGGTGCCGGTAGGCTGCCAGGCGATGCTCATGCGCGAGCGCGTTGAAGGCGGCGATGCTTTGTTCGGGGTTCACGATATAATTCGATATTTCGAATATTATCGAATATATCACGACTTAACCCCATCCGGTCAATGGCGACGTTTAACCCTTCAGCACGTCACTACTGGAGGAAACGACGCCATGAAACGCCTCTGCATTGCTGCATTGCTGGCCGGGACCAGTCTCGGCGCGCACGCGCTGGGCCGCCTGGCCGACGTCTCGATCATCGATGCTGCGAGCGGCGCGGTGCTCACACCGCATTACTACCAGGGCGAATACTGGATTGCCGGCGCGCCAGGTGCGCGCTACAGCATCGAGGTCCGCAACCGTCTCGGTGAGCGCATGCTGGCGGTGACCGCGGTCGACGGCGTCAACGTGATCTCCGGCGACACGGCCAGCTGGGAGCAGACCGGTTACGTATTCGGGGCGGGCGAGGGCTACCGGATCGATGGCTGGCGCAAGAGCGACGCCGAGGTCGCTGCGTTCGAATTCACGGCGGCTCCGGCTTCGTATGCGGCGCGTACGGGCCGGCCCGCGAACGTCGGAGTGATCGGTGTGGCGCTGTTCCGCGAGCGCATCGCGCCGCCGGTGCTCGCGTCCGAGTCCGCCCCGGCCGGGCTGGCTGCACCGGCTGCGCCAGATCCTGCGGGTCCCGCCGCCGCGCAGGAATCCCGGGATTCCGCCGCGCGCCCGGAGCTGCGGGAGCGGCTCGGCACCGGACATGGCCCGCGCGAGTACTCCTACGTCGCGCATACCGAGTTCGAACGGCTGCAGCCGGCGCCCAATGAAGTGATACGGATCCGCTATGACAGCCTCGCGAACCTGATTGCCATGGGGGTGCTGCCACGGCCACGCGCCTGGCCCGCGCCCAATCCCTTCCCCGAGGCGCCGCTCGCGCATTACGCGCCCGACCCGCCCGGATAGCGGCGGCAGTTGCGGCGCGGACGCGAACAACTGCGAGAATACCGGGCATGGCTGACGCCGCCGGGAATGAGGAGTCGGACGAGGCATTGATGCAGCGCTACGCGGCGGGCGACGTGCGCGCCTTCGAGACCCTCTATGCGCGTCACGAGCTGAAGATCTGGCGCTATCTGTATCGCAGCGTCGGCAACCAGGCAACGGCCGATGAGCTGATGCAGGAAGTCTGGTTCGCAGTCTGCCGCGCCGCGGCCCGCTATGCGCCGAGCGCGCGGTTCACGACCTGGCTGTTCACGCTGGCGCACCATCGGCTCATCGACAGCCATCGCCAAGCGCGACCCCTACGCAGCCTCGATGCGGCGCACGAGGACGGCGAACCCTGGGTGGAAGCACTGGCGGATGATGGCAGCCCCGACCCGGAGCGGCAGGCCGAGGCGCGGCAGGGAAATGATGCGCTGCTCCGGGCTGTGGAGCGGCTGCCGCCGGCGCAGCGCGACGCGTTCCTGCTGCAGGCGGAGGGGACCCTCAGCGTCGAGGAGATCGCGGCCACGACCGGCGTGAGCTTCGAGACCGCCAAGAGCCGACTGCGCTATGCCCGCGCGGCACTCCGACAGGCATTGCAGGACTACGCATGAACGGACCGCCGAGCGAACCGGAAGCGGGAACGGGGCTGGAACACGGACCAGGGCCGGATCCGCTCGACCGCGCCTATAGCCAAGCCAGTGCGCGCGACACCGCGCGGCCGGCGCCGCGCGTCCGCGCCGCGATCCTCGCTCAGGCGCGCACCAGCGCGCGATCCACCGCGAATGATTCACGCTGGCACTGGCAGGCGGCGGCCGGCATCGCCGCAGTCGGCCTGGTGGGCGTGCTGTCGTGGCATTTCATTCGGGTCGCGCCGCCGGAACTGGTGGCGAGTACGGCCACCCGCGCGCCGGAACCGCCGACCGCTACGGCGCTGCAGGCCGCGTCAGCGCCACCGGTAGTGTCACCGGCAGTGCTACCGGCAGCGCCGGCGGCAGCGTCACCATCGGCGGCGGGGGCCCCCGCCCGGCTTGCGGAGCAAAGCGAGTCGCGCAGTGCTCCCGCGGCGCTGCGCGCGGCTGACGCCGTGGTCGGTGATGCTGCGGAGCGCGAATCCGACCGGGTGCTGCACGCGGTTCGGGCGCAGTACCCGGAGCTGTTTGATCAAACCTCGCATTCCAGCGGCCAATCTGCCGCGACTGTGACGATCGCGCTGAATGCCGACGGCACGGTCTACGCAAGTACGCGCTCTGTAGCGACGCGCTCTGTCGCTGCGGCGCGCGCACTGGCGCCCGGTGATGCCGCGGCGCTGATCGCGCAGGCCTTCGGCAGCGACATCGGTGCGCTCGCGCACGCCGGCGTCACGACTACCGAGGAAGGCGTGACCGTCATCTACGGCATTCGGGCGGCCGGACGCTGAGCGCCGCTCAGCCGGGCAGTGGAACCGCAGGCGCGTCGGCGACGAATTGCCCCTGCCGGTTGAGCTCGGCGAACAGGCCCCCCTGCCGCACCAGGTCGTCGTACTTTCCCTGCTCGACCAGTCTGCCGTCACGTAGTACCAGGATCTGATCCGCATCGCGCACGGTCGAGAGGCGGTGCGCGATCACGAACGTGGTCCGGCCGCGGGTCAATTCCTGAAGTGCGCGCTGCACGCGCGCCTCGGTCGCATTGTCGAGCGCACTGGTTGCTTCATCGAGAATCAGGATCGGAGCATCCTTGAGCATTGCACGGGCAATCGCGAGGCGCTGGCGCTCGCCGCCCGAGAGCGAGCGGCCACGCTCTGCCACCAGAGTCGCATAGCCGTCGGGTTTGACGATGATGAAGTCGTGGGCCTCGGCGGCGCGGGCCGTGCGCTCGAGCTGCTCCTGCGTCGCGGACGGATTGCCAAGGCGGATGTTGTCGGCGATCGAGCGGTACAGCAGGCCCGGATCCTGGAACACGACAGCGATCTGCCGCCGCAGCGAATCCAGGCCGACGGTGCGGATATCGACACCGTCGACCGTGATCCGGCCGCAGGTCGGGTCATAGGCGCGGTACAGCAGGCTCAATGCCGTCGTCTTGCCCGCACCAGTCGGACCGACCAGCGCGACGGTGGTGCCGGCCGCCGCGCGGAAGTTCAAGCCTCGCAACGCCGCCCCGGAGCCGCCGTAGGAGAACGAGACGTCCTCGAACGCGACCTCGCCGGCGATGGGCGGGAGGGACGGCGTGCCAGGAGCTTGCTGCAGGGCCGAGGGCGAATCGAGCACCGAGAAGAAGTCGCGCAGCGCCGGGGTCTGGAAGAACAGCCCGGAGATGAATCCCGCGAACTGCTCGAGGCGGCCGATCAGATTCATCGCAAAGCCGGAGAAGGTCACGATGCTGCCGACCGTGACCTCACCGGTACCGTGCAGGGACGCACCGAGCAGGATGATCGCGACGATCGTGAGCGTGCTGGCGGAGCGGTTGGCGACGGCCAGCCAGGCCCAGCCCCGCAGCACCGGATACTGCGCGGCCAGTACCCGCTGGGTGAGTGACTGGATGTCCGCCGCCTCGGCCGCGTGGCGGTTGTACGCCTGGATGACCAGCGCGTTGCTGAGCACGTCCCCGGCGCGTTCCGCGATCTCGTGGTGCAGTTCCTCGACCCGGTGCTGTGCCCGGCTGGTGCGGCGCATCGCCACGGTGTTGGACACCGCAAAGCTGATCATGAGGCCGAGCATCAGCAGCGCGAGCTTCCAGTTCATGCTGAGCGCGAGCGGCAGCATCACCAGTATCGAGAGCAGCGTCGCGAGGTGATCGCGCAGGAAGCCGAGCCAGATCGTGAACAGGCTCGAGCTGCCCGTGTGCATGATGCGCAGCAGCCTGCTGGTATGGTGCTCGCCATGGAACGCGATCGGCAGCGCTACCGCATGTTCGAAGAACTGCGCGATCACTGCCAGGCGCCGGCGATGAGCGAGCCTGTCGGCATGCAGCGAGACCCAGACACCGGCGCCGATGCCGATCAGGCCGAACACCGTCCACAGCAGGATGTAGTGCCACGCGTCGCGGCGCGCAAGCCGTACCAGCGCGTCGATCACGTGACCGAACAGCCATGGCTCGAGCAGCAGGATCGCCGCCACCGCGAGGTTCGCAACCGCGAGCATCAGCGCGAGCGTGCGCTCCGGCCCGAGCAGCGATATCACGCGCAGGTAGACCTTCCACATGAAAGCCCGATCGCCCCGCGGCGCCCCGCTCAGCCCTTCTGGCGCAGTGATTCGTTGAGCGTCTGCGCGAGCGACACGAAATCGGACGGGATCATCATGACCGTCGTGCTGTTGTTCTCGGCCCCGACCTCGGAAATCATCTGCATGCGCCGCAGCTCGAGCGCGGCCGGATTCGCCATGATCTGCGCCGCCGCAGCCGACAGCTTCACCGACGCCTCCAGCTCGGCTTCGGCCTTGATGATGCGCGCACGCTTCTCGCGGATCGCCTCGGCCTGCATCGCCATGACCTGCTGCATCGCGACCGGCAGCTCTACGTCCTTCATCTCGAAGCGTTGCACTTCCAGGCCCCAGGCGGCTGTTGCACCCGCGACGCTCTCGCCCAGCAGCGCGTTGATCTTGTTGCGCTCCTGCAGCACCTCGTCCAGGTCATGCTGCCCGATGATGTTGCGCAGGCCGGTCAGTGCGAGCTGATACACGGCCGCTGGCGCGTCGGCGACCTCGATCACGGAGCGGGCAGCGTCGACGATCCGATACCAGAGCACGGCATTGACCTTGATCGTGACGCTGTCACGCGTGATCGTCTCCTGCTGCTCGGCCGAGACGGTGCGCGTGCGGATGTCGATGCTGATGGAGCGCTCGATGTTGAGCGGAATGATCCAGTACAGACCTGGACCGCGCAGGCCCACATAGCGGCCCAGGCGGAACACGACGCCGCGCTGGTATTCCTGAGCGACACGCAGACCCGACAGGCCCACGATCACGACGATGGCGAAGAGCAGCAGCATGGACGCCCGGATCCTACCCTATGCCGGAGGTGCCAGGGTATCGAGCCCGCGTTCGTGGCACAGGTAGCCAAGCAGACCGTGCGCTGCCTCCTCAGCCAGGGAGTACACCCGCTCGAAATCGGCTCGTCCGCCGTAGTACGGATCCGGCACTTCCCGTAGCGGCTGTTCGGGTGCGAAATCCAGCAGCAGCCGCACGCGCTCGCGCCTGCCGTGCGGTGCCATCGCACGGGCAAATTCCAGATTGTCCCGGTCCATGACCAATAGCAGGTCGAAGGCATCGAAATCTGCCACGGTCAGCTGGCGAGCGCGCAGCCCGGACAGCTCCACGCCATGCGCGCGCGCGACCTGCGCTGAGCGCTCATCCGGCGCGTGACCCACGTGGTAGCCGTGCGTGCCCGCGGAATCGATCTCGAGCCCGAGCTCAGGCGCCAGCCGCGCGGCGAGCCCACGGAATACCGCCTCGGCGGTCGGGGAGCGGCAGATATTGCCCATGCAGACGAACAGGATGCGCACGTGCACCATAATACGGCCCGCGCCCGGATCCTGGGCTGGTGCGCCGCAGTAACGTGCGCTGCGTCGCAGTCCGGTACGCCCATGCGCAGGACAGCCAGCCAGTGCGGGTACAGGACCTCAACAGCGCGCGGAATCGGCCGATACGCTCCTCACGCGTGAAAAGCTCCGCAGCCTCGCAGAAGACCCCGGCCGGTGTCCTGCGACGACACAGGCCGTTGATACTATTCTGCGCAGGCACGCTGACCGTGCTCTGCGCAGGGATCGTGGTCGGGTCACGCTCGTTGATCGGCAGTTTCGAGCAGGTCGAGTCCACGGCGGTCGCGCAGAAGGCGCAGCAGGTGTTTCGCGCCTTCGACGCTGACCTCAATCAGCTCGCGATCAGCGATCGCGACTACGCGGAATTCGACGATGCGGCCGATTTCGTGCGCGACCGCACTCCGAAGTTCGTCGCGACCAACCTCGTGCCCGAGACCCTGAGCGGACTGCACGTGGACCTGGTGTGGATCGTCGATGCACGCGGTCAGGAGATCTATTCCGGCTACCTGGACCGCGGCAATGGGCAACTGGTCTCGCCGGCGCCCCACGAGCGCCTGGCCGGACTGCAGCGCTTCCTGACGGCCGATGAGCGGATGCGGGCCACGAATCCCACCGAGCGGCTGGTGCTGACGGCTGGCGGCCTGACTGCGGTCGCGGCGCTCGAGATCAAGCGCAGCGACCGCTCGGAGCCCACCGGCGCGGTGATGCTGTTTGCGCGCTACATCCAGGATGCCGAGATCCAGCGGATGCGCGCCACCAGCCAGCTGCCGGTATCGGTGGCCTACCTGGGCGGCGGGCAGGCGGAACTGGCGAGCCTGCCCCCCGATGTGCGCGACTGGGCGCTCAGGCCTGGCGGCAGCGGACGCACGCTGGTGCGCGCGGATGACGAGCAACGTATCACCGGCTACACGCTGATCCGGAACCTGGACCACACGCCACTGGCATTGTTCGTGACGCCCGGACCGCGTGAGATCTCGGCCCTCGGCAAGCGCGCGACCTGGTCGCTGCTCGGCAGCCTCGCCGCGCTGTTCATCGTTTTCGGCGCTGCCGTCGTCTGGCTACTGCTGCGCCTGCAGCGCAGCTTCGAGGCCCGGCAGTCGGCTGAGGCGCGCCATCGTTACATCGGCGCGCAGCTGCACGAATCGATCGTGCTGCTCGACGCGGAAAGCCACGAGATCGTCGAGGTCAATGAGCGCGTGCGCAATGCACTCGGGTGGACGCCCGAGGACCTGGCGCGCCACCGGGTACAGGAGATCTTCCCGGATATCACGGCCGACGCCATCGATCAGGCGATACGCAGTGGCGTGCGCACGGTGCTCACCTCACGCGCCGCCAGCGGCGGCGGCCAGGACAGCGACACCGAAGTCGCGATCACCGGCATGGAGCTGCAGGGACGCGCGCTGATCACCCTGGTCGGACACGACATCAGTCACCGCCGTCAGGCCGAGGAACGAGAGCGCTCGGGCCGCCGCAAGCTGCTCAAGCTCGCGCAGCATGATCCGCTGACCGGCCTGCCCAACCGCATGTACCTGCAGAGCCGCCTGCCGCAGGTGCTCAAGAAGGTCGCGGCGAGCGACCGGCTGCTGGCAGTGATCTACGTGGATATCGATCACTTCAAGGACATCAACGACTCGCGCGGTCATGGCAGCGGCGACCAGCTGTTGCAGATCGTCGCGCAGCGCCTGCGCGCCGCGATCGGCGCGCACGACCTGGTTGCGCGCATGGGCGGGGACGAATTCGTCGTAGTAGGATCGCTGCTGCCGGACCTTGACGCGGTCAACCATCTGGCCGCACTGCTGCGCGCTGCGGTGCGCGCTCCCGTCATCATCGATGGCGAGCCGCTGACCGTGACCGCCAGTCTCGGGCTGGCGCTGTGCCCGCGGGACGGCCAAGACCTCGAGACGCTGCTCAAGCGCGCCGACATCGCTCTGTACAGCGCCAAGGAGGCCGGCCGCGACTGCTATCGTGTGTTCGCCGGCGACATGGACGTGCGTGTGAACGAAGGAGTGGCGCTGGAGCAGGCGCTGCGACACTCGCTCGGCACGGATCAGTTCTACATGGTCTACCAGCCGGTCGTGGACCTGCGCACCGGACGCTTGGGCTCGCTGGAGGCGCTGATGCGCTGGCGCCATCCTGAGCTTGGCATGATCATGCCCGCGCATTTCATTCCAGCGGCAGAGAAGACCGGCCTGATCGTGGAGCTGGGACTGCAGGCGCTGCGGATGGTGCTCGCGCAGATGCGCGAATGGCTGGACGCCGGGGTGCCGATCGTGCCGGTCGCGATCAACGTCTCGACCATGCAGTTCGACCGCACCGATTTCGCCGCCCTGGTCGCGCAGCTCGCGGCGGAGGCCGACGTCGACCCGCGCTGGTTGCGCTTCGAGATCACCGAATCGGCCGTGATCAAGGAGACGCAGAAGCTCATCGCGACGCTGCAGACGCTGCGTGCGCTGGGCTCGCAGGTGCTGATCGATGATTTCGGCACCGGCTACTCGAGCCTGAGCTACCTCAATGAACTGCCGATCAGCGCGCTCAAGATCGATCGAGCCTTCGTGCGCGATCTGAGCCCGGAGACGGCCCGCCGCTCGGTGATCAACGCGGTGGTGGACATGGCCCGGCGACTCGGCCTGTTCACCGTGGCGGAGGGCGTGGAGACCGCGGAACAGCAGTCCGTGCTGCGCCGGCTGGGCTGCGACTTCGGGCAGGGATACTTCTACAGCAAGCCGGTGATCGCGCGTGACTGCCGAGCGCTGCTTGAAGATCTGCGCTGCGAGCGTGCGCTGACCCCGACCACGCTGATGCGCACTGTCTCGAGTGAGCTGACGATCTGAGCGGGATGCCTTTCAAGCCGGCGAGGCGAGCCGCGTGCGCGGGCCATCGACGGTCATCGAGAGAACCAGCACCACCCCATCGGCGCTGAGTTCGATTTCCTTGCGCGCCCCGCGCGGCATCGGTATGCGCAGCGAGTGGCAGTAATGGATGATGGCCGCGCCGATATGCTGGCGCTCGAACCGCACGGTCTCCGGCTCGGCGCCAGCGGTGCGGCGTGCCTGCACCACGAGCGCCTGCGCCTCGTCGGTAGCGAGGCGCACCGCGTGTCCTGTGCCCCGCCACAGCCACCCCCCGGTCTGCCGGTCCAGCGACAGCAGCGCCTCGAGGGCGTCGCCGAGAGTGAGACTGAGGCGGCGGTTGTCCTCGACCTTCACCCGCGAGTCGGGTGCGGCGACCG
>CAZGVE010000043.1:0-7529 GCA_964528845.1 uncultured Steroidobacteraceae bacterium | reverse complement strand
CATGTCCACCACCGAAAGCATGACCACCGAAGCCGCCGTGGGCGTCCGCCAGGGCCGGGCCTGCGGCCAAGCCCGATAGTGTGATCACCATGACGCCAAGTGCGGTGCTGATCCTGTTCATGGTTCCTCCATGCGCTGCCCCGGCATCCGGCACGCTAGGCGCTGTTCCCAGTATACGACCATCGCTCAGGGGCGTTGGTTTCCGCTTCGGTCCGGGGCCGATTGGGCCCCATGCGTCCATAACGGATCGGGGACCCGGGCGTTGACCCGGCTGCGGCCTAAACGGCCTGGCGGATAACCTGGAAGCCGGCAGGGGAAGGGGTGAAAGGGGTACGGCCTAGCGGGCCGCGGCGAAAGCATCCATCATCAGACCGGTGCCGCCGCCGGACACGTGCGCCACCACCGCCGTGCGGCGATGCAGCTTGGTCACCGCGCCGAGGTCGATCGCAAAAGCCAGGTCGACATGCTGCCCCTTGCGCAGGCCGAGTCCCGCCGTGCGAATGAATACACCGGTCGCGCTGAGATTGATGGCCCTGCACAGCCGACGCTTGCCGTCGGGCAGCAGAATATAGACCGTCGTACGAGCACGATGCCTGGTGTGCAGCCGTCGTTCCATCCGAATCGCCCCCGAAGCTTCAGCCAAATCTTGCCAGAACTGCGAGCCGCGTCACAGTCGTGCATCAGGGTTCCTATTATGCATGGCCGGCTAGCCCTGCCCAACCGGACTGAACATTAATCCCCGGGATCCTGCCGGGGTTGGGAGGCAGTCGGGGTAGCGCGGCCGGGCGGGCAGCCACCCCGCTGGCCTGAAGCGCGTGGCGGGGCGGCTGCCTGGTGGCATGCCGCGGGGCGGCGCGGCGGGTCAGCTCAATAGATGCGGAACGGTCGCAGTCCGTCGTCGGTGGCATGCGCCAGCCGTGTCGCACGGAATCGACGACGCGGGCTGCGCAAGCCCACACCGTTGCGGCGTGCCGCGACCAGCGTGGCCGCTTCGGCCAGCGCCGGAACCGCGGTCTGCTTGTCGCCACCGTGTCCGTCATCGTGGTCAGGCTTCAGGTTCAGTTCGTTCATCGTCGTCTCCTTCACACCAGGTCGCAAGGACAGACCGTTCGTGGTGCATTTAGTTCGTACTACGTACCGTATGATAGTACTTATTGTATGGAACTCAAGTGTTCCAGTGTTAAGACAGGATTACAGCTACCGGATTCGTGATGCAGTTCACGACCGCGTGGCTGCGGCGGCCGATTTTTCGAGCCGCGGCAATGAGTTGCCGCCGCCGCGGAGTGGCGGCGCGCAACGGCGATCGGTAAGGCAGGGCGCCGGTGCGCCCGATCGTGGGGATTAGCGCAGGAACGCGCGGATTTCGGCGTCGAAGTGCGGCAGGTCGACCAGGAACGCGTCATGCCCCTCGAGCGAGGCCAGGCGCGCGAAGCGGGTCGGAACGCCGTTGTGCTCGAAGGCTTCGGCGATCGCGGCCTGCTCCTGGATCGCGAACAGCAGGTCGCTCTCGACACCTATGACCAGTGCGCCTTCGGCCGTGACCTGCGCGAGCGCCGCGGCGCTGCTGCCGCCGTGCTCGGCCAGATCGAATCGGTCCATCGCGCTGGAGATGTACAGGTAGCAGTTCGGGTCGAACACACGGGTGAATCGTTCGGCCTGTGCCTCGAGGTAGCCCTCGATCGCGAACCGCGGCGCGAACGGGCTGACGCTGGAAGTATTGCCGGCCAGGCGCTCACGGCCGAAGCGCTTGCGCCACTCCGCGGCCGAGCGGTAGGTGATGGTGCCCAGCTTGCGCGCCAGACGCATGCCGGTTCGAGGGCCATGCTCAGGCGCATAGTTACCGCCCTGCCAGTCGGGATCGCGCAGGATTGCCTCGCGCTGCACCGCGCGCAGCGCGATCGCGAACGGTGAGGCCGCGGGACTGCCCGAAATGCTGATCAGGCGCCGGGCGGCGTGCGGGAACTGGGTTGCGAAGGCGAGCACCGACATCCCGCCCAGCGAAGCACCAATCACGGTGTCGAGGCGCTCGACGCCGAGCGCGCGCATGGCATGCCAGCCGCTGCTGGCGATGTCCTCGACCGCGAGCTCCGGGAAGCTCAGGCGGTACCGTTCGCCGGTGCTCGGATCGACCGATGCAGGTCCGGTGGATCCAAAGCAGCTGCCGAGCGAATTCACGCACACGATGAAGTAGCGGTCGGTGTCGAGCGCAAGTCCCGGGCCGATCATGCGCTGCCACCACCCTGGCGCCGGATCACGCTCGCTCGAGGCGGCGTGCGCCGATGGCGACAGTCCGGTGAACAGCAGGATCGCGTTGTCGCGCTCCGCGTTGAGCGCGCCCCAGGTCTCATAGGCAATTGCCGCGCCGTGCAGGCTGCCGCCGCGATAGAGCGGAAACGGATCGGGCAGTCCGACCAGGAGCGGGGCGTGTGCTCCGGCGGACGCTGCATCCTGTTCGAGGGTGGCCACCTTCCGGGATTCCTGCGACGGTTGGCGCGCGCTCACGGGACCGCCAGTGCGCTCAAGGTTCCGGATCCGAGCCATCTGGAATCCCCTCGAACAGCGCGGTCGACAGGTAGCGTTCACCGGTATCCGGCAGCATCGCGAGCAGCACCGCGCCCGGCTCGGCCTCGCGCGCGACCTTCAGCGCCGCTGCGAATGTGGCGCCGCAGGAAATGCCGCAGAAAATCCCTTCCTGACGGGCAAGTTGCCGCGCGGTCTCGATCGACTCGGCGTCGGTGACCGTGACCAGCGCGTCGGGCACCGAGCGATTGAGCACCGCGGGCACGAAATCCGGGGTCCAGCCCTGGATCTTGTGCGGGGAAAAGGGCTTTCCCGACAGCAGCGCCGCAGCCTCGGGCTCGGCAGCGATGATGCGCACCTCGGGCCGTGCCAGATGGATCATCTCGCCGGCACCCGTCAGGGTGCCGCCCGTGCCCCAGCCGGTTACGAAGTAGTCCAGCCGTCGACCGACGAAATCCTGGATGATCTCCGGGCCGGTGGTGCTGCGGTGGTAGGCGGGGTTCGCCGGATTTTCGAACTGACGGGCCAGGAACCAGCCGTGCTTCTTGGCCAGCTCTTCAGCCTTGCGCACCATGCCGGTGCCGCGCTCGGCCGCCGGTGTCAGGATCACCTTGGCGCCGAACATGCGCATGATCTTGCGCCGCTCGACCGAAAAGGTCTCGACCATCACGGCAACGAAGGGATAGCCCTTGGCAGCGCAGACCATCGCCAATGCGATGCCGGTGTTGCCGGAGGTAGCCTCGATCACGGTCTGCCCGGGGCGCAGCTCGCCGCGGGCTTCTGCATCCTCAATGATCGCGATCGCGAGCCGGTCCTTGACCGAGGAGGCGGGGTTGAAGAACTCGCACTTCACGTACATCGTGATGCCGGCCGGGGCGAGCCGGTGGATACGGACCACCGGGGTGCGACCGATCGTGCCGAGTATGCTGTCGTAAATCATTGAATCGACGGCTTTGATCGAAAGTTGCGGGCGAGCACTGTAATCCGCTGGCCTTGGGGGGTCGAGCAGCGCGGAGGCCATTTTTTAATAACGTATTGTTATAATTGGTTTCCTGAAATCCCTGCCGCATTGGATCCTGTCCCATGAACTTCCATCAGCTGCAATATGCGGTGGCAATTGCGCGTCACGGGCTGTCCGTGACCCAGGCTGCCTCCGCACTCGGCACCTCTCAGCCGGCCATCAGCCGCGCACTCAAGGCGCTCGAACGCGAGCTCGGCTTCGACCTGTTCGTGCGCGAGGGGCGGGCGTTCTCGCGCGTGACCCCTCAGGGGGTCAAGGTGCTCGAGTACGCGAACCGGGCGCTGGCGGAAATCGACAGCCTCAAGGCCGTGGCCGCGGATCTGAACCAGGACAACCGCGGCGTGCTGTCGATTGCGACCACGCATACCCAGGCCCGCTACGTGCTGCCGCCGGTGGTGCATGCGTTCCGTGAGCGCTACCCGGAGGTCGAGCTGCACCTGCACCAGGGCACCTCGGAGCAGATCGGCGAGATGGTGTCCTCCGATCGCGTGCAGCTGGCGATCGCCACCGGATCGGACGGACTGTTCCCGGGGCTGGTGCTGCTGCCGGTGTATCGCTGGTTCCGCCAGATCATCGTGCTCAAACACCATCCGCTGTCACGCCTGGAGCGGGTGACACTGCAGGATCTGGCACAGTATCCGCTGATCACCTACGTGTTCAGTTTCACCGGCTCGTCCTCGCTGCACACCGTGTTCGCGCGCGAGGGGCTGACGCCAAAGGTCGCGCTGACGGCGCGCGATTCCGACGTGATCAAGACTTACGTGCGCTTGGGGCTCGGCGTGGGGATCGTGGCCAGCGTCGCGATCGACCCGGCCCAGGACAGCGATTTCACGGTGATCGATGCGTCGCACCTGTTTCCGATCCACACGACCTGGATCGGATTCCGGCGCGGCACGTTACTGCGTAACTTTGCCTACGAATTCCTGCAGCTGTTCGGGCCGCACCTTACGCGCCGCCTGGTGGACCGGGCCATCGATGCGCGTGACGCGGACGGTCAGGCCGAACTGTTCAGGAAGATCTCGCTGCCGGTGCGATGAGCGAGCGGCTGCAGAAGCTGCTCGCCGCCGCCGGCCACGGCTCACGCCGCCAGATCGAACAGTGGATCCGCGACGGGCGGCTCACGGTCGATGGACAGGTGGCCGCACTGGGTGTCCGGGCCGAGCCCGGAGCGGACATCCGGCTGGACGGGCGCAGTCTGCGTGCCGAGGAGGCCGCCTCGGCACCGCGCGAAGTGCTGCTCTATCACAAGCCGGTCGGCGAGGTGACGACGCGCGCGGACCCGCAGGGGCGCCCGACGGTCTTCGAGCGTCTGCCTGCGCCGCGCGCGGGCCGCTGGGTCGCGATCGGGCGGCTGGACGTGAACACGACCGGCCTGCTGTTGTTCACCACGGATGGCGGCCTTGCCCACCGTTTCATGCATCCCTCCAGCGAGGTCGAAAGAGAGTACCTTGTCGGTGTTGACGGAACCCCCGGTGCCGCGACGCTGCAGCGCCTGCGCGCGGGTGTCGTGCTCGACGACGGGCCGGCGCGCTTCGAGATTCTCGAACCGGCGCCCGCAGACTTGCCTCTGCCAGCAGGGCAGAGTCGTTTCCGTGTCATGCTACGCGAAGGCCGCAACCGCGAGGTTCGCCGGCTCTGGCAGGCCGTCGGCTTCGAAGTCACGCGCCTGATGCGCCACCGTTACGGGCCGATAGAGTTGCCACCGGACCTGCGGGCGGGCCAGTGGCGCCTGCTGGATTCCGCCGTTGCTGCCACGATGTGAGAACCTAGCGGTATTATGCGCACATATTCTTCGAAATTACGGCAATTATCATCGATCTTCGCGAATATATTGTCTTCAATGGCGTTGCTGCTTGGCTCGACTTCGGGTGCCAGTGCGCAGGCACCCGCTGCGCCATCCGCCGGTGCGTCTGCCGACAATGCTATCTCTGTTCCGTCGCGGCCGGACCCGGCACTGGTGCGCGTGACGAGCAGCGTCGAGAGCAAGTACGCAGCGGCGATGCTGCGGCAGGTCGCCAGGCTGTTCAGCACCGGATTTGCGCGCCGCGAGGCCGAGAGCGTCGCGCACCAGATCGACGCTCTGCCGGCCGATCAGAAGCAGCTTTGGCAGTTCGCGGCAATATATAAAGGAGTCGACTACCCGCTGCAGATCCAGGCTCGCGTGGACGACTTCGGGATGCTCGATCTGGACTTCTACGTGCCCGCGCCGCTTGCCAAGCCGGTGCGCAGCGCCGTGGACGATTTCCTCAACAAGCACGGGGCCTAGCCGCGTGGCCTCACAATGGCCCACGATGGCCCGAAATCTGCATCGACGCTGATTGACACCGGGGGGAGTCGAAATCAGAATACGCGGCTCGTTTTTCGCGGAGGGGTACCCAAGCGGCCAACGGGAGCAGACTGTAAATCTGCCGGCTTACGCCTTCGTAGGTTCGAATCCTACCCCCTCCACCACGGAGAGGTTCTTCGAGTCGACAAGGACGGCAGCCGGCGGACGCGCAACGGGATCGGTGTGGACAGGTCATCAGGCGGGTGTAGTTCAATGGTAGAACCTCAGCCTTCCAAGCTGATGACGTGGGTTCGATTCCCACTACCCGCTCCAACGGGTTGATTCCCCGCCCCCTCTGCAGGGTGCTCGAGCGGATTCGATCCGCCCACGTAGCTCAGTTGGTAGAGCACGTCCTTGGTAAGGACGAGGTCACCGGTTCAATCCCGGTCGTGGGCTCCACTGACCGGACGGGCGGCGTCGGGATATAGAGTGGTCGATAGCGCAGATTGTGAATTACAGGAGTCGTCGTCGTGTCCAAAGAAAAGTTTGAGCGCACCAAGCCGCACGTAAACGTTGGGACGATTGGGCATGTAGATCATGGCAAGACGACGCTGACGGCGGCGCTGACGAAGGTGATGGCGGAGACGAACGGCGGGACGTTCGTGGCCTATGACCAGATTGACAAGGCGCCGGAGGAGAAGGCGCGCGGGATTACGATCAGCACGGCGCACGTGGAGTACCAGAGTGCGGCGCGGCATTACGCGCACGTGGACTGTCCCGGGCACGCGGACTACGTGAAGAACATGATCACGGGTGCGGCGCAGATGGACGGTGCGATTCTGGTGGTATCGGCGGCGGACGGGCCGATGCCGCAGACGCGTGAGCACATCCTGCTGGCGCGCCAGGTAGGGGTGCCCTACATGGTGGTGTTCATGAACAAGGCGGACATGGTGGATGACAAGGAGCTGCTGGAGCTGGTGGAGATGGAGGTGCGCGAGCTGCTCACGGCGTACAAGTTTCCCGGGGAGAAGACGCCGATTGTGATTGGCAGTGCGCTCAAGGCGCTGGAAGGGGACAAGAGCGAGATTGGGGTACCGGCGGTGATTCGGCTGGTGGAGGAGATGGACAAGTTCATTCCTGTGCCCAAGCGGGACATTGACAAGCCGTTTTTGATGCCTGTGGAGGACGTGTTTTCGATCTCCGGGCGCGGGACGGTGGTGACGGGGCGCATTGAGCGCGGGATTGTGAAGGTGAACGATGAGGTGGAGATCATCGGGCTGAAGGCGACGGCCAAGACGATCTGCACGGGGGTGGAGATGTTCCGCAAGCTGCTCGATGAGGGGCGTGCTGGGGACAACGTTGGGGTGCTGCTGCGGGGCACGAAGCGCGAGGAGGTCGAGCGCGGGCAGGTGCTGGCCAAGCCGGGGAGCATCACGCCGCACACGCAGTTCGAGTGCGAGGTGTACGTGCTGACCAAGGAGGAGGGCGGGCGACACACGCCGTTCTTCAAGGGCTACCGGCCGCAGTTCTACTTTCGCACGACCGACGTGACGGGTTTGATCGAGCTGCCGGGCAACACCGAGATGGTCATGCCCGGGGACAACATCAAGATGACGGTGGAGCTGATCGCTCCGATCGCGATGGAGGAGGGCCTGCGCTTTGCGATCCGCGAGGGCGGACGCACCGTGGGCTCCGGCGTGGTCTCCAAGATACTGAAGTGAC
>CAZGVE010000042.1:0-24635 GCA_964528845.1 uncultured Steroidobacteraceae bacterium | reverse complement strand
CCAAGCTGCCACCAGACCAAAAATGACTCTGCCCGCGGCCGAGCAGTCCTGGGTGCGTGACGCCCAGGCCGGTTCGGCTGACGCCTTTTCCAGACTGGTATCCGCCCATCAAGGCGCGTTGCGCGCATTCCTCAGGCGACTGTGCAGCGATTGGTCGGAGGCAGATGACCTCGCGCAGGAGACGTTTGTCTTTGCGTGGGAACAAATCGCGCGTTTCGAGTCAGAGCGCAGTTTCCGCGCCTGGCTATTTGGCATTGGCTGGCGCAAGTATCGCCAGCGACAACGCTCACTATTCCGTCTGCTGCGGCGCGAACAGGTAGCCGCGGAAACCAGTACCATGGCCTCGCCTGATCTGGGGTTACAGCTCGATTTGGATGCCGCCATCCGGTCGCTGCCTGCGGCGCAGCGCGGGTCAGTACTGCTTTGCCTGGCTTGCGAGTTCACCCATGCGGAGGCAGCACAGGCTTTGGATATTCCCCTGGGCACGGTAAAGTCCCACGTGGCACGAGCCCGCGATAAATTGATCGCGGTGCTAGGAGATAATCATGGAAACGCTTGAAAGACAGCTCACCTTTTTGATGGCGAATCGTGCGCCGTCCACCCATGATCCGGCTTTCAATTTAGGCGTAATGGCGCGCATCGAGAAGCGCCGTGTCCATCGCGAACTGATGCGACATTTGTTGATTGCACTGGCCGCCGGGACAATCTTATTCCTGCTATCCCCAGGACTCGATACAACTCTGCAAGGCATCCATGAGAATGTACTGGAGACACTATGGGTGATCGGTACGGCCCTATTTCTCATGCAATGGTCACTGGACAAAATGGAGGCTTAGGGCGAGCTTACTGATACGTCGAGACCATCCGTGGTTTCAGGTCGAAGTAGAGTCGGACCGTTACACCGCTCAGCAATCCATGGCTCTTTGCACGAACAATTGTTTTTTACTTGATCTGCAAATTCCGACGCGATTCGAGCAAACCTTTTTGCAACGATGCTCCTCGCGCAGCAGCTGCTGGTGTACGCGACCTTCAGGCGCGGCGCTTGCGCGCCAGCGTGCCGAGACCACCGATACCCGACAGCAGCAGCCAGGCGGCCGCGGGCAGCGGCACTGGCGTTTCGGTGACCTGGATGCCGAACGGCGTGGTCGGTGCCGTCAGCGACTCCACGACGTACTGTGGAGTTGCGCCGGTACCGAAAGCGAACGCCAATGCCGGTGCCGTGCCACTGGGCGTGGTGGCGCTGGCCGTCGTGACGCCGGCGCCCGGGGCGTCGAGTCCACGGGTCTGTCCGGTCGACGAGACTTGCAGCGCGACCCAGTACAGCCCACCGGCCGTCGGGGTCCAGGGGGTGCTGAGTGAAGCGGCATTCCAGCCGTCCGCCGAGAACGTGCCGGTGGCCGAATAAACCGGGGCCGGGCGCTGGCTCGCTCGTAACGTGAAGCCCGTGTTCGCATAGATATCGAACACGAACGTGTCGCCGGCTTGTCCGGCGCCCTGGGTCAGATACGCGGACAGCTGCGTGATCTCAACACCGGTGGAGGCGACATTGAACTGCGCTGCGATCCACTGTGTGGTACTCAGGACCGTGACCGGACTGCCGGTCGTGCTGGTCGGTGTGCCGGTATCGAGCACCAGGCTGGCGCTGGCGATGCCTGGGGCGAGGAGCGCGGCGGCAATTGCGCCAGCCGCCAGGATCGGTCTGAAGTTTTTCATGGAATGAAACCTTAGGGTGAATTCGGACTACTGCAGCGTCGCGACGTCATAGAGCGACAGGTCCTGGATTGGCCCGAGGCTCGGACTGCTGCCCTGGTAATTGTCGCCAAAGCCGCTGACCTGCATCGACACATTGCCGCTCGCATGCACCTGGACGAGCGCCCAGGCATAGAAGCGGTCGTAGGGATTCGTCAGCGTCGGCTCCGTGCAGCCTGGCGGGTGCGCCGCGGAGCAGGTACCGACCAGCTTGTCGTCGAATGGTGAGCCGCCCGAACCGACGATGACCTGATAGGGGGATCCCGGATTTGCTCCGGTGGGATCCGCATGCTGCGACACGTTCACGACATGCTCGTGCCCGGAGAAGTACGTGGCACCGTAGTGCGCGATGACGCTCCAGAATGCATCGCGCAGCGGCTCGGTATAGGTGCACGCGGGGCAGGTTCCGACCGTCGTGTAGTTGGCGTCCAGACCTCCGGGCCCCGGGCTGTTGGTACTCGGAGGGTTGACGTTGCCGCCGGTCGCCGCGGCATAGTTGTAGGTGAACGCGGCCTTGTGTCCGAACACGAAGTACTTCGTCGTCGAACCGGAGGCCGCACCGCGCGCCTGGGCGGCGGACAGATCGCCGGCGAGCCAATCGGCTGGTGCAGTGGCGTCCGCGCCGGAAGGATCGGTGTTGATCACGACGAAGTGCAGCAGCAGGGTCGGCTGCGCCTGGATATCGAACGAATAGCTTAAGTAGGACTGGTCACCGCTGATCGGCCCGTTGTTCGCACTCGACTGCGGCGCTGTCGTCGACGTCAGGCCCGTGACGTGCGAGGCGAAATATCCCGTCACGTTCGAGAAACGCAGGTTCGACACCAGGTCCTGGACCAGGTCGCTCATGTTGAAGCGGAACATGTTCTCGTTGTCCGCATAGGCCGTCTTGCCGGTCAGGTTGCCCTGGGCGGTCGTGTTGCAGTTCGGATTGGGATTCGCGGTGCTGTACGGCGCCGCACTGAAGCTGCATTGCGTCTCGTGGTTGCCGGGCACCGGGATGACGTATGTGCCGCTCAGGAACAGCGGTGCCACGATGCCCCGCCAGTACGCGTACTGCGCGATCTCGAACACCGTGTCCGGTACGACCGTTTGCGCCGTGGTCCAGCTGTTGGGCTTGCCGTTCGCCCATGCGGCGGGCAGCGTCGGCCGGCCGTAGCCGAAGACCATGTCGCCATTGAAGAACAGCAGGTTGGGATTCTGCGCCTGGATCCCGCTCAGGATCGTGCTCAGAGCCTGCGTGTTCTGCACCCACTGGTTGTCCTGCGGCAGGATGGTGCCGGTCAGGCTCGGGACCCCACCTTGTGTCGCGGGACTCGGGTTGGCGAGCAGCGTGGTTGCATCCGGCTTGCTGGGGTCGGTCCGGCTGTCGCCGACGGTCGCGAAGCTGAAGATAACAGGGTCGGAGGCCTGTGCATGGGCCACGTGGCTCACGCCGAATGCGGCGAGTGAAAGTACCGGGCCGGCGATGAACTGGAGCGCGCGACCGCGCCCTGCGTCTCTTGTGCGCATGAAGTGTTCTTTCCTCAGGTTGGCGTCCGCGCCTGCGGCACGTGTGCGTGGACGCTATCAACTCAACGTATCACCGCTATGACAGCAGGACTACGATTCGACAGCAGGCCCGGCGGATCTCACACCGGCTTGCACTTCACCGTGTACGTCGCGCCGGACTTCTGGTCCATGTCCATCCAGTTGCCCACCTTGGTCTGCTGCCTGGGCAGCACGGTCGTCACCTGGCGGTCCGAGATGGATAGTTTTTCACCATTGTCGAAATAGAACCCCTGCATATCGGTCGTGCAGCGCAGGACTCGCGCGTCCAGGTTCGTGACGAGTATCGTGTAGACCGGCTCGTTGTTGTTGTATCCGGCAATCAGCCACTGCGCTTCGCTGATGAACTTTGGTGCATCGGTTGTCTGCTCACCGGCCGCCGCCGGCGGAGCGGCCGGAACTACGGGTGCCGCCTGCCTCGGCCTGGCGGCGCGCTGTGCGGCAATTGCCGCGGCGGGGTCTGCCGCCTTATCGTCGGCGGCGCATACCGCGATGCACCCCAGCAGCCATGTCGTGAAGATCGAGCGGATCATCGGGCTTCCCTCTTCGGCTGCGCCTTCGACAGCGACCATACGAAATCCAGCGGCGCGAACCGCGCTCGAGTCTCGTCGTACGCGCCGATGCCCTCGAACCAGCCCGGCTGCGGCTGGCCGAGGTACCCACGGCGGTTGGCCGGATCGGTGCCGGATGCAAACACCGGTAGTCTCGCCGGCGCAGCCTTGAGCAGACCGATCGATGCCCGCGCATGGCAGGTCATGCAGGAAGACGTCGGTTGCATGCCGGCCTCGAGCTCCGAGTTCGCGAGTCGCAGCGCTGTTCCAGCCGCGTCGACGAAGCGCGTGAGCGTGCCGCGCAGCCGATAGTACTGCCACACCGTCGCCTCGAGCCCGATATCCGCCGGTGCACGATTGCAGTCCGTCCGGACGCTGCCGCAGGCGAACCGGTCGCTGGACGGCAGTTGCCAGCCGTCGCCGTCCGGCAGCGAAGGATTGTCGACCTGCTCGAAAGTGGCCCAGAACCAGTTCGGCAGATCCTTGGTCACGATATGCAGGGCGGTCAGCCCATACCACCGCGTTGTGCCGTCGGACAAATGCAGCTGCAGACTGTAGTAGCGCGAGCGCTGTTCGGGCCGGATTGGCCGCCATCGTGCCTTGATCTCGGTAGAGCCGAACGGAAATTGCGGCGGATGACGCTGGGCGAGCGTCTTGAGCTGGCCGTCCAGGTTGTACAGCTCGTGCGCACGGATGTACTCGTAGGCGTCGCGGTTCATGCGGACTTCCGTCAGGCGCCTGGCGCTGGAAGTCGGATCGAGCAGCGGCATCATCCGGCCGTGCACGATGTGGCGTGTCTGCGGAAGGTCCTTCAGCGAGAAGGTCTCGAACCGCCGCGGATCGGCGACCGATGGCGCCGGCGCTCGAGCAAGCCACGGCCCCGGGTCCGAGCCGTCATCGAGGAAGATCTCCCCTGTGTTCTGCCAGGTCTCCCAGACGACCGGCCGGTCAGCCCCGAGCGGCGCCCTCGGATCCGCAGACCGGGCAGCCGGATCGGCCGGCCAGTTGACCGCGACGAACAGGCGCCAGGCATATTCGTCGCTGCGTGCTGCCGCAGCCCGGGCGTCGTGCAGCTGTATCCAGGGCTTACGCCAGTCGACCGATGCAGCGCGGTCGGCCTCATCGGCCCGCGCGGCGCCGGCCACCACAGCACAGACCGCGAGGATGACTGCCTGCCGGCGCGCGGCGGTCATCGTGCAGCCACATCCGCGTCCGTCAGTGTCTTCAGGAATGCGATCAGATCGTCGATCTCGCCTTCGGTGAGCGCCGGCGTGCCCCCCGGCTTGCGATCGAGCGGCGGATCGTGATCGATGTTGCCAGCCAGGCCGGGCGGAAGGTCATCGAACAGATGAACCGTGCCGTCGGCATTGCGCGAATAGAATTTCTCCGGATGCAGGTCGCGCTCGTTGTAGAACTGCAGGACCTGTCCAAGTGTGTGGTATACGCCGTTGTGAAAGTACGCATCACGAATCGCCGTGTTTCGCATCGTCGGCGAGCGAAAGAAGCCGCAGGTCTCGGCATGGCCGGACAGATCCAACCGCAGGGGGCCGCACAGTCCGAGGTCGTAGTAATTCGGATCGGCATTCGCGGGGAGTCGCGGGTTGCGTGGTACACCGACGTTGACGAAGTCGTAGTCGGTGAAGTTCGGCGGCTTGCCGGCGCGGATCGTCCCCAAATGACAGCTCGCGCAATTCCCCTTGTCCGGATCCTTGAACAGCGCGGCACCGCGGTCCTCCTGGTCCGTCAGCTCGAGTTCGCCGCGCAGGAACGCATCGTAGCGGCTGGAGTAGGGGAAGAATTCCGAAGGGATGCTCTGGAACGCGTCGAGCGCCTGTAGCGCCGCATCGAAGGCGCGGGTCGAATCCTCGAATACGTCGGCACCGAACAGGTCCCGGAACGGGTACTCATAGCCAGCCTTGCGCAGTTTGCCGACCACGTCCGCCGGACTGGCATTGGCCATCTCGTTGGCCGCCAGCAGCGGCAGCTGTGCCTGCTCACGGATCGAGGCCGCACGGCCGTCCCAAGTGAATCCGCCGATGGGACCGACGTCGCCGTCGGCGAAGCGATGCTGCAGCTCGAACCGCGGCGAGGCCCGCAGGTAGCGCAAGGACGGCACGGCACGGGTCCCGCTCTGGTCCATGTGCGGGCCGCCCAATGCGATGGCTTTGCCCGGAGGCGGGCCATAGGCGTAGCGCGGATCGTGGCAGGTCGCACAGGACTGCCGTCCCGATGCCGACAGCGACGCATCGAAGAAGAGGCGCCGGCCAAGCACGGCCAGCGACGCGGGGTCCGGAGCGGCGAGCGCCGCGTGCGCCGCACCGATCGCCGCCAGCAGCCACAGGCCGAGCGCCATGACGGAAGTCGATTTTGCCAACGGCCGGCCCATTGCCAATCGTGGTCGGACTCATACCGGGGTCGAGCGAAGCTACCCGAGTTTTGTGACCTCTCGATGAAGCCGATCTAGGCCTCGCGCGCCACGCGCCGTGATCCTGCATACAGCTCAAACAGCAGCAGCTTGCAGGGGATGCTGCCATTCATGAGAGTGATAGTGCGCTGTGGCTTGAGCCCGATCGCCTTATACGGCGAGGCGGCGGCGGCCAGGATCGCGGCCTGCCAGCCGCTGAACTTCTGCTTCAGGGTGTCGCCCACCTCCTCATACAGCCGCACGATGTCGCCCTCGCTACTGCCAATGCGTTCGCCATACGGCAGATTGGTCACGAGGATGCCGGTTGGCGCGGGAGGCTCGGCATCCTGGATGCGGCCCGTGTTGAAAGTCATGTACCTCTCGACGCGCGCATCCAGTGCACTCTTCCTCGCCATCGCTACATAGGCAGCGCTGATGTCTGAGGCGACGATTGGTGCCATCGGGACCTCCAGCTTTTCGGCACGCACGCGTTCCTGAGTGGCGCGCCACAGATCACGATCGAAACCTTTAAGCCACTCGAAGTGAAAGTCGCCCTTCTTACGATGGATCTGCGGCGCCTTGTGCAGCGCAATCATTGCGGCCTCGATGGCAATGGTTCCGCTGCCACACATCGGATCCATGAACGCCTGGCTACCGTCGTACCCCACCATGGTGAGCATTGCCGCGGCCAGCGTTTCCTTGAGCGGTGCCGGATGACCCGGCTCGCGATAGCCGCGCTTGTGCAGCGACTTGCCCGAGGTATCGAAGCTCAGCGTGCAGCGGCCGTGCCTCAAGTGCGCCACCACGACCACCTTGGGCTCACTGCGATCGACGGCCGGTGCGACGCCCTGGGCGCGCTCGAAGACCTCGCGAATGCTCTCGCGTACTTGCGTAATGACCTGCTTCGGTGCCATCCCGCCCTTGTCCGCATCATCACCCTGGCTTTCGACCATGAAGCCATGACGCGCGTCGAACAGCTCTTCCCAGCGAATGCGCCGGACCTGTGAGCGAAGCATCTCTGGCGACTTGGCCGGCACTTCCTTGATGACCCGGAGGATGCGGCTCGCCGTCCGCAGCTTCAGGTTCAGCTCGTATAGAAGAGCGTCGGTCCCCTCGAAGGCTACAGCGCGGTATCCCGGAACGAGGCTGCGCGCGCCCAGGGCCTGAAGTTCGAGAACCAGGGCCTGTTTGGCTTCTTCCGGACAGGTGGCGATCAGTTGCATACTGGTACGACCGCGAGTATGTGTTTCGCCTGGCGCAGGCTGCAATTGGTCGGGAAGACCTCAGCGCTTTCCTGTCCGCCATGGGGCTATCGATCGGGCCGCCCTGGCAGGCGAAGCATAAGCTGGCGGCGGCAGCGGCGATTGCTGCAGCTGGAGGCAGGAGGTCATCGGATCGCGGACCCTATGCATTGATGTGATATCAACCAAAGCAGGCAAATGCGGGCGGCCGCTTTTGTTAGGCCGACCCTTCGCATCGCGCCATCAAGCAGGACCTCCATATAGGCCACTGCCGCGAATCACTTCCTTATCCTCATTGAACGTGAGAATTTCAATAACACGTCGTCGCCCGACGCTTCGATACAAAATCCCAATTGTGTTCACTCCGACATGAACGTCGATCAGCTCGAATTGGAGCGGCGGAGTTGCCGCGAGGCCGATGGCCCAGTAGTCACGAATCGCAGCCTTTCCGCGCAAGATCCCACTCGTATGCTTCTTGCGCTCAATGATGAGTGGCGACGACATTTCAAAATCGTCAACATAGTGAGAGAGAATCCGTTCGAGATCGTGAGAGTTCCAGGCGGCGATCCATTCCTTGGCAAATTCATTGGCCCACGACTGCTCAATCAACGGCTTCTCCTCTGGACATGGGCCGGCGCTTGGCATGCGTAAGCACTTGAATGCCAGGTTTTCGCCATCGATTGTAACCGACAGCTGCCGCAGGTCGACGGGCGTCAGGCGAGGCGCCCGTACCGTTCCTTGTCACTCGATCTGTGCACGGGCCTCCCGGGCGAGCGGTGCCCAGAATTCATGACCGGCGGTAATCACAAGCCACTGCTTCATCAGTCGACCGTGCCCCGGGTCGAAAAGAGTGCCTCGGCCCGAACTGACCAGTTCGCCGACACGGTCTTTCGATAACTTGACTACGAACTCTCCCCGCGACGACATCATGGCGAAGATCCTGCCATTCACTTTGAGCGCGCGACGGTTGCCAAATCTGTTGCCGGTTCCGGGAGGTGTGACCCGCAGGTCGTCCGCGAAGGCATCGACCACCGACTCGAACGCCGCGTCGTCCAGTGCCTTGGTCGCTCCTGAGTTCGGCATTCCGACCTTTCGATGAAGTCGTGCTAGCCCTTAGACTGCAGGGTTGCCGCGAACTCCGCCTGCCAGCGGGCATACACGAGGTCGATGCTTTCGCGGCGCAGCAGCGCGAGCAGCGCCTCGGCCTCTTCGGCGCTGACGACGAATTCGGTGACGACTGGGAGTTCGCCGGCGAGTTCGAAGAAGCGCTGTTCCATCAGCACGCCGTGCCGGCCGTAGCCGGCGATGGCACGGAATGCCGACCCGCCGTGGATGCCGAGCCGGCGCGCCTGATCCAGCAGCCAGTCGTACAACAGCACGCCGTGGACGCGGCGGTTCTCGTGCATATACAGGCGCAGCATGGTCGCGTTCACGCCGTCACCCGCATGCCGGCCAGCAGGCGCACCGCGTAGACGCCCGTGAGGGTCAGCACCACCGATCCGATGAGATGCAGACCCACGAGCGCGGCCGACCAGAACCAGTCGCGACGCAGCAGCAGCGTGGCGGTCTCGGCCGAGAACGTCGAGAATGTCGTGAGCCCGCCCAGGAAGCCGGTCGTCGCCGCCAGCCGGAACTCGGGTGGCACGGCGGCATTGCGCGAGAAGTATTCCAGGCAGACGCCCGCGAGCAGTCCGCCGAGCAGGTTCGCGGCCAGCGTGCCGAACGGGATCGTCGGAAACACCGGATTGAGCAGCGCGCCGAGGCGCCAGCGGAGCAGGGCGCCGAGCGCCGCACCGATGCCGACGGCGATCCCCTGCGAGATCACGGCGAACCTGGTGTGGCGCCCACGCTGGCGTGCGCATCCGCGCGCGTATCGGCACGCGCGAGCTGGGCGGTGCTCCAGCCGCCGCCCAGCGCGGAGATCAGCTCGACGCTCGACACCAGCCGCTGGCTCTGGATGCTCAGCGCGCTGATCTCGCTGGAGAGCCGCGTGGTCTGTGACGTCAGCAGCGTCGCGTAGTCGGCGACGCCCGCCTTGTACTGGTTCAGTGTCAGCTGCTCGGAGCGCCGCGCGTCGCTGACAGCGGTGTCCTGCAGTTGCGCCTGCTGTTCGAGCACGCGCAGGCTCGACAGGTTGTCCTCGACCTGCTGGAACGCCGACAGCACGGTCTCGCGATAGTTGGCTACGGCCTGGTCGTAGTTGGCACGCGCCGCACGCGTCTGCGCCAGCCGCGTGCCGCCGTTGAACACGGTCTCGGCCAGCTGCGGCCCGAAGGACCACACCGCGTTATGGGCGCCGAGCAGGCCTTCGAAGATGCCGGAGGTATAGTCGATCGAGCCGTTCAGCGTGAGGCTCGGAAACCACGCGGCCTCGGCGACGCCGATCAGCGCATTGGTGCTCGCAACGCTGCGCTCCGCGGCGCTGACGTCCGGACGGCGCTGCAGCAGGTCGGAGGGCACGCCGGCCGGCACCACCGGCACGGTCGCGGTCAGCGGCCCATCATCGATCGTCAGATCCTCGGGCGTCCTGCCGGTCAGCACGGCGATTGCATGCTCGAGCTTCGCGCGGGTGAGCAGCACGCTGGTGGACTGCGCCTGCGTGTTCTCGAGCTCGGTCTGCGCCGAATAGACGTCCGCGACGGTCGTGACCCCCGCCTTGACCCGGTTCTGTGCGATCTGCAGCGACGCCTGGAACGCCTCGATCGAGCTCTGATAGAGACGCCGCTGCTGCTCCGCGGCCCGCAGCTGGAAATAGTCCTCGGCCAGCAGCACCTGCGCGGACAGCCGTGCGGCCGCGACGTCGGCCGCGCTGGCCTGCGCCCTGGCTGAATCTGACTCGATCGTGCGGCGGATGCGGCCCCAGACATCCAGGATCCAGCTGCCCTGCGCGCCCGCGCTGAAGGAGGTCCGGTGACCGCCGGTGCCGCCGACCGATACGCCGCTCTGGACCAACGTGCCGCTACCGCCGCTGCGCGTGGCGCCCCCGGTCAGGCTGATGTCCGGCAGCAGGGAGCCGCGGTCGACGTCGACGGCGGCGCGCGCCGAGCGATAGGCGGCTTCGGCGGCCTTCAGCGACTGGTTCGAGACCTCGACCTGCCGTTCCAGGCCGTCGAGCACCGGGTCGGCGTAGATCGACCACCACGGCTGGTCCGCGCTGATCTGCCCGGGGTTGGCCGGCTTCCATCCCTGGTCCTCCCGGTACGCGGCGGGAGCAGGGGTCTGCGGGCGTTTGTAGTTCGGGCCGATTGCGCAGGCCGTCAGCGCCATTGCGGCGAGCGCCGTTGCCGGAAGCAGGGTTTTCATACGGGTTGCTGCTGCGCGCCGGCCGCGAAGCCCGCATCCGTGCCCGCGCGGCGCACGCCGCGCAGCCAGCGGCTGAAGCGCTCGAGATACAGGTAGACGACCGGCGTCGTATACAGCGTCAGGATCTGGCTCAGGATCAATCCGCCAACGATCGATATGCCGAGCGGCTGGCGCATTTCCGCACCATTACCGGTCGTGACTGCCAGCGGAATCGCGCCGAACAGGGCGGCGAAGGTCGTCATCATGATCGGCCGGAATCGCAACAGGCAGGCCTGGTAAATGGCCTCGCCAGTGGACAGTTTCTGCTCGCGCTCGATCGTGAGCGCGACATCGATCATCATGATCGCATTCTTCTTCACGATGCCGATCAGCAGGATCACCCCGATCAGCGCGATCAGGCTGAACTCGGTTCCCGTGACCAGCAGGGCCAGCACCGCGCCGACACCGGCGGACGGCAGCGTGGACAGGATGGTCAGCGGCATCACGTAGCTCTCGTACAGCACGCCGAGCACGATGTAAACCGCGAGGATAGCCGCGGCGATGAGCCACGGCTCATTGGCGAGCGACTGCTGGAATACCTGTGCCGTGCCCGCAAACGAGCCGTGGATCGAGATCGGCACGCGCAGCTCGCGCATCGTGCGCTCGATTGCCGCGATGCCCTGGCTCAACGAGACGCCTTCAGGCAGGTTGTAAGACAGTGTGGATGCCACGAACGGTCCCTGGTGATTGATCGACAGCGGCGTCGTGCTCGGTCCGTAGCTCGCAAACGCCGCCAGCGGCACCACGGTTTCCCGGCTGGTGCTCACGGACGAGCCGGTCGAAGCGCCTCCGCGGCCGCTGTTCGCCAGCGCGTTCAGCTGCGCATTCTGCGCGGCGCCGCCGCCTGTCGCTGCGCTACCGGCCGCGCTGGCGCCGACCGAGAACGCGCCCGCCGCGGCCGCGGTCGACTGCGTACCACTGAGCGCGCCACCGGAGGTACTGACCCAGACCTCGCTGAGCGTTTCCGGACTCTGCCAGAAGCTGGGGTCCACTTCCATCACGACGTGATACTGGTTCATGTCGTTGTAGATCGTCGATACCTGGCGCTGCCCGAAGGCGTCGTAAAGGGTGTTGTCGACCTCCGTCAAGTTCACGCCCAGGCGGCTCGCGGTCGCGCGATCGATCTTCAGCGAGATGTTCAGGCCCTTGTTCTGCTGGTCGGAATTCACATCCGCGAGTTCCGGCACCGCCTGCAGCGCCTCGGCAATGCGCGGGGTCCAGGTGTTCAGATCCTCGAGGTTGTCCGACAGCATCGTGTACTGGTATTGCGAGTTGCCCTGCCGGCCGCCGGCACGCAGGTCCTGCACGGTCTGCAGGAACAGCCGCGCGCCGGTGACGCCACCGAGCTTCGAGCGCAGCCGTGCGATGACCGCGTCGCCGTTGATCCTGCGCACCGCCATCGGCTTCAGTCCGATGAAAATCTGCGCGGAGTTGGTCGCATTGCCGCCGCCTCCCGGCCCACCGCCGCCACCGATGAACCCGACCACATCGGTGACCGCGGGATCCGCCTGCACGATGTCCATGACGCTGCGCAGCTTGTGCTGCATGGCCTGGAACGAGGTGCTCTGGTCGGCGCGCAGGTTGCCCTGCAGGCTGCCGGTATCCTGCTGCGGGAAGAAGCCCTTCGGGATGATCGAGAACAGGTAGACGTTCAGCACCACCGTGACGCCCAGCAGCGTGATCACCGCGCGCGGGTGATCGAGCGCGGTGCGCAGTGAGCCGCCATAGAATGCCCGCAGCCGGTCGAAGCCGCGTTCCATCGCCGCCATGAACCGCCCGGGGGGTCCGCGCTCCCGCGCGCTGCGCAGCAGCCGCGCGCACATCATCGGCGTCGTCGTCAGCGACACCACCAGCGAGATCAGGATCGCGACCGCGAGCGTGACCGCGAATTCCCGGAACGTGCGGCCAACGATGCCGCCCATCAGCAAAATCGGCAGGAACACCGCGTTCAGCGACAGGCTCATCGCCAGCACGGTGAATCCGACCTCGCGCGCGCCGAGCAGCGCGGCCTGCAGCCGCGCCATGCCCGCCTCGATGTGGCGCGAGGTGTTCTCGAGCACGACGATGGCGTCGTCGACGACGAAGCCGGTGGCCACCGTGAGCGCCATCAGCGAGAGGTTGTCCAGGCTGAAGCCCAGCAGGTACATCGCACCGAAGGTGCCGACCAGCGACAGCGGCACCGCCACGCCCGGCACCAGCGCGGCGCGCCCGTCGCGCAGCGTCAGGAATACGACCAGCACCACCAGTGTGACGGAGGCCAGCAGCGTGCGCTCGACGTCGCGTAGCGAGGCGCGGATGGTCTCGGTGCGGTCGTTGGTCGGCAGGATGCGGATGCTGGCCGGAATCGATGCCTGCAGCACCGGCAGCAGCGCGCGGATGTGATCGACCACCTCGATCACGTTGGCTCCGGGCTGGCGGTGCAGGATCACGAGCACCGCCGGCTTGCCGTCCGCCAGTCCGAGATTGCGTATGTTCTCGACGCCATCGGTGACCGTGGCGATGTCAGCCAGCCGCACCGCCGAGTTGTTGCGGTAGGCGACGATCAGCGTCTGGTATTGCGCGGCGCGGGTCGCGGTGTCGTTGACGTAGATCTGGAAGTGCCGGTCGGTCTCATCGATGCCACCCTTGGGGCTGTTGGCGTTCGCGGCGGCCAGTGCGGCGCGGACGTCCTCGAGCCCGATACCGTACTTGAACAAGGCCCGGGGGTTCAGTTCGACCCGCACGGCGGGCAGCGAGCTGCCGCCGATCGTCACGTCGCCGATCCCCGGAAGCTGCAGCAGCTTCTGCTGCAGGATCGTCGATGCCGCGTCGTAGATCTGTCCTGCAGTCAGCGTATCGGAGGTCAGCGCGAGGATCATCACCGGCGCATCGGCGGGATTGAACTTGCGATAGGTCGGATTGCTGCGCAGCGAGGTCGGAAGATCCGCGCGTGCGGCCTGGATTGCCGCCTCGACGTCGCGCGCCGCGCCGTCGATGTCGCGGCTGAGCTCGAACTGCAGCGTGATGTTGGTGCTGCCTACCGTGCTGCGCGAGGTCATCTCGGTGACCCCGGCAATGGTACCGAGATGCCGCTCGAGCGGCGTCGTGACGCTGGTCGCCACGGTCTCCGGACTCGCTCCGGGGAGCGCGGCCGAGACTGAAAGGGTCGGCAGATCGACGTTTGGCAGCGGCGCGACCGGCAGCAGCGTGAACGCCAGTACGCCGGATAGCGCAAGTCCGATCGTGAGCAGCGTGGTGGCCACCGGGCGATGGATGAACGGCGCGGAGATGTTCATGCGCGCGCGCCTCCCACGCCGGGCTGCGGAACAGCGACGCCGCGTTCCAGCCGCCAGCGGCGCACCGTTGCGGCCAGCCGGTCGAAGAACAGGTAGATCACCGGCGTCGTGAACAGCGTCAGCAGCTGACTGAGCAGCAGGCCGCCGATGATCGAGATACCGAGCGGGGCACGCAGCTCCGAGCCGGTGCCACGGCCAAGCATCAGCGGCAGGGCGGCGAACAGCGCCGCGACCGTGGTCATCAGGATCGGCCGGAAGCGCAGCAGCGCCGCTTCGTGGATCGCCTCCTGCGGCGCCTTGCCACCATGGCGCTCGGCCGCGAGCGCGAAGTCGATCATCATGATCGCGTTCTTCTTGACGATGCCGATCAGCAGGATGATCCCGATGATCGAGATGATGTTGAGGTCGAGACCGGCGATCATCAGCGCGAGCAGCGCCCCCACGCCGGCCGAGGGCAGCGTCGAGAGGATCGTGAGCGGGTGGATGTAGCTCTCGTACAGCACGCCGAGCACGATGTAGACCGTCACGATCGCGGCGATGATCAGCAGGATCTCGTTGTGCAGCGAGGACTGGAAGGCGAGCGCGGCACCTTCGAAGGTGGTCGAGATGCTGACCGGCAACCCGATGGTCTGCTCCGCCGCCCGAATCGTCGCTACTGCCTGCTCGAGCGAGGCCGAGGACGCGACGTCGAACGAGAACAGCGCCGCAGGAAACTGGCCGAGATGGTCGATCTCCAGTGGAGCGGTCTGCACGGCCAGGTGGGCGATCGAGCCGAGCGGCACCTGGCCGCCGGAGGCTGATGGAATGTAGATATCGCCGAGCGCGGCGACCGAACTGCTGGTAGCGGGGTTCGCCTCCATGATCACGCGGTACTGGTTCGACTGGGCGTAGATCGTCGAGATGATCCGCTGGCCAAACGCGTCATACAGTGCGTTGTCGATGGTCGCCGCGGTGATGCCGAAGCGGGCCGCCGTGTCCCGGTCGATGTCGATCTGGACCGTGAGGCCCGACTCGGTGAAGTTCGTCGTCACGTTCTCGAGCACGTTCGAACGCTTCAGTTCGTCCGCCAGCCGCGGGACCCACGGACGCAGTGTCGCGCTGCTCGCAGCCTCGAGGATGAACTGGTATTGCGCCCGGCCGACGGTCGAGTCGATCGTGAGGTCCTGGACCGGCTGCAGATACAGGTTGATGCCGCTGACCTTGCGAGCCGCGGCGCGCAGCCGCGCCATGGTCACCGTGATGCTCTCCGCGCGCTGATCTTTCGGCTTGAGATTGATCAGTACGCGGCCGTTGTTGAGCGTGGTGTTCGTGCCATCAACGCCGACAAAGGAGGACAGGCTCTCCACTACCGGGTCGCGCAGCAGCTCGTCGGCCAGCGCCTGCTGGCGCTCCACCATGCCGCTGAAGGAAATGGTCGGATCCGCCTCCGTGACGCCCTGCAGGATCCCCGTGTCCTGCAGCGGAAAGAAGCCCTTCGGAATCACGACGTACAGCGCGATCGTGAGCGCCACGGTGCCGGTCGCGACCCACAGCACGAAGGTCTGGTGCAGCAGCACCCAGCGCAGCACCCGGTCGTACTGCGCTACCAGCCGGTCGAACCAGGCCTCCGCGGCGCGTGCGATACGGCCAGGCGGGCGGCGCCGGCCCTCGTCGTGGCCGCGCAGCATCTTGGCGCACAGCATCGGCACCAGGGTCAGCGACACCACCGCCGAAATCAGGATCGAGATCGCCAGCGTGATCGCGAACTCGCGAAACAGCCGGCCAACGACCTCGCGCATGAACAGCAGTGGTATCAGCACGGCGATCAGCGACACGGTCAGCGACACGATCGTGAAGCCGATCTCCTCGGATCCCCGCAGCGCCGCATCCAGTGGCTTTTCGCCTTTCTCGATGTAGCGCGAGATGTTCTCGATCATCACGATCGCGTCGTCGACCACGAAGCCCGAGGCGATGGTCAGGGCCATCAGCGACAGGTTGTTGAGGCTGAATCCGGAGAGGTACATGGCCGCGAACGTGCCGATCAGCGACAGCGGCACCGACAGGCTCGGGATGATCGTCGCCGGCACGCTGCGCAGGAACAGGAAGATCACCAGCACGACCAGCGCTACCGCGAGTGTCAGTTCGAACTGCACGTCGTTCACCGAGGCGCGGATGGTGTCGGTGCGGTCCGTCAGCACGCTGATGTCGACGCTGGCGGGCAGGGAATTGCGGATCTGCGGCAGGATGCGGTTGATCTGGTCGACCACGGCGATGACGTTGGCGCCGGGCTGCCGCTGGATGTTGAGCAGCACCGCGGGCGTACGGTTCATCCAGCTCGCCAGGCGGGTATTCTCCGCGCCCTGGGTCACGGTCGCGACGTCCGAGAGGCGTACCGGTGAATTGTTCCGATAGGCGACGATGAGGTCGCTGTACTGTTCGGCGCGCGAGATCTGGTCATTTGCATCGATCGAATAGGACCGGGCGATGCCGTCGAAGCTGCCCTTGGGCGCATCGAGGTTCGAGTTCGAGATGGTGGTGCGCAGATCGTCGATGTTCAGGCCGTAATGCGCGAGCGCCTGCATGTTGGCCTGGATGCGCACCGCCGGGCGTGGCGCGCCGCTGATGCTCACCAGGCCGACGCCCGCGATCTGCGAGATCTTCTGGGCAATGCGGGTGTCGGACAGGTCCTCCACCTGCGTGGTCGGCATCGTCGGCGCGGTCACACCGAGCGTCATGATCGGCGCGTCCGCCGGATTGAACTTGGCATAGATCGGCGGCGCCGGCAGGCTCTGCGGCAGCAGATTGCCGGCGGCATTGATCGCGGCCTGCACCTCCTGTTCGGCGATGTCGATGTTCAGACTCAGGTCGAACTGCAGGGTCACTACCGAAGCGCCGGCCGAACTGCGCGAGGACATCTCGTTCAATCCCGGCATCTGCCCGAACTGGCGCTCCAGCGGCGCGCTCACCGTGGAGGTCATCACTTCTGGACTCGCGCCCGGCAGGAAAGTGGTGACCTGGATGGTCGGGTAATCGACCTCGGGCAGCGCCGAGAGTGGCAGGAACAGGTAGCCGATGGCCCCGACGATCAGGATCGCCGCCATCAGCAGCGAGGTCGCGACCGGCCGCAGGATGAAGGGGCGCGAGGGATTCATGGATTCAGGAAGCGGGTGGTCGGCCCGCGCCGCCGGCGCCACCAGGACCGTCGGGACTGCCAGGGCCTCCAGTTCCATTGTGCCGTCGCATGCCACCGCCGCCTGGGCCGGCACCGGAGCGGTGCTGCCGGCCGCCGGCAGCACCGGCCGCGGCGCCACCGGGCGTTGCGGCAGGCAGCAATACGTGCGCGCCATCGCGCAGCTGATCGGCGCCGTCGACGACGATGGTTTCCCCGGGCTGCAGGCCCGACTCGATGGCGACGAGGTCGCCACTCGTCGGTCCGGTCTTCACCTGGCGCACGCTGACCGTGCTGTCGGAATTCACGACATAGACAAAGCTGCCATCGGAACCGCTCTGCATCGCCGCCCCGGGCACGGTCACCTGGTCGCGCAGCGTCTCGAGCAGCAGCTGGACGTTCACGAACTGGTTCGGAAACAGCTCGAGCTGGCGGTTGTCGAACATCGCGCGCAGCTTGAGCGTGCCGGTCGTAGGATCGATCTGGTTGTCCGCGTTGGCCAGCACGCCGCTGGCGATCCGGTTCGTCAGGCTGCGATCGAAAGCGTCGATCGGCAGCTTCTCCCCGCGGTTGAGGCGCTGCAGGATCGCGTGCAGTGCATCTTCGGGCACCGGAAACAGCACCGACATCGGCTGCATCTGCGTCACGACGACGACAGTGCTGGTGTTCGCCTGCACCAGATTGCCGAGATCCACCTGTCGTAGCCCGACGCGGCCGGTGACCGGCGAGAGGATCCGGCAGTAACCCAGGTTCAGCTGCGCGGACTCGACCGTCCCCTGATCCGCCGCCACGGTCGCTTCATACTGTCCGACGGTCGCCTGCTGCGTTGCATATTGCTGCTCGGATACCGAGTTCTGGGCCAGCAACATCTTGTAGCGGTCCAGGTCGATGCGAGCGTTGGCCAGCTGCGCCTGGTCGCGTTTGAGCGCCCCGGTGGTCTGATCCAGCACCGCCTGGAACGGCCGCGGGTCGATCTGCGCGAGCAGTTCACCGGCCTTGACGATCTGGCCCTCGGTGAAGGCGATCCTGATGAGCTGTCCGGTGACCTGGGGATGTATGGTGACTGTCGCGAGCGGCGTCACGGTCCCGAGCGCATTGACCTTGATCGGTACGTCGCTGCGGCCCACCTGCGCGACACCGACCGTCAGCGGCCCGCCGCGTCCGAATCGCGGCTGCACCTGCGTCGCGCTGCGATGCCTGAGATAGATGACCGTCGCGACCACGGCCACCAGCACGACCGCGGCGCCGATCCACAGTACCCGGCGCGATCGACCGCGGCGCGGCGATTGCGGCGCGGCCGTAGGCTCGAATTGCGGTGGGGGGCTGCTCATTCTGGTATTTCCGTATCGGTCCAACCACGCGCCGCTGGAAGTGCAACTCCGGACTATGGACCGGTGCCGGGCCAAATAGTTAACCCGCTCTTCGAGCCAGATGCCTGATAGTTAAGAACATTTAATATCAATGGCACCGAGATGTGACCCACTGCGGGGGCCCGTCGCGCAGGTCCTGGAGCGGCAAAGCGCACGGCACGGCGCACGCAAGGCGCGCCTGCAAAGCACCGGACCCGACGGCGCTGGATCAGCGATGTATCAGCGAGGTATCAGTGCGACCAGAGCGCCAGCGCCAGCACCCCGGCGCCGAACACGATGCGATACCACGCGAATAGCGTGAAGCGGTGCGACTGGATATACCGGAGCAGCCACTTGACCGCGATGAACGCGACCACACCGGAGACCACGAAGCCGATCGCCAGTGCGCCCCAGTCTTCCCCCGCCGTCTCGCCGCGGGTCTTGAGCAGTTCGTAGCCGGTCGCCGCAAACATGGTGGGTATGCCGACCAGAAACGCGAACTCCGTGGCAGCGGGTCTGGCCGTCAGGCCGGCCAGCATGGCCGCGAAGATCGTCGAGGCCGAACGGGAAGTGCCCGGAAAAATCGCCGCCAGGATCTGGCAGGTGCCGACCCAGAAGGCCACCTTCCAGGTCACGTCACTCGAGGGTGCGCGCCCGGCGACCAGCCGCTCGATGATCAGGATCGCGACCCCGCCGATGATCAGGGCGAGCGCGATCGGCAGCAGCGATTCGGCGAGTTTGAAGCCGTGCCGCGTCGCGATGAAGCCGCCGATCGAAGTGATCATGAAGGCCAGGAGCAGCTTCGCGAGATAGTCGCGGCTGGCGCGCTCCCCGAGATGGGTGAACAGCGACAGCAGCCGCTGCCAGTAGATGAACACCACCGCCAGGATCGCGCCGGCCTGAATCGCGACGTTGAACAGCTCCGAGCGTGCACCGAGCCAGTGTTCGGCGATCAGCAGATGGCCGGTGCTGGAGATGGGCAGAAATTCCGTGATGCCCTCGATGATGCCGAGCACAATCGTCTGCCAGAGATCCATCATGGGATACCAAGCCTTCGGGGTCGGGAACGGACCCGCATCGTACCGCGCCGCGCGTCGCCAGACTGTGCAACAGTCCCGGCCGCGCCCAAACGAGTGTTGGCCGGCCGATTGACGCTGTTGCGCGCCGCTGTCTACTATTGGCCGCCGGATAGCGGGTGGCGCGCCTTGCCAGGATTGACCGGAAAATTGCAGCTGCGTGTTGCGCTGATGACAGCGATGGCGCTGCTCATCGCGCAATTCGCCGCGCAGGCGCATACCTATTCCCACCTGCGCCCCGGATCGGACCGTTCCGACCAATCGTCGGATTCGCGCGCCCGCCTGTGCTCCGAGTGCCTGTCGTTCGCGCCGCTGCTCGCCACCGCCGGCAGCACCGGCCAGAGGCCCGTCGTGGCAGCGGAAACTGTCCGCGACAGTGCCGTTGCCGTCGTCGCATCCCTGGTCTCCCGCGCTCCGCTCCTCGCGTTTCGATCTCGCGCCCCACCCCGCAACCCCTGAATCGCCGGTAGTCCGCGGTCCGGCCTCGAGCCGGCCGTGCAGCCATGGGGTTCGATTGAGGGGACATTCTCATGTGTCGACTCGCTTCAACGTCGTTGCCGACGGCGCTCTGCTTTGGTGCTTCGCTGCTGTATTCCGCACTGTCATGGGCCGATGAGGCGCCCGGGGCCGCGCCCGCGCCAGTCGCCTCATCCCTGCAGGAAATCACCGTCACCGCGGCGCGGCTGGACGCGCGGCGCGCGGGCATCCAGACCCAGACCGGCGCCTCGACCTACACTGTCGATGCGGCCGCGGTGGCCGCAACACCGGGTGGCGACAACACCCTTCTCAATCAGGTCGTCATGCAGGCACCCGAAGTCGCACAGGACTCCTTCGGCCAGTTCCATGTGCGTGGCGAGCACAATGGATTGCAATACCGGCTCAACGGCGTGATCCTGCCGGAGGGAATCAGTGTCTTCGGCCAGTCGCTGGACCCGCGGCTGATCTCCTCGATGAGCCTGATCACCGGCGCATTGCCGGCCGAATACGGGTTGCGTACCGCGGGCATCATCGACCTGACCACGAAGAGCGGTCTGCAGCAGCCCGGCGGCGCACTGTCCATGTATGGCGGCGGCCACGGCACCGTGCAGCCGAGCTTCAATTACGGCGGTGGCTCAGGCGGCTTCAGCTATTTCGTCTCAGCGGATTTCCTGCGCAACGACCTCGGAATCGAGTCGCCCGACGGCAGTGTCGATCCGGTGCACGACCACACCTCGCAGTACCATGGCTTTGGGTACTTCGAGAACATCCTCGATCAGCAGAACCGGCTGGCGCTGATGCTCGGCAGCTCGGTCGCCAGGTTCCAGATTCCGGATCTGACCGGCGCGCAGCCCTCCCTAGGCCTCGATGTCAACGGGCAGATGAACTACCCGTCCGAGCAGCTGAACGAGAACCAGCGTGAAATCACACACTTCGCCGCGTTGAGCTGGCAGCACGCCGCGGGCGCTCTCGACTTGCAGTCCTCGTTCATCGCGCGCTTCTCGTCCTTGAGCTTCGAGCCGGATCCGATCGGTGACCTGCTGTTCAACGGCATCGCGCAGAACGCGTTCAAGCAGAACGTGGCCTATGCCGTGCAAAGCGACGGTGCCTACCATCTCAACGACAGCCATACGATCCGCGCCGGGTTGTTCCTGCAGACGGATCATTCGATCAGCCAGACGACCTCCAGCGTGCTGTCCGGGGACGGCTCCGGCAATCAGCTTCCCGATGCCAACACTCCGGAGGCGATCATTGACAACGGCGGCAGGACCGAATGGCTCGAGAGCGTCTACCTGCAGGATGAGTGGCAGGCCAGACCGCAACTCACCGTGAATTATGGCGTGCGTTTCGATCGCTTCACGGCCTACACGGGGGCGAGTCAGGCCAGTCCGCGCCTGAACGTCGTCTGGAAGGTCATCCCGGATACCACGCTGCACGCGGGCTATTCGCGCTACATCTCCCCGCCGCCGTTCGAACTGGTCGGCGCGAAGGACATTGCGTTGTTCCAGTACACGACCGCGCCGCCGCTGAATTCAGAGGCTGCCGCCCCGCTGCCGGAGCGGGCCAACTACTTTGACCTCGGTATCCAGCAGCGCTTCGGTCGCGCATTCAATGTCGGACTCGACAGCTACTACAAGCAGTCGGTCGATCTGATCGACGAAGGTCAGTTCGGCGCCCCGATCATTCTGACCCCGTTCAACTACCGCTACGGGCGCCAATACGGCGTCGAGTTCACGGCCAACTACGCGGGCGGTCCGTTCACGGCCTACCTGAACCTCGCGGCGCAGAGCGCGCGCGGCAAGGACATCGAAACGGCGCAGTTCAACTTTGCCCCGGAGGATCTGGCCTACATTGCGAACAACTTCATCCACCTTGACCATGAGCAGCAACTGACCGCTTCCGGCGGCGTGTCCTACCTGTGGATGGACACCCGCTTCAGCGCGGACTTCCTGCTGGGCTCGGGCTTGCGGGCGGATCTGGTCCTTCCCGATGGCGTGACGACCGCTTATGGCGGCACGGGTATCCCGAACGGTGCGCATCTGCCGTACTACGCGCAGGTGAATTTCGGTTCCACGCACGTGTTCCGTCTTGGGGACAGCGGCTCGCTGACGGCCCGCTTCGACGTGATCAACTTACTCGACCGCAGCTACCAGATCCGTAATGGCACCGGCGTCGGCGTCGGCGCGCCGCAGTTCGGACCACGGCGTGGTTTCTACTTCGGACTGTCGAAGTCGGTCCAGCCCGATTGACCGAGTCGTCGCTACGGGTGTGCAAGCCCGAAAAGAAATCGACCATGCATCGTGACGTAGTGCCCCGGCGCGGAGCAGAAGTAGCTGTATTCCGCTCCGGCATGGAGCACGGAAGCCGAAAAGTGCACCGACGCGGACTCCCCACCTCCCACAAGTCTCGTCGCCGCAATGATTCGCTGATCCCCCGGCGCCAGCCAGTTGTGTTCAAATCCAGCGGCAAGCCCGGCGCTCGCTATGACTCTCATGTCGGAAGGTTTGGATAGCACCCAGTTGTGCCCCATGATTTTCGCGATCTGCGTCCCGGCGTTCACGAGGGTCACCTCGATGTCCGAGCATGAACCCGGAACGAGCATGTGATTCGTGCTGTATTGCATCTGATCGTTGGCTTGGATTCTAAAGTGGCACTCCTGCGGCCACGCGCCCGGCGCCATGAGCAGAAGCGATAGGGATAGGACTGGCGGCCCTGTCTTCACGCCGCATTTCTCATATGCTCGACGGAGCCTAGAACGCAATCCAGATATATCCATAGAGTGTGTCGTTCTGACTGGCCGAACGCCCCTCCCCGTCGTAGTTTGAAGTGCCGCCGTTGAAGCGGCTGTAGATCGTGTATTGAAGACCAGCGCGCAGATTGAGGTACGGCCGTGCAAGGGAAGAGAGTTTGCCGAACGGAATGCACTCGATCCCGAGCGCGTAGCCGACCGAGTCAGGAGAGCCGTTGGCGCTTCCCGTGACCGAGCCCGATGGATAAAACAGCGGGTCGACGTTGCCCGTGGCCTCAAACCAGGCCAGCGTGGCCGCCCAGGTCTGCCTGTAGACGTAAGTGACATTCGCATTGAACGTGTCGAGCTTTCCGGAGCTGTAAGTCGCACCGCCGCTAGCTGCACTCTGATTCAGCGTGCGACTCTCATGGATATAGGAGAGGTTGGCTTGCACGCTGCCGGTCGGTGCTGCCAGATATTCGTACGTGGCATCTACGCCGAGATCCCGATAGCCATCGGTGGCGGATATTCGCCGATCCGGTCGGAGCTTTGCTTGAAGTTCCAGCAGGCCCGCGGACCAGGATTGGCTGCCCGTTGAATGCTGGACTACGGCGCGCGCGTACAGCGCCAGGCCGTCCAGATTGATATTGTTGCCCGGGTACAGGCCGACATCGCTGAGCGTCCGATTCGTCAAGCCCTTGTAGCCACCGGCCTCGAGGTATACCCAGTCGTCGATCATCGCGTACGCGGTCGCCCCGAGCGAGACGCCAGAGAGCGTGCCGGAGACCAGTGTCGCCGCTGCCGGAGCCGGTGCGAGCGGCGAGGCTACATACGGGAATCCCCAGGCGGGGATGGAGTTCCAAAGGTCCTGCACGGTCGGGTTGTTGTTGACCGATACGCCTAAGACAGCGCCGTGACTGCCCAGGCTCAGTGTTCGAGCGTAACGCACGTCCAGGTTGTCCCACGCGGTGTGCCTGGCAACTCCGTCATAGGTGACTTGCACGAAAGCGCCGACGTTCGGCGCGATTCGTCCGCCGTAAAATCCACTGACCTGATCCAGCGAGACATCGTTGTTGAGGCCGAACCCGGCCGCCGGAGGCGTGGGTTGGTCGGCTCCCGTGTGCGTGAATCCCATCAACACCATTCCGGCAAGGGGTATGAAGGTTGAACCGCCGCCAAACACGTAGCCGCTGAGCTTGAACTGGCGCCCGTAGGGAGTGAGGGCCGGACCGAAACCGACGAGATGACACTGCGTGCATGGCAAGCCGGTTTGGCTCGCGAAGCTGGGAAGGGCGCTGCATGCCGACGTCCTCAGCAGCAAGCCGAGGCTCGGCAGTACGTGCAGAGCGACCAGCACTATCCTGGGCCAGGCCCGCGCGAGCGGCGCGAGAGCCCAAGCCGGAATTTCGCTGTTCGGTTGCCTTTGAACGGGATATCGCGGGCAGATCGAGATCACCAAGACTCCTAAAGCCAGTCCTCGCGATCTGATTCGATCGACTTGAAGCGTAAGTACCCGGCTACGTTGCGCGGGTTCTAGCCTCAGCAGGGTCAATTGAAGTTGTTACGCGATATTGCCGGTCCACCTGCGGATCGCAGGGATTCATTCGCAATTCTTACTTGCGTGCCGGACGCATACGTCCGGTCTAGGAAGTGCGGGCGCTCCGCAGCGTGGCCGCGTCGCGCGCCAGGGATTCTATGGTGTCCCAGTCCGCAGCCTCGAGCGCCGCGGGGGGCACGATCCAGGAGCCGC
>CAZGVE010000041.1:0-27239 GCA_964528845.1 uncultured Steroidobacteraceae bacterium | reverse complement strand
TCGCCGATCAGGCCGACGACGATCACATCGGCGGCGGTATAGCGCGCCATCATGCCGAGCAGCACGCTCTTGCCGACGCCGCTGCCAGCAAACAGGCCGATGCGCTGACCACGGCCCACCGTGAGCAGTCCGTTGATCGCACGCACGCCGACGTCGAGTGGCTGCGTGATCGGCGCGCGGCGCAGCGGATTGATTGGAGTACCCGTCAGCCGCACGCTGGTCTCGGTCTCGATCGGACCCAGTTCATCGAGCGGCCGCCCGGCTCCGTCGACAATCCGGCCGAGCATCGCAGGGCCGACCCGCACGGTGCCAGCCCGCGGCCGGGGCACCACGCGCGCATCGGGCTTGAGCCCATGAATGTCGCCGGTGGGCATCAGGTACAGCCGGTCGCCCGAGAAGCCGACCACTTCGGCCTCGATCTGGGCCTGGTCGGCACTGACGATCTGGCAGCGGTCGCCGACCGCGGCCTGCACTCCGGCGGCCTCGAGAGTCAGACCGACCATGCGTGTGAGCCGTCCTGCCACCACGGCTGGCGGCACGCTCGCGAGCTGCGACTGGCGCGCTGCCAGACCCGTGACCCAACGCGTGGCGGCGGCAGCGTATGGTGATGGCGGCAGCGGATTGTTCATGACTCGCTGCCGGTTCCGGTGCGCGCGTCGCCGAGCACGGCTGCGATCGCTGCGCCCAGGCGTTGCTCGAGCTGCGCATCGATCGTGGAATTCTCGCTGGTCACGCGGCAACCGCCACGCGCCAGAATCGGATCCTCGGCGATGCTCCAGACGCGATCGCCGCTGACTTCGCTGAGTCGCTCGCGTACCAGCCGCGCGTCCTCGGGATGCAGGTGCACGCGCACTTCGCGCGCGCTGACCGGCAGCAGCGCGACGGTCTCGCGGATGACCGCGACGATCTCGTCCGGGTTCGCCTTGAGTTCACGCCGCACGATCTGGCGTGCGATGGCACCGGCCAGAGAGGCGAGCTGCAGCTGCACTTCCCGGTCCAGGTCCGCGATCGGGCGTGCCATGAACTGCAGGATTTCGTCCAGCTGCCGTACGCGCGCCGCGATTCCTTCCTGGGCCGCCTGCTCCGCCTGACGGGCGGCCGCGAGGCCGGCCTCGCGTCCCTCGGCCAGCCCCTGGTCATAGGCTTCGCGTTCGATGGCCTCGAGATCCTCGCGCCGGCGGGTGCGCCCGACCACGGGACCATGGATCTGCGGCAGCTGCCAGACGGAAGCACGCGCCCCCGTGCCCGTGCCACTCACGACTCGGCCACCCAGGTCTTCACGACCTGCGCCACGCGCTTCGGATCCTGCGCGACGAGATTGCGTGCATTCACGATCTGCTGCTCATAAGCGAGGTTCGCGGGTGCGGGAGCGGACTCCGACCCGCCCCCGTTCGCGGACTGCTGCTCCTCTGCGGTGAGCTGTCTCGTGGGGGCACCGCCCCCGAAGGACATCGAACCCAGATTCTTGATCAGTGGCCGCAGCACGCCGAGCGCGAGCGCGATCAGGACCAGCGCGCCGAGCACCAGCCGCGCGACGTCGCGCACCCACGGCCGCTGCCAGATCGGCACGGCTTCAGGTTCGAGTGTGACGCCTTCCTCGAGGAATGGCGCATTGACCACATTGACGCTGTCGCCGCGGGCCTCGTCGAATCCCACCGCGTTCTTCACCAGCCGCGTGATCGAATCGATCTGCGCGGTGCTGAGGGGCTGCGTCGCGTTCTTGGCATCCGCGCCGGGCGCGTGGACGTTGTCGACCAGCACCGCGACCGAGACGCGCTTGATGCGCCCCGCGGGCTGGCGCGAGTAGCTCAAGGTACGATCGATCTCGTAGTTGCGGGTGCTCTGCTTGGACGTACTCTCGGGCGTCGCGGCGGCAGCGGCTGCCCCTGCGGCACCGGCGGTGCCGGGAGCGCCTGCAGCGGCGTTCGCCGCCGTGGCGGGAGGTTTGGTATTTCCGGCCGGCACTGCCACGCCGCCTGCCGGCGGCTGGTTGCTCAATGAGCCTGGTATGCCCCCGCCGGCCGCTCCGCTACGGCTGGTCTCCTCGGCGGTCTGCTCGCTGCGCACCACTGCACTGTCGGGCTTGTACTGCTCGTGCGCTTCTTCGCTGTCACCGGACTCCAGGTCCACCGTGACCTGCGCGCGCACCCTTCCATCCCCGACCATTGGCGCAATCAGCTGCTCGATGCGACTGATATAGGTATCTTCAATTCGGTGCGCTGCCTCGAACTGCTGCGCGGTCGCCGCTTCTTCGGCGGTTTTCGGCGCCGAGAGCAGCCGGCCTTCCTGGTCCACTACCGTGACCCGTTCGGATTCGAGTTCCGGAATGCTCGAGGCGACCATGTGGACGATCGCCGAGACCTGCTCCGGTTCGAGCTGATGACCGCGACGCAGCTGCAGCAGCACCGAGGCGCTGGGCGCCCGGCGGTCGCGTACGAACGCTGACTGCTGCGGCAGCGCCAGATGCACCCGGGCCGCCTCGACCGCCTGCAGCGAGGCGATGGTGCGGGCGAGCTCGTTCTCGAGCGCATACTGATAGCGAGCGCTCTCCATGAATTCGCTGACGCCGAAGCCGGGATCCTTGGAGATCATTTCGAAGCCCGCGCCCTTGCCTTCGGGCAGTCCCTGCGCCGCGAGCTGCAGTCGGGCATCGTGCACGCGCTCGGCGGGGACCATGATCGCGCCCGATGTGGCGTCGAGCTTGTATTCGATGCCCGCCGTCTGCAGTGACTGCACGACAGCGCTGGCATCGGTTTCAGAGAGGTTGCCGTACAGCAGGTTCCAGTTCGGTCCGCGCCACCACAGCACGACCGTGACGCCGACCGCCACCGCGGCGGCAACGCCGAGCAGTAGCAGCAGCGGGCGCAGATTGAAGCCCGACATGCCGGTTGCAGATATCACCTGTTCATTCGCCATCGGCTACTTCCCGCTGCATCGCTAGATCGACATGTTCATGATGTCCTGGTACGCGCTCACGAATCGGTTACGAACCTCCGTGAGGGCGCGGAACTGGACTGCCGCCTTCTGACTTTCGACCATGACCTTCGCGAGATCCACGCCGGGCGTCCCGCGCTCCCAGGCATCGGACAGCGCGCTGGCCGACTGCTGGCTGCTGTTGACGGCATCGATGCCCTGCTTGAGCAGCGCGCCGAAGGCCGGCGCCTGCGCCGAGCCGGTGGCGGCCGCCGCGGCCGGCCCGGACAGCGTGCCGGCAGCGCGCTGCACCGGGCTGCCGGCACCCGCGCCTGCCTGCGCCGACAGCGAACGGATCTGCGCCAGTACCGAATCAATCGCCATATTGCTCATGTGGCACCTTCGTCAATTGCTGCGAGCCCCTCGAATGCGACGCCGGACTGGCGCAACCGCGCCAGCTTGTAGCGCAGCGTCCGCGGGCTGATACCGAGCCGTTCAGCGATGCGCTCGCGACTCTCGTGGCTGCGCAGCGCCTGCATGATGATCTTCTGCTCCGCGAGCGCGAGTGAGTCCGCGAGCGCACCCGCGGCCTCGGGCGCCGCGTCCGCGGCTGCGGGCACCGCACCGCCCGCTTCCCGCGGTGGCGCTGACGGCGCCGGCTCGAACACGATGTGGATGTCGCGGATCACGGGTAAGTCGCACAGCACCAGGGCGCGCTGCATGACGTTCTCGAGTTCGCGCACGTTGCCGGGCCAGCGATAGGTCAGCAGCAGCTGCGCCGCGTCGGGCGCCAGCGCCGGAATACTTTCGCCGGGCCTGCTATGGGCCGCGAGCATGCGCATCGCGAGCGGCAGGATGTCGTCGCGTCGGTCGCGCAGCGGCGCGGTCGCGAGCGGGAATACGTTCAGCCGGTAGTACAGGTCTTCGCGAAACCGCCCCGCGGCGACTTCCTCGCGCAGGCGCCGGTTCGTGGTTGCGATCACGCGTACGTCCAGCACCACGGGCTCGCGACCGCCGAGGCGCTCTACTTCGCGCTCCTGCAGCACGCGCAGCAGCTTCGCCTGCAGGCTGCAGGGCATCTCCGAAATCTCATCCAGCAGCAGCGAGCCGCCCTGCGCCTGCTCGAACTTGCCGGCATGGGGCGCATGCGCGCCCGTGAAGGCGCCGCGCTCCCAGCCGAACAGCACGGCTTCCAGCATGTGCTCGGGGATCGCCGCGCAGTTGATCGCGACGAATGGTCCGCGTGAGCGATGCGAGTGGCGATGGATGTAGCGCGCGAGCACTTCCTTGCCGGTACCGGATTCGCCGGAGATGAGCACCGTGCATTCGCTGCCGGCCACGCGGCGCGCGAGCTCCATGAGCCGGTAGGAAGCCTGCGCACAGGCGACCGGATCCGTGATCACGGTGCTGTGCGGTTTCGGAACCGCGTTTTGCGCCACTGCCGACATGTACGTCACTGCACCCTTCGTCACGTCAGTTTGGACGTGTCGAGGGTCAGATGAGCAATTTGCGTGCCGGCCGTAAACTGTGATCCGGCTCACGATGGCGCGGCCCCGCGGCCGCCTCATCGTCAAGTTTCCGACGCGGCCGCCTCGCCGGTGATCAGCGAATACTTGCGCAGCTTCTCGACCAGGGTGGTGCGGCGCAGTCCCAGCAGCCGTGCCGCATGTGCGACGGTGCCGTCCGAAGCGTGCATCGCGCGCGTGATCAGTCCCTGCTCGATGGATTCCAGATGTGCGCGCAGATCGAAGCCGGCCGGAATGGCTTCCAGCAGCGCATCGGCGAAGCGCGGTTCGATCACCGCGGACGCATCCTCCGTCGCCAGGTCCTGGCTCGGAGCTGGCGCTTCCTCCACCGGTTCATCCGGTGCATCCGGGATCCAGTCCGTGGGTCGGTACCGCGGCGGCAGGTCGCCGGTGGCTATGGGACGCGCGCCGCACTGAATCGCGAGCCGCTCGATCAGATTGCCGAGCTCGCGCACGTTGCCGGGCCAGCGGTAGCGCTTGAGCGCATCCACCGCGGCGGCCGTGAACTGTACCCGCGTCCGTCCGCCGCCGCTGATACGCTCGGCCAGGTCGGAAATCAGGAGCGGCAGATCCTCGCAGCGATCCCGCAGTGGCGGCATCTCCACCGGCACCACATTGAGGCGGTAGAACAGGTCTTCGCGGAAGCTGCCGCGGGCGATCGCCTCCTCGAGGTTGCGGTGCGTCGCGGCGATGATGCGCACGTTGCAGCGCTGCGACGTGCAGCTGCCGACGCGCTCGAACACGCGCTCCTGCAGCACCCGCAGCAGCTTGACCTGCATCGTCGGGTTCATGTCGCCAATCTCGTCGAGGAAGATCGTGCCACCCTCGGCGATCTCGAAGCGTCCCTTGCGGGCGGCGAGCGCTCCGGTGAAGGCGCCCTTTTCGTGACCGAACAGCTCACTCTCGAGCAGCTCGGACGGAATGGCGCCACAGTTGATCGGCACGAACGGGCGCGCACGCCGCGCCGATGCATCGTGGATCGCGCGCGCCACGACTTCCTTGCCGGTACCGGATTCGCCGAGGATCAGCACGTTGCTGTCGAACGGCGCCACCAGACGGATCAGGCGATTGACCTGCTGGATCGCGCCCGAGGTGCCGGTAGGCAGCATCGCCGCAGGAATCTCCCGGGCTTCGCGTGCCGCTGGTACATCGGCTCCGTTGCCGAAGGCTATCGTCAGAGTCGCCCTGTCAGCCATGTACCTGCTGTTCCCTCACCTGTCTCTTGTGGGGGCACAGCCTAGGGGTGGTGTTATGGCAAAGGATGGACACGCGTCACAGCATGCCTGTGCACGCCGTCGCAGATTGCGGCGAAGCGACGCCGCGGAGGTGCGTTATGGTGAGCGCGCCTTGCGCACACCGGCAATATGCCGCCGGTGGCGAAGAAATGCCAGGCGCTGGATGAGTTCCGCGACGGCCTCGGACAGTTCCGGGAACCGGACCTTGATGTTCATGCCTTCCACGCCGGCTACCTGCGCCGGCAACTCCAGCGGCTGCGGCAGCGAACTGCGCAGCTGCACGCGCAGCAGGCCGTGCGAGCCGACCGCCGGTGCGGGTCCGGACAGCGTCCAGGACGCCCCGAGCGCGTTGAACTGCACCGGGCACGGGGGCGGCATCGGTTCGCGGTGCACGAGACGCGAGAGCAGCTGCAGCACGAGGTTGAGCTTGAAATCCATGCGTGCGAGTTCGCCCGCGAGCGGCCCGAGATCCTCGTTCTTGTCGCGGGCCGGGTGCTCCTCCATTGCCACGGCGGCCTGCAGCAGCAGCAGGTTCGCCTCTTCCAGCCCCGTCAGCTCGAAGCGGTCACGCGCTCGCGAACTGGCCTGCCACTGCACGGGCAGCACATCCTGATAGGCCAACTCGTCGTAGAGCACGACCGTGTCGACACCTTCGTACATGCCGTCCTTCCAGTTCTGCGGCGCTTGAAGCGCGCCTTGGCCAGGCTCATTGTAGACCCAAGCGACCAGGCAGTGCGCGCGAAGCTGCGCTCAGCGCGGCGCGGCCACGCCGCGGCGCAGTTCCGGCCCGATCGCGACCCAGGCGCCGCGTATCTCGGTGAGCAGCGCGCCCACTTCACGGATGCGCTCGAGATCGTTCTCGGCGTTGGCGCGCAGCAGCTGGCGCAGCATGTACTCGTACAGATCGCTGAGATTCTGGGCCAGCGCACCGCCTTCGGTGAGGTTCAGGCTGCCGCGCAGTTCGCCGATGATCTGCATGCATTGCGTCAGCAGCTGCGCCTTCTTGGCCGTGTCGCCCCGGCCGTTGCGCTCGAGGCAGCCGCGAGCCAGCGCGAGCCGGTCCAGTACGCCGTCGAACAGCATCAGCACCAGCCGATGCGGATCCTCGTTCGCGACGCCGCCATGCGCTACAACGCTCTGGTAGGCCGCTATCTTCGAATTCCTTGCGTAGACGCTCACCACGCTGCACTCCGTCGTACTCTCTTGGAGCCTGTAACGGCAATACGTAGTTAAACTTAAGCGGGGGCGCCTAGTTGATCGCGTGTGGCGCGGTCGGGGAATTCGGCAGCGACGCGAGCGACTGCGACAGCGCGGCCGAGGTCGTCTGCAGCTGCGAGAGCAGCACGTTGAGCGCCGCATACTGCTGGGTCAGGCTGTCGGTCAGCGCGCTGGTCTGGGTGGCAAGGTCGTTGGTCTGCTTCTGCAGCGCATTTTCCTGCTTGACCAGGCTCTGGCTGTAGCTGGTGATCGACCCGCTGCTTCCGAGATCGGTCGTGATCTGGCTGTTGAGCGCCGTCGCAACGCCCTTGGTGCTGCTGAACAGGTTGCTCACGGCGCTGAAATTGGTCGACAGCGCCGTCTGCAGGGTCGTGCTGTTGACCGACAGCGAACCGTCATTGCTGGTCGTGATGCCGACGCTCGCGAGCGTGTTGTAGCTCGAGCTGCCGACCGTGCTGTAGAGCGCCTGCGTGATCTGGCTCTGGATGTTCTGCAGGATCGGGCTGCCCTGCATCGCACCGGCGGTATTGGTGGTCGAATCGAAGCCACCGAGGCTCGAGAGCGCGCTCTGCAGCGTGTTGTACGCGCTGACGAAGGCATTGATGTTCGAGGCTACCGAGCTCGTGTCGTTGGCTACGCTCAGCGTGGCCGTGGCGTTGGTCGCCGTGATGCCGGTCAGCGTCAGCGTCACCCCGGTCAGCGCGCTGCTGACCGTGTTGCTGGCGCTCGTATAGGGCACGCCGGCGATGCTGAACGCGGCGTCGGCCGCCTTCGATTGCTCGGTGTAGTTCCCGACGTTGCCGGTACCATACGTCAGTGCGGCCAGGCTGTTGCCGCCGTCGGTCTCGGTGACACTGAGCGCATTCGCGGCGCCGGTGACGGTCGAGGAAAGCACCAGGTGCGCGCCATCGGTGCCCTGCAGCACCGTGGCCGAGACACCCGGGTTGTTCGCGGCGGCATTGATGGCGGAGGCGATGCCCGTCAGCGTGTTGTTGGTGCCATCGATGGACACGTTGAAGCTCGTACTGCCGAGTGCGATGTTCAGCGTCCCGGTACCGACGGCCGCGGTGCTGCCACCCACGATCGGTTTGGACAGTAGCTGCTGTGCGCTGGCGAGCGCCGTGACGGCGACGCTGTAGCTGCCGCTGACGGCGCCGTGGCTCGCGCTGGCCGTGAATACCGACGTGTTCGAACTGGTCGCGCTCTGCGCATTGAAGGCGCCCGGACTGGCGAGGCCGGAGAGCGCGTTCTGGAACGTCGAGAGCGCGCCCTTGAGGTTTCCGAGTGCCGAGATGTCTGCCGTGACCGCCTGGGTCTGGCTGTTGATGATCGACTGCTGCGGCGCTTCGGTCGCCGTGACCAGCGCTGACACCAGCGCGCTCACGTTGATCACCGATCCGCCGGCTGCCGCCGCGCTGGTGCTGCCCGCCACCGAGATGATCGGCGCCGCGGAGAGGCTCGAGTTCGCGCTGGTGCTGCCGGTCGCCATATCTACCGCCTGGACCTATGAGGTCGTCGAAAAAGGTCCAGGGGCGGACACCCTGCGGTGCCCGCCCCTGACTCTCGCCTGATACCCGGACCTGCGGGTCATCACCTTCAGGTCATCACTTCAGAGATTACTGCGGAAGATGCTGGATCAGCGTCAGCACGTTCTGCGGCAGCGTGTTGGCCTGTGCCACCATCGCCGTACCGGCCTGCTGCAGGATCTGCGCCTTCGTCAGGGCCGAAGTCGCCTGCGCATAGTCGGTGTCCTGAATACCGCTGCGGGCGGCGGCCAGGTTGGTCGAGGTCGTGTTGATACCCGTGATGGCAGCCTGGAACCGGTTCTGGTAGGCACCCAGCTGGGCACTCACCGTCGCCACCTGCTGCAGCGCGGAGTCGATCGCCGTCAGCGCCGTGTTCGCATTCGACACGGAAGTCACGCTCAGGGTCGACACCGCATTACCGGTGCTGCCGATCGCGTAGCTGTTGGCACCGAGCGCACCCGTGGTCACGAGGTTGCCGCTCACGCCGCTCGCTGCGACGTAGCTCAGATTGTAGGTGCTGCTGGTCGACGCGGCGACACCCGTGAGGCCGTAGTCCGCGACCGTCGAGGCGGCCGTGCCGTTCTTCGTGGTCTCGGCGAAGGCGAATGTGATGTTGCTGCCGGTCTGGTTGGACAGCGTGATGCCACCGCTGCCGTTGACCGCTGCGCTGACGCCCGTCTCGGCCGATACGCCGTTGATCGCGGTGACCGCATTGGCGACGTTGGTCGCAAATACGCCGCTATTGGTCACGGCGACGGCGATGCCGTTGACCGTGATCGAGTCGACGTTGGTGGCCGCATTGGCGGTCTGCGCTCCCGTGCCCGCGGCACTGGAGGTCGCATTGGCCGTGGCGGTCAGCCCGCTCACGCCCGCGTTGTTGATCGCAGCCGTGACGATCGCGGCATCGCCGGTGACCGTTCCGAGCGCGTAGGTCGAGCCACCGACGACGATCGTCGAGGCGCCGGTCGCGCCAACCGCGACATTGGCCTGGTTCGTGCCGGTGTACAGACCGAGCGCCGCGGTGCGGGCGCTGCCGACCTGCGACACCGTGATCTGCTGACCGACGTTCGCGCCGATCTGGAAGCTGCCCTGGAACGACCCGTCGAGCAGGTTCACGCCGTTGAACTGCGTGGTCTTCGCGACGTTGTCGATGTCCGCCTGGAGCTGGCTGAACTGCTGGTTCAGGTCGGTGCGGTCCACGGCACTGTTCGTGACGTTCAGCGACTGGACGGCCAGGTCGCGCATGGTCTGCAGATCCTTCGTGATTTCCTGCAGTGCGCCGGCGCCCGTCTGCGTCAGCGAGACGCCGTCGTTCGCGTTCTGGGCCGCCTGGTTCAGGCCGTTCACCTGCGAGGTGATGCCCTGAACGATCGCGTAGCCGGCGGCATCGTCTGCTGCCGTGTTGATGCGCAGGCCGGTCGAGAGCTGCTGGAGCGCGCTCGCCAGGGAGCTGCCCGAGGAAGCCAGGGCGTTCTGCGCAACCAGTGAGTTGAGATTGGTGGAAAGGACTAGTGACATTGCCGTTGCTCCTGATGTTTCGTGCAGACGCCGGACACCAGTCCTGCGTTCTTACCGTTTGGGCAGCCCCATGGCTGCTCCGTGTTCAGGGGGGTTATCGGTGCCCGCCGGGCAAACTTGAACGACCCCGTGCACAGTTGGGAAAAGTGCCGAATGCATCACACTCAGGCGCCGGAAATGTACTTGAACAGCGAGAGCTGGCCGATGTCGGCGTAGGACTGCTCGGCGGCTTGCAGCGCCACGTACTGCTGGCTGTACTGCGAGCTCGCCGCCGCATAGTCCAGGTCACCGAGGTTCGAGATCTGGGTTTTCAGCGTGGTGGTCTGCGTGATCAGCGCACTGTTCACGCTGCTGATCAGCGAGATCCGCGATCCGACGTTGGTCGTGGCCGTCGAGACCTGATTGAGCGCCTGGTCGATCTGCTGCAGTGATCCGTTCAGTGACGAGGCGAGTTGCGCACGCGCCGCCGCACTGTTGTTGGCGGAGTTGAGCGAAACCACCAGATTGTCGAGCGTCGCAAACACGCTCTGCCGCCCGGACTGGGCGACGGTGAAGCTGTCACCGGCGGCGGGGGTGCCGCTGATGCCGACCTGGACGCCATTGAACGAAATCTCGCCGCCGTTGGCGCTGTTGTAGGTGCCGGAACTCACTGTGGTACCGGCGCCATTCGTGACGGTGTAGTCCGTGGCGTCCGTGAAGCTGATCGTATAGGGCCCGGGGGACGCGGCCGCGGCACTCTTCCAGGCTGCGACGTTGGTCACACTGCCGGCGTCGATCACACCGGTGCCCGTGTTGGCGGCGCTGACGGTGGTCGTGAAGGTGCCGTTGCCGGTCGGGACGTTCATGAACACGCTGGATCCCGGATCACCGGTCTGCACCGAGGTACTGGCATTGAGCGGCACACTGCTGGTACCGCTGTCGCCGACGTAGTTCACGACGCCGCTGGCACCGCGGACGAAGGGTTGCGTGCCCGCGGAGTAGCCGGAGAACAGGTATTCCCCCTGGCCGTTCTGGCTGTTGGCCGTGCCGAGGAGCTGGCTTTCCAGCGCGCTGACCTGGGTCGCGATCTGCTGCAGGTTCGCCGTGCTGTTGGTCGTGTTGTTGGCCTGTACCACGAGGTCACGGATCGACTGCAGCGTGGTGGTGGTGCTGGAGAGCGCGGTCTGCTCGAGATTCAGGTTGGTGCTGGCACTCTGCCCGTTCGCGATGTACTGCTGGTACTGCGCGCTCGAGTTGTTGAGCTGCAGCAACTGCACCGCACCGACCGGATTGTCGGCCGGGGAGTTGATGCTCTTGCCGGTGGCCAGCTCGTTCTGCGTCTTCGAGATCGCGCTCGTGTCCTGTTCAATGCCCGCGAGGGCATTGGCATTCAGCATCGCGGTGGATATTCGCATGGTGCTCTATCAGGCAGAGTGAAGGGCGGAGATCAGCGACTGGAACAGCGTTTCGGAAGCCTGGATGACCTGCGCCGCAGCCTCATAGGCCTGCTGGTACTGCACCATGTGGGCGGCTTCCTCGTCGAGATTGACTCCGGATACGCTGGACTGTGCGTTCTTGGCGCTCGTCACGACCGACTGCTGTGCGGTCGCGCCGTTCTGCGCCTGGGCGGTCTGGTTGCCGACCGTGCCGACGTACGCGTTCACGACGCCGCTCAGGGATGCGGTGCCCCCGGCCAGTACGTTCTGGTTCAGGATGCCGGCGAGCTTGAGCGCGTTGCTGTTGTCACCCGTGCCGTTCGCATTGTCGTTGATCGCAAAGCTGTCGCCTGCGGCAGGGGTTCCGGCCAGAGTGACGTTTACGCCGTTGAAGGCGATCGGTACCCCGGCGGCATAGGCTCCCGAAGCGACCGTCGCGCCAGCCGCATTGGTGACGCTATAGGCGTTCGCGCCGCTGAAAGTCAGGGTGTAGTTGCCGCGTGTCCACAGGGCCGTATTCGGTACGGACGCCGTCGTGATGGTCGCGCTGCCCGCATTGCCGGCGGCGGCGCTGCTCACGATCGGGCCGGCAGCCGCGATCCGTGTCGGGTCGGTGGTCAGCAGACTCAAGCCCGAGACCGCACGGCTGGTCGGCTCGACCAGGAAGCGGTCTCCGGCCTGCGCCGTACCGCTCACGGTCAGGCTAAGGCCCGGGCCACCGCTCAAAGTCGTGACGCCCGCGACGGTCGTGGCCGCCAGCGCGGTCGATGCGCCGCTCGCGGTATCGATCAGGCTCCAGTTGCCGCCCGCGTACTGCAGCGTGTAGTTGCTGGTCGTGAGCCCGCCAAGGCTGCTGACGGCGGCCGACACCGATGCCGTGCCGGTGTTGTTGCCGCTCGGAATGACCAGCGGTCCGCCGACGCCGAGCAGTGCGGTGCCGATGTTGCCGTTCTGGTCCAATCCGGCCTGATTCTGGTTGTTGACCAACGTGGTGAGCGCCACGGCGGCCTGTCCGAGTGCATTCTGTCCCGGGATCAGCATCTGATCGCGGAATTGCAGCAGGCCGCCCACCGCGCCGCCGGTCAGCGAGTTCGTGATGTCGGTGCTGCCGGTGCTGGTCTTGAGTGCCAGATCCATCTGGCCCGAGTTGTACTGGTCGGGAGTCGCTACCAGTGTCGCGGCGTTGCTGCCGAGCACGAGCGACTGGCCGTTGCCGATGAAGACACTGATCGTGCCGTCGCTCTGGGTCACGGTGCTGACGCCGACATCGGTGGAGAGCTGGTCGATCAGGTTGTTGCGCTGGTCGAGCAGCTGGTTCGGGGGCTGGCCGGTGCCGTTGGCCCGCGCTGCCATGATCTGCTGGTTCAGGCTCGCAATGCTCTGTCCCAGCGAAGTGATCGTGCTGGCCTCGGACTGCAGCTGCGTACTGACTTCCGAGCCGAGCTGCGAAAAGGTGCCCTGGTAGCTCTTGAACTGGCTGATCAGGGACTGCGCCTGGGTCAGTACGGATTGCCGCGCGGCACTCTGCGCCGGTGCGTTCGCGAGCGACTGTACCGACTGGCTGAAGCTCTGCAGCGTCGAGGACAGCCCGGTGCCGGAGCCGGCGAGCATGTTGTTGATGCTGTCCGCCAGGCTGCTGAGCGTGCTGAACTGGTTAAAGCTGCTGGTCGCACCACGCGTCTGGGCATCCAGGAAGTCGCTGTAGGCACGCGAGACGCTCGTCACCGAGACGCCATTGCCAACCCATCCGGCCGGGGTAGGACTGGCCCCGTTCGCCGCGAGATTCGCGGTCTGCCGGCTGTAGCCCGGCGTATTGACGTTGGAGATGTTGTTGCTGGTCGTATCGAGTGCGGTCTGGAAGGCCAGCAGCCCGGATACGCCAGTGGATAGCATGTCGCCCATCGCTCAACGCCCCTCGGTCATACAGATTCCCCGCCAGTGGTTGTCGGCAGCGCGGCCGCCAGCTTGAGCGGCGTCACAGCGCCGCCTAGGCGCAGCGCCTGTACGCTGGCCGCCGTAGCCTGCAGCTTCTGTGCATAATCAGGGTCCGTGGCATATCCGCCCCGCGCGAGACCGTTCGCGAACGCGCTGACGTCGTTGCCGGTCCCAAGCACCTGCTGATAGCGCGCGCTGCGCTGCAGTAGCGTTACATAATCATTGACGCCTTGTTCCACAGAACTGTAGGCCCTAAACGGCTGCGTGAGACTGGTCGCCGTACCGTGGCTGAATTCCGTCGTCGGTGCGCTCACCGCAGCGCCGCTCCAGCCGCTGCCGGCCTTGATGCCGAACAGGTTGTTACTGACTGCACCGCCTGCCCCGACCGGGACATGCTGTCCCCAGCCGGTCTCGAGCGCGGCCTGCGCGATGATGGCATCGGCGGAGACGCCGAGTTGCGTCGCCGCATGCTGCGCGTACGGCTCGAGCTGCTGCACGAACGCGGTCTGAGTCGCCTTCGACACCGGCGCGCCATCGCCGGCGAGGCTGCCCAGTGCGGCTGGCGCCGGCGCCGCGCTCGCCGCCGCAGGCGTCGCGGCCTTGGCCGCAGCATTGCGCGTGAGCTGCTGCACCAGCATGTCGGCCAGGCCGATGCCCTTGCCCTGCGACATCTGGACCGCGATCTGCTGGTCGTACATGCCCTGGTAGAGTTCGCTTTCCTGGCTGTCGCCGAGACCCGAGCCGGGATTGGCCTCGCGCATCGATTTCAGCATCATGTCCGTGAACAGGCTCTCGAACTGCTGCGCGGCAGCGCGGATCGCCTTGGGATCGTCCGCCTTCGCGCCCTTCTTGAGCCCTTCCAGGCCGCTGAAGTCCGCATAGTAAGTAGGATTGACGGTGGTACTGCCCACGGGCCTGCTCCCTAGATCACGATCAGCTGCGCGCGCAGCGCACCGGCCTGCTGCAGCGCTTCGAGGATCGCGACCAGGTCGCCAGGCGCCGCTCCGACCTGGTTGACGGCACGCACGATCTCATCGAGGTTGACGCCCTCGTGGAACACGAACATGCGCGCATCGCTCGGCTGCGAAATCTGGATCTCGGAGCGCGGCGTGGACACGGTGGTGCCGCCGGAGGTCAGCGGATTGGGCTGGCTCACGTCCGTGCGCTCGGTGATCGTGACCGACAGCGAACCGTGCGCGACGGCTGCCGCCATCACGCGCACATGCGAACTGATGACCACGGTGCCGGTGCGCGAATTGATGATGACCCGGGCCGGCGCCTCGCTCGGTTCCACCTCCATTTCCTGCAGTGCACCGACGAATGCGACGCGCTCCGTGGCGTCGGCCGGTGCACGGACCTTGACTGATACGGCGTCGATGGCCTGCGCGGTACCGTCCCCGAGCTGCTTGTTCAGCGCTTCACTCATGCGCGCCGCGGTACTGAAATCCGGCGCATTGAGATTCAGCACCACGAAGGGTTCGTGGCCAAAAGTCGTCGGCACCTCGCGCTCGACCGTGGCGCCATTCGGGATACGTCCGCCGCTCGGTACATTCACACTCACGCGCGAGCCGTCCTTGCCGGCCACGCCGAAGCCACTGACGACCACGCTGCCCTGGGCCATCGCGTAGACCTCGCCGTCGGAGCCGCGCAGCGGTGTCATCAGCAGCGCGCCACCGCGCAGGCTGTTGGCGTTGCCGATCGAGGCGACGGTGATGTCGATGGTCTGCCCCGTCTTGGAAAACGGCGGCAGGTCGGCGGTCACGGTGACCGCCGCGACGTTCTTGAGCTGCATCTGCGAGGCCACGCTGGCCGGAATGGTCACCCCGAACTTCTCGAGCATGTTGGTGATGCTGATGACGGTGAACGGGGCCTGCGTGGTCTGGTCGCCGGTGCCATTGAGGCCGACGACCAGCCCGTAGCCGACGATCTGGTTGCTGCGCACGCCGCCCACCGAGGCCATGTCCTTGACGCGTTCGGCGCGCGCACTCTCCGGCCGCGACAGCAGCGCCGCAAGGCACAGCAGGGCGAGTACGGTCGCCGAACGGAGGGCGCCGGGCGATACGCGCAGGCTTGTGGTTGCTACTGGCATGTCAGAACGGCATCCATTTGGAGTCGAAGAATTTCGCCAGCCAGCCCTTGGTGTTGGCGTCCGCGAGCGTGCCCTGGCCGCCGTACGCGATGGTCGCGTCGGCCACCATCCGCGACGGGATGGTGTTGTCCGGGGCGATGTCGACCGGGCGTACGATTCCCTGCAGCCGCACGTACTCGCGGCCCTGGTTGATCGTGATCCACTTCTGGCCGCGCACCAGCAGATTGCCGTTGGCCAGCCGCCGCACGACGGTCACCGAGATGTAGCCGGTCAGCGCGTTGCTCTGTGCGCTCGCGCCCTCGCCGTCGAATGTCGTCGCATCATTGAGGCTGTTGTTCAGGATGCTCCTGCCATGGAACGTCAGTGGGGCGCCTGCCAGCGTCGGAGCCGACATCGCCTCCGAAGTGGTCTTCTTGGTCGTCGTGGTCGCGCTCTTGGTGGCGTTGGTCGCCTCCTGCAAGGTGACGGTCAGTACGTCGCCGACCCGGTGCGCCACCGCGTTCTCGAACAGCGGCACATCGTGGCCGGCGTGAAAGATCGCGCCGTTGGCCTCCACCGTGGCCGGCACTTCCTCGGGCAGCGTCGCGGCGTAGCTGTCGTCGGGCTTGAGAATCGTGTGACAACCGGACAGCGCGAAGGCGCAGACGAGGCTGGCCAGTAGGGTCGTGCGTGTATTCAAGGTCGTATTTCCCTGGATCACAGATTGGTGTCGAGGTACTGCAGCATCTGGTCGTTGGTCTCGATCGCCTTGGTGTTCATCTCGTAGGCCCGTTGGGTCTCGATCATGTTGACCATTTCCTCGACCACGTTGACGTTGGAGCTCTCGGTGAAGCCCTGTTGCAGCGCTCCCAGTCCGTTCGCGCCGGGTGAGCCGGTCTGAGCGGTGCCGCTCGCGGCCGACTCGACCAGCAGGTTCTGCCCGTTGGGCTGCAGGCCGGCCGGGTTGACGAAGGTCGCCAGCTGCATCGTGCCGACGGTCGAGGGCGCATTCTGGTTGGCCAGCTGCACCTGTACCGTGCCGTCGGAGGCGACGGTCACGCTCTGGGCGCCCTGCGGGATCGTGATCGCCGGCTGCACCGGGAAGCCCTGCGCGGTGACGAGCTGCCCGGTCGCACTGGTCTGGAAGCTGCCGTCGCGGGTGAACGCGAGCGAGCCGTCCGGCATCAGCACCTGGAAGAAGCCGCCGCCGTTGATCGCGACATCGAGCGAGTTGCCGGTGTTGTTCAGGTTGCCCTGGGTGTAGACCTTCTCGGTGGCGACCAGGTTGACGCCGGTTCCGAGCTCGAGCCCGCTCGGGGCCTGGGTATTCTGCGAGGTCGCAGCGCCGACCTGCGACACGTTCTGGTACAGCAGGTCCTCGAACACGGCGCGGCTCTTCTTGTAGCCGGTCGTGTTGACGTTGGCGAGGTTGTTGGAAATGACCGCCATGTTGGTCTGCTGTGCATCAAGACCGGTCTTGGCGACCCAGAGTGCTGGATTCATAGATTGCGTTTCCTGTGTTCCTGCTAGCTGGACTGCAGCAGTTTGGCGCCGGAGGAAGCCGTGTCCTCGGCGGTCTTCATCGCCTTGACCTGCACTTCGTAACTGCGGGCCAGCTCGATCATGTTCGCCATGGTTTCGGCGATGTTCACGTTGCTCGATTCGAGGGTTCCGGAAATCAGCTTCACGCCGGCGTCGGGAGGTGCCGTGCCGCTCGCGGTCCGGAACAGACCATCGGTGCCCCGGGTCAGATCTCCGGTCGGCGGATTGACCAGCTTGACGCGCCCGATCGTCGATACCGTCATCGGGGTCTGGCCGCGCGGCACGATCGACACCGAGCCGTCGGTGCCGATATTGATCGTCGTGTAGGGCGGCACGACGATCGGCCCGGCGTCCCCGAGCACGGTAGCGCCGGCGGCCGTCATCAGCGCGCCGGTCGGATCGACCCGCAGGTCACCGGCACGCGTGTAGGCCTCGGTGCCGTCGTTGGCCTGCACCGCGATCCAGCCCGGGCCCTTGATCGCGACGTCGAGATCCCGCCCGGTCGCATCGAGCGAGCCCGAACTCGCGTCCCAGCCGGTCATATCGCTGGTGGCATAGGCGCGCGCCGGCAGCCCCGGTCCGACCACATTCTGGGTCTGGAATGCCGCCAGGTCGGCGCGAAAGCCGTTGGTGTTGGCATTCGCCAGGTTGTGGTTGTTCGCGGCCTGGGCGCGCAGCGTTTCCTTTGCGCCCGACATGGCCACGTACAGGAGACGATCCATCGCTGCTTACTGCTGGTTCGGAATGTTGATGACGGTCTGGGTGATGGAGTTCTCGGTCGACACCATCTCCGAATTGGCCTGGAAGGCGCGCTGCGCGGTGATCATGTTGACGAGCTGCGCCGTGATATCGACGTTGGACTGCTCGAGGGATCCGGACTGGATGAGACCGACTCCAGCGCCGCCCGCCTGGCCATAGACCGGGGCTCCGGACGAGGCCGTCTGGACCCAGTTGGTGTCGTTGACCTGCTGCAGTGCCTCCTGGCTCGCGAAATTCGCGATCGCGACCTGGCCCAGTGCCACCGCCTGGCCATTGGTGTAGTTGGCCTGCACGACGCCGGTGGAACTCACCGACACGCCGCTGATCTGGCCGGTCGTGAACCCGTTCTGCGTGACCTTGGTAACGCCGAACGCATCGCCGTACTGCGTGGTACCGCTGAAATCGAAAGTGATGTTCATCGCCGCAGCGCCGGTGGCCGGCGTATACGCGCCGAAGCTGGCGGCCGAAGTGTTATTGCCACCCGCCGTGTCGACGACCCCGGCCAGCGCGCCGCCGGAGGTGTAGGACAGCTTCACCGGTGTCGCGTTGACCGCGGTGCCATCGATGTATTCATAGGCGTTCCAGGTGCTGTTGCCGTTCGCCGCGGGCGCGGCCGCGACGAAGTACATGCTGGCGGTATGGGCTGCGCCGAGCGAGTCGTACTCGGTCAGCGACGTGGACTGGTTGTAGCTGGCCGAATTCGCCGGACTGAAAGGCGTGGCCGTCGGCACCGCCGTGCCGGCTGGCAGATTGAATACCAGCGCCGCGCTGGTCGTCGCTGAGGGTGGACTGTCGCCGGTCGGAATCTGCAGGCTGGTCAGCTGGGTGGTATTGAAGCCGCCGGTGGCATTCGGCGCGTAGACCTGCAGGTTGTTGCCCTGCGCGTTCACGACGAAGCCGTTCTTGTCGGTCTGGAACGATCCCGCGCGCGTGTACTGGTTCACTCCGCTGGCGCTGACGGTGAAGAAGCCATTGCCGCTCAGGGCCATGTCCAGGCTGTTGCCGCTGGTCTCGATGTTGCCCTGTGCGAAATTCTGCTTGACCTGCGTGAGGGCCACGCCCTCGCCGATCTGCGTCTTGCTGACGCCCTGAGGCGAGACGGCGAACAGTTCTGCGAACTGCGAGTCCGAAGACTTGAAGCCGGTGGTCTGAGAGTTGGCGATGTTGTTCGCCGTCACGTTCAGATCGCTTTGTGCCGCGTTGAGGCCGCTGAGCGCTATTCCGAATGACATGGGTGCTGTTCCTTGCTGTGAATCAGTAGATCTGCTGTACCGCGGTGAGCGCGATCGGACCGAGCTCGGCGGTATTGAGCATGACGCCGGTGCTGCCGGTTGCGAGCGAGACGCTCTGCACGGTGCCGTTGAGCAGCGTCGGTACGGCCTGCGTCTGCCCGCCGACGACCGCAGTCGCGGTTACGCCGTAATTGCCGCTCGGCAACGCCGTACCATTCAGTGCGGTGCCGTTCCAGCTGAAGCCCTGCAGTCCGGAGCCGGACGGCACCTGCACCTGGTCGACCATCGCACCGGCCGCGTCGGTAACGGTCAGCGTCACGCTGCTCGCACCACCGGGCACCTGGACCGCGCCGCTGAGCGTACCGCCGGCGGTGTACGAGGCGGCGTTGCCCGCGGTCAGGACGCTCTTGCCGACCAGCGAGGCGCTCGCCAGCGCCTGTGAAGACATCAGCGACGTCGACAGGTTGGTCATGGTCGTGTTCATCTGCGAGATGCCCTGCACCGTGCTCAGCTCCGACAGCTGCGCCAGGAACTGGTTGCTGTCGGTCGGACTGAGCGGATCCTGGTTCTTGAGCTGTGCGGTCATCAGCGTCAGGAAATTGTTCATCGTCAGTCCGCCGAGCGAACTGGTTGAGCCGCTGGCGGGGCTGCCCGGGGCGGAATTCGAGCCAATCGGTGTCGTGCTGCTCATGGTGCGTGCGTTGCCTTGAGTTGGGAGTTACGGGATCAGCCCTGTCCGAGCTTCAGGGTCGCGAGCATCATGTCGCGGGAGGTGTTGAGCACCTCGACATTGTTCTGGTAGGAGCGCGACGCGGAGATCATGTCGGCCATCTCCTCGACCACGTTCACGTTGGGCGCATAGACATTGCCTTGCGCATCCGCCAGCGGGTTGCCCGGGTCGTAGCGCGTTTCCGCGGCGGCCTGGCTTTCCGCAATACTCGTGACCTTCACGCCCGCGGTGCCGGAATCGGCGCCACCAGGCAAGGAGGCGCCACCCAGTACGGCCTGGAAGACCGGATGCTTGGCGCGATAGACGGTGTTCGGATCGCCGCTGACGCTGTCGGCGTTCGCGAGATTGCTGGCGACGGTATTCAGGCGCACCGACTGCGCGCTCATGCCGGAACCGGCGATATCGAAGATAGTGAAACTGGCCATGGCTGCTGCTCCTGCTGGTGCCGTGCTCAGGAACCCGTGATAGCGGTCATCAGTTCCCGCAGCTTTCCGTTCAGGAAGGTGAGCGTGGCCTGGTAGCGCACGCTGTTCTCGGCGAAGGCGGTCTGCTCGAGCTGCTCATCAACGGTGTTGCCGTCCAGAGCGCTGGTCATCGGAATGCGGTATTTCAGTGCCGCGCCGGCAGCCGCGTCGGTACCGCCGCCGGTGCCATTGCCACCGCCCCCAATCGCCAGTGTGGAGGCGGGAGTTGCGAAGGCGCCGGTGGAGTCCGGCGCCCGAAGCGCCAGTGGCACGGCGTTGCTGGCGGCGGAGCTGCCCGAAGCCGCGGCGAGCGCGGCCTTGAAATCGAGGTCACGAGCCTTGAACCCGGGGGTATCGACGTTCGCGAGATTCGCAGCCAGCAGTTGATTGCGCTGCGCCTCGAGCGCCAGTGCCTGCGGATGAATGCCGAGATAATTGTCCAGCGAAGTACGCATTGGGCCCTCGAGCCGGTGGTGTTCCGGGGAGGAGGGAGCAAGTCGTGTGCCACGTGCTGGTGCGTGCGGGACGCCCACACAGATGTGTGATGCGGTTCAAACTTTGGCGCGCCGCGCGGCGCGCGTCGGCGGTTCAGGCGGCAAGCAGTTGCCGCTTGCCGGCAATTTCCCGGGCCCGTTCCACGGCGCATGAACCCGCTACGATGCATATCGACCGCCGCGATGGAAGCATAAGCGTCAGCGGATCGACACCTGCAGCGATGGCACGTGGCTTGCTGCCACTTCCGGATCATGCACAGATACATACTGATAATGATGGTGGCAGGCGGGACGATGCGCGCAGCGAGCGCGACCGAACTGCTCGACCCCGCCACGATTGCTGTCGCGGCCCAGGCCGCCGTGCGCGCGCAGGCCGGGGCCGCCGCCGAAGCGCTGGTGCTGCAGAGCACACCGCTCGATCCGCACCTGCGCATCGCGGCCTGCGACCAGCCGCTGCAGGCCTTCGTGACCGGCGACGGAGCGCTGCATAGCCAGACCATGGTGGGCGTGCGCTGCGACGGCAGCGTGCGTTGGACTCTTTATAATAGTGTCACCGTGCAATCGGAGGCCCCGGTGCTCATCGCCCGCCACGCGCTGACGCGCGATACTGAGTTGACGCCGGCGGACTTCCAGCTCGAGAACCGGCGCGTTCCAGGAACACTCAGCGCCTATGTCACTGAATCCGCCGCGCTCGCCGGGCAGCGGCTGCGGCGCCCGCTGGCTGGAGGCGAGCCGCTGGCGATCGACGCCCTGGCGCCGGCATTCCTGATCCATCGCGGTCAGCAGGTCGTGCTGCTCGCCCGAGCCGGCGGTATCGAAGTGCGGATGTCCGGGGTGGCACTCGCGGATGGCCGCGCATCCGACAGCATCCGCGTCCAGAACGTGTCTTCACAGCGGATCGTCGAAGGCATCGTACGCTCCGACTCGGTGGTCGAGGCCCCGTTATGACAGCAAAATTGCGCCTAAAGTTTGACGCAGTGCTGCCGATAGAGTCCGGCAGGAGAGCAAGGAGTTCGCGCCGTGCCTAACACAATCAAGGGGCTGGGTGGCGGGTCGATCAGACCCGACGCCAGCAACCCGGTCGAGAAGATTCGCGGCACCACGCCCGTGGGCGCACCTGCGACCGGCGCCTCGTCCAATCCCCCGGCGGAAGACAGCGTCCACATTACTTCATCGGCACGCCTGCTCGCCTCGCTGTCCGAGGCGGTGAAGAGCGCGCCGGACGTCAACGGCGGCCGGGTGGCCGCAGTACAGCAGGCCATTTCCGCAGGCCAATACCGCATCAGTCCCGAGCGCATTGCCAATCGCCTGCTGCAGCTCGAACAGGATCTGGGCAGCGCCTCGCATCAAGCCTCGCATCAATGAGCGTCCGTCGCCCCGACGTCCAGCTGCACCTGCGCCGAATCCTGGACGAGGAGGCGCGGCTGCTGGCCGAACTCGAGCAGGTGCTGCGGCACGAGACCGATATCCTAAGCAGCGAGGACAGCGACGCGATCCAGAACATCGGCGCGAATCGTCACCGCTGCGTCGACCGGCTGACCCGCCTGGATGCCGAGCGCGCCGACAGCTGCCGGATGTTCTCTTTCGGTACCGGACCCGGCGCGCTCGACGAGCTGCTCGGCTGGGCGGATTCCGACGGCGCGCTGCGCGCGCAATGGACCTCCAACCTCGAACTTGCCCGTCGCTGCAAGCGCCTCAATGACCAGAACGGGGCGATCGTGGCTGCCCGCCTGCAACGGGTCCAGCAACTGCTCGGCAAGTTGCGCGGCTCGAGCCCGCCGCCCGTGTATTCCCAGCGGGGTGCCCGCTACGGCAGCCTGGATCCGCGGGAACTCGGCACCGCCTGAAGACCTGCCGGCGGTTCCGGTCGCCCGTTCAGGGTGCCCAGTAGACAGTCACCGGCGCGCGCTGCTGTCGCAGCAGCGCACGCACCGGCAATTCCGACACCGGCCCATCCTGTCGCGCGCGCTGCAGCACTGCGCGCTTGGCCTCACCGACAATCAGCAGCGCGATCTGCCGCGCATCGAGCAGCGCGCTTAAAGTGAGGCTCAGGCGCTCCGCCGGCGCGACCGGCGCGCGCATCGCGACGCAGCCGGGTGACCGCTGCGGATCCAGGGCCGCATCGAGGCCGGGCGAGCCCGGGAACAGCGATGCAAAATGGCCGTCATCTCCCATGCCGAGCAGCACGAAATCGAATGGTCGCGGCAATGAGCCGATGCCTGTCCAGCTCGCCTCGGCCCCTAGCCGCGCATCGGGGGCGCCATTCCACAGCGATACCAGGCTCGCCGCGGCGGCCGCGCCGCGCAGCAGATGCGTACGCACCAGATGCTCATTGCTGCCCTCGCTGGCCGGATCAACCCAGCGTTCGTCGGTCAGGGTGATGCCGACGCGCTGCCAGGCGATGGCGGCCTGCGAGAGCAGCTCGAACAGGCCCACCGGCGTGCGCCCTCCTGGAACCGCGAGGCTCGCGCCGCGTCCGGCCTCCAGGGACTGCTGCAGCGCGCGTGTGATCTCCTGCGCCAGCGCCGCGTTCAGCGCCGGCTGGCTCGGGAACGGCCGTTCGCGGATCTCAGAGCTCGCCATGCCAGGCGTAGCCGTCGCGCCCGATCAGCGAACTGGAGGCCGCCGGACCCCAGCTGCCGGAGGTGTAGCTCTTCGGCCGCTCATCCAGCTGTTGCCAGTACTCGCGGATCGGATCGATCCACCGCCAGGCCACATCGAGCTCATCGCGCCGCATGAATAGCGTGAGGTTCCCCTTGATCACGTCGGTGAGCAGGCGTTCGTAGGCATCGAGCTGCGGCGTCTTGGCCGACTCGTCCGTGTCGAGGCGCAGGTTCACCGGACGCAGGCGCATGGTCTCGCCCGGACTCTTCGCCAGCAGCGTCAGCGTGATCGACTCGCGTGGCTGCAGCGAGATCACGAGCCGGTTCGCGACCGCGGTGCTGCCGCGCTCGAAGATCGAGTGCGGCACGTCCTCGAACTGAATCACGATGTCGCCGATCTGGTCCTGCAGGCGCTTGCCGGTGCGCAGGTAGAACGGAACTCCGGCCCAGCGCCAGGTGTCGATATGCGCCTTGAGCGCGACGAAGGTCTCCGTGTTGCTGTCCGGCGGAATCCCCTTCTCTTCGAGGTAGCCCACGACCGGCTGGCCGTTGACGGCTCCCGCCCGGTACTGGCCGCGCACCACGTTGGTTTCGACGTCCTTGCCTTCCAGCGGCCGCAGTGCGCGCAGCACTTTCAGCTTCTCGTCGCGTACCGCATCCGCATGGTTGGATACCGGCGGCTCCATCGCAATGATGCACAGCAGCTGCAGGATATGGTTCTGCACCATGTCGCGCAGGGCGCCGGTCTGGTCATAGAACGCGCCGCGTCCTTCGACCCCGAGTTGCTCGCCGACGGTGATCTGTACGTGGCGGATGCGGTCGCGACGCCACAACGGCTCGAACAGCGCATTGCCGAATCGCAGCGCGAGCAGGTTCTGCACCGCTTCCTTGCCGAGGTAATGATCGATGCGGTAGATCTGCTTCTCGCTGAAGATCGAGCCGACGCTCTCGTTGATGTAGTCGGCCGACTCCCGGTCCGTACCGAGCGGCTTCTCGAGCACGACGCGCGAATCCGCAGTCACGAGCTCGGCCGCGGCGAGGTTCTGGCAGATGCTCGTGAACAGGGACGGCGCCGTGGACAGGAAGAACACGCGCACGTCGGCCGGTTTGTGCGCGAGAATCTTGCCGAGCGCCTCGAAGTGGCTCAGGGTCGTCGCATCCAGCATCAGGTAGTCGAGCATCCGGCTGAATGCGGTCCAGCGTGTCGCGTCCAGGTTCGCCGACAGGAATTTCTTGCTGCTCTCCTCGACCTGCGCCAGGTAGTCGTCACGCTCGATAGCGGTGCGCGCGACGCTGATGATGCGCGCCCGCTTCGGGAACTGGCCGGCCAGGTAGCGCCGGAACAGGGCCGGCAGCAGCTTGCGCATGGCCAGGTCGCCGGTGCCGCCAAACAGCACGAGATCGAAATCCGGCACCTGTTTAGGTACGGAGGAGGCATTCTTTGCGGCAGCCAAGCGGTTTACTCCAGTGAGGCCCGTGGGTTCCCCATGCATGTCCCGCGCCAGGCCACGGCACGCGCGAGCATTGTAAGCCCAAGCCCCCGCTCGGTGCTGTCCGCGTGCCGATTGACGCTGCGCCTGCGTTCGCGCATCGTGGCACGACACATGCAAGAGTTCCCTCCGTGAGCCATCCCGAATTCGCGATCCCGCCGCTGCATCCAGAGGTCCTGGCGGTCACCGAGCGCATACGGTCCCGCAGCCATCACCTGCGCCACGACTATCTCGAGCGCATGCGAGGAGCGCGCAATGGCGGAGCCGCGCGGGCGCGGCTCGGCTGTACCAATCTTGCGCATGGCTTTGCTGCCGCCGGCGAGGGTGACAAGCAGGCGCTGCGCGGGCTGTCATGGCCGAACATCGCGATCGTGTCGGCCTACAACGATCTGCTTTCGGCGCACCAGCCGCTCGAGCGCTTCCCGGCGCTGATCAAGATGGCCGCACGTGAGGTCGGTGCCGTGGCGCAATTCGCCGGCGGTGTGCCGGCCATGTGCGACGGCGTCACGCAGGGCCTGCCGGGAATGGAGCTCTCGCTGTTCAGCCGCGACGTGATCGCACTGGCCACCGCCGTGGCGCTGACCCATGACCTGTTCGATGCCGCGCTGTGCCTCGGAGTGTGCGACAAGATCGTGCCGGGCCTGCTGATCGGAGCGCTGTCCTTCGGCCACCTGCCGGTGATCTTCGTGCCTGGCGGCCCGATGCCCTCCGGCATCTCCAATGAGGCCAAGGCACGGGTGCGCCAGCTGTACGCCCAGGGCAAGGCCGATCGCGAGGCGCTGCTCGAATCCGAGGCCGGCAGCTACCACTCACCGGGTACCTGCACCTTTTATGGCACCGCCAACAGCAACCAGATGCTGATGGAGATCATGGGCCTGCATCTGCCGGGCAGCGCCTTCGTACCCCCGAACGCGCCGCTGCGCGACGCACTCACCCGCGCCGCGGCCAAGCGGGTCGCGGCGAGCACTGCGCTCGGAACGGACTATCGTCCGCTCAGCGCGATCATCGACGAGCGCGCGATCGTCAATGCGATCGTCGGTCTGCTCGCGACCGGCGGCTCGACCAATCACACGATCCACCTGGTCGCCATCGCGCGCGCCGCCGGCGTGCTGATCAACTGGGACGACTTCAACGACCTGTCGGCGGTAGTACCGCTGCTGGCGCGGATCTATCCGAACGGCAGCGCCGACGTCAATCACTTCCAGGCAGCAGGCGGCATGGCGTTCCTGATCCGCGAGCTGCTGGCTGCGGGCCTGTTGCACGCGGACGTGAAGACGGCCGTCGGTGACGGATTGGCGGCCTATGCACGCGCGCCATTGCTGCGGGACGGAGCGCTGCACTGGCAGCCGGCGCCCGAGCACAGTGCCGACCTGACGGTGCTGCGGCCGGTCGCGAATCCGTTCAGTGCCGATGGCGGCTTGAAGCTGCTGCGTGGCAACCTCGGCCGCGCGGTGATCAAGACCTCGGCGGTCGCGGCCGCGCATCGCATCATCGAAGCGCCTGCACTGGTGTTCGAGAACCAGGAAGAGGTGTCCGCCGCCTTCGCCGCAGGCAAGCTCGATCGCGACGTGATCGTGGTGGTGCGCTACCAGGGACCGCGTGCCAATGGCATGCCGGAACTGCACGCGCTGACTCCGGCGCTCGCGGTGCTGCAGAAGCGCGGCCGTCAGGTCGCACTGGTCACGGACGGACGCATGTCTGGCGCCTCGGGCGCGGTGCCGGCTGCCATTCACGTGACCCCGGAGGCGCTCAACGGCGGGGCCATCGCGCGCGTACGCGATGGCGACATCATCCGGCTCGATTCCGTGAGCGGACGTCTTGAGGCCCTGGTGCCCGAGGCAGTCTGGCAGGAGCGTTCCGTGCCCACGCCAGACCTGCGGCATAACGCGAGCGGACTCGGCCGCGAGCTGTTCGCGACACTGCGTGCCGCCGCCGGCGATGCCGAGGCGGGCGCACTGACACTGCATGCATGAAGGTACCGATGAGCGCAGATATCCGCGACTACATGAAAATCTCGCCGGTGATACCGGTGCTCACGATCACTCGCCTCGAGCACGCGGCGCCGCTCGCACAGGCACTGGTACGCGGCGGCCTGCGCGTGCTCGAAGTCACGCTGCGTACTGCGTGCGGACTGGACGCGATCAGCGCCATGCGTGCCGCGAGCCGGGATGCGGTCGTCGGGGCGGGGACGCTGACCCGCGCCGCGGATTTCCGTGACTGCGCCGCCGCCGGCGCGCAATTCGCCGTCACGCCGGGACTGACGAGCGAGCTCGTCGCGGCCTCGCGCGAGTCGGGCTTTCCACTGCTGCCGGGCATCATGACACCGAGCGAGCTGATCGCCGCGCGCAGCGCCGGCTTCGTGGCCTGCAAGCTGTTCCCGGCCAGCCAGGCCGGCGGCGTCGGCATGCTCAAGGCGCTCGGCGGCCCGTTCCCCGATCATGTCTTCTGTCCCACCGGCGGAGTCACGCGCGCGAACGCGGCGGAATTCCTCGCGCTCCCGAACGTGCTGTGTGTCGGCGGCTCCTGGATCGTGCCCCCCGCGGCGCTCGAGGCTGCGGACTGGGACACCAT
>CAZGVE010000040.1:2392-27402 GCA_964528845.1 uncultured Steroidobacteraceae bacterium | reverse complement strand
GACCCGCAGGTCGAGGTGGAGCAGTCCAGGGCCATGGCAGCCGCGCTGAAGGCCGCCGGCAAACCGTATCGCTACGTCGAGTTCAAGGGCGCGGATCACCAGATCATTCCGCCGGAGGACCGTGTGCAGATGCTGCACCTCATCGAAGACTTCCTCTCCACCAGCATGGGCGCCCCGGTCAGAACTGATAGCCCACCGCGATGACCAGCGCCTGGGGCCCGAAGCTCACATGCGTCTGGCGGATGATCCCGTCCGTGTTGGCGCTCAGTTCGGTCTTGACCTGTGTGAACGAATAGGACGCGTTGATCGTGCAATGGCGTGCGACCTGCCAGCCTACCCCCACCGTGGCCGCCGGCCCTATCGAAGAGGGCAGCGACAGGCTGGTCGGGCCGCCGCTGACGGCGTTGCCGCCGGGCGTGGACTGCCGGTCATAGAAATACACGTAGCTGATGCCGGCGCCAATGTACGGCCGCACCGGGAAGGTCTCGTCGAGCAGCTTGTAGTTGACCAGCACCGTGGGTGCGAACCACTTGGCGGTCGAGAGCTCGACGCCATTGTAGGGCACCGAGCCCACGGTGGCGGGACCCTTGCCGTAGGTATGCGTCGTGGGCGGGACACCGAAGGCGAGCTCGAGCTCCCATCGCGGGGACAGACGCCTGATGTAGGCGAAGTACAGCGTCTGCACGTCCTTGACGGTGATGTTCAGTCCCGTCGGCACATAGGGTCCGCCGATGTCTCCGGCGCTCGCGTGATAGAACACGTCGTAGAAACCGATGCGCAGGGCATTGCTCGCGACCTGGTCGGCCTCGCTGCGGGAGCCGGGCGCGAAGCAGGCGGCGATCAGGACGAGCGCGGCCGCGAGGGTGCGCGACTGTGGCTGTGTCATGGCCGGACTCCTCAGAAATTGGCGAAGAAGTAGCGGACCGCGAGTGTGCAGAACGGCGCGACGGACTCGTGGTAGTTCTGTGCGATCAGCATCTGCGCCGCCACCGGCGAGAGGCTCCCGCCGGCGGGCGATTCGTAGTACGCGAGCTGCTGGGCCTGGCTCTGCTGGAACGCGCCCTGCACCAGCGCGAAGCTTCCCGCGGGTGCGGCGTTCAGGTCGAGCACGTTGATGAGCCCCGGCGGCAGTGGCAGTACTCCCCAGTGCGCGGCCATCGTGCCGGTGTTGACGCTGAAATACACGGTCGGGTCCAGGGCGCCACCGCACATCAGCGTCGGCGCATTCGGCACCCAGCCGCCGTTACGTATGTCGTTCAGGTAGAACGCCTTGCGCAGCGGCTGCGTCGGCGCGCGCGCGGCCAGCGGCGCACCGGCGGCCGGTGGATTGCCGAGCGCGCCGTCCGGGTTCCCGGCTGCATCCTGCAGATAGCTGGTCTGGTAGCTCAGGTTGATCAGGTAGGGATTGCCGAAGCCGAATGGGCAGGTCGCCGGCGCCACCGCAGTGCATTGGAACAGCGCGGTCAGCGGCAGCTTGTTGGCGGCGAGCAGTGTCGTGATCGGCGTATTGCTCGGGAGCAGGGTGTCGATTCCGGTAGCGTAGGTGGCGCTGTAGACGTCGGTGGTCGCGGCGTAGATGTTCTGGTAGGCGTGCTGGTAGCTGGTGGTCAGCAGCGGCGCGAAAATGGTGCCATCGACATTCACGCTGCCGCCGAACACCGCATCCCCGAAGGCTTCCAGCGCATAGGGACCGGACATAGGCCCTGCCGCCGTGACGGTCTTGCCGGCGAGCTGGAGCGCACGCTGCGTCGCCATCGCGACGTATCCGCCCTCCGAGTATCCGGTGATGAACAGCTTGCCGCTGTCGCTGGTCTTCGACGCGAATGTCGTGGGCAGCGCGGTGCGCGCCGCCGCCAGCGCATCGATCATCTCGCCCGACTGCTGCGTCGCGTACAGGAACGGATGGTAGCCGAGGGTCGAGATGTCGTAGCCGGCATAGTTCGGGGCGAGCACGATGTATCCCTGCGCCGCGAACATCGCGGCGACCAGCGCTCCTTCGGTGTTGGACGGATTCGTGATGTCAGCCATGTTCGCCGACTTATCCGTCTGGGTGCCGTGGGCATAGAGCAGCATCGGGCGCGGGCCGGAGCACAGCGGCGCGGCCCCGGTCGGCACCATCAGCGCGGCCGAGGACTCGGTCGTCTCCCCGGCGCTGCCGACGGTCCAGAAGGCGATGTCGTAGAAATCCACGCCGCAGCTCGGAGCACCCGTCAGCTGCAGCAGCTGCGCTCCGGAAGCCGTCGCGCCGAGCTGTGCCTTGAGGGTCGGCGCGTCCACTGACGCGATGCGCAAGGGCGGCGACTCCTGCAGGGTGCCGCGCGCGGTGCTGGTCGCGCTGGTCCCGGTAGTGCTGTCCGAGCCGCAAGCCGTCAGGACTGCGGCAGCGGTGCATGCGATCAGGGCATTGCGCAACGTCGTCATGCCGGCCTCCTGGAGGACTTTGGCCCGGAAAAAAACCTGAAGAACCCCCGCGCCCGATCGCTGGTGTTATCGGCATGGCGCGTATCGTGTCGATGCGATTCTACGCTGCAAGCGTCAGTCCTGACACGTGCGCTATGCTAGGAGCAGCATGAAATACAAGGACTACTACGCGACGATGGGCCTCGAGCGCGCAGCGAGCGAAGAGGACATCAAGAAGGCCTACCGGCGCCTCGCGCGCAAGTACCACCCGGACGTGTCCAAGGAGCCCGACGCCGAGGAGCAGTTCAAGGCGGTTGCCGAGGCCTACCAGACCTTGAAGGATCCGCAGAAGCGGGCCGCCTACGACCAGCTCGGCGCGCACCGGCCAGGCGAGGAATTCCAGCCACCGCCGGATTGGGGCACGCGCTTCGATGCCGGTGCATTCTCGGCCGAGGATCTCGATCTGGCAGACCTGTTCGCGCAGCTGCACGCGGGACGTGGCCGTCCCGGCGCCAGCCGGCCGAGGGCCGGCATGGACTACGAAGTTGCCGTGCCGATCACGATCGAACAGGCCTACCAGGGCACGCAGGTCGATCTGGAACTCAATCTCCAGGAATACGATGAGCACGGCGGCCTGCGCCGCGTGCCCCAGTCATTCAAGGCGCGAATACCGCGCGGTGCGAGCGATGGGCAGCGCCTGCGGGTGCCGGGCAAGGGCGGCAAGGGTGCCAACGGCGGCCGGGCAGGCGACCTGTACCTGAACATCAGCCTGCGGCCACACCAGTGGTACCGCGCCGACGGTCACGATCTGTACATGGACGTGCCGCTCTCACCATGGGAAGCGGTACTTGGCACGACGATCGAGGTACCGACCCCTGGCGGTCCAGTGCGACTGCGCGTGCCGGCAGGGACCCGGGCGGGACAGCACCTGCGGCTGCCGGGTCGCGGCCTGCCGCACCCGCGCAGCGACGAGCATGGCAGCCACGGTGACCTGTACGGGATCGTGCAGATCGTCGTGCCGAGCGTGGTCAGCGATGCCGATCGCGCCCTTTATGAGCAGCTGGCGGCGAGCGCGAGCTTCGACCCGCGGGCACATTTCGTCTGAGGAGGGCGCCGATGCGCATGGAACTTTCCGAAGTAGTCTGGCTCGAGGAGCACGACCTCTCGCTGGCCGAACTGGCCGAGATCTCGGGCCTGCCCATTGCAGTGCTGGAGGATCTGGTTGCCGCGGGCGCGATCGAGACGCGACCGCTACACGGCGCGGCGGGCAGCAGTCCGGAGCGGTTCGGGGGCACGGCGATCCGCACGGCGCGCACCGCGCAGCGCTGGATACAGGACTTCGAGATCGACGCGCGCGGACTGGTGCTGGCCTTAAGCCTGCTGGATCGCGTGGAGCGGCTGGAGCTGCAACTGCGCGCGCTACGTGCCCGGCTGCCTGACGGCAGACGATAACGCGCGCTGCGCGCGGACTTCAGGCGGTGCCGGGACCCGTCGCCGCTGGGGCCGCAACTGCGCCTGCGGCCACTGCCGCGCGCTGAGCCTGCTCTTCGCGCACCTGCTCCACCGTGAGTCCGGTGTTGGCGGCGATCACATCGAGCAGGCGGTGCGAGGCATCTCGAGGCAGCCCGATCGCATGCAGCTGTTCCCAGATGCGGATGCGGGCCTGCGGCGTATTGGCGACCGAAGACTGCTCGATCAGCGCGTGGGCGCGTCGCTCGGAGGCCTCGGCCTGCTGCCGCGCCAGGCGCTCGCGGAAGTCTGCTGTCGGCTCGCCCGCGTAGGGCAGCGATTCGCGCCGAGTGTTGGAGAGTTCGCTATTGTTCATCAGGTCACCGTGGCCGCGATGCGGCAATGCAATTCGATCGGACAGGGCGCGCCGCTCACACGGTCGCGTGCGCGCACGCCGTTGCACTGCAGGTTCGCGGTGACGTGCCGGATGCCGCGTCCGCCTGAGGCGGCAAGCTGCGCGACACTGGCGCTCAGGTCGAATTCGCCATTGCAGTCGGCGCACGGGCACGTGAAGCGGAAAAACGCGCGCGCCGGCGGGTAGAAGGCGTGGGACTGCGACGAAGGCACCGGCTCCTTCGGCCCCGCGCCATTGCGATCCGCGAAGGTCAGCTCGACATTCAGCAGCGCGAGCTCGGGAAAGGCCAGTCGCATCGCGGGCGATCGGTCGCGCTCGTACTGTCGCTGGTAGCGACGCTGCTCATCCACTGTCGCGTTCTTACGCGCCGCGAGCTTCATGGGCGGGACTCCGGGACCTAAGGGGGTGTGAGAGGCCAGGCGGCCAGCCGCGCGCAAGGCTCATTCGCCCCGTGCACAAATCAGGCCATTATCATAGCACAGCTGGCGGAGTGCCGCCGGCACTCTCAAGCTCGGCCCAGCGTGCATAGCCAGCCTCGATTTCCCGGTTCAGCGCTTCGAGGCGCCGCGCGTGCTCGGGCAGCGCTGCCGGCGACTGTCGGTAGAACGCCGGGTCGGCGAGCTCCGATTCGATGCGAGCCTTGTCGGCCTCGAGTGCCTGCAGGCGCTCGGGAAGAGCGGCGAGTTCGCGCTGGTCCTTGAACGAGAGCCGGCGGGCTGCCGCGGTGGCCGGTCCGTCCTCGGCTGCCGCCATCGCCGGCGCGCGTGCCCGCTTCGGCGGGCGCGCGGCCGCGGAGCGGGAGTCCTGCTCCCGCCGGGCACGGTACTGGGACCAGTCCGTATAGCCACCGACGAACTCGCGAACCACCCCGTCGCCTTCGAATACCAGCAGGCTCGTGACCACGCGGTCGAGAAAGGCGCGATCGTGGCTCACAAGCAGCAGGGTGCCGGGGAACTCGGCGACGAATTCCTCGAGCAGGCCGAGGGTCTCCAGGTCCAGATCGTTGGTCGGCTCGTCCATCACGAGCAGGTTGGCTGGTTGCGCGAACAGCCGCGCGAGCAGCAGGCGGTTGCGTTCTCCGCCCGACAGCGCGCGCGCCGGTGTCTGCAGCTGCTCGGGCCGGAACAGGAAGTCGCGCAGGTAGCTCGCCACGTGGCGCCCCTGGCCGTTGATGACCACGTGGTCGTTGCGACCACTCACGTTCTCCAGCACCGATGCATCGAGCTGCAGCTGCGCGCGCTCCTGGTCGTAATACGCGACTTCGATGCGCGCCCCGCGGCGCACCTCACCGCTGCTCGGCGGCTGCTCCCCGAGCAGCGCGCGGATCAGCGTGCTCTTGCCGATGCCATTCGGGCCAATGAGCCCGATGCGATCGCCCCGCATGATGCGGGCCGAGAAATCGCGGATGATCACGCGGCCGTCGAACTCGACGTTGAGCCGGTCGGCCTCGAAGATCAGTGAGCCCGAGGGCGTCTCGGTGCGCTGCTCCAGTTCGATCCGACCGCCGCGTTCGCGGCGCGCGCGCCGTTCGGCGCGCAGCGCGTACAGTGCGCGCACCCGGCCCTCGTTGCGCGTGCGTCGTGCCTCGACTCCCTTGCGGATCCAGACCTCCTCCTGCGCCAGCTTCTTGTCGAACAGCGCCTGGTGCTGCGCCTCGACCTCCAGCGCCACGACCTTGGCGCGCTCATACGCGTCGTAGTTTCCGGGGCTGCTGCGCAGTTCGCCGCGGTCCAGTTCGACGATACGGGTGGCGAGCCGGTTGATGAACGTGCGGTCGTGGCTCACGAACAGCAGCGCGCCCTGGTAGTCGAGCAGGCACTGCTCCAGCCATTCGATCGTGTCGATGTCGAGGTGGTTGGTAGGCTCATCGAGCAGCAGGATGTCGGGCTCCCCGACCAGGGCGCGGGCAAGCAAGGCGCGCCGGCGCGTGCCGCCCGAGAGCTGGTCGAGACGCATACCGGGCTCGAGGCGCAGCCGCGACAGCACGGTCGAGACGCGCTGCTGCAGCTGCCAGCCACCCGTGGCGTCCAGCTCACGGTGCAGGGCATCGAGCCGCGCGTGCTGCGGAGGCGAGAGCTGCTCTACACGCGCGAGCGCCTCGTACTCGGCCAGGCGCTGTCCTTGCCCCGGCAGACCGCTGGTGACCACGGCCTCGACCGTTGCATCGGCCAGCACGCTGATGTCCTGCGCGAGATGCCCGAGTCGCGCTCCGGGGCGTCGCCACACGATCCCCGCGTCCGGCTCCGCGTCCCCGCGTACCAGTCGCAGCAGCGAGGATTTGCCCTCACCGTTGCGGCCAACGATGCAGACGCGCTCCCCTTCCTCGACCTGCAGGGACACCTGGTCGAGCAACGGTCGCGAGCCGAAGCTCAACGAGACCTTGTCCAGCCGCAGCAGCACCGGTGCCTCCGCTTTCGCGCGGCGGTCAGGAGGGGTGAGTCGGGCCGCGCGGCGGCATTGTAGCCGCGTGCGAGTGGCGCGCGTCCCTGAGGACGCTATGATCGCGCTCTGTCGCTGGTACCGGAGCCGCCCGATGTCCGTCGAAGAACCCTGGACACGCACGCAGCGCGACGTCGTGATCGCGAGCTATCTGGGCTGGATGCTGGATGCGTTCGATTTCTTCCTGGTCGTGTTCGTGCTGACTCCCATCGCCGGGGATTTCCACGCCCGGATGGCGAGCGTCACGCTCGCGATCTTCGTGACGATGGCGATGCGCCCGATCGGGGCCCTGCTCTTCGGCCGTATTGCCGATCGCTTCGGGCGCCGCGGAGCGCTGATGGCGAGCGTGCTGCTGTACTCCCTGCTGGAATTCGCCTCGGCGTTCGCCCCGACGCTGGCGGTGTTCCTGGTGCTGCGCGCGCTGTTCGGCATCGCGATGGGCGGGGAATGGGGCGTCGGTGCCGCGCTCGCCTTCGAGAGCGTGCCGCAGCGTTCGCGCGGCTGGGTCTCGGGCGTGCTGCAGGCAGGGTATCCCAGCGGCTACCTGCTCGCCTCGATAGCCTTCGGGCTGCTGTATGAGCCGATCGGCTGGCGCGGCATGTTCATGGTCGGCGCGGTGCCTGGGATACTGCTGGTGCTCTTCATCCGCAGCCGCGTACCCGAATCACCAGCCTTCGCGACCCCGCAGTCGCGCCCAGGAGTGCGTGCCGTGTGGGGCGGCCTGTCGGGACACTGGTCGCTGGTGCTCTATGGGATCCTGTTGATGACCGCCTTCGCGTTCTTCAGCCACGGCACACAGGATCTGTATCCGACCCTGCTCGGGCACCAGCGTGGTTTCGGGACCGGCACGGTCGCGCGCATCGGCATCGTTTACAACATCGGCGCCATCTGCGGCGGAATCTGCTTCGGAACCCTGTCGCACTATCTCGGCCGCCGGCGCGCGATTGCCCTCGCAGCGCTGCTGACGCTGCCCGCGTTGCCATTCTGGGCCTTCGCCACCGGGCCGGTAGCCGTCGCGATCGCAGCCTTCGTCGTGCAGTTCATGGTGCAGGGTGCGTGGGGGGTCGTGCCGGTGCACCTGAACGAGCTCAGCCCATCGGGTCTGCGCGCGATGTTTCCGGGCGTCGTCTACCAGTTCGGAAATCTGCTGGCTTCCGGAAACGCGACGCTGCAGACGCTGCTTGCGGTGCACCGCGGCGGCGAGGCCCATCCGGACTACGCATTTGCGCTCGCGCTGTTCTGCGGCATCGATGCGCTGCTGCTGAGCGCGCTGGTGCTGGCAGGCCCCGAGCGGCGTGGCGTGCGTTTCGAGCCCCCGTGAGGTAGACTGCGGCCCAGGAGTTTGTCGAATGCACGGTTCGGTTCGTGCGCCGAGGATCTTCAGCATCTCCAGCTAGTGCCTTCACGGCGCTCACGCTCGGGGATCTATCGCCCCTCCTGCAAGCCCTTCGTTGCCAGCGCCGTTGGCGCAGCCGATTCATCCCATTCAGGACCGGCCATACCGATCGGCTGCTTAAAGCAGCGGGGCCGTCGTGGAGCTACTCTTGTTCAAGAACTTTGCCTTAAGACCCGCATTGCTGCAGGCCGTCGAGGAACTCGGCTACACCGAGCCGACCCCGATCCAGTCGCGAGCGATCCCTCTCGTGCTCGAAGGCCGGGACCTGCAGGCCGCGGCCCAGACCGGCACCGGCAAGACAGCGGCCTTCGGACTGCCACTGCTCGAGCGCCTGATGGCCAACCCGGCCGCGCCGGGACAGCGAGCGCCGCGCGCGCTCGTGCTGGTGCCGACACGCGAACTGGCCGCGCAGGTCAGCGATTCCTGCCGGGCCTTCGCCCGCCATCTGCCGCTGCGCGGCGCGCTGATCTTCGGCGGCGTGAGCCACAAGCCGCAGATCCAGGCGCTCAGCGCGGGCGTGGACCTGATCATTGCGACGCCTGGGCGGCTGCTCGACCACCTGCAGGCGCGGGTGGTGGATCTCTCGCACATCGAGATGCTGGTACTCGACGAGGCGGACCGCATGCTCGACATGGGCTTCATCCGCCCGATCCGTCGCATCATCGCGGCGCTGCCGCGCAAGCGGCAGAACCTGCTGTTCTCAGCCACGTTCTCCGAGGAGATCCGCGGGCTTGCGGCCTCGCTGCTGACCGACCCGGTTGCCATCGACGTCTCGCCGCGCAACGCACCGCCGGAGCTGGTCGACCACCGCGTCTATCACGTCGATGCCTCCGGCAAGCAGCCGCTGCTGTCGCGCCTGATCCGCGAGGGCGACGTGCGCCAGAGCCTGGTGTTCACCCGAACCAAGCATGGCGCGAACCGCCTTGCGGAGCGACTGGTGCGCGACGGCTTCGCCTGTGCGGCGATTCATGGCAACAAGTCGCAGGGTGCGCGAACCCGGGCACTCGAGGACTTCAAGCAGGGGCGCATCCGGGTGCTGGTGGCGACCGACATCGCCGCGCGCGGACTGGACATCACCGAGCTGCCGCACGTCGTGAACTACGAGCTGCCGCACGTGCCCGAGGACTATGTCCATCGCATCGGTCGTACGGGCCGGGCCGGCATGAACGGCGCGGCGATATCGCTGGTCAGCCGCGATGAGCAGGACCGGCTGCGCGCCATCGAGCGTCTGCTCGGCCGCCCGATACCCGTGGCGGCCTGAAACCGGTGGAGGTCGAGATTCATGCCGGGCATGCGCCTGGGGCCGACGGATTCGGGCAGTCGGTCGGAATACTGGTGGGCATCATCGGCATCCTGCTCGCGGTCGTGACGATCCTGGGTCATCGCGAGCACACTGCGGCGGTCGTGCACCGGACCGAGGCGAATGACCAGTGGGCCTACTACCAGGCTAAGAAGATCCGGGAGCATACGGCCGAGACGGCCAACAGCCTGCTCGACGCGCTCTCGAGCGATCCGCAGAAGGCGGCGCCGGTCGCCAGCCGGCTGCAGCAGGACGCCATGCGTTACGCCAAGGATGCCGAGAGCATCCAGAAGGTGGCCGAGGAGCGCGATGCGGAGTCGGCGCACGCCGAGGCGCGGGCACTGCGCTTCGATCTCGGCGAGGGCTTCCTGGAGCTCGGCCTGGTATTGTCCTCGCTGTACTTCCTGTCGCGCAGACGATTGTTCGTAGGTCTTGGGGCCGTCTCGGCAGCGGTTGGCACCGTGACCGGCGTGGTGGGCCTGCTGACCTGAAGGTACGCTAAGCCGCGGATCGTGCGATCCGTGTAGATCGTGCGATGATGCGGCCGTGAGCGATCTTCAGTCGATGCCCTCGGTCGAGACGCAGCTGTTCTGGCAACTGCTGCTGCGGGTCGGTGTCGCACTCGCGCTCGGCAGCATCATCGGGGTCGAGCGGCGGTTGCACCGGCACCCGGCCGGCCTGCATACCAATGCGCTGGTCGGGGCCGGAGCGGCGATCTTCTGCGTGCTCGCAACGCTGGTGCCCGATTCGGGCGCGACCCGTATCGCCGGCCAGGTCGTCACCGGTGTCGGTTTCATCTGCGCCGGCCTGGTCTTCCACCGCGGCAACGTAGTACGCGGCATCAACACCGCGGCGACGGTCTGGTGCACGGCTGCGATCGGCGTGCTGTGCGGCAGCGGCTTTCTGCGCCTTGCGACCGGGTGCGCGCTGCTGGTGCTGCTCTCGAACATCGTGCTGCACCGGGTGGAGCATCGCGGCCGTCTGGCACGTCTCGCATCCCCGCCGCGCGGACTGTGAAGTACGCAATGCGGCGCTCGCCTCCCGGCGCCGCGGTTCAGCTGAGCGTGTGGAACACACGCTGCACGTCCTCTTCCTGTTCGAGCTGGTCGATGAGTTCGAGCACTTCGGTGGCCTGCGCCTCCGGCAGCTCGAGCGGCGTCGTGCACACGTATTCGTGCTCGGCCGACAGCGGCCCGATATGGCGCGCCTCGAGCGCCTCCTGCAGGTGCCCGAAGTTCTCGAAGTTGCAGCGCAGGACCAGCTGCGGCTCGCCTTTCTCGCCGGTGCTCTCGCCCATCTCCTCGAGGCCGTGGTCGATCAGGTGCAGCTCGAGCTCGTCCTGGTCGATGCCGGCCGGGTCGAGGCGGAAAACCCCCATCTTCCGGAACTGGAAGCTCACGCTGCCATTGGTCCCGAGATTGCCGCCGTTGCGCGTGATCACGTTGCGGACATGGGCGACCGTCCGGGTCGGATTGTCGGTGGCGGTCTCGATGATCAGTGCAATGCCGTGCGGTGCGTAACCCTCGTAGAGCACTTCGTGGTAGCTGGTCGCGTCACGGCCGCTGGCCCGCTTGATCGCGGCCTCGACCTTGTCCTTCGGCATGTTGACCGCGCGCGCATTCTGCATCACGCGCCGCAGCGTCGGATTGGAGGCCGGATCCGCGCCGCTGGCCTTGACGGCCATGCTGATGTCCTTGGCGATCCGGGCGAACTGCTTCGCCATGCGATTCCAGCGCGCGAACATCGCGTGCTTGCGAACCTCGAAGATGCGACCCATGGCGGCTCCTGCGATAATCACCGCTCACTATAAATTAGGTCTGCCCGTATGCGCACCATCCTGGTCGGCACCAAGCGACTGATCGACTACAGCGTGCGGGTGCGCGTGAAGCCCGACGGCTCCGGCGTGGTCACCGACGGGGTCAAGATGAGCATCAACCCGTTCGACGAGATCGCACTCGAGGAGGCGCTGAGGATCCGCGAGCGCGGGCTGGCGGACGAGGTCGTCGCCATCAGCATCGGTACCAGCGAGGCGCAGCAGCAGCTGCGCACGGCGCTCGCGTTCGGCGCCGATCGCGCAATCCTGGTCCGGGCCGACGCGCCGCTCGAGCCGCTGACGGTCGCGCAGGTGTTCCTGCAGCTGGTGCAGCGCTGCCAGCCGGAGCTCGTGCTGCTCGGCAAGCAGGCGATCGATGAGGACCATGGCCAGACGGGGCAGATGCTCGCTGCGCTGTGGGGTCGGCCGCAGGCCACCTTCGCGTCGAAGCTCGAGATCGAGGGCGGCCGAGCGCGCGTGACCCGCGAGGTCGATGCGGGACTCGAGGTCATCGAGGTCGACCTGCCCGCGGTCGTGACGACCGACCTGCGGCTCAACGAACCGCGCTATGTGAAGCTGCCCGACATCATGAAGGCCAGGCGCAAGCCGCTGGAGATCACGACCCTGCGTGAGCTCGGCGTCGAGCTGCCGGCGGCGCCGCTGCGCGTGCTCAAGGTCGCGCCACCGGCAGCGCGCGCTCGCGGGACGATGGTCCGCGACTCCGCGGAACTGCTCACCGCGCTGCGCTCGCGCGGCGTACTCTGAAGCGGACCCAAGCGATGAGCGAAGTTCTTATAGTCGCCGAGCATTCTGCCGGCATGCTGAACACCAGCACCGCCAGGGCGGTGAGCTGCGCGCTCGGGCTTGGGAGCGCGCAGGTCGACATCCTGGTGCTGGCCGAGCAGGCCGCGCCGGTAGCGGCGCACGCGGCGACACTGGCCGGCGTGCGGCGCGTACTCACGGTGGAGCGGCCCGAGAATCGCGAGCCGCTCGCCGTGGTCTATGCCCCGCAGATCGCGGCCGTCGCGGCCGGCTACAGCCATGTGTTCGGACCCTCGACCACCTTCGGCCGGGATCTGATGCCGCACGTCGCGGCGCTGCTCGGCGTGAGCCAGCTCAGCGACGTGATGGCGGTGGAGGGTCCATACCGCTTCCGCCGTCCGATCTACGCCGGCAATGCGGTAGTCACGGTCGAGGCGCCGGCGGGGCGCGTGGTGGTCGCGACCGTGCGTACTGCGTCTTTCCCGCCTGCCGGCGGCGGTGGGGCGGCCGTGGTCGAATCACTCGACCTGCGCGTCGAACTTCCGACCCATACCCGGTTCGTATCGCGCCCGCCGGCCAGCTCCGGCCGCCCCGACCTGCAGAGCGCAGCACGGGTGGTGGCGGGGGGGCGGGCACTGGGAAGCGCCGAGAATTTCCGCATGGTTTACGGCCTGGCTGATGCACTGGGCGCAGCGGTCGGAGCCTCGCGCGCGGCAGTGGATTCCGGCTACGTGCCCAACGATCTGCAGGTCGGACAGACGGGCAAGATCATCGCCCCTGAGCTGTATGTCGCGATCGGAATCTCTGGGGCGATCCAGCACCTGACGGGCATTCGGGATGCGCGCACGATCGTCGCGATCAACAAGGACGCCGAGGCCCCGATTTTCGAGGTCGCGGACCTGGGGCTGGTCGGTGACCTGTTCCAGATCGTGCCGGAGCTCGAGCGCCTGATACGCTCTGGGAGCGGCGCGTAGTCACCACGCCAACGGATGGAGAGAGCAGCAATGGACGAAGTGGAAGTCAAGGCCAGCAAGGATGTCGAAGTGCGGTTCGAGGCGCGGCGCTGTATTCATTCGCGCAATTGCGTGCTGGGCCGCCCCGACGTGTTCATGCCCAATGTCGAGGGCGATTGGTTGCATCCGGAGCGCGCCAGCGCCGAGGAAGTCGCGGAGGTGGCGCACAACTGTCCATCGGGCGCGATCCAGTACCGGCGGCTAGACGGCGGCGCGCAGGAGCGCCCACCGCTGGTCAACACGGTCCGGATCCGCGAGAACGGACCGCTGGCGTTCCATGCCGCGCTCACGATCCGGACGGCGATACCGGGCCCGGCCTTCCGCGCAACGCTGTGCCGCTGCGGCGCCTCGCAGAGCAAGCCCTACTGCGATGGCAGCCACCACGCAGCCGGATTTGTCGCGAGCGGCGAGGCTCCAGTCGGCACGATGCAGACGCTGGCGGCGCGCGACGGTCCGCTGGAGATCGTACCCGCTGTCAACGGCCCGTTGCTGGTCAAGGGAGCACTCGAGGTCGTCACCGGTACCGGCCAGACGATTGCGAAGCTCGCGTCGACGGCGCTGTGCCGCTGCGGGCACTCCGCCAACAAGCCCTATTGCGACGGTACGCACGCGACAATCGGCTTTCGCGCCGACTGAGGCCCCAGCGCAGCGCGCTACAGGTGGCGCGCGAAGAACTCCATGGTCCTGCCGTCGGCGAGCCGTGCCCCCTGCTCGTTGCGGCGCCGGCCGCTCTGCGCGGCAAAGCCGTGATCGAGGCCAGCGTAGTCATGCAGCGTGACCAGCGGATTGCCGTCGAGCCCGGCGTGGATCGCCTGCTGCGCGGCCGGCGGCACGAAATGATCGGCGGTCGGAATGTGCAGCAGGAGCGGGTGCGAGAGCCGTGCCGCGCCTGCCAGCAGGCCGTCGAGCCCGACGCCGTAGTAGCAGACCGACGCATCCACGGAGGTCTCGAGGGCAGTCATGAACGCGAGGCGGCCCCCTAAGCAGAATCCCACGCTGCCGACTTTGCCGCCGCCGAGCCGGGCCCGCGCGGCGCGGATCGTCGCGTCGATATCGGCGACGCCGAGCTTCTGGTCGAATCGACCCATCAGTCCGAGCGCGCGCTGCATCTGCTCGGGCACGTCGGGGTCGAGTTCGATGCCGGGCTCGAGGCGCCAGAACAGGTCCGGCGCCAGCGCGAGGTAACCGGCCGCAGCCCATTCATCGCACTTGCTGCGCATGCCGGCGTTGACGCCAAAGATCTCCTGGATCACGACGATCGCCGCCTTCGGCCTGGCCGCCGGCTCCGCACAATAGGCCGCGAAGCTGCCGTGCTGGTCGGCGCTGGCGATAGTGATGTCGGCACCCATTCGTGCATTCTCCTCCATTGTCAGGCCGTCCGATCATCGCCGGCGCGGCGCGGGCACTCAAGAGGGCAGATCGAAAACCAGCAGCTCGGCTGCCGCGCCCCGTTGAATATCGAGGCGGCTCGCTTCGGTGAGCAGCAGCGCGTCGCCGGTCTGCAGTGCCACGGCATTGACCTCGATCGCGCCGCGGGCCACGTGCGCGTACAGGCGCCGGCCCGCTGCGACTTCGAGCTGCGCCTGCTGCGCGCCGTCGAAGCGCCCCGCATACACGCGGGCGTCCTGGTGGATCAGCACCGAGCCGCCGTCGCGGTCCGGCGAGGCAATCAGGCGCAGCGTTCCGTCGAGCTGCCGGGCGTCGAAATGTCGCTCCTCGTAGCTCGGCGGGATTCCCTGCGGGCCCGGCTGGATCCAGATTTGCAGGAAGTGCACCAGCTCGCTGGGCGAGGCATTGAACTCGCTGTGCCGGATCCCCGTGCCGGCGCTCATGCGCTGCACGTCCCCGGGCCGGATCGTCGAGCCGTTGCCGAGCGAATCCTGGTGCGCCAGTGCGCCCTCGAGCACGTAGCTGATGATCTCCATGTCGCGATGGCCATGGGTGCCGAAGCCCTGGCCCGGCTGTACGCGGTCCTCGTTGATCACGCGCAGTGGGCCGAAGCCCATGTGCTGTGCGTCGTAATAGTCTGCGAATGAGAACGAATGGAAGGACTTCAGCCAGCCATGGTCTGCGAAGCCCCGATCCTGGCTGCGGCGGATCGACTGCATGCGTGATTCCTCCAGGAAGGACCGAAGCCCTGATTATGACCGCAAACCCGTCATGTCGCGCCACCGGCGCGGCTACCGGCGTACTCGGTCGCCATGCCGGCGCGCTATGATCGACCGCAGTGCGATGAATGCTTCAGAGAATCCGCAGGGGGAGGCCGGTGCCGTGCAGGCGACGCTGATCGAGGCGATCGTGCAGGCACGGGCGCGCCGCGCGCGCGGCCTGGTCGTGGGACTGTGCGGGCCGCAGGGCTCCGGCAAGTCCACGATGGCGGGCGCACTCGAGACCAGGTTGCGCGCCGAGGCCGGGCTGAAGGTCGCGCGACTCTCGCTCGATGACTTGTATCTTCCAGGACGCGAGCGGGCACGGCTGGCGGCCGATATCCATCCGCTGCTGCGCACCCGCGGCGTTCCGGGTACGCACGACGTGGCGCGCGGGGTCGCACTGCTCCAGGGCCTGCCCGACGCGGCGGCCGGTGAGCGTACTGCGTTGCCGCGCTTCGACAAGGGGCTCGATGAGCCGTGCGATCCGGCGCTCGAGGAGGCGTTTTCCGGCCCGGCGGACGTCGTGCTGTTCGAGGGTTGGTGCGTCGGCGCACGGGCCGAATCGCCCGCCGCGCTGATCCAACCGGTAAACGAACTCGAGCGCGATGCCGATGCGGATGGCCGTTGGCGTCGCTATGTCAACACACAGCTCGCGGGTCCGTACCAGGCGCTGTTCGCCCCGATAGACCTGCTGATCATGCTGCGCGCGCCGCGCTTCGAGCAGGTGTATGCGTGGCGCGCGCAGCAGGAACACGAACTTGCGGCGCGACTTCGGGCGGCCGCGGCGGCGGGCGCCGCGCCCGGCAGCGCGCGCGCGATGAGCGATGAGGAACTGCGCCGGTTCATCATGCACTACGAGCGGATCACTCGCCAGATCGACGCCGAGATGCCGCAACGCGCGGATTTCGTGCTCGAACTGGACCCGCAGCGGCGGCTGCTCGCGCTGCGCCGCCCGCTAGCGCAGGTGCATCGATCCGGCGCCGAATAGTCCCAGCAGTCCGATCACGATCAGGTAGATCGCGACGATGTAGTTCAGCAGCCGTGGAGCCACGAGAATGACGATGCCGGCGATCAGCGATATCAGCGGCGTGATGCTGAGGTTCAGGTTCATCGGGCTCCCCTTGGGTTCATGGCAAGATGAACCTTAGGCGGCTGCGGGAGCCGCGACCGTACGCCACCGCACGGTGCGACGCCCCACATGGCCGTTGAGCCATTATTTCCGACGCTGGTCTACCGGGCAGCGCTGGGCGGCCGGGAACCGCGTGCGCTCAACCGGCGGCTGCTGCGCGAGTGCCTGCAGCTGCGCCTCGATGACACGGCAGGACGGCGCTGGTCGCGACGGAACTATCCAGGTGGCTATACCTCTTACGGGTCCGCGCACCGGATGCACACCGTATCCCCGAGCTTTGCGCGGCTGCAGCGGCGGCTCGTGCCGCACATCGCGAGGATGGCCCGCGCTCTCGCGCTCGACCTGCGCGGGCGTACCCTCGCGATGACGGACTGCTGGGTCAACATCATGCCGGCGGGGGTCGTGCACGGGCTGCACCTGCATCCGCTCTCCACGCTCAGCGGTACCTACTATGTGCGCACGCCCGCACGCGCCTCGGGCCTGAAGTTAGAGGATCCGCGGCTCGAGCGAATGATGGCCGCGCCACCCCGCCGGCGCGATGCCGCACGCGCGCTGCAGCCCTGGGTGATGGTCCGCGCGCACGCCGGAGAGCTGGTGCTGTTCGAGAGCTGGCTGCGGCACGAGGTGCCCGCCAATGCCGGCGTTGGCGAGCGCATCAGCATCAGTTTCAACTACAGCTGGTTCTAGCGCCGCGCTAGGACTGGCCGAGCCAGTCGCGGCCGCGTAGCGTGGTCAGATAGGGCAGCAGGCGGGCGTCGAGTTCCGCGTCCGGAGAGCGGTAGGACCACTGCACGGTCGGCGGCATGGACATCAGGATCGCGTCGGTGCGTCCGCCGGACTGCAGCCCGAACAGCGTGCCACGATCGAATACCAGGTTGAACTCCACGTAGCGGCCGCGTCGGTACAGCTGGTAGTGGCGCTCCCGCTCCCCATGCGGGATATCGCGCCGGCGGCGGACGATCGCGAGGTAGGCTTCGCGGAACTGCGTAGCCACGTTCTGCATGAACGCGAAGCAGCGCTCCCACGGCATCCCGATAGTCGGCGTATCGGCGTTCAGGTCGTCATAGAAGAGGCCGCCGATACCGCGTGCTTCGCCACGATGGCGCAGGAAGAAGTACTCGTCGCAGGTGGCGCGTGCCTGCGCATAGAGCTGCGCGTGGAACGGCTCGCAGGCCGCGGCGGCGGCGCGGTGCCACAGGCGCACGTCCTCCTCGAACACGACATACGGTGTCAGGTCGAAGCCGCCGCCGAACCACCAGACGTCCCCGGCGCTGAAGAAGCGCACGTTCATGTGGCTCGTGGGCGCCAGCGGATTGCGCGGGTGCATCACTACCGAAACACCCATGGCGCGGAAACTGCGCCCCGCGAGCTGCGGATTGCGAGCTGTGGCGGCCGGCGGCATCTTCGAGCCACTCACGTCCGACAGGGCGACGCCGCCGCGCTCGAACACCGACCCGCCCTCGAGTACGGCGGTGGTCCCGCGGCCCGCCAGACCGCCTTCGGCGGCCCCGCGCTCCCAGTCGTCGCGCAAGAAGTCATGTGTACCGTCTTCCTGCGACAGGGCGCGGCACAGCTGCTGCTGCATCGATACCAGATAGCCGTAGACCGTCGCGGCGCGTTCTTCAGACATGTCGGCCCCTATGCGTGCCCGGAGGCCCATTCTATAGCCTGCCCCGGGGCCGGGCGGCGGCGAGGGCAGGAGCGGCGATGGCAGGGGCCCGGCCCCGCGGTTACAGTGTGCCGGTGGAAGCGCAGGACCTGGCGGGGCGGAACGCGATCTCGGTGCAGGAGCTCGCCGGATTGCGGCGCACGCTCGTGCCGCACCGGATCCTCGACGTGCGCGAATCACCGGAACTCGCTATCTGCCGCTTCGAAGACGCGCTGCACATTCCGATGTCCGAGCTGTCGGACCGGATTGGTGAGGTTCCGACGGCGGAACCGGTCATCGTGCTGTGTCACCACGGCGTACGCAGTCAGATGGTGGTTGGTCTGCTGCGCCATGCCGGCTGGCGCAATGTGGTGAATCTGGACGGCGGCATTGACGCCTGGTCGCGCGAGGTCGACGTCTCGGTGGCGCGGTACTGAAGCCATGGACGGGGAACCGGGCCTGCGGCTCGCCAACAGCTACCTGCAGCTGCCGGAACATTTCTACGCACGGCTCGCGCCCACCCCGGTCATCGCACCGAAGCTGATCCGCTTCAATCATGCGCTCGCGGCCGAGCTCGGTCTGGACCTGGGTGGCCTGGACGAGGTCGCGCTCGCCGGGCTGTTCTCCGGCAACCGGCTGCCTGCGCAATCCGAACCGATCGCACTGGCCTATGCCGGACACCAGTTCGGCCAGTTCGTGCCGCAGCTCGGGGATGGCCGCGCCATTCTGCTCGGCGAGGTCGAGGATCGGGCGGGCGCGCGCCGCGACATCCAGCTCAAGGGCTCCGGACCCACTCCGTACTCGCGCAATGGTGATGGCCGCGCTGCGCTGGGGCCGGTGTTGCGCGAATACCTGCTGAGCGAGGCGCTGCACGCGCTCGGAATCCCCGCTACGCGTGCGCTGGCGGCGGTGAGTACCGGCGAGCACGTCTACCGCGAAGAGCGCCTGCCCGGTGCTGTGCTGACCCGGGTCGCGGCGAGCCACGTGCGGGTTGGCACGTTCGAGTATTTCGCCGCGCGCGATGACGTCGAGGCGACGCGGCTGCTTGCCGATTTCGTGATTGCGCGGCACTACCCCGAGGCCGCGGCCGCCGAACGGCCCAGCCTGGCGCTGCTGCACGCGGTGATCGGGCGGCAGGCCCGACTGGTCGCGCGCTGGATGCAGGTGGGCTTCATCCATGGCGTCATGAACACGGACAACATGACCCTCTCCGGGGAGACGATCGATTTCGGGCCCTGTGCGTTCATGGACGCCTACGATCCATCGACGGTGTTCAGCTCGATCGACAGCTTCGGCCGCTACTCCTATCAGAACCAGCCGCGTGCCGCGCAATGGAACCTGGCGCGCTTCGCGGAGACGCTGCTGCCATTGATCGATGGCGTGCCCGCACGCGCGATCGAGCTCGCCAGCGCCGAGATCGCCGGATTTGAGTCGCGGTTCGGGGCCGAATGGCTGGCGGGAATGTGCCTCAAGATCGGCATCAGCGAGCAGCAGCCGGCGGACCGGGCGCTGCTCCAGGAACTGCTCGACGCGATGCAGGTGAACCAGGCGGATTTCACGCGGACCTTCCGTGCGCTATGCGACGCCGCGTTGGCGCTATCCGGGGACTCGGCCGTGCGCGCCGAGTTCGCGCAGCCGCAAGCCTACGATGCGTGGGCCGCGCGCTGGCGCGCGCGGCTGCAGGGCGAGGCGCGCCCGGCCGCGTTGCGAGCCGGCGCCATGCGCCAGGTCAACCCGGCATTCGTTGCGCGCAATCACCGTGTCGAGCAGGTCATCGATGCCGCGGTCGCACGCGCCGATTTCGGCCCGTTCGTCGAGCTGCACGAGGTGCTGTCGCGCCCCTACGAGGACCAGCCGCGCCATGCGGCCTATGCGCGTGCCCCCATGCCTGACGAGCGCGTACTGCGCACGTACTGCGGCACCTGAGAGTCAATGGCAATTCCGGGTTGTCCGTGGGCTCAGAGTGCGTAGCCCGCGCCGGCGAGCAGCAAGTCGCAGTCGTGATCATCGCCCGTTCCGAGCCGAGTCCATGCGATCCTGGCGAGCCATCGAGGCGTGAACGCGTACGCGATCGTCACGGAGAACGCAGAAGTCAGATTCCCGGGTGACGAGTCGGTGTGCAGGCTGGAGTCTCCGCCAACGACAAAGGCTCCCGCGCCGACGCCGGCCCGCAGCCGCGCGCTCAAAGCCTGCTCGAGCCAGAACTGTATCGCGAGACCATCCTTCCAGTTCAGCGCGGTATCCTGGCCGCTCACCACCATCGCGGTTGCCGCGATGTGCGGCCCAAGCTGGAGGCGCAATTCCAGAGCCTCCGCGCCTCCTCCTTCAGACTGGAAGCTATTGACTATCCTGGTGCCCAGCAGCGCATCAAGCTCCCATTTTCGGCTCGGTTCGGCAGCGACGCGCCGCGCCGCGAGCGTGGCGAGATTCGGGCCGAACACATAGGCCACGCCAAGGACCAACCCGGTTGAGCCGTGCTTCGCGCTCGATTCGACTTCGTTGAGACGCAGGTAAGCGGACCAGTTCCGGTCCATGGCCCAGCGCACGTCCGCGCTGGCCAGTCCACCCCAGCCATGCCGATCTTCGGAATCCGGGTCGCCGGGTGTGACATGAGTGTCGTAGTCGAGGTAGGGACCCAGCCCGAATTCGAGCGACAGGCCGATGCGTGTCGGTCGGGTGCGCCACCAGGCCTGCACCGCCTGTCCGTCGCGGTGATTGTGTGGCAGGTGGCCCTCATTCAGCCACAGGAAGCTCCCGCTCCAATGTTCAGTAATGGCTTCCCGGTATTCGATGCCCCAGGTATAGGTCTTCGCGCCGCTCCGGTCGGATTGCCGTCCGCCAGCAAAGCCGTCCAACTCGGCGGCGGGCGCGTTCCCGGCCAGGCACACGCCCAGGCACACGGCCAGGAGCGGCAGCAGCCAGCGTTGCCATTGCACCCGCGCACCAACTTGATGGCACACTGCGCGCCCCACCCTTGCAGTTCGTGACAGCTCCGGCCATGAATATAGCGTTTCAGCGCGCGGTTGATCACTACATCGGGGTGCCCGTGTGTGCAGCGCTCTCGCTGTGGCACCGGCTGTTCGGGCGCGCCGCGGGCGGTCCGCCTCAGCGCGCCATCCTCGTCATCCTGCTCTCGGAAATGGGCAGCCTGGTACTCGCCGAGCCGATGTTCACGCGGCTGCGCAGCCGTTACCCGGCAGCGAGCATCCACGTGCTGCTGTTCGCGCGCAATCGCGAGATGCTCGATCTGCTGGGAGTAGTGCCGCCCGAGCAGGTACATACGCTGGACGACCGCTCGCTGGGTGGGTTGCTCGCCGACGCCGCACGCGCACTGCGGCGGCTGCGTGCGCTTAAGGTCGACGCGGTGGTCGACTGCGAGCTGTTCTCGCGCGTGAGCAGCATCCTGTCCTACCTTTCGGGCGCGCGCCTGCGCGCAGGCTTCCATCGGCACACGCAGGAAGGACTGTATCGCGGATCCTTCATCAACCGTCCCGTGCTCTACAACCCGTATCGGCACCTGAGCCTGCAATTGCTGAGCCTGGTGACGGCGCTGGAGTCGACTGGCACTCCGCTCGCGAAGGAACCGGTCGAACCGATGCCGGCCGGACCCCCGCTGCTCGCATTCGGTGCCGGAGAGCGGGAACAGGCCGCAGCGCTGCTGCAGGAGCAGTTCCCCGCGGTCGCGCGGCGGCGACTGGTACTCGTGTACCCGGGCGGCGGGCTGCTGCCGATACGCGCGTGGCCGCTGGAATCCTTCGTGCAGCTGTGCACCGGGCTGCTCGCTGACGGCCTCGCCGTCGGCGTGGTCGGGCTCGCGGACGATCGCCCGCTCGCACAGCAGCTGGTGGCACGCTGCGCCAGCGAACGCTGCCTCGACCTTACCGGCTACACGAAATCCATTCGCCACCTGCTGGCGCTGTTTCACCGAGCCGAACTGCTCATCGCCAACGATGGCGGTCCGGGGCAGTTCGCTGCACTGACGCCGATCGCTTCGATCGTGCTGTTCGGGCCGGAGACGCCGTTGCTGTACCGTTCGCTGTCCGCGAACGCGCACCACTTCCATCTGGCGCTGCCGTGTTCGCCGTGCCTGACGGCGTACAACCACCGCTCCTCGCCGTGCGATGGCGACAACCGCTGCCTGAAGCTGATCCAACCGGCACAGGTGCTGGCCACAGCGCGCGCGCTGCTCGGACTGCCAAGCGCGGCGGCCCCCTCGTGATGCCCCCCGCGCCCACGCGCACGCTGATCAAGCGCCTGCTGCGGTGGCGCTTCCTGAAGTTCGGCATGATCGGTGCTTCGGGCACCGTCGTGAATCTCGGCGTACTGTACCTGTGCCAGGAATGGCTGTTCCGGGCGATCATTGCGCCGAAGACGCGGCTGGATTGCTCGCTGCTGCTGGCGATCCTGATCGCGACCGTCAACAATTTCACCTGGAACCGCCTGTGGACCTGGCGCGACCGGCCACGCCGGCCGGGTCAGGCGCTGGTGGCGCAGTTCGGCCAGTATGCGCTTGCGTGCTGGGTGGGCATCGTGCTGCAGCTCGTGCTCACGAAAATCCTGGTCGCCTATGTGCACTACCTGCTCGCGAACCTGGCCGCGATTGCGTGTGCGAGTGTGTGCAACTTTCTGGTCAACGATGCGTGGACTTTCCGGCACCGCCGCGCGGCATTGGCGGCGGCGCCCCTGCCGACGGACGGCGAGGGTTGACCGATGCCGCTGCCCGCTCCCGCTTGGCGCCGAACGCTGTACGGCCTGGCCGCATTGTTCGGCTGCACGGTCTACTTCTTTCAGATCGATAGCCAGCACATCCCGAAGAATGGCGACGAGGATCCGTACTTCCACATCACGCGGCTGACCGCGCTGTCGGGCCACTGGCTGCCATTGCAGTCCGATCCGGATATGCGCGACACCAAGCCGCCGCTGCTGTTCTGGCAGGGCATCGCCACGACCGGACAGGGACGTCACTGGACCCTGCGGGCGCTGCGTGCGCCGAGCGTGGTGTATACGCTGCTGACCGCCGCGCTGGCGTGTCTGCTGGCGCGTCGCTTCGCGGGCACTAGCGCCGCCGGTGTGATCGCATCGCTGGTCTATCTTGCGTTCTTCAGCACCTATCATTATGGGCGCCCGTTCCTGACCAATGCGCCGGAGAGTTTCTGGCTGTTTCTCGCCTGGTTCATTCCGCTCTACTGGCCCCAGGCCGCACTGCGCTCGCGCGCGCTGCCGGTGCTCCTCGGTCTCATCATCGGCGTCGGCCTGCTCTACAAATCGTTCGCGTTGCTGGCGCCGGTCGGCCTTGCGCTCTCATGGTGGTACCTGCGAGCGCGTGCATACCGCTGGGACGCATTCCTGCGGCAGGATGCGTGGCGGCTGGCGCTGGTCGCGGTGGTATCGCTCGCGCTGTTTTCGCTATGGTTCGCGCTCGATCCGGATCCGCGCGCCGTGTGGCAGTCCTTCGTGGTCAAGGAGAATGCGGGCAAGTTTGACGCGCCCGGCGGCTCCTACTTCGGCCGAATGCTCTGGGGTGGCTCGAGCATCTGGACCATGCTGATCGGCGTGCCGCTCAACGCCGGGCTGCTCGCGCTGCCGGTCGCCGCGCTGATGGTATCGGCCGTGCGCCGCCACGCAACGCTGACGGCGTCCGAGAAGCTGCTGTGGATCTGGGTGCTGTCGCTGATGCTCGTATTCAGCCTGCCGAGCCAGCGTTCCGCGCGTTACCTGCTCGACGCGATGCCGGCAGTGGCGGTGCTGTGCGCGCTGGGGTGGGATCGGGTGGGGCGCGGCTGGTTCATCGCGGCACTCGCGCTCGCGGAGTTCGGGCTGCTGTTCCTGGGCCTGGAAGCCGGCGTGCTGCAGCACGCGAATGGCCCGCGAGCGCTGTATGCACCCGGGTATTGGCTGCTGTTGGGCGCCGCGGCCGCGCTGTCCGCGGCCGGCGTGCTGATCCCGCGGCTGACGCGAGCGGCGACGCCCGTGGCATCGCTGCTGGTGTTCGCGGCGCTCGCGGCATTCCTGCAGCCCTTCGACGACGGATTTCGCACCCAGGCGCAGCCCTGGGTAGCGGGGCGGGAGGTCTGGGTACCCTCGGATTTCGCTTCGAGCGAGGAGACCTACCGGTTCCTGCTGCCGGGTGCGGACGTCCATACGTATCACGAGACGCGCGATCAGGATGTGGAGGCGCTGGCACGTCTCTATCCGCTGTTCGCGCTGCGCGTACCGCTGGGCAGCGCCCCATGCACCGGCTGCCGCGTGCTGGCGCGACGCCTGGACGTGCGCGGCCGGCTCACCTCATCGGAGACCGGGGAGCTGCTCCATGGCCGGGGCCTCGATCGCGTGTTTCTCCAGGAACTGCTGGTCGAGTCGCCGGCCGTGGCGTCGCGATGAATTCGCGCACCCGGTGCTATAAGATCGCCGCCGCCCGGATCGCATGAGACCCCGAATCAACCCGCCTGTGATGCCGAATTCCTCGACCGTGCTGCTTTGGTCCTGCTTGAGCCTGCTCGCCGCCGTGCTGGTCGCGGGCGCGCTGTATGGAAACTGGGTACTGCGCGAACACCGGCTCACGGTGATCACACCCGGCCGCGTCTATCAGTCCGCGGCGATGCCGCCGGACACGCTGGTCCGGGTCGCGCAGCGGCTTGGCATTCAGACCGTCGTGGATTTCCGCGCCTATAGCGAAGTGCCGGCCGACAACGCCGAGCGCTCGGCGCTGCAGCGCGTCGGCATCGCCTATCTGCGCCTGCCGTCCTCGACCAAGCCGCCGCCCGACACCGTGGACACGTTCGTGCGCTCGCTGCAGCCGGAAGTGGCTGCGGGCCACCGGCTGCTGATGCATTGCCTGGATGGGGAAGGGCGCGCCGTGTTCTATTCCGCGATCTATCGCATCGAATTCGAAGGCTGGGACAACCAGAGCGCGTGGCTGGCGACCACGCGCCTGCCGCCGTCGCTGATGTTCCTCGGCAGGCTGTTTCCGGGAATCGCGCGCCTGTCCGAGAGCAACTACAAGACCCCAATGATCCGCGCCCACCGCCGCCAGCAGCCCGAATCCGACCGCCCGGCCGGCCCTTAAGCCGCGGCCATCCTCAGGCCGGGTCGCGCG
>CAZGVE010000040.1:0-2292 GCA_964528845.1 uncultured Steroidobacteraceae bacterium | reverse complement strand
TCAGGCCGGGTCGCGCGCCGGCTCCCGCAGCCGCCGGACTTCCATCCAGTGCCAGGACAGCAGCGCCGGCAGGCCGCACAGGACTTCGCGTATCCGCTTCGCCATCGATACGCTCAGCGCGAGTTCGCCGCTGATGCCGAGCGCGTGCCCGAATATCATCAGGCTCGCTTCCTGTACCCCGAGCCCCGCCGGGACCATGAAGGCGAGGTGGCGCAGCGCCTGCGTCATGCTCTCGAGCACGATCGCGCTGCTCCAGGCGGTGGGATGTCCGAACAGGCGCAACGTGAACCAGATCTCGAAGGTCCCTGAGAAGAATGCCGCGAACTGCAGCGCGCCGGCACCCAGCATCAGGCGGCCGCGGCGCAGGCACGCGCGCAGTTCCTGGTCCAGAGCGGCGGCACCGTCGGACAGCGCGCTGACACCGATCAGCGGCCCAAGCAGCCGCTCGAGACGCGCGAACACTGAGCCATAGCGCAGCAGCAGCGCGGTCACGGTCGGCATCGGCAGGCACAGCGCGAGCGCGAGCAGCAGGCGCCGGTATTCGTGGACGCCGCCGGTGTGCCGGAGCAGCAGGAGCAGGCCCAGCGCCGTGAACAGGTACGCGGCGCTCAGGGTCAGGACGATCTCGACGATCACGCTCGCCCCGGCCGGCGCCGCGGCGATGCCGCGCCAGCGCAGCAGCCGTATGCCGGCGACACTGCCGCCGACACTGGCTACCGGCAGCAGGCGGTCGATGCCTTCGCGTACGGTCGTCGCCCACCACAGATAGAAGATACCCGCGCGCCGCGGACGGTCGTAGGGGCGCAGTAGCAGCCGCCACCCGAGCGCGTACAGCAGGAAGTACAGCGCGCGGTACGGCACGAGCCAGAGCAGGCTCAAGCCCGCCATCGCCAGCGTCATGATCATCGCGGCTGCATCCGCGCGCAGCACCAGCGTGACCAGCACTGCCAGTCCGAGCAGGCCGCCGATATAGGCTGTGATTCTCAAAGGCTCAAGGCGGCCGTCGCATGACGCCGTCGGAACCGACCTCGAATTCGGTGCCGCGCCAGCTCACGCGCGAACTCTGGAAGCTGCGGGACCACACCCACAGGATCAGCAGGTCACGCCACGGCACCAGCCACAGGTCGGAGAATGGCGAGCGCTCGCCGTTCCAGCGTCCGCGCAGATGCAGCACCAGTCGCGCGAGCAGCGCGCTTGCCGAGAGCTCCCAGGCCAGCCGCGCCAGCGTGGGATCGCCAAGCGTGAGCGCGAGACCGAGCGCCGCCAGCGGCAGGCTGAAGCTCAGGCACATCAGCTTGAACGGGAGTGGCTGCAGCACATGGATCGTGCGCATCCAGCGCAGTTCGTGGCGGCGCAGCGAGTCGTAGCTCGGCTCCTCGTGGCAGGCGCGCGGCAGGTAGTGCGACAGCACGATTCGCAGTCCGAGCGCACGCACCAGTTCGCCCATTCGGTAGTCGTCGGCCAGGTGATTGGCCATCGCGGAAAATCCGCCGATCGCCTGCAGCGTCTGGACACGCAGGCACTGGGTCTGTCCGGAAACATAGCCGTCGTGGCCGAACAGCCACGCCACCAGCACCGAGGGCATGTACCACTCGTTGATATACATCGCACCGAGGCGCGACCACAGCCGCGGGGTCGGCACGTCGCGGTACAGGCAGGTGACGAGCCCGACCCGCCGGTCGAGCAGCGGCGCGGTCACCTGGCGCAGATAGTCCGGGCCGACGTAGGTGTCGCTGTCAGCGATGACCAGCACAGCATGGCGCGCCTGCGCGCCCATGTTGATCAGGTTGCTGATCTTGTAGTTGCTGCCGTGCAGCCGGGGGTTGACCACTATGGCGATCGGCAGCGAGGGGAACTCGCGCACCAGCCGTTCGACCACCGCCAGCGCCGGATCGGCCGGATCGCGTACGCCGAACACGATCTGGTATTCCGGGAATTCCTGCTCGCAATAGGAGCGCAGGTGCGCATACAGGCCAGGCTCGGCGCCGCACAGCGGCTTGAGCACGGTAACGGGAGGCAGCGCAGCGGTGCCCGCAGGGCTGCGGCGCAGTTCCCACGCCAGCACCGCGGCGACCGCCACGAGAACGTAGCCGGCCGCCACGGCGAGGCACACCAGGCCCGCGAGCGCGGCCGGTGGATGCATCAGGACCATCGATCGCCGAAGGAGGGCGCTCGCGCCCGTTCAGGCCGCGTGACCGCGCAGGAAGCGGAAGAACTCGACGCCCTCGCGCAGCCGACGCTTCATCATTTCCCAGCTCACCAGCATCTCGCGCACGATCTCCCAGATCTTGC
>CAZGVE010000039.1:26216-29044 GCA_964528845.1 uncultured Steroidobacteraceae bacterium | reverse complement strand
AGGGCACGGGCGCGATGAAGGGCACGGAGGACGCGACTGGCACGGCGAACACCAGCCGTTTCAGCGCGACGGGCGCGGCTTCGTGCTCGACAACCGTTACGAGCATGGGCACTACTACCCGGCTCCGGGCACCGTCATTCGGACGCTGCCAGATGGCTATCGGGCCTACAGCTGGCACGACGGGCGGCGCTATTACTTCAGTGGTGGCGCCTGGTACGCGCCGGGCCCTGCAGGGTTCGTCGTGGCGCGGCCTCCGATAGGCCTGACCGTCTCGGTGCTGCCGCCGTTCTATTCGACGCTGTGGTTCGGTGGCGTGCCCTATTACTACGCGGACGATGTCTACTACGGCTGGCGTCCCGACCTGAACGGCTACGCCGTCGTCGATCCGCCGCCAGGGGCGGACGCTCCCGAAGCCGTGCCGCCGGGTGCGCCGCCTGCCGCGGCCGACGACTTCTACGTGTACCCGAGGAACGGCCAGAGCCAGACCCAGCAGGCCGCGGATCGCTACGAATGCCATAGCTGGTCGAAGGGCCAGACCGGCTACGATCCGACGCAGCCGGATGGAGCCGTCGGGCCCACCGAGAACGCCGAGCGCCGTGAACAGTACCGGCGAGCGATAACCGCCTGCCTGGAAGCACGCGGCTATAGCGTGAAATAGGCGGGCGCTGGTCCGTCGCCGGGGCCTTCTGGCCTCCCGCCTCGGTTTCCGCGACAATCCGGGACTTTTCCGTCGCCGGATGGTCGCCGATGAACCTGCACGAGTACCAGTCGAAGAAAATTCTCGCCGACTATGGGATCCCGGTACCGCACGGGCGTGTCGCCGACAGTGCGGCGGCCGCGGCCGATGCGGCACGCGCGCTCGGCGGCAAGCTCTGGGTCGTGAAGGCCCAGGTCCATGCGGGAGGGCGCGGCAAGGCCGGCGGCGTCAAGCTTGCCCACGACCCTGAAGCCGTGGCCGCGGCTGCCGCGGCGATGCTCGGCCAGCGGCTCGTGACCCGTCAGACCGGAGCGGCCGGCCTACCGATCGAGCGCGTCTACGTCGAGTCGGGTTCGGATATTGCGCGGGAGCTGTACCTGAGTCTCACGCTCAATCGCGACCGGGGCCGCATAGCAGTGATCGCCTCGAGCGCCGGCGGCATGGACATCGAGGAGGTCGCGGCAACGCACCCGGAGCAGATCCTGTCGGTGACCGTGCATCCGGCCGCCGGTTTGCAGCCCTTCCAGTGCAAGCAGCTCGCCTTTGGAATCGGCCTGAAGGGCAAAGAGGTCGAGCAGTTCCAGTCGATCCTGCTCGGACTGTACCGCCTGTATATCGAGAACGATGCGAGCCTGATCGAGATCAATCCGCTGATCGTGACCACGCGCGGCCGCCTGCTAGCGCTGGATGCCAAGCTCGACATCGAGGCGAATGCGCTGTTCCGTCACCCGAAGCTCGCGGCGCTGCGCGATCCGGGACAGGAGGATCCGATGGAACAGCGCGCCAGCGAGCACGACCTGAATTACGTTTCACTCGAGGGCAACATCGCCTGCATGGTCAATGGCGCCGGGCTCGCGATGGCAACCATGGACCTGATCAAGCTGCACGGCGGGCAGCCCGCGAACTTCCTCGACGTGGGCGGCGGAGCCACCGCGGCGCGCGTGACCGCCGCGTTCGAGCTGATCCTGAGCAACCCGAACGTGAAGGCGATCCTGGTGAATATCTTCGGCGGGATCGTGCGCTGCGATCTGATCGCCGATGGCATCATCAACGCGGTGCAGAACGTCGGTGTGAAGGTGCCGGTCGTCGTGCGCCTCGAAGGCACCAACGCGGAGCAGGCACGCGCTCAGCTCGGGCGCAGCGGCCTCGCGATCATCGCAGCGAGCGATCTGACGGACGCGGCGCGCAAGGTCGTCGCGGCGGCCCGTACAGCTCCCGAACCCGGCAGGAATCCACGACCATGAGCATCCTGGTCAATCAGCGTACGAAACTGCTCTGCCAGGGCTTCACCGGCAAGCAGGGCACATTCCATTCCGAGCAGTGCCTGGCGTATGGCACGCGGCTGGTGGGGGGCGTCACTCCCGGACGCGGCGGCGAACAGCATCTGGGGCTGCCGGTGTTCGACACGGTGCGCGACGCGGTACGCGCCACGGGCGCGACCGCCAGCATGATCTACGTACCGGCCGCGTACGCAGCCGACTCGATCCTCGAGGCGGTCGATGCCGGGATCGAGCTGGTCGTCTGCATCACCGAGGGTGTACCGGTCAATGACATGGTGCGCGTGAAGTCCGTGCTCGGCGGCTCAGCGACGCGGCTCATCGGTCCGAACTGCCCGGGCATCATCACGCCGGGGGAATGCAAGATCGGCATCATGCCCGGCTTCATTCACAAGAAGGGCTGCGTCGGCATCGTCTCGCGCTCCGGCACGCTGACCTACGAGACCGTGTTCCAGACTACCAACAACGGCTTGGGTCAGAGCACCTGCGTCGGCATCGGCGGGGATCCGGTGCGCGGCATGAGTTTCATCGACGTGATCGAGCTGTTCGAACGTGACCCCCAGACCGAGGGCATCATCATGGTCGGCGAGATCGGCGGCAGCGACGAGGAGGCGGCGGCCGAGCACATCCGTCGCTACGTCAGCAAGCCGGTCGTCGCTTATATCGCCGGGGTCACCGCTCCCGCCGGCAAGCGCATGGGACACGCCGGAGCCGTCATCGCCGGCGGCCAGGGCACCGCGGCGAACAAGTATCGCGCGCTGGAGGCGGCCGGTGTGCGCACGGTCCGCTCCCCCGCCGAACTCGGCAGCGCCATGGCCACGCTGCTCCGGCCAACGCTCAAGCCCAAGCCCAAG
>CAZGVE010000039.1:13730-26116 GCA_964528845.1 uncultured Steroidobacteraceae bacterium | reverse complement strand
CCAAGGCCAAGCCCAAGCCCAAGGCGAAGACCAAAGCCAAGCCCACGGCCAAGCCCAGGCGCAAGCCTCTGGCGCGCCGCAAGAGCGCCGCAAAGCGGCGCTGAGGCGTCGCGAGCTCGCCGTGGCGCACAAGGATCGGCTGCGGGTCGCGCTCGCGCAGCTCAACCTGCTGGTCGGAGACGTCCGCGGCAATCTGGAGCAGATCATCGCCGCGGCGCGGCGCGCCCGCGATGAACTGCACGCCGATCTGTTGCTCTGTCCCGAACTTGCACTCTGCGGCTATCCGCCCGAGGACCTGCTATTTCATCGCGGGTTGCGCCGGCAGATCGAGCAGGCTCTGGCTGAGCTGCAGTCCGCGGTTCCCGAGATCGGCGTGCTGGTCGGCTATCCCGAATATGCGCAGGGGCGCATCTACAACGCCGCCGCGCTGCTGCGCGGCGGACGCCTGATTGCGCAGCATCGCAAGGCCTGCCTGCCGAATTACAAAGTGTTTGACGAGAAGCGCTACTTCGCACCCGGGTCGAGCCCGACGCTGGTGGAATTCAACGGCTTTCGCCTCGGGGTGCTGATTTGCGAGGACATCTGGGAGCCCGAGCCCTGCGCCGGGCTGCGCACGCTCGGGGCCGAAGCGTTGCTGGTGATCAACGCCTCGCCATACGAGATCCACAAACAGCGCGAGCGCGAACAGGTACTCGGCGCGCGTGTGCGCGAGACCGGGCTGCCCGCGCTCTACGTGAACCTGCTCGGCGGCCAGGACGAACTCGTGTTCGACGGCAACTCGTTCGCGATGGACGCGCGGGGGCGAGTCGCGATGCGCGCGCCTGCCTTCGAGGCCGGGCTGTACCTCGCCGAGCTCGAACGCACGGGCGCCGGGGTCGAGGTGTCTGCAGCTCCCATCGCTCCGGAACTGCGCGACGAGGAGAGCGTGTATCGCGCGCTCGTGACCGGCGTGCGTGACTACGTGGGCAAGCACGGCTTTCCGGGCGCGGTGATCGGACTCTCAGGCGGAGTGGATTCGGCGCTCACGCTCGCGATCGCGGTGGATGCGCTCGGCGCTGCGCGCGTGCACGCGGTCATGATGCCTTCGCGCTATACCTCGCTGATGAGTCGCGAGGACGCCGCGCAGCAGGCCCGCGCGCTCGGGGTTTCATTGAGCTCGATCCCGATCGAGGACATGTTCGCCGCCACGCTCGCGGCCCTCGCCCAGGAATTCGCGGGCCGGCCGCCGGACGCGACCGAGGAGAACATCCAGGCCCGATGCCGCGGCGTGCTGCTGATGGCGATCTCGAACAAGACCGGGCGCATGCTGCTGACCACCGGCAACAAGAGCGAGATGGCCGTGGGCTATGCGACCCTCTATGGCGACATGGCAGGCGGGTTCGCGCCCATCAAGGATTGCAGCAAGCTGCTGGTGTACCGCCTGGCGCGCTACCGCAATGGCATCGGTCCGGCGATTCCTGAGCGCGTGCTCACGCGCGCACCCACCGCCGAGCTGCGTCCGGACCAGAAGGACACCGACTCGCTGCCGCCGTACGAGGTGCTCGATCCGATCCTGGAGGGCTTCATCGAGGAAGACCTGTCGGTGGAGGAAATCTGCGCGCGGGGCTTCGAACGCGACGTGGTTGCGCGCGTACTCGACATGGTCAAGCGCGCCGAATACAAACGCCGGCAGGCGCCGCCCGGCGTGCGAGTCAGCCGCCGCGCCTTCGGCCGCGACTGGCGCTACCCGATCACGAGCGGCTATCGACGCTGAGCGGCCCGCTCGCGAGCGCGATTCAGTTCCAGACCTTCCACCAGTGCCGGCCCGCAGCCGCGGCTGCCGTGGCCTGGTCGGCGGCGGCAAAGTTGGACTGGTAGACACGATCGATGTTGGCCTCGAGATCGGTGAAGCCGAGGTGCTGATAGCTCACGCGCAGCACTTCGAGCGCCGACTTTTCGGCCGGGGCGCCATCGTACTGCTCGATGACGCCCTGTGCGCGCTGGGCCGCGGCCAGGTAGGCGCCGCGCCTGACGTAGTAGTGGGCCACGTTGACCTCGTAATCGGCCAGACGGTTGCGCAGGTAGATCATGCGACGCAGCGCGTCGTGCGCGTAGACGCTCTTCGGATACTGCGTCACGACGGTGCTGAACGCGGTGATGGCCTTGAGTGCCGTGGTCGGCGGACGCTTGGCCATGTCAACGCCGAAGAACACTTCGATCACGTTGGGAGTGCGCTCGAAGTCGATCATCCCCTTCATGTACCACGCATAGTCCACGCGCGGATGCGTCGGATTCTCCCGCAGAAACTGGTCCGCTGCGTCGGTCGCAGACTCCTTCTCGCCCTTGCGGTAGTAGGTGTAGATCAGGTCGAGCCGCGCCTGGCGCGCCTGCGGCGTGAACGGGAAGCGCGAGGTCAGCGCCTCGTATTGCCGGATCGCGAACGTATAATCGTTGGCGAGCATGGCCCGGTGGGCGGCCGTGTACAGCGATTCTGGCGTGACGGCGCGGCGGTTCGAGGTCTTCTGTGGCCGTGTGTGGCAGCCGGCGAGCAGGGCCAGCAGCGCCAGCAGCGCGGCGCCGAGAATGCGGCCAGAAGGCGCTGCCGCACGCGCCGGACAGAGAGCTGAACTCAAGGGTTTGACCTGCACTGCTGTAGCCGGGGTGGCCGGCGTTTCCAAACGAAGAAGTATAGCTGACTACCGGATGCCGTCCGAGTTCCACACCCATCGGCTCGAACTGCCCGCCTCGGCGGCAGGCCAGCGCCTGGATCAGGCGCTGGCCGCGGCGTTGCCGCAGTATTCACGCGCCAGCTTACAGCGCTGGATCCGAAGTGGCGCGCTGCGCGTGCAAGGTTGCATGGTCCGGCCGCGAGACCGCGTGAGGGGTGGCGAACAGGTCGTACTGGAGGCCGAATTCACGCCCGCGACCGCGATCGCCGCCCAACCCCTGGCGCTGGATATCGTCTACCAGGACGAGGCCGTGGTGGTGCTGAACAAGCCACCCGGACTGGTCGTGCACCCGGGAGCCGGCAACCGCGATCACACGCTGCAGAACGCATTGCTGGCACACGAGCCCGCGTTGGCGCGGGTGCCCCGGGCCGGCATCGTGCACCGGCTCGACAAGGACACCAGCGGCCTGCTGATCATCGCGCGCACCCCCATTGCCCATACGCAGCTGGTCGCCGCGCTCGCGCGGCGCGAGATCACGCGCGAGTACCTCGCGCTGTGCTCAGGGACTCCCACCGGAGGCGGTCGCATTGATGAGCCGATCGGACGGCACCGCAGCGCGCGCACGCGCATGGCGGTGCGCGGCGACGGGCGGGCAGCGGTCACGCACTATCGCATCGAGGAGCGCATCGGCGCCCATACGCTGCTGCGCGTACGGCTCGAGACCGGACGCACCCACCAGATCCGCGTGCACCTCGCCCACATCGGGCTGCCGGTCGTGGGCGATCCGCTTTACGGTGGCCGTGCCCGCCAGGTGGCAGGGAGTGACAGCCGGCTGCGCGCGGCGCTGCAGGCGTTCCGCCGCCAGGCGCTGCACGCGCAGCTGCTGCAGTTGCGCCATCCGCTGCACGGCGGACCGCTGCGGCTGGAGGCCGCGCTGCCACCCGACCTGGAATCCCTGCTCGCCCTGCTGCGCACTTCGGCTGCCCATGCGCGCTGACGCCGACGGTCTCGGCTGGATTGCGCCGGAGTGGGGCGCACCGCCGGGTGTGCGCGCGCTCTTCAGCCTGCGTCGCGGCGGCGTCAGCTCAGGCCCGTTCGACTCGCTGAACCTCGCGCTGCACGTGGGCGATGAGAAGGACGCAGTGGAGGAGAACCGCAGGCGCCTTGCCCAGGCGGTTGGGCTGCCGGCCGAACCCTTGTGGTTGCAACAACAGCATGGGACCGTGGTCGTCGACGCGGACCGGCTCGATCCCGGCGCTGCGCCGCCGCAGGCCGATGCGGCCGTCACGCGCCGCAGCGGGCGGGTGCTGGCCGTGCTGGTGGCCGATTGCGTGCCGGTGCTGCTCGCGCGCGCGGATGGCAGCGCACTCGCGGTCGCACATGCGGGCTGGCGCGGGCTGGCCGCGGGGGTGCTCGAGGCGGCAGTGGCGGCGCTCGGGGGTGAACCGGACGTGCCGGTCACGGCGTGGCTCGGGCCCTCGATCGGCCCGGCGTGCTTCGAGGTCGGGCAGGAAGTGCTCGCAGCCTTCGTGCAGCGCGACGCCGCAGCGGCCAGTGCGTTCTTGCCAAACGCGCGCGGCCGGTGGCAATGCGATCTGCATGCACTGGCCCGTCGGCGCCTCGACGCGCTTGGAGTCCGCCGCATCGACTGCGAGGCGGCCTGTACCGCGACGCACTCGAAGCGCTACTTCTCCTATCGACGCGACGGCGCGACCGGCCGCATGGCCGCGCTGCTCTGGCGAGGCTAACGCGCACACGCTTGAATTCCGGGGCGCGGCCCCCCACAACTAGCGTCATACCGGCTCCTGTGGAGCCGACAGGGCAGGTCAGTACTCATGCGCATGGACAAACTCACCAGCCGCTTCCAGGCCGCGCTTGCCGACGCGCAGTCGCTGGCTGTCGGTCGCGACCACCAGTTCATCGAACCGGCGCACCTGCTGTACGCGATGCTCGATGCGCAGGGCGGAGGAGTACGACCGCTGCTGCTCAAGGCCGGAGTGGAGGTCAACCGGCTGCACACTGCGCTCGAGGCTATTCTGGACCAGGCGCCGAAGGTCGAAGGCACGGCCGGCGACGTGCAGGTGTCCCACGATCTGACGCGGCTGCTGAACGTGACCGACAAGCTCGCGCAACAGCGCGGCGACCAGTTCATATCGAGCGAGCTGTTCGTGCTCGCGGCATTCGAGGATCGAGCTGCGGTCGCGAAGGCGCTGAAGGACGCGCGCGCGGTACGCAGCGCGATCGAGCGGGCGATCGAGGAGGTCCGCGGCGGTGCGAAGGTCGACGATGCGGGCGCTGAAGAGAAGCGTCAGGCGCTCGAGAAGTACACGCTCGATCTGACGGCGCGGGCGCGCGCGGGCAAGCTCGATCCGGTCATCGGGCGCGACGACGAGATACGCCGCACTATCCAGGTGCTGCAGCGTCGTACCAAGAACAACCCCGTGCTGATCGGCGACCCGGGCGTCGGCAAGACCGCGATCGTCGAGGGACTCGCGCAGCGCATCGTCAATGGCGAGGTCCCGGAAGGGCTCAAGCACAAGCGCATCCTCGCGCTCGACATGGGAGCATTGATCGCGGGAGCCAAGTTCCGCGGCGAATTCGAGGAACGGCTCAAAGCCGTGCTCGCTGATCTCGCAAAGCAGGAAGGCCAGGTCATCCTGTTCATCGATGAGCTGCACACGATGGTCGGTGCCGGCCGTGCCGAGGGCGCGATGGATGCCGGCAACATGCTCAAGCCGGCGCTCGCGCGCGGGGAGCTGCACTGCGTGGGCGCGACGACGCTCGATGAGTACCGCAAGTACATCGAGAAGGACGCGGCGCTCGAGCGTCGCTTCCAGACCGTGCTGGTGGACGAGCCCTCGGTGGAGGATACGATCGCGATCCTGCGTGGGCTGAAGGAGCGCTACGAAGTGCATCATGGGGTCGAGATCACGGATCCGGCGATCGTTGCCGCCGCGACCCTCTCGCACCGCTACATCACGAACCGCCAGCTGCCCGACAAGGCGATCGACCTGATCGACGAGGCCGGCGCCCGCATCCGCATGGAAATAGATTCCAAGCCCGAATCCCTCGACCGGCTCGAGCGCCGCATCATCCAGCTCAAGATCGAGCAGGAGGCGTTGAAGAAAGAGCAGGACGATGCCTCACGCCGGCGCCTCGCGGCGCTGCAGCAGACGCTCGCCGACCTGGAGCGCGAGTATGCCGATCTCGAGGAGGTATGGAAGGCCGAAAAGGCCGTGCTGCAGGGTGCGACGCAGGTCAAGGAAGACCTCGAACGGGCTCGACTCGAACTCGAGCAGGCCCGGCGCAGCGCCGACCTCGCGCGCATGGCCGAGCTGCAGTACGGGCGCATTCCCGAACTCGAGAAGAAGCTCAAGCAGGCCCAGCGCGCCGAGCAGAGCACCCCGCAACTGGTGCGCAACGCCGTGACTGAGGAGGAAATCGCGGAGGTGGTCTCCAAGTGGACCGGCATACCGGTGGCGCGCATGCTGCAGGGCGAGAAGGAAAAGCTGCTGCAAATGGAGGCAGCGCTGACGCGCCGCGTGGTCGGGCAGGAAGAGGCGGTGCGCATCGTCTCGAATGCGATCCGGCGCTCGCGAGCCGGCCTGTCGGATCCCAGGCGGCCGAACGGCTCGTTCCTGTTCCTCGGGCCCACGGGCGTCGGCAAGACCGAGCTGTGCAAGGCCCTGGCCGAATTCCTGTTCGATACCGAAGACGCCATGGTCCGTATCGACATGTCCGAGTTCATGGAGAAGCATTCGGTGGCGCGACTGATCGGTGCGCCGCCGGGGTATGTCGGCTACGAGGAGGGCGGCTACCTGACCGAGGCGGTGCGCCGCCGCCCGTATGCGGTGGTGCTGCTCGATGAGGTCGAGAAGGCGCATCCGGACGTTTTCAACGTGCTGCTGCAGGTGCTGGATGACGGCCGTCTCACCGACGGCCAGGGCCGCACCGTGGACTTCCGCAACGCGGTGATCATCATGACCTCGAACCTGGGCTCGCAGGTGATCCAGGAGCTCGCCGGAGAGGGCAATTACCAGCGCATGAAGAGCGCAGTCATGGAGATCGTGCAGCAGCACTTCCGTCCCGAGTTCATCAATCGCGTCGACGACATCGTGGTGTTCCATCCGCTCGGAACGGCACAGATCCGCGCGATCGTCGACATCCAGCTCGCGAGCCTCCGGCGGCGTCTGCAGGAGCGCAACCTCGGTCTCGAGCTCGACGATGCGGCCAGGGACCTGATCGGCGCCGCGGGCTTCGATCCGGTATACGGGGCCCGCCCGCTCAAGCGCGCGATTGCGCAGCAGATCGAGAACCCCCTGGCTCAGCGCATCCTGCGCAGCGAGTTCAGCCCCGGGGATCGCATTCGCGTCGGCGTGCGCGGCGGTGAGCTCGTATTCGAGCGTCAGCAGGATATTCGCGCGGTCGGCACTTAAGCCCTCCGGGCATAAGGGGTAGAGTGCGGCTCAGGGAGGAACCCATGAGCGAACTCAAGCGCCATATTGTCGATGTGCCGGATTTTCCGCGTCCGGGAATCCTGTTCCGGGACATCGCGCCGCTGCTGCGGCATCATTTCGAGGCGGCCCTCGATGCGCTCGAGAGCCTGTTCACTGAAAAGGAATGGCAGCAGGTCGAGGCGCTCGCGGGCATCGAGGCCCGCGGGTTCGTGCTCGCGGCGGGCCTCGCGGGGCGGCGGCGCCTGGGGTTCGTGCCAATCCGCAAGCAGGGCAAACTGCCGCCCCCGGTCGTCGATGTCGCCTACCAGCTCGAATATGGCAGCGGCGTGCTCGAAATGCAGCGCGGGAGCGGCCGACTGTTCCTGATCGACGACGTGTTCGCGACCGGCGGCACGATGCGGGCGGCCGGGGAGCTGTGCGTGGCGGCTGGCTATGACGTGCGGGGGCTGGCGGCGCTGATCGACCTGCGCCTGGTCGGCGCCTTCCGCTGGCGTGACCACTCCCTACGCGCGGTGATCCGCTACGACTGAGCCGCTGCCGTCTATACTTCCACCCAGCATTCCGAGCACAGCGATCCTCACCATGCCGTTCTACGAATACGAATGTTCCAAGTGCCGCTACTACGTCGAGGTACTGCAGAAGATCAGCGACCCGCCGCTCAAGAAGTGCCCGTCCTGCGGCAGGAATGCGTTGCGCAAGCTGGTGTCCGCGCCGGTGTTCCGGCTGAAGGGCTCGGGCTGGTACGAGACCGATTTCAAGTCGGACCAGGAGGGCCGGCGCAACCTGGCCGGTGCCGACAAGGACGCGCCTGCTGCCGACGCGCCGGCGAAGGATACGACGGCCAAGGACGCGACCGCCACGGACAAAGGCAAGGCGGGAGCCACGGACGGAGTGAAGGCCGGCGCTGGCACGTCCTCGGCGGACGCCGCGAAGACGCCGGCGGCTGACAAGTCGTCGCGCAGTGCGCGCTCGGCGCCGCGTAGCCCGGTCGCGGCAGGTCGCAGCGGCCCAAAGACGAAAGCGAAGACGAAGCGGGCCCCAGCCAGGTCCTCGTCCCGCAGGCCAAAGCGCCGGGGTGGGCGTTGACCCGCGCACTGCTCGGGCGCATCTTCCGACGCTATCTGATCGCCGGGCTGCTCGTCTGGCTGCCCATCGTGGCCACCGTACTCGCGGTGCGCTTCATCCTGGAGCTCGTGGACCCGCTGCTGCTGATCCTGCCGGCCCCGTTGCGGCCCGAGGCCTGGCTCGGCGTGCGCATTCCGGGGCTCGGCGCCATCCTCGCCGTGCTGGTACTGCTGGCCACCGGGCTGCTGGTCACCAACATCATCGGCCGACGCCTGGTGCGGCTATGGGAGGACGTCCTCGACCACATACCATTCGTGCGCGCGGTGTACGGCGGGGTCAAGAGCTTCTCCAGCACGATCCTGTCGAAATCCGGCACCTCGTTCAAGAAGGTGCTGCTGGTCGAGTACCCGCGCCTCGGGATCTGGAGCATAGGTTTCCAGACCTCCTCGGACATGCCGATGATCGCCGCCCACGCGGGCGAGGATGTCGTGTGTGTGTTCGTGCCGACGACGCCGATCCCGACCTCAGGCTACATCGTGTTCGTGCCGCGTTCCCAGCTGATCGAACTGTCGATCAGCGTCGATGCGGCGATGAAGTTGATCGTGACCCTCGGGGTAGTTGTCCCGGCCGCCCCGGCGCCCTAAGATTCGCGCCCCCCTGTAGTAGCCCTGAAGCGTCGAGCGCATGCGTACCCATTACTGCGGACAGGTCAACGAGCAGCTGGCAGGCCAGACGGTCAGCGTCGCCGGCTGGGTTCATCGGCGGCGAGACCACGGTGGAGTGATCTTCGTCGACCTGCGCGATCGCGAAGGCCTGGTGCAGATCGTGTTCGACCCGGAACGCGCGGAAGTATTTGCCACCGCCGAGAAGCTGCGCAGCGAATTCGTCGTGCAGGTGACCGGATTCGTGCGCGAGCGGCCGGAGGGCACGGTCAATCCCGGTCTCGCCACCGGCCGCGTCGAGCTGCTCGCCACCGGGCTGGAGCTGCTCAATCGCTGCGATCCGCTGCCGTTCCAGATCGACGAGACCGTCAACGAGGAACTGCGGCTGCGCTACCGATACCTCGACCTGCGCCGCGAAGTGATGACCGAGCGCCTGCGACTGCGCCATCGGATCACGCGCTGCATGCGCCGCTACCTGGACTCCGAAGGCTTCATCGACATCGAGACGCCGATGCTGACCAAGGCGACGCCGGAGGGTGCTCGCGATTATCTGGTGCCGAGCCGCACCCATCCGGGCAAGTTCTTCGCGCTGCCTCAGTCACCGCAGATCTTCAAGCAGCTCCTGATGATGTCCGGCTTCGACCGTTACTATCAGATCGTGCGTTGCTTCCGGGACGAGGACCTGCGCGCCGACCGCCAGCCGGAATTCACTCAGCTCGACATCGAAACCTCATTCCTCGATCAGGAACAGATCATGCGGCTGATGGAGGGGCTGGTGCGCGTACTGTTCCGCGAAGTCCTCGGCCAGGAGCTGCCTGCGCCGTTCCCTCGCCTCCGCTACGCCGAGGCCATGCGCCGCTACGGCTCGGACAAGCCGGATCTGCGCGTCGAGCTCGAGCTGGTCGATATCGCGGACCTGGTCGCCGGGTGCGAATTCAAGGTCTTCGCGGGTCCCGCGCGCGATCCCTCCGGCCGGGTTGCCGCGCTGCGCGTGCCCGGCGGAGGAGCGCTCACGCGCAAGGAGATCGACGAGTACACGGCGTTCGTCGCCCGCTATGGCGCGCGCGGGCTGGCTTACATCAAGGTCAACGACCATCGCCGGGGCCGCGAGGGGTTGCAGTCCCCGATACTCAAGTTCCTGGACGACGCGGCCATTGCGGGCATCCTCGAGCGCACCGGCGCGCGTGACGAGGACCTGATCTTCTTCGGTGCGGACCAGGCGAAGGTGGTGAGTGACGCGCTCGGCGCGCTGCGGCTGAAGGTCGCGCACGAGCGTGGCCTCGTGCGTCCCGGCTGGCAACCGCTGTGGGTCATCGATTTCCCGATGTTCGAGTGGGACGCCGACGCCCGGCGCTGGGTGGCCATGCACCACCCGTTCACGGCGCCGCAGGCGGATGCAGCCGAGGAGGTGCGCGCCTCGCCCGGCACTGCGCTGGCTCGCGCCTACGATTTCGTGCTCAATGGCTCGGAGATCGGCGGCGGCTCGGTCCGGATCTTCCGCGAGGAGATGCAATCGGCGGTGTTCGCGCTGCTCGGCATCGCGCCGGAGGAGGCGCGGGCAAAGTTCGGCTTCCTGCTCGATGCGCTGCGTTTCGGCTGCCCGCCCCACGGTGGCATCGCATTCGGCCTTGACCGGCTGACGATGATGATGGCCGGTGCCGACAGCATCCGCGACGTGATCGCGTTCCCGAAGACCCAGACGGCGGCCGATCCGCTCAGCGATGCGCCGACCGAGGTCTCAGAGGCGCAATTGCGTGAGCTGCACATCCGCGTGCGCACGCCGGCTACGCCCCCCCCGGCCTGACGGGTGCACCGTACGGCGCTTGCGCGCGGGGATTGAGGTGCGTCCGGCCGCAGTCGTGTTCGTCCACGGGCTGTGGATGACTGGCCATGAATCACTGCTGCTGCGCTCGCGCCTGCGGCGCGCTCACCACTACGTGACGCACCTGCATCAATACGCGTCGGTACGCGCTTCGATCGCCGACAGTGCGGCCGGCCTACGCGCTGCGATTGCCGCGATCGACGCGCCGCGGGTGCACCTGGTCGGCCACAGTCTGGGCGGCCTCGTGATCATGCGCGCGCTGCAGGGCATCGTGGCGGCGCCCCCTGGCCGTGTCGTCTTCCTGGGCACCCCCACCGGTGGCTCGCGGGTCGCCCGCGTGCTCGGATCCAGCCGCTTCGGCCGGAAGCTGCTGGGGCGGGCGATAGCCGAGGAACTGCTGGTCCCGCAGGCGCGCCGCTGGGAATTCGAGCGGCCGCTCGGCGTGATCGCAGGTACCGCGGCCGCCGGGCTCGGGCGCTTGCTGCTAAGCTTCGATGAAGCCAGTGATGGCACCGTCACGGTAGCGGAGACGAGGATCGAAGGCGCCAGCGGCCACTTGTGCCTGCCGGTGACGCATTCGACCCTGCTGTTCTCGGCGCGCGTGGCGCGAGCGACCGCGGACTTTCTGGAACATGGAACATTCGCAACCTGATCGAGCGGCCGCTGGGTCCCACGGATGGCTGCGCCGGCACGCGGTCGTGCTCGTCGTGCTTGCCGCCCTGCTCCTCGCCTATGCGCTCGCGGGGTTCGTACTGCTGCCCCGGCTCGGGCGTGAGGCGATCGAGCAGTACGTGCGGCGCGATCTCGGCCGCAAGGTGTCGATCGGGGATTTGCGCTTCAATCCGTTCACGCTGACGCTCGAGATGCGGGACTTCAGCCTCCAGGAGGCCGATGGACGAGCGCTCATCGGCTTCGACCTGCTGCGGGTACGCGCTTCGCTACGCACGCTGCCCAACTGGACGTGGACTCTCGGCGAAGTGCGGCTCGACCGTCCCGTGATCCACGTGATCATCAATCGCGAGGGTGGCCTGAACCTGGCCCAGCTCATACCGGTGACCCCGCCGCGGACCCCGGTGGCCGCGCCGGGCCCGACGCCAGCGCTGCGCATCCTCGCCTTCACCGTACACGCGGGCAGTATGCAGTTCGAGGATCGCAGCCGCGAGCGACCCTTTACCGCGGCGCTCACCCCGATCGAATTCGCATTGACCGACTTCCGGACGGCACCAACCTTCGAGAATCGCTATCGCTTCAGCGCCAGCACCAGCGCGCAGGAGCGATTGCAGTGGTCGGGCGAATTCTCGCTGCAGCCCTTGAGTTCCAGCGGCGAGTTCCAGATCAGCGCGCTGAAGGCGTCAACCATCGCCGCCTACCTGCAGGACGCACTGCCATTCTCACTCGCCGGCGGCAGCATCGACCTCTCGGGAGCCTATCGCTACTCCGCCGGCGCCCATGGGGGCCTCGCGCTGCAATTGCCGAGTCTCAAGCTGCATTCGCTCGCGATCGGACCACGGACTGTCGACACCTCGGCCGAGCCGCCCTGGATCGCGCTGCCCGAACTCGACGTCACCGATTCTACGCTCGACCTCGATGCCCGTAAGATCGCGGTCGGACAGGTCAGCCTGACCAATCCGGGGCTGCGCGTATGGCGCGAGCAGGATGGCACGCTGAACCTGATGCGCCTGCTGGGCGCAACAGGCCCCGGCGCGGCCTCGAGCCCCGCCGTGCCGGCGCC
>CAZGVE010000039.1:0-13630 GCA_964528845.1 uncultured Steroidobacteraceae bacterium | reverse complement strand
CGTGGCGCCGGCCTGGCAGTTCACGCTCGCGCTGCTGCATGTCGATGCGGGAAGCATCGAAGCCGAGGATCGCGCGGTGAAGCCCGCCGTGACGCTGCACCTGGCGCCGCTCGCACTCGATCTGCGGCACTACTCGAGCGATTCAGGCACGCCGCTCGGGGTCGAACTGAAGACCGGCATCGGCGAGAGCGGGCGGTTCTCGTGCCAGGGCAGCATCGTGCTCTCGCCACTGCGCGTCACGCTGGATTTCTCGCTGAGCGACCTGGATCTTCCCGGGTTTCAGCCCTATGTCGCGCAGTCGACCCAGATGGCGGTCTATCGCGGCCGTCTTGCCGGCGATGGTCACGTCGAGTTTGCGGCAGCGCCAGCGCATCAGGCGTCCGCGAAGGGGTCGCCAACGCTGAAGCTCGCGCTCGACGCCCAGCTCACGGACTTCGCCACGCGCGACACCGTCCAGGACGCGGATTTCGTCAGCTGGCGTGCACTTCACCTGACGAAGCTGCGCTACCAGCAGAATCCTGACGCGCTCGAGATCGCGCGTGTAAGCCTCAGCGGTGCCAACGGCCGCGTGATCATCGGCGCGGACGGCAAGCTCAACGTGGTGCAGGTGCTCTCGACCCCCGGCGCGCCGCCGGCCCGCACGGGGAGCGCAGCGCCCGCCGCAGTGCCCGCTGTAGCGCCGAGCGCAGCGGGGAACGGCCCGGCCGCAGCGGGAACGCCCCCCGCCGCGATGCCGGTACGGATCGGACGCGTCGAGATCGAGGACGGGACAGTGGTGTTCAGCGACCACACGGTGCAGCCGAATTTCTCCGCCGCGATCCTGGGATTGCACGGCGCGATCGTCGGGCTGTCGTCCGATCCGGCGGCCCGTGCGAAGGTGGACCTGAACGGCTCGCTCGACCAGTACGCTCCGGTCACGATCACCGGCGAGATCAACCCGCTGGCGGCGAGGAGCTATACCGATATCGGCATGAATTTCAGCAACATCGAACTCACGACCTTCAATCCGTATTCGGGCAAGTTCGCCGGCTACAGCATCGCGCAGGGAAAGCTGACGACGGAGCTGCACTACCACGTCGAGAACCGCAAGCTGCAGGCGAGCCACCACGTGATCGTCGATCAACTCGAGTTCGGTGCCGCGACCGAAAGCAAGGAGGCGGTACCTTTGCCGATCAAGCTGGCGGTAGCGCTGCTGAAAGACCGCAATGGCGTGATCGACCTGCAGCTGCCGGTGGATGGCAGTCTCGATGATCCGAAATTCCACATCGCGCCGGTGGTCTGGAAGCTGCTGGAGGGGCTGCTGCGCAAGATCGTGACCGCGCCGTTTGCGCTGCTCGGTTCGCTGTTCGGCGGCGGTGAAGATCTCGCGTTCGTTGATTTCACGCCGGGGTCGACGACGCTGGCGCCGGCCCAGTCGGCAAAACTCGCGCAGCTCGCGAAGGCGCTGGTCGAACGGCCGCAGCTCAAGCTCGACATTCCGCTGCATGCCCTGAACGCGGAAGACGACGTCGCGCTCGAGCGCATCGGGCTCGACCAGGCGCTGCGGGCAACGCAGCTGCCGCCGCCGAAGCGCGGCAGCAAACCAGTGGTGCCGACGGCCGTCGGTGATCCGCGGCTGCCTGCGCTGCTGGCGCTCTACCGCGCGCAGTTCCAGACCGATCCCGAATACCCCGGCGATATTGCCGCGGGGCCCACAGGGGATGCGGTGCGGGCATCATGGCTCGAGCAGCAGCTGCTGCCCCAGTTCGCGCCGGGTGCGCAGCAGCGCGATGATCTGGGTCGCGCACGCGCCCAGGCGGCGCAGTCAGGAATCCTGGGAACCGAAGGCCTCGGTGCCGAACGCGTATTCCTCACCGACCGCGCCTCGGGTGCCTCGGGCCCCGATGGCGCTGTGCGCATGGAGCTGAAACTACAGTAGCCGGAGGGCCCGCTCACGGGGGCGTTTCGCCCTGCGCCAGCTGGCGCAGCGCATACAGCAGATCCAGCGCCGCGCGCGGCGTGAGTGCATCGATATCCAGCGCGGCCAGCCGCGCGAGCAGCGCGCGTGCGCGCTCGTCTTCGGCGCTGACGGCCGGCAGCGCCAGCGGCAGCTGGGGCGAGGCCGGACTCGTCGCGGTGGCCTGGGCTTCGAGCTGCTGCATGTACTGGCGCGCCGCAGCGATGATCTCGCGGGGTACGCCCGCGAGTGCCGCGACCTGCAGGCCAAAGCTGCGGTTGGCCGGGCCATCGCGCACGGCATGCAGGAACACCAGCGAGTCTTCGTGCTCGGTCGCGTCCAGGTGCACGTTGGCGGAAGCGGAGGCTTCGCGCGCCAGCGCCGTGAGCTCGAAATAGTGCGTGGCGAATAGCGTGAACGCGCGCACTCGCGTCGCAATGTGCCAGGCGATCGCGTAGGCGAGCGACAACCCATCGAAAGTGCTGGTGCCGCGGCCGATCTCGTCCATCAGCACGAGGCTGTGTGCCGTCGCGTTGTGCAGGATGTTGGCGGTCTCGGTCATCTCGACCATGAACGTGGAGCGCCCGCCCGCGAGGTCGTCGGCTGCACCGATGCGTGTGAAGATCCGGTCCACCGGCCCGATCCGCGCCGCCGCGGCGGGCACGAAGCTCCCAATGTGCGCAAGCACGACTATCAGCGCGACCTGGCGCATGTAGGTGGACTTGCCCCCCATGTTCGGGCCGGTAATCACCAGCAGCCGGCGCGCATCGTGCAGCACCAGATCGTTGGGCACGAATGGCGCATCGATGAAGCGTTCGACGACCGGATGCCGGCCGGCCTGGATCAGCAGGCAGGGCTCCTCGACCAGCACCGGCTCGCTCCAGCCGAGCGTCGCAGCGCGCTCGCTCAACGCTGCCAGCAGATCAAGCTGGGCCAGCGCCGTGGCCGTGCGCTGCAGCGCCGCGAGGTTGCCGATCAGCGTTTCGAGCAGCGCTTCGTACAGCTGCCGTTCGCGAGCGAGCGAGCGCTCGCGCGCACCGAGGACCTGGTCCTCGAAACCCTCGAGCTCCGGAGTGATGAAGCGCTCGGCACTCTTCACGGTCTGCCGCCGGACATAGTCGGCGGGCACGCGCGCGGCCTGGGCGCGCGGCACCTCGATGTAAAAGCCCTGTACGCGATTGTAGCCGAGCCGCAGACCCGCAATGCCGCTGCGCTCCCGTTCGCGCCGCTCCAGGTCGGTGAGGAAACCCTCGGTGTTGCCGGCAATCGCGCGCAGCCCGTCGAGCTCTGTGTCATATCCGGGTGCGATCACGCCACCGTCGCGCAGCAGCGGCGCGGGCTCTGCCGCAATCGCGTCGCACAGCAGCCGGTGCTGTTCCGGGTGCGCCGCGACCTCTGCATGCAGCCGCAGCAGCAGCGGCGCCTCGAGCCCGGCGAAGCTCGCGCGCAGCGGGGACAGTGCGGCCAGTGCGGCGCGCAGCTGCACCAGGTCGCGCGGCCGCGCAGAACGCAGCGCGACGCGCGCGAGCACGCGCTCCAGGTCACCGATCGGGCGCAGTGCCGCGCGCAAGGGCTCGAAGCGCCGGCCCTCGCACAGCGTCGCGAGTGCCTGGTAGCGCTCGCGCAGCAATGGGTGCGAGCGCAGCGGGCGATGCAGCGCCCGGCGCAGTGCGCGCGATCCCATCGCTGTCACGGTGGTGTCGAGCACGCCAAACAGCGTCGCCGCCTCCTCGCCAGAGAGGCTGGAATCCAGCTCGAGATTGCGCCGGGTGGCAGCATCGAGCGCCAGCGCGTCGCTGCGCGACTCGAGCTGGAGCGCGCGAATATGCGGCAGTGCTGAGCGCTGGGTGTCGCGCACGTATTGCAGCAGCGCACCGGCCGCGCCCAGCGCCGGACCGAGCTCGGCGACGCCGAAGCCGCGCAGGTCAGCGACCTGCAGCTGCTCGCGCAGCAGGCGTGTCGCGCCATCCAGCCCGAAGTGCCACGGCGGCCGCGTGCGCACGACCGGGCCGTGGCGCCACTGGGCGCGCAGCTCATTGGCCTGGGTCTCGCAGCACAGCAGTTCCGCCGGGCGCAGGCGCTCGAGTTCCGCCTCCAGTTCCTCGCGGCTGGACACTTCGAGCAGCGCGAAGCGGCCGGAGCTCAGTTCGAGCCAGGCGAGGCCGTAAGTCGTCCCGTCCCGGTACAACGCGCTCAGCAGCGTTTCGCGACGTTGCTCGAGCAGCGCGTCGTCGGTGACCGTGCCCGGTGTCACGATGCGCACGACCTGCCGGTCCATCGGACCACGGTTCGCGGGAGCGTCGCCGACCTGCTCGCAGATCGCGACCGACTGGCCACGACGCACGAGCCGGGCAAGGTAGGAATCCACGCTCTGCACTGGCACGCCGGCCATCGGGATCGGCGCGCCTGCGGACTGGCCACGCGCCGTAAGCGCGATGTCGAGCAGCCCGGCGGCGGTACGCGCGTCCTCGTAGAACAGCTCGTAGAAATCCCCCATCCGGTAGAACAGCAGCACGTCGGGATGCTGCGCCTTGATGCGCAGGTACTGCTGCATCACGGGGGTGTGTGCGGACTCGGGCCCTGCAGTCATGACATGGGTAATGGTGTGCGGTGCGGCAGAACGCATTCTAGCCGCGCAGCGCGGCGCACGGGTGGGCCGTGCTGCCGCGCACCTACATGCCGGCCGCGCCCGTGGCAATAGGTAGATGTGCAGAATCGATTGCCGGGGAACTGCCTTAATCTCTGGCCCCATAGGCGGTTGCACCTGCTGCTGCGCGTGGTCGGACGGAGCGTGCAGGTGCAGAAAGAAGCGCGCGGGCGCCGAGGGTCGATCAATGCAGAAGCTCAGTGCTGTGGATCTCGCCAGACGGCTCCGACCTGCGGCGGCGCTCGGTACAGCATTTCTGCTCTTCAGTGGGCTGTGGCCGTGCGCAGCACTGGCGCTGCCCGCCTTCGCACGCCAGACCGGCCAGAACTGCCTGTCGTGTCATGCCGGCGGGCAGTTCCCCGAACTCACGCCCTACGGCCGGATGTTCAAGATGACCGGGTACACCATGGGCTCCCGCACGATACCGATTTCCGTGATGGGCCTGGGCAGCTATTCGAGGGTCGGCAACACCTCGACGTCGGGTGCCGATCCGGCCCAGAACTTCCAGAAGAATGGTGATCCGATCTTCGCGACTGGAAGCGTCTTCGTCGCCGGCAAGGTCACCAACAACATCGGCGTGTTCCTGCAGGCCACGTACGACAACTACGCGGCGCAGGACGAGGACGGCTCGTTCGCCAGCCAGCTTTCGGCCGATAACATGGACATCCGCTTCGCCGATCACCTGGTCGGCGCGAACAGTGACCTCATCTATGGGTTGAGTTTCAACAACAACCCGTCGCTCTCCGATCCCTGGAATACCGCGGCCGCCTGGATGCAGTACGTGCCGGTGCCGTCGCCGGGGAGTTCGCAGTTCATCGACGGGGCTGCGCCCTATCCCGGGTTTGGTGCGGGCGGAAACATCGCCGGTCTGACCGCGTACGCGTTCTGGAACCACCTGCTCTACGTGGAACTGGGAACCTACCGCACCGCCACGGGCATGTTCTCGTTCATGAGCTTCAACTACACCAGGCCGAATACCACCTACCTGAACGGCAGCTGGAATCCGTACTGGCGCGTTGCGCTGTCGCACGAATGGGGTGCGCAGAACCTGATGATCGGCGCCTCGGGCATGAATGCGCGCGTCTACGATCCGGGGTCGGAGACCTCTGATCCGAACAATCTCGGGCGCTTCAGCAACTTAGGCTTCGATGCCCAGTACCAGTACCTGCTCGATCCGAACACCGTGACCGCGCAGCTCGCCTACATGCACCAGGTGCAGTACTACTCCGCCAACACGCTGGCGGGCGGCTCGCCGTACTTCCTGGCCGACGGCGTCACTCCGGTAGCCGCGGTCAATGCTTCCGATACGACCAATGTGCTGCGGGCGAAGCTGTCGTATGTCTATCGCGCGACCTGGGGCGGCAGCCTGTCGTACTTCGATCTCTGGGGCACCACCAACACGCTGAACCAGAGCTCGGGATACGACAGCAACGGCCAGATCACGTTCGACGACCCGCTCGGTACCGGCATCGCCTCCACGCCGGTCAATGGCAATCTGTCCGGCAATCCGGGAACGCAGGGCCAGACCTTCGAGGCGTTCTGGATACCGCTGCAGTACCTGCGAGTCGGCGTGCAGTACACGGTCTACAGCAAGTACAACGGCGCCGCCGTCAACTACGATGGTCTGGGCCGTAACGCGAGCGACAACAACTCGCTGTTCCTCTATGTCTGGGCTGCTCGTTAGCGGCAGGATGGAGCTTCACATGCGATGCCTCCCACTGATACTGGCCGCGCTCTTCGGGGTAGCCGCGGCAGGCTGCACCAGCCTCGATCGCTCCCGCGATCTGGGCAACCCGGCGGTGCCGGGACCGGTGCTGGCGCAGCAGGTGTGCTCCCTGTGCCATGGGGTCGACGGCAACTCGGTGTCCCCGGCGTTTCCGCGGCTCGCGGGGCAGCAGGCGACCTACGTGAAGAACCAGCTGACGAGCTTCCGCTCGCACCACCGCGCCGATCCGGCCGGCTCGGAATACATGTGGGGCCTGAGCCATCACCTGACGGACCGGCAGATCGATGCGCTCGCCGATTACTATTCGAAGCAGGTGCCGCGCGATTACCGTCGCAGCGCCGATCCACAGATGCTGGCAGACGGGAAGGCGATCTTCGAGCAGGGGGTGCCGGCGCAGGACGTAATCGCCTGCAGCGCCTGCCACGGCCCGAATGGCCAGGGTATCGAAGCCTTTCCGCGGCTGGCGCACCAGCATGCGGATTACCTGGTCAAGCAGCTGAACATCTTTCAGTACACGCAGGGCCGTCCCGGCACGCCGATGACCGCCGTGTCGCACCCGTTGACCGGCTCGAACAAGGAAGCAGTCGCCACGTTCCTCGAGGCGTTCCCGGATTGAGCGAGCGCTACCTGCAGCAGCCAGATGGGGAGATGCCATGAAGAGACTTCACCTTACGGCCGCCTGTGCGCTACTCGCGCTGATGGCCTCGCCGGCCGTGCTTGCCGACAGTTTCACCATCGATCCGGAATACACCATCCCGGTGTTCGAGGTCGGCCACCTGGGATTCACCACCCAGCGCGGCCGCTTCAATCGGGCGGACGGCAAGATTCAGCTCGACATCCGGGCCAGGACCGGAAGTGTCGATTTCACGGTGCACACCGACTCGATTGACATGGGCTCGCGCGCCTGGACCGTGCATGTGCGCTCCGCGGGGCTGTTCGATGTCGCGCATTTTCCGACGATGACGTTCCATTCCGACCGCTTGCTGTTCGAAGGCGACAAAGTCGTCGGCGCAGAGGGCCAGTTCACGCTGCTCGGCATCACGCAGCCGCTCGCGCTGACGGTAAGCGGCTTCGGCTGCACGACCAATCCAGCCAACGGCCGCTACATGTGCGCCGGTGACGTCAGTGCAACCATCAAGCGTTCGAACTTCGGAATGACCAAGTACATCCCGACCGTCAGCGACGAGATCAAGATCAGCGTGCCTGTGGAGGCGTACCGGGATTGAGCCCGGTCAGCATGCCGCGCCGGCCGCATGCCTGGACCCGCACCGGAGGGCTCTGGGCACTTGGCGCGCTGGCGGTCGCCAGTCCCGGGCTTGCCGGGGTCGCCGAGCACTACACGCTGGACCGCGTGCACAGCCTGCCAGAATTCCGCTTCACGCACGCCGGGCTCACGACCCAGACGGGAAGGTTCGACGCTGCGCGCGGGACCATCGAGCTCGATACCGTGGCGCGCAGCGGCCGCGTCCACTACGAGATCGATACCGCCTCGCTCGACATGGGGTTCGGCACCGAGCGGCCCGATTCGCCTGGCTACCGGCTGTTCGACGTGCGGCGGTTTCCGAAGATCACGTTCGATTCTGACCGGCTGCTGTTCGGACCGAAGGCCGAAGTGGTGGGCGCGCAAGGCACGCTGCGGCTGCTCGGCATCTCCCGGCCCCAGCGCGTGCGGGTGGAACACTTCCGGTGCGCCGTCAATCCGATGAACGCGAGGCAGATGTGCGCCGGGGAGATCAATGCGATCGTGAAGCGCTCAGCTTTCGGCATGCTTGACTACATCCCCGCGATCAGCGACGAGATCCGTATCCGAGTGCCCGTGGAAGCCTACAGGGACTGACCTGGGGTCCCGCGGCGGCTTAAGATCCGGCCCATGCCGGAACCGACGCTTCAGACCACCGACGCGGCGCTCGCCGCGCTGGCCGCGCGCGCCGGCGCGCTGCTGCTGGCCCGGGGCTGGCGCGTGGCGCTCGCCGAATCCTGCACCGGGGGCTGGATTGCCAAGGTCCTGACCGATATTCCGGGCAGCTCGCAGTGGTTCGAGCGTGGCTACGTGAGCTACTCCAATCCATCGAAGGAGCAGGCGCTCGGGGTCGCCCCCGGCGTGCTGACGAGCTTTGGCGCGGTCAGCCGTCCGGCGGCCGAACAGATGGCGGCTGGCGCGCTGCACGCGAGCGACGTCGACCTCGCGCTGGCCGTCACCGGCGTCGCGGGCCCGGATGGTGGAACCGCGGCCAAACCGGTCGGCCTGGTCTGGTTTGCGCTGGCGACCCGTGGCCGCACGGTCCAGACGCTGGAGCAGCGGTTTGACGGCAATCGCGACGCGGTTCGCCGCGCTGCGGTCGCCACTGGACTCGGGCTGCTCATCGCCAACACCGGCCCCCGGCCTTGAGCGGCGCCCCGCCGCCCGGTCCCGCGCCCTAGGCGCTTGCGCCCCACCGGCGCCCGCAACCGCAATCGGGGCGGTGCGCATTTCCGCTTGACGTGACCGCTTTTGGCGCCGCGCGCGCAGGCTCGATGTGGGATAATTGGACCCCTCACCGGTACGCTCGCTCTCCCAAAGGAACGCCACGCATGGAGCCACGCATGGACGATAATCGAAAGAAGGCGCTGGCCGCTGCGCTCGGGCAGATCGAAAAGCAGTTCGGCAAGGGTTCAGTCATGCGGCTGGGTGACGCGAGCGCCACCTACGACGTCGAGGCCGTGTCCACCGGGTCGCTGGGTCTGGATATCGCACTTGGCATCGGCGGGCTGCCGCGCGGCCGCGTGGTCGAGATCTACGGACCGGAATCTTCGGGCAAGACCACACTGACGCTGCAGGTCGTCGCGGAGATCCAGCGCAACGGCGGCACCGCCGCGTTCGTCGATGCCGAGCACGCGCTCGATCCAGCCTACGCCGCCAGGCTCGGCGTCAACGTCGAGGACCTGCTGGTCTCGCAGCCTGACACCGGCGAGCAGGCGCTCGAGATCACCGACATGCTGGTGCGTTCCGGTGCGGTCGACGTGGTCGTGATCGATTCGGTCGCGGCGCTCACGCCGAAGGCGGAGATCGAGGGCGAGATGGGAGAGCTGCAGGTCGGACTGCATGCCCGTCTGATGTCCCAGGCGCTGCGCAAGCTGACCGGCAACATCAAGCGCTCGAACACGATCGTGATCTTCATCAACCAGATCCGCATGAAGATCGGCGTGATGTTCGGCAGTCCCGAGACCACGACGGGCGGCAATGCGCTGAAGTTCTACGCCTCGGTGCGCCTGGACATCCGCCGTATCGGCGCGCTCAAGAACGGCGAGGAAGTGGTCGGCAACCAGACGCGCGTCAAGGTCGTCAAGAACAAGGTGGCCCCGCCCTTCCGCGAGGCCGAGTTCGAGATCCTGTACGGTACGGGGATCTCGCGCGAGGGCGAGATCATCGAGATCGGCGCGGCCCAGGGCATCATCGACAAGGCCGGCGCCTGGTACAGCTACAACGGTGAGCGTATCGGCCAGGGCAAGGACAATACCCGTCTGTACCTGCAGCAGCACAAGAACATCGCTACCGAGATCGAGGAGAAGATCCGCCTCAAGCTGCTGCCACCGAAACGTGCTGAGGAAAAGACCGCCTAGGCGCGCAGTGGCGCCAGAGCGGGCTGCCGACGCCGCGGCCGTCGGAGCCGGCGCCGTGGCGCTGCTCGCGCGGCGCGACTATAGCTCGGCCGGATTGCGCGCCAGGCTCGTCGCGCAGGGCTACGAGGACGTGACCGTGCAGCACGTGCTCGAGGAACTCATCGAGCGGCGCTACGTCGATGACGAGCGGTATGCGGAGCAGTACGTGTCGTACCACGCCGCCCGCGGGCATGGTCCGAAGCGTATCGAACGCGAGCTGGCGGCCGAGGGTCTGGGCGAGCAGGTGGTCACGGCCGCGCTGGCCACCATCGCGGACTGGTCCGCGCTCGCGCGAGAACTGCGAATCCGCCGTTTTGGACTCAAGGCGCCGACGAGCTGGCAGGAAAAGGGTCGCCAGGCGCGTTTTTTGCTTTACCGCGGCTTCTCCAACGATCATATCCGTTCGGCCCTCGGGCCGGATCTCCCGCTGGCCGATGAATAGAGACGCATGGCTACGACACCGCCCCACATGAGCGCCGCACAGGTGCGCGCAGCCTTCCTCGGCTTTTTTCGCGACCAGGGGCACACGATCGTGCCGTCCTCGCCGCTGGTGCCCGGCAACGATCCGACGCTGCTGTTCACCAATGCCGGAATGGTCCAGTTCAAGGACGTGTTCCTCGGGAAGGACCAGCGCGCCTACCAGCGTGCGACCTCGAGCCAGCGCTGCGTGCGCGCTGGTGGCAAGCACAATGACCTGGAGAACGTCGGCTACACGGCCCGGCACCACACATTCTTCGAGATGCTCGGTAACTTCTCGTTCGGTGACTACTTCAAGCGCGAGGCGATCCGCTACGCCTGGGAGTTCGTGACGCGCCGGCTGCAGCTCGATCCTGCGCGCCTGTGGGTGACCGTATTCCGCGACGATGACGAGGCCGCCGACATTTGGATCCGTGAGATCGGTATGGATCCGGCGCGCGTCACGCGCATGGGTGAGAAGTCGAATTTCTGGGCCATGGGCGACACGGGACCGTGCGGACCATGCACCGAGATCTTCTGGGATCACGGTCCGGAGATTCCGGGCGGACCGCCAGGCTCCCCCGACGAGGATGGCGACCGCTACGTCGAGATCTGGAACCTCGTTTTCATGCAGTACGACCGCGCGGCCGACGGCACCCTCACGCCGCTGCCGAAGCCCTCGGTCGATACTGGAGCCGGCCTCGAGCGCGTCGCGGCGGTCATGCAGGGCGTGCACTCGAACTACGACATCGACCTGTTCCGCGACCTGATCCGGGCCGCCGCGCAGGCCACCGGCAGCGCCGAGCTGTCCTCGCCATCGCTGCGAGTGATCGCCGATCACATCCGGGCGTGCAGCTTCCTGATCCTCGATGGAGTGCTGCCGTCGAACGAGGGTCGAGGGTATGTGCTGCGCCGAATCATTCGCCGCGCCGTGCGGCACGGCTACAAGCTCGGCCAGACGCGCCCGTTCTTCTACCAGCTCGTGCCCACCCTGGTCGCGCTGATGGGGGAGGCATTTCCGGAACTTCCGGCCGCCGCCGAGCAGATCGCGCGCGCGCTGAAGGCCGAAGAGGAGCGCTTCGCCGAGACGCTCACCGCCGGCATGCTCCAATTCGATGCGCGGATGCGCGAGGCGGGTGGCGATACCGTGCCCGGCGCACTGGTGTTCCTGCTGCACGATACCTATGGTTTTCCGCCTGATCTGACGGCCGATATCGCACGCGAGCGCTCCTTGCGCGTGGACCTCGAGGGTTACGAGCGTGAGATGAATGCGCAGCGCGAGCGCGCGCGGGCCGCGAGCCGGTTCGGTGTGGACCTGCGCGGCGGCGTCGCCATCGATGCGCGCAGCGATTTCTGCGGCTATGAGGCGCTCGAAGCCGACGGCCGGGTGATCGCGCTGTTGCGCGACGGCGCGCGCGTCGAGGTGCTCGAGGCGGGCGAATCCGGAGAAGTCATACTCGACAGGACCGCGTTCTACGCAGAATCAGGAGGACAGGTCGGCGACCGCGGGGAGCTGCGGGGGCCGGAGGGCCTGCTGTTCGAGGTCACGGACACGCAGAAGCGCGGCGGATCGTACTCGCATCTGGGGCGATTGCTGGCCGGCAGACTCGTGCCCGGTGCGCAGCTCCGAGGCAGCGTCGATGGGGCGCGGCGCGAGGCCATACGCCTGAATCATTCGGCCACACACCTGCTGCATGCGGCTTTGCGCAAGGTACTAGGCAGTCACGTGGTGCAAAAGGGATCGCTGGTTGCGCCCGACCGGCTGCGATTCGATTTTTCACACTTTCAGCCGGTCAGCGGCCTCGAGCTTGCCGAGATCGAACGGCTCGTGAATGCGCAGATCCGTGTCAATGCCACCGCGGCGACGCGGCTGATGGACTACGAGCAGGCGATCGCCTCGGGAGCAATGGCACTGTTCGGTGAGAAGTACGAGCAGCAAGTGCGCGTGCTCTCGATTGGTGATTTCTCCACCGAGCTGTGCGGCGGCACCCACGTCGCCCGCGCCGGGGACATCGGGCTGTTCCATATCGTCAGCGAGTCCGGCGTGGCGGCCGGTGTGCGCCGCATCGAGGCAGTGACGGGCGAGTCGGCCCTCGATCAGGTGCAGAAGCTCGATACGCTGCTTGGGGAACTCGCGGAGCTGGTGCATGGCTCGCGCGACGAGGTCGCGCACAAAGTGCGCGACACGCTCGATCGCATCCGGAGTCTGGAGAAGGAGAACCGGACGCTCAAGGACCGCCTCGCGGTCGGGTCGGGAACGGACCTGGCGACCACGGCACTGGATATCGGGGGCATCAAGGTGCTGGCCACACGCGTCGAGGGCGCGGACGCGGGGGCGCTACGCGCGGCAGTGGATCAGCTCAAGAGCCGCCTCGGCTCGGCGATCGTCGTGCTCGCCTCGGTCGAATCGGCGTCGCGAGTCGTGCTGGTCGCCGGCGTCACACCCGATCTGACGGCACGCATGAAGGCCGGGGAACTCATCGGCGCCGTGGCTGCCCAGGTGGGCGGCAAGGGCGGCGGCCGCGCGGATTTTGCGCAGGCGGGCGGCAGCAGACCCGAAGCCCTCGAGCAGGCCCTTGCGAGCGTCGTGCCCTGGGTACGCGCTCGCATGGCCGATGCGAAATATTGACGAAAGTTAAAGTTGACGCACGCAAGTGCGCTTCTGGCAATATCGCCTCCGACCGTTCGCTGCGGATTGGATAGACTCCGGACCGGCGCAGCAATTGCGCCCGCCGCGATGCTGGTGCGCATCAATCCTGGCGCGCCGATCTGCTGTCCGGCTGTCCATCCAGATGCTGTGGTACCGAAATCGGAGGATCGCCCCTGTGCTCATCCTGACCCGTCGAGTCGGTGAAACCATCATGATTGGTGATGAAGTCACGGTGACGGTGCTGCGCGTCAAGGGCAACCAGGTGCGTCTCGGCGTCAACGCGCCCAAGACCGTGTCAGTGCAGCGCGAGGAAATCTTTCACCGCATCAAGAGCGAGAGTACCGAGTCCACGCCGACCAGCTGAGCACCGTTCCAAGCGCCGAACGAGTACTACGCGCCGGCTGCCCCGCCACCCGGCTTTGCCCCGGACGAGCCCCTTCAGTATCATGATCGAGCGATCCGGCCAGTCCGGCTGTCGCTGCCGGAGAGATGGCCGAGTGGTCGAAGGCGCACCCCTGCTAAGGGTGTAAGGGTCAAAAGCCCTTCGAGGGTTCGAATCCCTCTCTCTCCGCCAAT
>CAZGVE010000038.1:0-30310 GCA_964528845.1 uncultured Steroidobacteraceae bacterium | reverse complement strand
CCTGCCCCGGACCGTCAGACGGGGCGGCGGCGGGACGCCGGGACCCCAATTGGCGCCCTTTTTGTTGCCTGGAATGGCAACAATCTAGATCGTCGCCCCCGCGTTGTGCTAGCCTTTGTCCCCAGTGACGAAACGCCAAATCACAAGGCGTTCGGTGACCAGGGAGTAAGACCATGAACAGAAGAACAGCCGTATGCGTCGTGGCTTTGATCTGCACCGCTCTGGCGGCGCCCGCCTTCGCCGCTGACGTCCAACAGGACAACACCACCGGCGTCTGGAAGCGCAACATGACGGCCACCCAATACGCGACCGACCCCTTCGTCAATCTGACCATGACCCGCACCGCCATTCCGGGCGGCATCCGGATCGACGGCAAGGGCCTGCGCAAGGACGGCACCAAAATTGACTACACGGCGGACGTGATCTACGACGGCAAGGACCACCCGACCCATGGCGTGGGGGCCCCCTACGACACCCTTGCCATCACGCCGGTAGACGCCAACCATCAACTCAGCGTCACGAAAAAGGGCCTCTACCAGATGCACGGCGTCGCCGAGGTCTCGGCCGACGGCAAGCGCCTGACGATCTCCAACAAGGGCACCAACGCCAAGGGCGAGCCGATGAATTTCACCGTGGTCTGGGACAAGCAGTAACGGACCCGCGGTAACGGAAGACGAGACCATGAACAGGCGTTCAGTCACCTGCGCCTTGGCCTTGCTCGGCGCGGCGCTCTCTGCCTCCGCCTTCGCGGCCGAACCGACCTCCGGGGACAACACCATGGGGGTGTGGAACCGCAACATGGTGACGTCCCACTACCCCACCGACCCCATGGCCAGCTTGCTGATGGAGCGGACCCCCATCCCCGGCGGCGTCCACATCCACTGCACCGGAAAATTCAAGAGCGGCGGCCCCATCGATTACTCGGTGGACGTGCTCTACGACGGCAAAGACTACCCGTCTCACGGCATCGGCGCCTCGTATGCGACGCTCTCGATCACGCCGATCGATGCCAACCATCAGCTCAGCATCAGCAAGCGCGACAAGTATTTAATGAAAGGTCGGACGGAAGTCACACCCGACGGCAAGCACATGATCATCACCCAGGTGGGCTCCTTCGCCACGGGCGCCCCCGGCGGCTTCAAGATCATCTGGGACAAGCAGTAGCGGAATCGCACGGCCCTGCATCCCAGCGCACTTGCATCAACATCGACCCGTCAGGGGGCAACCGATCCAATGAAGAGGTAGCCCCGCACGTTGGCGCCGGCCTCTTTGCGCAGATCAATGGTGCTGCACTCAGTCTCCGAGAATCCGGTTGACGCCATGACCTCGCGTACGTAGCTGTCGGAGTGTGCGTAGCGCCCAGTCATGGTCAGCTTGAAAGGGTCCGAAATCGCTTCCGGCAGCGCCTCGACCGTGAATGCGAACACACCCTTGGGTCGCAGGCATCGACGTGTCGCGGCCATTACCTGCTCCAGCGCTCCGATGTAGATCAAGGTGTCGGCGCAATTCACGATGTCGAATCGCTGCGGCCCGGAATCCATGAACTCACTCAATTCGGCTCGGACCAATTCATCATAGACGTTTCGCGCCCTCGCCTTTGCCAGCATCTCGGAAGACAGATCGACCCCCGTCAGAAATCGAGCCGTCGACCGCAGTAGCGGGCCGCAAAGTCCGGTACCGCATCCCGCATCAAGCACATCGAGCATTTGCTGCCCGAACGGCACCCTCGGTGCCAACGCCGCACTGAGCAACTGCGGCGCCGCATAATCCAGACGTTCCAGCGTGGTGTCGAACGAGCGAGCGAAGTCGTCGAACAACGCGGTCACATACCGCGAATCGCAGCGCTCTGGCACGTTGCTGCCGGAGGCGGCCGCGTACATATGCTGGGCGATGGGATTGGTTGGGTCGGCTTCGAGCCACCTGAGGTAAACGGCTGTTGCCTCATCTATGCGCCCCAGCCTGTTCAGCGTCTCACCCAGCTGCTGGTAGACCCGCAGTAATCCAGGATCGCACTCCAGCGCCTTGCGAAAGCTCCCCAGCGCCTCTTCAAAGCGCTTGAGCTCCAATAATGAATTGCCACGGTTATTGTAGGCTTCGGCATAGTCCGGCTTGAGTTTGAGCGCACGATCGTAGCTGTCGAGCGCGTCGTCGAGGCGCTTGATCTCATGCAGTGTCACGCCACGGTTGCTATAGGTTTCGGCATACTCCGGTCTGAGCGCCAGTGAGCGATCGTAGCTGACCAGCGCGTCTTCGAAGCGCCTGAGCTCCCTCAACGTATTGCCGCGATTATTGTGGACTTCGGCAGAATCGGGCGTAAGCATCAGCGCTCGATCGTAGCTTTCCAGTGCATCTTCATAGCGCTTGAGCCCCCGCAACGCATTGCCACGGTTGTTATGGGCTTCGGCATAGTCCGGCCTGAGCTTCAATGCCCGATCGCAGCTCGCCAGCGCCTCCTCGAAACGCTTGAGCTCCCACAGCGTGTTGCCACGGTTGTTGTGCACTTCGGCAGAATGAGGCGTGAGCTTCAGTGCATTATCGTCACTGGTCAACGCGTCTTCGAAGCGTTTGAGCGCCCGCATCATGTTGCCGCGATTGTTATGGGCTTCGACATAGTCAGGCTTGAGCTTCAGTGCATGATCGTAGCTCGCCAGCGCTTCATCGAAGCGTGTGAGCTCCCACAATGTATTGCCACGGTTGTTGCAGGCTTCGGCATAGCCGGGCTTGAGCTTCAGCGCACGATCGTAACTCGCCAGCGCTTCGTCGAAGCGTTTCAGCTCTCTGAGCACATTGCCGTGATTATTGTGAGCCGTTGCATCACTGGGGCTCGCAGCGGCGGCGCGTCCCAATAGGGAGACCGCCTCTTCGAAGCGGCGCGTCTGCGCGGCGATGATGCCCAGCAGATTCAATGCGTGAAAGAAACTGCCCTGCCTGGCGAGAATCTGCCGACAGCATCGCTCCGCCTCGGCCCAGTCACCACCGGCATATGCCTTGGCCGCACGCTGCATCATTTGCGTGACAGCGGCTCCCGCCTGATTACCATGGGTGCCGCGCTTGGTCATGGATCAATTCTGCCGGTTTGCCGGACGACGCGATAGAGGCGGTCCCCGAACAACTCAGGGCGAGAGCCTGCCGGCGACGGCGCTCTTGAGCCGAGCTGGCATTGTCTGGATGCTTCTGCTCTGATGCAGATTAGCGCTCTAGCTGAGGAAAGGACCGCGCCCATGAAATTGACGATTCGACAGGCGAGCACTGCATGTGCCGCCTTTACCGGCCTGCTCGCGGCTGTAATACCGTTAGCCTCACCAGCGCTCGCATCGGAAGCCGCACCAGGGCTATCGATGTTCGATACGCAGATAGGCGCCGCCCATGCAGCGGTGTCTGCCGGAGATCTGGATCGTGCGCTGGCGCTTGCCGATGCGGCAATTCGAATCAATCCCGAGCGCTGGGATGGGTATGCCGTCGCCGGACAGGTGCTCTTGGCACTGCGACAATATGAGCCTGCGGCGGATGCCTTGAGCAAGGCCATCGAGCGGGCGCCGGAAGGGCAACAGGGAACGTTGCGCGAGATGCGCCGCGAGTGCCTGGTCGCTGAATCGAGCAGCACTGGCTCATCGCCCGTGGAGCTCGCGACTGCACCTGGGTCGCAGAACGCGTCCCAGCCGATCGTTCGATCGCCGCAGGCGGAGCCGAAACGCGAAGCCCCGACCGAGGTTGCCATGCCAGTGCGCTCGAGCAGCGCGAGACGCGACCCCGCGTTGTGGTTGGATGCGTCAACTGGTCTGATGTGGGCACGTCCGTGGTATTACCCCCAGGATACCGGGGTGGGGCCATGGAATCTCAATGACGCCCAGTCGTTTTGTACCAGACTGGATCTCGGTGACTATTCCAATTGGCGGCTACCTACCGTCGATGAACTGCAGCATGTATTTCACGCTTCGAGCAAGGGCTGGCGCTGGTCCAAGCCGACTTTTGACCCAGGCTACGGGATCGAAGAAGCACTAGATCATAAGCAGTGGCGCCCTCCGGAGTTTGTCGTCGAGGGTGACCACTTCCAGGGTAACCGGTTGCTCCTGTGGACAAGTACGCCGGCGGGTAAGCCTGGCGAGCATGTCGCAATGTATTTTGGCCGACCCTACAACGTACGGGACGATCAGCGGATTGGCTCAACATTCGATGGATCGGACAGTCGCACACCATTTCAAGGCTACGCGCTCTGTACGCGCACAGCGAACTGAAAGGCCCCATGGGACGGCTTTATGAACCGGACAAGCGCGCTGATACTTCTGTTCGTCGCAAGTTTGACTTGCGCTGCGCTACCACCACAGGACCAGCCGAAGCCGTTTCTGCTCGCCAACGACCGACTCGAGCTGACTATTTCGCCAGGCGGGGCGCGTCTGGACCGAATGATCATCAAGGACGGCCCGCCACTCAGTCCCCTGGCCCCATTGGGCCACTTCCTCGCACTCGACGGATTTGGCGCTCCCTCGGATCAGGAACTCGCTGCCGGGATGCCATTCCACGGCGAGGCCAACCATCAGTTGTTCAAGGTGATCTCGGCGACGGATTCGGGATCTTCCCATTCCGTAACGATGCAGGCCACGTTGCCCCTTGCACAGGAGACTCTGACGAGGACCGCCGAGATGATCGACGGCGAGAATCTGGTCTATGTCACGAGTACGCTGGAAAGCCTCATCGGCGTGGACAGGCCGGTGTCATGGGCCGAGCATTCCACGATTGGCCCTCCTTTCTTGGAAAAAGGCAAAGTGGCGGTCGACATGCCGGCAACGAGGTGTCGGGTTCGCCCGTTCAAGCCAGGCGACATTCCCGGCCACCTGGCATACGACAAGGACTTCACGTGGCCCATGGCTCCCGTTATCGGCGGCGGTGCGGCGAACATCCGCGAGATCCCGACCGATCACAACTGGCTGGATCTTGCGAGTTGCGAAATGGACCCGAGCCGCACGCTTGCGTTTGTGACGGCCCTGCACCTCGAAAAGCATCTGCTCTACGGCTACGTCTTTCGGCGCGATGAGTACCCCTGGCTGATGAGTTGGATGAATTTCACGGGAGAGGATCGGGCGGCGCGCGGCATGGAGTTTTCCTCACAGCCGTTCGATATATCGCATCGCGACACAGTCGCCATGAGCCCTCTCTTTGGAGTTCCGACGTTTCGCTGGCTCCCTGCGAAGTCGAAAATCCAAACTCACTTCATCATTTTCTACACCCGCGTTCCGGATACCTTCACAATGATCGATGATGTCACGCTCAAGGACGGAAAGCTGTCGATCGTGGATCGCTCGGGCAGTACGCTCGTTCTAGCTGCGTCACACGGGCTTTGATCCCTACAACGGCGGTCACGTTCCCATTCCTGGCTGTTTGACCAGATCCATCTTCGATCGAGTCGCCAGCGGCTGCGATTCGAGTGCACGAAGGTCCTGGCCGCGCGTTTCGCGCCCGGTCAGGGCAATCAGTACCAGCGCGAGCAGCGCAGGCACAGTCACGATGGCGGCGGCAATGCCCAGAGCCGGAACCAGCGCGAGCGCGCTCAAGCCCTGGGCAACGAGTCCGCCAATCTTGCTCCACCCGGCCACCCAGCCGGTAGCCCGGCCGCGCACCCGGATGGGATAATTCTCTGCCGCGTACGGAAGCAGGATCGAGATCACCGCCGATGATCCGACGATGAGTAGCGAGAGCGGCACAACGGGGTTGTCCAGGAACCCGACGGCGCCAGCACTGCGCAGCAGAACGCTCAGCAATCCCAGGCTCGTGAGCCCTATTGCCGCCACCAGCGAATACTTCGTACTCCAGCGACTGTAAAGATAGGCGGTAATCAGCACGGTAGGTGCCGCAATCAGAGTCGATCGGGCGATGATGTGGCTGGCCAGCCCGACACTGCGCCCCTCGGCCACCAACGAGCTTGGCAGCCACAAGAGCACGCCAAAATTCACGAATCCCCACGCGAGCGCGGCCAGAGTAAGTGCTATCGTAGTTCCAAGCAGGCCGTGCTCGGTTGCCGTCGCGACGGCCTCATGACTATCTGCCGCGTCGGGCTCCTCCTCTTCAGGCTTGCGCCGGATGACTGCCCCGAAGCGGGCCAGAGTAGCTCGTGCCTCGTCAATTCGGCCCATATGCTGAAGAAAGCGAGCGGATTCAGGAATCATGGGACTCATGGCAATGAGTATCAGTCCCGTCGGAAGATTCAGAAACCACATGATTCGCCAGCCGAAGAACGGCTGTAGCAGCGCCGAGAGCGCGCTGGCGGCGAAGTACCCGCCAATCGTGCCGACCCCGCCCACCAGCACCAGGCTCCAGCCCCGATGCCTTGTCGGCATGATTTCCGCCAGTAAGGCATAGGCGATCGGCAGCATGCCACCAGCGGCCGCACCCATCAGAAAGCACATGCCGACGTTCCACCAGAACGACGGCATAGCGCCGCAGATCGAGGTGCCGACAAACATGACAGAGGAAAGCAGAATCGACGCACGGCGCCCATAGAAGTCGGCCAGCGCACCCCAGACGAACGAGCCGGTCGCGGTGCCAATCAACGCCGAAAATGGAAGCAGGGCCACGGTCGCTGCGTTGACGCCATACTCCACGCGCATGCCCGGGGTCACAAAGCCGAGACTCGCGGGCTTCATGATATCGATGATCAGGGCCACAGACAGTACACCCATCAGCCTCCAGTGGGCGGCTGAGAGCGGGGCATCCTCCGGCGGTGCCAGGACATCGTGCACCGTGCCATTAACCGCGGCAGCTGGCAGTAGCCCGTAACCGGCAGCCAGGATACCGAGCACTATCAGCGCCATTCCCCATAACATGCCCGGATCCATGGGCATGCCCGCCAGCACGAATCCCATCGTACGCCCCATCCAGAACATCGGCAGATGCATCAGGACGCCGACGCTGACCAGGAGTGAGCCAACCCAAAAGGCCAGCACATTGCGACGCTCGGAGAGAGACAACGTCGCCGGACTCATCGGTGACACCTCCGCGGTGCAGCCACAACGCGTGCGTTCAAACCCCTGCTCCGTCTGCAGACGCGCTAGCCTTGGCGCGGCGCCGCGCGCGGCCCAATTCCGACCGCCATCGATGCCGTGCCACCGCAACCAAAGTCACCAGTGCGGCCAATGAGAGGCCGTAGCACGACCACACGTAGCCGCCGTACCGTCCCATGCTCCACGCCGCATGCGCTGTCATCAGACCACCTCTGCCAGCCAGCGCGCACTTCTCTCGCGTCTTATGATCTCCGCGCAGAGTCCGTCACATAGAACTGCGCCACACAGCAGGAGATACGCAAGCATCATCACGAGCAGAGGCGCAATCATGGACGCATCAATCGAGGACCTGCCGAAAACGGAGAGACTGGGTCCCTGGTGGAGGCTGTTCCACCAGACCACCGAGTACTTGATGATCGGAATGTTCACGACGCCAACTATCGCCAGCACAGCGGAAGCGCGGTCGGCTCTTCCAATATCATCTATCGATGCACGCAACGCGATGTATCCAAGGTACAGAAACAGCAGCAGCAGCTCCGAGGTCAGCCTCGGATCCCATGCCCAATAAGCACCCCACATGGGGCGCCCCCAGATGGATCCCGTCACCAGCGTCAGTACGGTGAATATCACGCCAGGCAGTGCGCAAGCTGCCGCAAACGCATGCGCCAGCTTCATACGCCAGATCAAGCCGATGGCGGCTGCCGTCGCCATTGCGGAATAGATGACTGTCGTCATCGTGGCGGCCGGCACATGCACATAGATGATCCGGTACGCGTCGCCCTGCTGATAGTCAACCGGGACGACGAACAAGCCCTGATAGCCGGCCCACACGATCATCAGGATCGCCGGCCAGAGCAGCCACGGCCGCAACAGCCGGGCAAAAGCATAGGCGTACGGCGGTGAGGCCAGCTTGTGAAACCAGACCCAATTCATAGGTGCCGACGTCATTTTCCTGGGCGCATGGCCAGGAATATATCATCGGCCTCCCGTCAGAATGCGCGGCATTGACGACCCGGGCGAATTACGGGCGGACCCAGAAGTCCGTCTGCGGATCTCGAGTACCAGTATCTTGCCGGGCGAAGCAGCACTCCTAGGGCTTCAGATGTCTTTTCAACTCCCCGCCAGCGAATTCCTGAGCGTCTTTGGCCTTCTTGACGACGGCCGCCATTCCGAAGAATTCGTGGGTCACCCCGCCGTATACCCTGCGCGTGACATCGACGCCAGCGCGCCGAAGTGCAGCTTCCAGCATCTCCCCGTCACTCCGGAGAGGGTCGATTTCAGCGTTGATGATCGTGACCGGAGGAAGACCGGCCAGATTGGCATGGACCAGATCGAGACGTGGGTCCGATGCATCAGCCGCCGACGAGACCAACTTGTCCACAAACCAGGTGATCATGGCCTTGTTGAGTGGCTTGGCGTCCGCACTATCGACGTACGATTGAGTCTGCATATCCCCAGTTTGCCCGACCGGATATACCGCTAGCACAGCCATCGGCAGCGTAGCGCCGTGGTCGCGCGCCGCAATAGCCGTGGCAACGGCCAGATTGCCGCCCGCGCTCTCCCCGGCAAGGGCGAGAAGGGCCGGGTCTCCATTGATGGAAGCCGCATTCGCAGCGATCCACTGGTAGGCCGCGAATGCGTCGTTCCAGGCGGCTGGAAACTTGGCTTCCGGGGAGCGTCGATAATCGACGGAGACTACGATTGCATCCGCAGCCTTGCTGAGCCCACGAGCGCCGCCGTCGTACACGCTCTTGTCGGCAATCACCCAGCCGCCCCCGTGGAAATAGACTACGACCGGGAAGGGTCCGACGCCGCTGGGCGTGTAGACCCTCACGTCCAGCGGACCTGCGGCACCGTCGATCTGCCGATCGACACTGGTCACTTGCGGGAACAGCGCAGCCGGTGAGCTGTTCCTGCGCTTCTTGCGAAGCAGCGCACGCACCGCGTCTGCAGGCGTTGGCTGCGCCCGGGCGGCAGCCACGTCTAATGTCTCGATCGCCACACCGTTGAGTGCAACGAGCTCATTCAGCACGTCCTGCATATCACGGTCAGCGTGATGGTCCGTGCCGGGCTCCTCGGATGCTGCGACCCGAATGTCGCGAATAGTACTGCTCATGTGTTCTGTACCTCTATAAGAGTTGGCCGGAGTCAGGCCTTCTGCACCAACGATGCCGTCAGCGCACTCTGCAGGAGATCACGATAACCCCCTGTGCGGCACCGTACGGACTCCGCCACGCCGAGCACTATTCTTGCACTTGCGCTTGAGCGACCGCTCAACGGCACGATTTGGCGACATCGGCCTTCCAGGACTCCAAGGTACCTCAGGTCATGGAGAGTGTTCATGATCAGGATGCGTGTTGACGCGCATAAGCCTCAAAGGGCGAGAACTATCGGTCTGACGTTCGTGTTTCTCTGGTTTCTGCTCGGCGGCATAGCGCACTTTGCTGCGACGCGACTGGAGATGCGCATCGTGCCGCCCTATATCCCCTGGCCGCACGCAACGGTGCTGGTCAGCGGTCTCCTCGAATTACTCGGTGCAGCCGGACTGATCCTCAAGGCTACAAGGAGAGCAGCGGGCCTGGGCTTGTTCGCGCTAACGATTGCCGTGACACCGGCGAACCTGTACATGATGCAGAACGCCGCGATGTTCGACGTCCCATATTGGGTACTGGTGATGCGCTTGGTACTGCAAGCGGGCCTGCTGTTCCTGATCGCATGGAGCACGTCTGTCCCGGATTCGCCATGGGTTTTGCCATCTCGCCGTGATGTGCGCACCACGTCCGAGTCGCTGTAGCGTTCCGCGCGCTGATTGAACAATGCAGCGGCGGCCGGTCGAGCAGCGAGTACAGCATGCCGGTCCCTTGCATCGATGCAGGACACGATCCGACCAGGAAGCCAGCATCTTACGTCGACGAAAACAATGCCCTCGGAGTGAGGCCCGCGAACGCGGCCACGTCCCTGACCAGGTGCGACTGATCAGCGTAGTGGAACTCTGCTGCCAACCGCGCCCAATCACGGGAGCGACGCTTCGCATGACTGTCCATCACCTGTTGGAACCGGACGATGCGCGAGAGTTGCTTTGGCGTGAGCCCCACCCAAATGGCAAAGAGTCTTGACAGATGACGCGAGCTCGTTCGCGCCCTTCTTGCGAGCTGTTGGACCGCCGCGTTCCCGCCGGTCTCAATGACCAGATCCAGGGCCCCACGCAGACGTGGATCCATTGCGGCTGACGCGAAGCGCCCTACCAGCAATCGATCCATCAGCGCGAGCCGCACCGGAAGATCGCCTACCGTCGCCAGTTGAAGGAGAGCGGCCTCGATCCATTCGATACCAAGGTGCTGCAGCGGGCATGAGTGGTCGGCGAATTGCCTGATCGGGCGACCGATCAGCGGGTATGCGGCACCAGGTCGAAGTTGAACGCCCAGCAATTGCGTGGGTCCCCGGTGTTGGTAGACGCTCGGGCGCGTGCGCGGACCACCAAACCACCCTTCGGGAGAATCGCCAAAGTGAAATATGAGATCCGCGCATCCATCCGGCAGCGCGCGTACTTCGGTGCGTTCACCGGCCCGTGCAATGGTTACCGTGTAATAGCACGAAATCCACCTTTGCAGAGCCGGCGCCGCGGGGTGACGTGCGACGAGCGCACCGGTACCGGGGGCGGCACCGCAGGGATGGAACAGAACCTGACTCATCCGCACATACTAGCCTAGTCGATCTGGATGACTCGGAACGCGCGACCATCCGGATCGCTGAAACCGGCAACCTGCTTGCCATCCCCAAGGTCAACGCGCTTATGCAGACAAGTCGCCCCATTGTTCAGCAACTGCTCGGATATCGCGGCGATATCGAGGACTCGATAGACCGGGATCAGCGGTGCGGCGCCATGCCCCTGCCTCCGGTCCCATATGGCAAGGTGGGCGCCGCCCAGCAGACCCTCGTAGTGCTCGGGCATGGAGCCGTGTCGGGCACGAGCCAGTGGCACACCCAAGGCTGCAGCGTAGAAGCGACAGAGGCGATCCGGATCATCTGAATACATCACGAGCGCGGCCAGGGAATGAGCGGATTGCGTCATAGATCCTCCAGAGACCTCAGCGTGATTCAAAGGCCACAGGCGGTATTGAACATTTCGGACATCCGCAGCCGACGTGGGGCGGCCAATTGGACCGTGCCGCGGTACACTCGCACCGGATCGGGGGTTGACGCGGCTATGTAACCAAGGAGAAAGAAATGCTGAAGAACAATCGGCGCCCTGCGTCCCGGAAGGTTGCGCTGACCGCGCTCGGGCTCGCGGGCGCATCCCTGGCGCAGGCCCAGGCACCGCCGAACGCCACGGAGGCAGCCGGAGACCATCTTGTCCTGACGCTGATCACAGCCAAGGACGGTGGCAAGCTGTCGGTATCCAGTCCGGCGTTCAAAGACGGCGGAGACATCCCGTTCGAGAATACTCAATACCGCGGCAACGTGTTTCCAGGGCTGAAGTGGAGCAAGGGACCGAAGGGAACGCAGTCCTACGTGGTAATCATGCAGGATACTGACGCGCTGGTACGCGGCGACGCCATCCTGCACTGGACGCTGTACGACGTACCTGCGACGGTGACACAGCTGGATGCCGGCCTCACCGCGCCGCCAGCCGGCGCCAGCTATGGGCCAAACATTCGAGGGCCCAATCACGAATACATGGGCCCCAGGACCCCGGCGGGCCCAAAGCACCGCTACCACCTGCAGGTGTTCGCGCTCGATACGACGATCCCTGTCGATCCGCAACTCAGCTTCGATGCGCTCAAGACCGCCCTCACGGGCCACGTGCTCGCAAGCGGTCAGACCGTGGGGCTTGGACAGGTTGATCCGACTGCGCCACCGCCGGCTCCGCGTCCACCCACCTGATGCCATGCGATCCGACCGGTCCCTTGGGGAAGTCCGTGCGTGCGGTATCAGACAGTCGCTGTCCCTCCGGGACGGCACACTGGTGCTAGGATCAATGCGCCGGTAAATGCACCTGGTCCCGCATCGACACGGCACCCGATCTGCGAGGCACGTTATGACGCAGCCACGACTTCTTCCAAGTGTGCTGATGATCGATGGAGAGGAGCGCGTTCGATCGTTCCTTGCGGAACACGGCGGAGCCGCTCCACAACGCGAACGGGAAGGCGAGTTCGACAACGGGTTGAGCGGCTGGTCCGAAGTCTACGCCGCAGACGGTCATATACTTCGCTGTGACTGGAGATTCGACGGCACCACGACCCATATGCGCTTTTCTGAGATGGCCCCTGGCCGGGACGGTGCACCGTCATGAGTCCGCAGCCCCCCTCCCCCAGAAAAGACGGCGCATGGTCTACGACTGTCGCGCAGCGAAGTGTGCAAGTCTGATAGCCCGTTTTGGGCCTTGGACTTCTCGACTTCATCCACCTCAGTCACAGCAAGGCCTTCGCGCGCGCATAGACATGCTCGATCGTGAACCCGTATTCGTGCAAGACCGTTGCACCGGGGGCCGACGCTCCGAATCGATCCACGCCAATCACCTCACCTTCGTCGCCGACATATCGATGCCAGCCCTGGGTGGCACCGGCCTCGACCGCCAGACGGGCTCGTACCGACGGCGGCAGAACGGCGTCGCGATCGGCTTTCGGCAGTTCATCAAACAGATCCCAGCTCGGCATTGATACGCAGCGTACCGCTATGCCCTCGAGTTGCAGGCGCTCCGCGGCCCCCACAATCAGCCCAACCTCCGAACCGCTCGCAATCAGAATCAGCTGTGGCTTTGCATTCGGCGCGTCGCTCAGTACGTATGCGCCGCGACGTACGCCCTCGGCCGACGCGTAGCGGCCGCGATCCAGCGTAGGCACCGACTGGCGAGTCAACACCAGAAGCACGGGTCGCCCTCTTGTCTCGAGTGCGATCCGCCAAGCAACAGCAGTTTCGTTGGCGTCACCAGGGCGCAGAAGCGTCAGGTTCGGAATCGCACGCAGGCTGGCCAATTGCTCGACAGGCTGATGAGTCGGGCCGTCTTCCCCGACAGCCAGGCTGTCATGTGTAAATACATGGATCACATGCAGGCCCGAAAGTGCGGCGAGGCGGATCGCCGGGCGCATATAATCGGAGAAAATCAGGAATGTCGAACCGAAGGGCATGACGCCGCCGTGCGCCGCTAGCCCGTTCGCAATCGCACCCATTGCATGTTCACGAACACCGAAATGAAGGTTTCGTCCGGCGTAGCTCCATCCGCCTCCTTGGGAGCCTTGTGTGTCCTCGTCTTTTCTGGACGGGACATTGAAGTCACCGAGGCCTCTCAAAGCTGTCTTCGTCGACGGATCGAGGTCGGCCGAGCCTCCGGTCAACGCCGGTAGCTTCGACGCGACCGCATTCATGATCTTTCCCGATGCTTCACGAGTGGCGATTCCCACCGGATCCAGTGGAAACGTCGGAATATCCTCATTCCACCCTTTGGGTAACTCGCCTCGGAGGCTCGATTGCAGTTCGGAGGAGAGTTCCGGAAACGCTTCGATATAGAGCCGGAAACGAGCGCTCCAGGATGCTTCGTTGTTCTCGCCGCGCCCTATGGCCTCTCGAAAGTGCGCCAGTGCCTGATCCGGTATCAGAAACGGCGGCTCCGTCGGCCACCCCAGTCGCTCCTTGGTCTTGCGCACATCCTCCGCCCCAAGCGGTGAGCCGTGCGCCTTGTAACTGTCCTGCTCGGGAGAACCGTAGCCGATATGCGTGCGGACGAGGATCAGCGTCGGTCGCCGTGTATCGGCGTATGCCTGATTCAGTGCCGCTTCGATCGCGATCAGATCGTTACCGTCCTCCACCCGCAGGGTTTGCCACCCACAGGCGACAAAATGGGCTGCGCAGTCTTCCGTGAACGCCATGTTGGTAGCGGCAGACAAGGTCACGTGATTGTCATCATAGAGACAGATTAGCTTGCCCAGTCCCAGATGCCCGGCCAGCGACGCGGCCTCGCCACCGACACCCTCCATCAAATCACCATCGCTGACGATGGCATAGGTGTGATGATCGATCAGCGCATGCCCAGGGCGGTTGTAACGCGCGCCCAGCTGCGCCTCGGCCAATGCCATGCCGACGGCGTTGGCCATGCCCTGGCCGAGTGGACCGGTTGTCACCTCCACTCCGGGCGTATGCCCGCGCTCTGGATGTCCCGGCGTCTTGCTTCCCCACTGCCGGAACTGCCGAATGTCGTCGAGAGAAAGGGCGTAGCCGGTCAGGTATAGGAGGCTATAGAGTAGCGCCGAACCGTGCCCGGCGGAGAGTACGAAGCGGTCCCGATCGATCCAATCAGGATTTCGGGGATTGAACTTGAGCAGGCGCGTCCACAACACGTAGGCCATGGGTGCCGCGCCAAGCGGCAGACCGGGATGGCCACTGTCGGCCTTCTGTACCATGTCCACAGCGAGAAAGCGGATGGTATTGACGCATTGCTGATCGAGGAGGTCCTCCTGAGCGTTCGGCCTTGTTGCCATATCGAGATAACCTCCCACCGCGTTCTCACGAACGAATCGGGTGAGGCTGACAGCGACGCACTCAGAGCGTCTGTGCGCGGGCGTACATTTTGGCCCCTTGATCGCCGGGGCTGGAGCTACGTCAGTTCAAGAGGATGATCACGCCGTGAGCAGATGTTGCGGCGTGCCGGCCGCCCACAGATCGATATTGTCGGTCAGTTGATCGGCAAGGATCTGCATCGCATTGTCCGAAGCCCAGCCGACGTGCGGCGTCAGAATGAAGTTGGGACGCCGCAGCTCGAGCAGCGGATTACCCTGACGGGGGGGCTCGCTCGACAGTACGTCGAAGCCCGCGCCGGCGATCCATCCCTGCTCGAGCGCCTGAACCAGCGCGGCCTCATCGACCACCCCACCACGGGCGGTATTGATCAGCAGTGCGTCGCGCTTCATGGAGCGTAGTTGCGGCTCACTGATCATGTGACGCGTCTGCGCATTGAGCGGACAGTGCAGAGAGATCACGTCGGCGCTCGCCAGCAGCTGCGGGAGCGGCATCACTTCGAATTCAATCGCCTGCAGCAGTGGATGCGCGGCAAAGACGGGACGCATGCCGAAGGCCGTCGCCAGCGCGGCCACGCCGCGGCCGAGCACTCCTTCGCCGATGATCCCGATCATCGAACCGTGCAGATCCCGGATCTCGTGCGTCAGGAAGCAGAACTGCGAGGCCTGCTGCCACACCCCGGCCTCGACATCCGCACGATAGGCGAGCAGATTGCGCCGCAGCGCCAGCATCAGCGCGAAGACGTGCTCCGGCACCGTGTGCCGGGCGTAGTTGCGGATATTGCTGACCGCAATGCCACGCTCGCGGCAGTACCCGACGTCGACGCAGTCGTAGCCGGTCGCGGCAACCGCGATCATGCGCAGCGCCGGCAGGCGCGCGAGATCGGCCGCTCGCAACGGCACCTTGTTGGTGATCGCGACGCTTGCCGTGGCCAGTCGTTCCAGCACCTGGCCCGGGGCGGTGGCCTCGAACTCGGTGTACTCCGCGGCACAGGCAAGGGGACGCAGGCGAGCCCGCAGCGATCCACGGTCGAGAAACACGACACGCTGCTTCATCGGTGCGCTCCGGGCGGCGCGGCGATGCCAGGCGGTGGATCCAGGGCGGGAGGGCGGAAGCGGGATTGGGCGGATTCGGGGCGGAGTACGTCACTCGCAGGCTGTGGGTGCATCGCTCTGTCAATGATTGGGTTGCTGGCCGGGGGCAGGCCTCTCGATGATCATCGTACCAATACCATCAGGGGTCGGCCAGCGCGGCGGGCCGTGTGAAGGTACCAGGCTATCCTGCCTCCTCGTGCCCCCTCCGAATCACGTTCCCATTGACACTGAACGCGATTTACCATCTCACCTCCACCGCCGACCGACCGTACCGTGGACCGGGCTCGCCGATCAGTGCGTATCCGTCTGCACCGGCCCGATAGCGCGCAGCAGACCCGACAGCCTGGGCAGCGGCGCGCCGCGCACCCAGCTGTACGCGACGATGTGTTCGAGGATGCGCTCGACATAGTCGCGTGTTTCCCCGTAAGCGATATTCTCGATCCAGACGTCCGCGTCCATCGGCTGCGCCGGCCGCCAACGCGTGACCGTGGCAGCGCCCGCATTGTAGGCGGCGAGCGCGAGCACGATCGCGCCATCGTATTGATTGAGCAGCTCGCGCAGTTGCGCAGCCCCGAGCGTTACCGCGGTCGCGGGATCGAACAGGCCATCGGAGCCTTTCAGCGTGACATGCCAGCGCTGCGCCACCGCGGAGGCGCTGCTCGGCAGCTGCTGCATCAGGCCCCGCGCATTGGCGCGCGACACCGCATCGACGCGGAACAGACTCTCCTGCCGCATCACCGCGAGCAGCCAGTCTGCCGGCACATCGGTGAACGCGCTCGCGCCGGCCACCAGATCGGTGAACGGGCGCGGATAGCGCAGAGCGACGTCATCGAGATCATCCGCCCGCCCGAGCTCCGCGATGGCCCGCTGGTACCAGCCCCAGTCCTCTGCGAGCCGCGCGGCCTGAATGCGCTGCGCGATCGTGGCCCCCTGCATCGACACCGCCCACTCGAACCCCGCCGCGTCGGTAAGTCCGCACTCGAAGAGCTCACGCGCGCGGATCAGTCCAGGCCACGTCAGGAGCCCTGAAAGCACCCGTGGGTCCGCGGGCGTAGCATGCGCCTGCAGGTTGTAGGGAAGCTGTAACCGATCGGCAGCCAGGTACCCATAGTAGTCACGCAGCCCTGCGAGCCCAGTCAGCAGCGGCGCGGTGCCAGCCTCGCCGGCGCCAGTCTGGCCAGCACCAGCCTCGAGCGTCCGCGCCCGCCAATAGCGCCATCGTGGCTCGGCGGCGATGGGCGCAGGGAATTGATCGAGCCAGCTGAGCACCTGCGGCCAGGAACCGCTCCACAGCGCAATGCGAACACCCCATTCGCGCACGGCGTCATCGCGCGCCGCCTCGGGCACCGCCTGCAGTGCTACCGCGGCGGCGGGCGCATGGTCATAGGAAAGGCCGAGTGCAACTGAGCGCTGTAGCTGCGCTGCTGTGTCAGAAGCGATGTCTGGCCGCATCAGAAGTGCAGGTAGCACCGACGCGGCGGCAAGTGAATCCGACAGCGCGAGCCGTCCTACTCCTGCCACTAGCGCATCCGGCTCGACTGGCATCGTTGGGCTCTGCGCGAGAGCTTCGAGCAGCGCCCGCGGGTGCTGCAGCAGCGCAGCCCACTGCTGCAGCGGCTCGGCCTGTACAGCGGGCAGCTGCGCCGCGAGCTTGAGCCCCAGCCCCACATTTCCCGCCGCCAGCGCTGCGCGCGCCCGGGTCTCGACACGATCTGGCGTCAGCAGGCCCTGCTGGTGCAGCCATTCGAATACCCCGTCACAGGCTGCTGGCTGCTCGTGCGGCTCGCTCCACACCATAAGCGCCGCCGATGCCAGGTCGCCCTCGTCGCTCTCGGTGCCCGTCGCCCCGGTCGCGAGCCGCGCGCTGAGCGTATCGCACGCCAGGACCGGATCATCTGCCGCCGCCTCCAAGGCTGCGGCCTGTGAGAGATAGGTCGACCATTGCTGGCGCATCGCCAGGCTCAGCAGCCAGCGATGTGCGAGCGCGCGCCCGACCGGTTCACCACGGTGCTCATTCAGAAAAGCCGCGATGTCTACGTCGAGCTGGCGCTCGACGCCGACGACTGGCCGTCCCGACAGCGCGGCCTGCAATCGCGCGGCGATGAGATAAGGATAGATCGCGTAGGCACGCAGGGCTGGCGGGTCCACCGGCATCGCACCCGCCTGCCCGACACGGGCCAGCGCCGCGTGAAATGCCGCACGCATGGCAGGTGTGTCAGCGCCATGGCGTGGAAGCAAAGGCATGGAGCTACAGGCAGCGAGCCCAAACGCCACGGCGAGAACAAGCCCGACCGCGCGGAGGGCCCCTGACCCAACCTGCAGCCAGCATCCTCCGCTTACGGGGTATCGGTGGGATCCCAATCGGTTCGCAGGTTCTCGTTCAGTCCGGCCAGGCGCTCGCGATCCATCGGGCTGAGCTCGAAATCGAACACACTCGCATTCTCGAGGATCCGTCCCGGCCGTACCGATTTTGGAATGACGACGAGGCCCAGCTCCAGGGCCCATCGCACCATGATCTGTGCGGGCGACTTCCGGTGGCGCTTTGCAATGTCGACCAGCGTGGGATCCTTGAAGCGTTCCCCCCTGGCCAATGGACTGTAGGCTTCCAGCTGTATCGCGTGCGCTTTGCAGAACGTGAGGAGATCCTTCTGATACAGAAACGGGCTGAATTCGACCTGATTGACGGCCGGTACCGTTTTCGACTTCGAGAGCAGGTCCTGCAGATGGTGTACGGTATAGTTGCTGACGCCGATCGACTTTGCTCGCCCGTCCGCCTTCAACTTCTCGAGAGCACGCCAGGAATCATCACGCTTTCCGGGTACGGGCCAATGTACCAGGTACAGATCCACGTACTCCATCTTGAGCAGCGCAAGGCTCCGATCAAGGGCCTTCAGGGCCGAATCATAGCCCTGCTGCTGGTTCCAGAGCTTGGTGGTGACGAACACTTCGGATCTCGCAATGCCCGAATCCAGGATTGCCCGTCCGACGTCGGACTCGTTGCCGTAAATGGCAGCCGTATCGATATGCCGATATCCCACGCTCAGCGCATGTGAGACCGATTCATAGGTGATGCGGCCCGCCGGCGATTGATAGACGCCCAATCCCAGCGCAGGGATCGACTGCCCGTCGTTCAATGGGAGTCGCGACTCAAGGCCTGGCAGGTGTGATTGCACGTTCAGGATCCTGTCAAACACTCAGGTATTCAGCCCTTCCACGCCTTGTACCGTGCCGCGGTCTCGGCATCCGGCGGGTAGAGACCGGGCAGCGGCACGCCCCTGCCCACTTCTCGCATGACCCAGCCCTCGTAGCGCTCCTGCTCGACCGCCAGCGGCACGACGGCCTCCACGAGTGCCTTGGGGATCACCACGGCGCCATCGCGATCCGCGACGATCAGATCGTCGGGAAACACCGCAACTCCGCCGCATCCGATCGGCTGCTGCCAGGCCACAAAGGTCAGTCCGGCGACCGAGGCCGGTGCTGCAACGCCGCTCGCAAACACCCGCAGGCCGGTACTCTCCACGCCTTCAATGTCGCGGACCACCCCGTCGGTAACGAGCGCCAGAAGTTCCCGCTTCACCATCCGTGCGCACAGGATGTCGCCAAAGATGCCGGCATCCTGCACACCCATCGCATCCACGACCGCCACGCACCCTGGCGGCATCGCCTCGATAGCGGCGCGCGTGGAGATCGGCGATCCCCAGGATTCCGGCGTCGCCAGATCCTCCCGCGCAGGGACGAACCGAAGTGTGAAGGCGGGTCCCACGATTCGGCCTGGCTTTGCATTGAGCTCCCTGGCACCCCGTATCCACACATTCCGGAGCCCCTTCTTGAGCAGCACCGTGGTCAGTGTTGCCGTAGAGACGCCCTGAAGTGCAGATAGGATGTCTGCCGAATAGGACATTGCGGGTTTCCTCGAGAACAATCCGGTGGGGAGCGGTACGGGCCCTTACTTCCGGTTGGCCCGCTTCGAATCTACGATCAGAACGATCTTGCCTTCCGTGTGGCCTTGCTCGCTGAGCTCCTGTGCGTGGCCGGCTTGAACCAGCGGGAAGGCGGATTCGACCTTCACCTTGAGCCGGCCAGTGCTCGCGAGTGTGCTGATCTCGTCGTACCAGCTTCTCTGCAGGCCGGACGTGGCGTCGCGGCTCATGCATTGGACCTGCGCTGCAGCGCATTTCGCCTCGAGGCCTCGTGCCGCGACACTGACGTACAATCCATTCTTCTTGACGGTGGTCAGCGCGCGTTCCGCGGTGTCGCTGCCGACGGTGTCGATGACGACGTCCACGTCCTTGATATGGTCCTCGAATTTGCCCTGCGTGTAGTCGATCACTTCATCGACGCCGATGGATTTGAGGTAGGCATCGTGCTGCGCCGTGGCGGTGCCTATCACGTAGGCGCCCCTCGCCTTGGCTGCCTGCGCTGCCGCGCTGCCCACGCCGCCGGCAACCCCGGTGATCAGTACCCGCTGGCCGCTGGATACCTTGGTCTCATCGACGGCCCGCACTCCGGTGATGGTCGCAATGCCCAGGCCGGCCGCTTCCGCATACGTCGTGGTCGGCGGCTTCGGAACCACATTGGCCACGGTGGCCACGGCAAACTGGGAGTAGCCACCGTTCAAGACGCCAGGGCTGCGCGAAATAACGGCGAACACCGGCGCGCCGACCTTCAGCGCGCCTACACCGCTGCCGAGCTTCTCAATCACGCCGGCGACGTCCACACCCGGAATGATGCTGCCGGTCACCGGCGGGCGTCCCGCCCCGCCGATCCGCGCCTTCCAGTCTGTCGGATTCACTGCCGCCGCATATACCCGTATCAATACCTCGCCCTCGCCGGGTTCCAGCACCGGTACCTTCTGCATATGCAGCACATCCGGACCACCATTCCCGGTCTGGACGATCGCCTGCTGTTCCGTCGGCGTCGCAGCCAGACCGGCGCCCGTACCAAGCATGCCAAGCAGCATGAGCAGCCGAATCGCAACCGCTTTTGAGGATTTCAAGGAACTCTCCGGTACGAACAGTTCGTGGGGGACCACGGCGGCAGCTTGGATCATATCCCGAGCGTCGACGCACCATCAATGCGATCGTCGGGTGCTCACGGAAGCTGCGCGAGCTGCGTGCGCTCTTCGGGCTTCTCGACCCACCCTCCGCCGAGGGCTTCGTACAGATGGATAGACGCCAGACGGTTGGCGAGCACCGTCTGGGCCAGTTGGTCCTCGGCCGAAAACAAGGTCTGCTGTGCTTGCAGCACCGTAAGCAGGTCAGCGGCACCTTGCCGATATTGCAGCTCCGATATCTCGAATGCTTCCTGCGCGGCGGTGATCAGGCTCCGCAGATGGCTTTCCGCACGGCCGGTATTGGCCACCTCGACAAGTGAGGATTCGACATCGGAATAGGCGCTGAGGGCCGCACTCTGATAGGCGGCGATGTACTCCTTTTCGGTCGCCTCGGCCACGCGCTTCTCGCCGATGCGCTTGCCGCCGTCGAAGATCGTCTGCAGCAGGGCCGCGCCATAGGTGTAGCCAAATGTCGAAGCCTGCAACAGCGTTCCGATCGCGCCGCTCAAGGTGCCGCCGGCGCCGGTCAGGGACACCTGCGGCAAGAACGCGGCGCGCGCCGCATCGACATTGGCGTGCGCGCTGGCGAGATTAGCCTCGGCCTGCGCGATGTCCGGTCGACGCAGCAGCAGGTCTGACGGAACCCCCACCCCGACGGCGGGCGCCAGCACCGCGTCCAGTTCCGCAAGGCTGATGTCGAAGCCTTCCGGTGGCCTTCCCAAAAGTACCGCCAGCGCATAGAGCGCCTGCCTCTCGAGTGTCTCGAGCGAAGGAAGCTGCGCCTGCACCGCCTCGAGCTGAGCCTGTTCCCGCGCCAGGTCAAGGTGGGACGCCGCGCCTGCCTTCACTCGCAGCCTGATCACCTCCAGAATGCTGTTGATCGCATCGATATACTCATTGGCGATGGCTACGCGCCGCCGGAGCGACAGCACGGTCAGATATTGCCTGGCGACGCTGGTAGTAACTGTGAGCGCCACGGACTGCTGCGCGAAGCGTGCGGCTTTCAGCTGTTCGCTGGCAGCGCGCACATTGTCGCGTGCCAGCCCGAAGAAATCGAGTTCATAGCTGGCGCTGAACTGCAGACCGAAAGTCTTGCCAGCTGCATATTGCCGGCACGACAGACCTCTGCAGCCGCCGGCCTGATAGTCGGGTCCCCCGGAGAATTCAGGGAACAGGGCCGATCGTTGAATGCTGCTCTGGGCTTCCGCCTGCGTCACCCGTGCTGCAGCGATGGCGAGATCGCGATTCTGCACCTGAGCCTGCTCGACCAGGGAGGTCAGTTGAGCGTCTCCAAATCCGCGCCACCAGTACGGATCGGGCCAGACCGGCGATCCCGAGCGCACGGTGCCGGCAAGACTGTCCGGCACGAGCGTTGGCGGCAACGCGCGGGGCACCGGCGTCGCGCAGCCGGTCAGCAGGAGAATCAACAGTATCCCGATCCTACTCATAGCGTAGCGCGTTAATGGGGTTGGCACGGGCCACACGCCAGGCGTGCACGAAGATGGTTCCCCATGCGATCACCAGCGCGACCCCGCCGACCCCCGCGAAATGCAGCGGACTCAGTGAAATGCGGTAGGCAAAGCCCTCGAGCCAGCCCTTCAGGTAATACCACGCCAGCGGCCAGGCGATGACGTTGGCGATCAGCACGGGTATCGAGAACTGCCATATGAGCAGGAGTACCACATCGCGGGTGCTCGCTCCGAACACCTTGCGGATGCCGATTTCCTTGGTGCGGCGCCCCGCGGTGAACGCGGCCAGTCCGAACAGCCCGAGGCAGGCGATGAATATCGCGATCGCGACAAAGATGCCGAACATCGCTCCCTGCCGCTCGTCGGCGGCATACAGCTTATCGAACTTGTCGTCCAGGAAGTGACGGTTGACCGCCGTGATCGGAGCGAAGCTGTGCCAGCTCTTGTCGATGAAGCTCAAGGTTTGGGGGATCATGTCACTGCGCAAACGCACGACGAGTTCCGCGGAACGCTCGGGATAGTAGCTGAAGGCCGTAGGCTTGACCGGCTCACGGGCGCCGCCATATTTGGCGTCGGCAAGCACGCCGACGATGGTCACGTGATTATTGCCGAACAGGACGGTCTTTCCGATCGCCTGCTGCGGCGTGAACCCCATCCGCGCAGCGGCAGCTACATTGACCAGGACATTGTGGCCTTCATTGCGCGGATCCCCCTTCAAGAGATCCGTCCTGTACAGCTTGTCCTCGGCGCGGTCATCGGACAGCAGGCGTCCGGCGACCAGCTTCATGCCGTAGACGGCGGGGATGTCGGGATTCGCGCCGATCTCATTCAGCAGAATCACATCGGGCTGTCCGGGGACCATCACATTGACCAGAGACTGTCCGGTCTCGAAAGGCTCAAACTCCCCCAGGCCCACAGCCAGCACTCCCGGATGGGACCGCACCGCCTGCACGAAGCTCTGGCGCCCCTCGCCGGTCAGGCGGCCGTGGCCGTCGACGATCAGTACATTGTCCCGATTGAATCCCAGGTCGACATTGCGCGCGAAGCGGATCTGGCTGAACACCACCAGTGAGGCGATGCCAAGCCCGATCGAAACGGCGAACTGCAGCACGACCAGAATCGTGCGCAACCGTCCCGACCCGCTCTGGCCGGAGGTATTCGCGCGCAGCACCGAGGCCGGCCGGAAGCCGGACAACACCAGGGCCGGATAAATGCCCCCTACCAGGCCGGAGGCCACCGCGATGGCCAGTATCAACACCACCAAAGGCCAGTCGGTGAAGTAGTTGAACGTGAGCGGTCGTTGCAGAAAGGTGTCGAATCCCGGAAGCAGCACTTCTCCGAGCGCCAGGGCCAGCAGCAGCGCCAGCAGGGCCATCAGTACGGCCTCGCCCAGGAATTGCGTGACGAGTTGACCGCGGCGGGCGCCCATGGTCTTGCGCAGCGCGATTTCCCGCGCCCGCAGCAGCGCGCGAGCGGTGGCAAGATTCATGAAGTTGAAGCAGGCCACGAGCAGGATCAACACGCCAATCGCGGCGATACCATAGACAGTCGCCCGGCTTCCGGGAGGCGTCATGTTGTAGAGCCAGCGGCTCGAGTCGAGATGTACCTTCGCGAAAGGCGTCAGGTGCAGCAGATAGGCCTGCTCGCCGGTCAGGTTGATGCCGAGCTTGTGCAGATCGCCGGTCAACGCGCGATTCAGGATCGGCGCGGTCTTGGCGATCACTGTTTGCGGATCTGCGCCCGGAGCCAGCACCAGATAGCCATAGCCGTTCTGCGAGAGCCAGTTCTGCTTTGCCTTCTGTGGATAACGGTCCGCCAGGGAGTTGTTGGGGATGAAGAACTCCCCCTTCAACTGGGAGTTATGCGGAATGTCGCGCACCACCCCGGTCACCTTCAGTGAAATCGTGCTGTCAATGCAGGCAATGTCGCCCTCGTCGCATCCCCGACCGGTACTGATGGTCTTGCCGATGGGGTCGGCGTTGCCGAAGTACTTGCGTGCCGCCGACTGTGACAGCACGATGGATTCCGGCTGACGGAACACCTGCTCCGGATCGCCAGCCAGCAGAGGCAGCCTGATGATCTGGAAGAAGCTGGGGTCGACGAGATCGACCGAAGTCTCGAGGAATTGCCGATCGCCGGTCGTGAACGTAAACTCCTCCTCCCAGATCCTGGTCATCCCGGTGATTTCCGGGATCTCGTCCTTCATCGCGGCGGGCATCGGGAAGGAGATGGCCGCCATCGCGAGGGGCGGACGACCCGGCGGGAGCACGGTCTGCTCCACCCGGTAGAGATGTTCGGTGCCCGGCAGCCACTGGTCGAAGGACAACTCGTCGCGCAGGAACAGGACGATGAAGAGCACGCAGGCGAGGCCCACTGCCAGGCCCGCAATGTTGATGATGCTGTAGAGCTTGTGCCGCACCATGTTGCGCAGCGCGACGGTCAGATAGTTGCGGATCATGACCCCTCCTAGAGCACCTGGCGAATGCTTTCGGTCACGATCGCGCCGTCCAGCAGGTTCACGATGCGATGGGCGTTCTCGGCATGGGAATGCGAGTGCGTCACCATCACGATCGTGGTGCCCTCATCGTTCAGTTCGGCGAGGAGCTGCATCACCTCCTCGCCGTTTGCGGTGTCCAGATTGCCCGTGGGCTCGTCGGCCAGTATCAGCTTCGGTCGCGCGACGACGGCGCGCGCCACGGCGACGCGCTGCTGCTGACCGCCGGAGAGCTGCGAGGGCATGTGGCGGGCGCGATGAGCGATGTGCACGCGCTCGAGCGCCTCATCGGCGCGCCTGCGCCGTTCGCCCGCTGATACATCGCCATGGTAGAGCAGCGCGAGCTCGACATTCTCGCGCACACTGAGCTCATCGATCAGGTTGAAGCTCTGGAATACGAAGCCGATCGCGTTCTTGCGCAGCTGCGCGAGCCTGGGCTCCGAGTAGCCGGCGATGTTCTGGCCGTCGAACCAGTATTCACCCGCCGAGGGGCCATCGAGCATGCCGACGATATTGAGGAAAGTGGACTTGCCGCAACCGGACGGCCCCATCACCGCGACGAACTCGCCGGTACGGATCTCCAGGTTCAGGTCCCGCAGCGCGGTCGTCTCCACCTCGGTGGTGCGATAGACCTTGGCCAGATTCTTCAGCGTTATCATGCGGTGCCTCTGCTAGTTGCCTTCAGGCTTTTCGAATTCGACGCGATCCATTTTCATGAAGGCCTCATAGCCTGAAACAATCGCCTTGTCTCCCGGCCTCAGGCCATCCACCACTTCGACGAAGTCGGGGTTGCGGCGGCCCAGCCGCACGTTGCGGCGCGTCGCATAGTGTCCGCTGGAATCCAACGCGAACACCCAGTTACCGCCCGTGTCCTGATAGAAGGGACCGTTGGGCAGCAGCACGGCGCGGCCGGCGCCGCCCAGTTCGACCTTCAGGTCGATCGCCTGGCCGACATGGATGCCGCTAGGCGACGCACCGTCGAAATACAGGTCGATCTTGAACTCGCCGCTCGCAACCTGGGGATAGACCTTGGCGACCTTGCCCCGGTAATCGCGGCCCTCGACACTGAACAGGGCGGTCTGGCCCAAGGTGACGCGGCTCAGATAGAACTCATCCACCTGCGCGGTGAGCTTGAAGCGGTCGGCGGAGTTGACCTGCCCGAGCACTGCTCCCTGCGCCTTGGACTGACCGACTTCGGCATCCAGCGCGGTGAGCTGGCCGTCCATCGGTGCGCGGATGGTAAGGGCCTCCACGCCGGCGTTGGCAACATTGACGCGCGCGCGTTCACCGGGAGCGGCGCCTGCAAGCTGGGTGGTACGGACACGCTGTTCGACTTCGCGCGAGGCGATCGTCGCATCGCGCAGCCGCACGTAGTAGCCGTATTCTTCTTCTTCCTGCTGGTAAGTGCTGGGAGCAATGGCATTGCCGTCCAGCAGAATCTTGTCGCGCGCCAGATCGTTCTTCAGCCTGCTGATCTGATGTTCGATATCCAGCAGATCATGTTCGTATTTGAATCGGCTCTGTTCGAAGGTGAGCTGCTGAGCCGCGACCTGGAGCTGCAGCGCCGGATTGGAAAGGATGATCAGCGGTTGGCCCGATCTGACCATCGCGCCGTCTTCCACGAGCAGCTGCTTTACCGTGCCACCCTGGTCGGTCGTCAGGTAATCGATGATGAAGGGCGCCACGGCAGCTCGGACCGCGATGTAATCCTCGAACGGTCCCTCGGTGACGGTCGCGATGGTCAGCCGGTTCAGCGGCACCCGATAAACATTGCCCCTGGCGCCGCCCAGAACCCAGAGCGCGATTCCAACCATCAAGACGATCGCGGTCGCGACCAACGCGTACACGCGCCATCGGGGCTTCGCGGCGATGGCTCGGTCCATATTGGTGCTCATGTGCTTTCTATAGCAGGCGCCGTGCCAACTATTTCTTGTTATATTTCAATGACATAAATTTCCATTTGGCCGTGGTTGTACGCATGCGTACACTGTGGCGGACACCTGTACGCATACGGACATTGCCTTGCCTGCGCCCCCATTTGATGCCCGCGTGCTGGTCGTGGATGACAACGAGGACATCCTCCAGGCCGCCCGGCTCCTATTGAAACGGCACTTCACGGAGGTGCAGACCCTCGAGGACCCGTCCGAGCTGGCCGCGATCACACGGCGCGGGGGCTTCGACGTATTGCTGCTGGACATGAACTTCCGGGCCGGCGCCGACGACGGTGCCGAAGGGATGGCGCGCCTGGCCGAAGTGCTGGCCATCGACCCCCAGGCAGTAGTGGTGTTGGTGACCGCGCACAGCGGCGTCGAACTGGCAGTCGAAGCCATGAAGACAGGCGCTGCCGATTTCGTCACCAAGCCTTGGGAGAACGAGCGCCTGGTCGCAACGATGATCGCCGCGCTCAATCTGCGTCGCTCGCGGATGGAATCCAGGGAATTGCGCCAACGCAATCTCGGACTTGCGGCCGCCACACACCTGGAATCGGGGATGATCGGTACTGCGCCCGCGATGCTGAAGATATTCAGCGCGATCCGCCGCGCCGCACCCACCGACGCCAATGTCCTGATCCTGGGCGAGAACGGTACCGGCAAGGAACTGGTCGCACGCGAAATTCACCGGCTGTCGGGGCGCGCCAACGAGGTGTTCCTGCGCGTGGACTTGGGCGCACTGTCGCCACAGCTCTTCGAGAGTGAATTATTTGGTCATCGTCGCGGAGCCTTTACCGACGCCAAGGCGGATAGGACTGGATTGCTGCGAGCGGCGACCGGGGGCACTCTCTTTCTCGATGAGATCGGTAATGTGGCATTGCACCTGCAGAGCAAGCTGCTGACCGCGCTGGAGCGGCGCGAAGTGGTGCCGGTGGGCGCGGAAAGATCAGAATCCATCGACGTACGGCTGATCTGTGCGACGAATTTGAGCCGCGAACGACTATCCGATGAGGACCGGTTCCGCCAGGATCTGCTCTACCGGATCAATACCGTGGAATTGACATTGCCGCCCTTGCGTGAGCGCAGGGAGGATATTCCGCTGCTGCTGGAGCACTATGCGGCCCTTTATTCGCAGAAATACAATCTTCCACCCAAGCGCCTGTCAGCGGCGCTGATTGCGAGACTGACGGAGTGGACATGGCCCGGGAATGTGCGCGCACTGCGCCATGCCGTGGAGCGTGCGGTAATCTTGAGCGATGGCGATCTATTGGGTCCTGCCGATTTTCCGCTGACCGAAGCCGAGACGCAGAAGGAATTTTCCGCTGAAGTCGCGCCGCTGGATGCAGTCGAAAAGGCCGCCGTCATCCGTGCGCTCGAGCGGCACCAGAATAATGTGAGCCGCGCCGCGCAGGCCCTGGGTCTCACGCGCACCTCACTGTATCGCCGAATGGAGAAATATGGCTTATAGCCGCTTCCAGCTTGGCATCGTGCTGCGAGTGTTGGCGCTGGTTGCGACCCTCGCGCTGCTCGCCTGGAGCCTCACGCACACCGGCTGGTATGTCACGATTCTGATGGTGTCCGCCGCGAGTGTCGCGCAGGTGGTGACGCTGCTGCATTTCGTCAACCGATCCGGGCGCGAGATGGCGCGATTTCTTGGCGCCGTGGCGTTCGACGATGCGTCGGTCACCTTTTCGGCACTTTCCACCGATGCAGCGTTCGGCGACCTCAGCGCCGCCATGACGCGCGTCGTGAATCAATTGCGCTTGGGAAGAGCGGAGCGCGAGGAACAGGCTCAATACCTGCAGACCCTGATCGCGCATGTGCCGGTGGCACTGGTGATGATTGATGAACGCGGGACAATCCAGCTGCTTAACTTGGCGGCGCGCAGGCTGTTCGAGACTGCCTGCAGCGACTTAGGTCAAGCTGCACGCCATGGTGCGGGCTTTGCGATCGGATTGGAGGCCTTGAAACCAGGGGACAGCGCCATCCTCAAGATGGAGCGTTCGTCTGGGACCTTGCAGCTGAAGGTTGCAGCCACGGGCCTGACGATGTCGGGCGTGCGCCAGCGCCTGCTCTCACTTCAGAATATCGAAACGGAGCTCACCGCGCAGGAACTCGCGGCTTGGCAGACTGTGATCCGCGTGATGGCGCATGAGGTCATCAATTCGTTGACGCCGATCACTTCCCTTGCCGCCACTGCGCAGGCTCTGGTGGCGGAGTCACTGACGGGTGTCTTGGAGGGCGACCCGCGCCGCGCGACGCTGACCGATACCAGCGAGGCGCTGGACACGATCGCACGCCGCAGTGAGGGGTTGCTGCACTTCGTGCAGAACCACCGACGACTCACCCGGCAAATGATACCCAAGATCGAGATCACGCCGGTACGCCGCGTTTTCTCCCGCCTGCAGCGATTGCTGGCCACGGAGCTGGCCGCGCGCAATGTGGATCTGTCCTTGTCGATAGCGCCCGAGACACTGGAAATCGCAGCTGACATCGAGTTACTCGATCAGGCGCTGATCAATCTGATGCGCAACGCGATGGAGGCGCTACGCGACGGGTGCGAAGGCCGCATCAGCCTGTCCGCCCATCGAGAGGCCGGCGGGCGAACCGTCATCGCGGTGGCCGACAACGGCCCCGGTATTGCGTCAGATCAGCGGGAGAAGGTGTTCGTCCCGTTCTTCACGACCAAGCGACAGGGAAGCGGCGTTGGTCTCACCCTGGTGCGCCAGATTGCCACGGTACATGGCGCAACGGTGAACATCGACGAGACACCGGGCGGGGGAGCGACGGTCAGCTTGCGGTTTTAGCTTCCTTCACGCCTCTACGCCGACCTAACAGCGCGAATCCGCCCAACCCGCTCAGCAGCAGCCACGCGGATGCGGGGAGTGGTACGGGGGAAGTCAGAAACACACCCGAGGCGGAGGTAAACGTAACGCCCTGTGGCAGGGTCACGGTAAACGGGTCATCGTAACTGCAGCTGCCCGGCGTCACTCCTCCATATGCCTGACAGGAAAGGTTCGCGACGAAGTTGTAGCCGTTCCCAAGCAGCGACAGCGGCAGGTTCACGTTGACGTCGAGCGCGCCGCCGCTGCTGGTCTCGCACGTGACGACCGTCGATACCGGGTCTGTAATGCAGGACGAGCCGAGCTGAAGGGTGCTGGCCTGAGTGTGCGTGAAGGAGCCACCATCGGCCCAGAAACCGGTGAAGTTCAGGTCCGCCTGCGCGGTGCCTGCCAGACCTCCGCCGGCGGTCAGATTGACGATCAGTCGCGCGCCTGGCGCGACAGTCCCATGGAAGAATAGCGTGTCGGTCAGGGCGGCTACGCCGCCCGGGTTGGTGTTGATGTCGCCGGTCACACTCGCCTGAACGACCAGGTCACCGCTACCGAGGGACGCGGAGCTCGAGGCGGATGCCACATAGGCAAGCCCGTCACCTGCAATGCCGGAGCCGCCGGTCGCGCAGGCGGCATGGGACGGCTGATTGACGCTCGAGCAATTCGGCACTTGCGTCCCACCGACATCAGCGGCGGCTCCTGCAGAGGGCGGGTAGACCGGGAACGCAGGCGCCAAAAGTGGCACCAGCAACGCGAGCAGGCAGGCCAGCCTCGCGAATGCGCTCTTGTTCTTGTTCATGACATCCCCTCGAACCTGTGCCTGAACTTGATTCCCAATAAGCATAGCGCCGTTGAAAAGCGCTGTCGATTTGGAGCCTGGATGGGCATGCGCGCCAGGCCTATTGCGCATTATGTAAGCCGCTGACCA
>CAZGVE010000037.1:17399-30782 GCA_964528845.1 uncultured Steroidobacteraceae bacterium | reverse complement strand
GTACGCTGTGCGTCCCGGGCTTGCTGCGCCTCGCTGGCCGCGCCAGCGGCGGTACTGGCGGCGGTACCGGCCAGCCCGCAACCGGCGAGCGCGAGGCAGCCGAGCAGCGCGAGCGCCAGCCCGATGCGCATCATCGATACCGCGCCAGCAGCTGCTCGAGTGCGGCGCGGCCGGGGACCAGCTGCTCGTACGGCAGGCGGTTCAATGGCACGGCGCTGGTGCGGTTCAGGGTGTGGAACTCGGTGCTGGAACTCTCGTCGATGTGGATCAGTCCGGTCACGTATTCGTTCTGACGCAGCCGGCTCTCGATGAAGCTGTAGGCCGCGCCGCGATCGCGCGGATCGTAACCTTCGCTCAACTTGCGCAGCACCACGCGGCTGCCGTCGTGCAGCTGCACTGGCACGGCTTCCCCGCCCGCATAGTCGACCGCGATCGGCTCCGCGGGAGGGACGAAGTCGGCCTCGACCGCGGCGTGATAATGCTCGCGCGTGAAGGTATAGCTCTTGGTGGAGCCCTCGTGGTCGTTGAAGGTCACGCAGGGCGAGAGCACGTCGATCAGCGCGAAGCCGTTGTGACGCATTCCGGCCTGGATCAGGGGCACGAGTTGCGCCTTGTCGCCTGAGAAGCTGCGTGCGACGAACGTCGCACCGAGCGTGAGCGCCAGCAGCACGGGATCGATCGGCGGCGTCTGGTTGACGTCACCTTTCTTGGCCTGACTGCCGATGTCCGCGGAGGCCGAGAACTGCCCCTTGGTCAGGCCGTACACGCCATTGTTCTCGATCAGGTAGAGCATGTTGATGTTGCGCCGGATCACGTGCACGAGCTGCCCTAGGCCGATCGAGAGCGAATCGCCGTCGCCCGACACCCCGATGTAGGTCAGCTCGCGGTTGGCGGCATTCGCCCCGCTGGCGATGGAAGGCATCCGGCCGTGGACCGAGTTGAAGCCGTGCGCTCCGCCGACGAAATAGGTCGTGGTCTTCGAGGAACAGCCGATGCCGGAGAGCTTGACCAGCTGCTCGGGCCGCAGATCCAGCCCCCAGCAGGCCTCCACGATCGCGGCCGTCACCGAATCGTGGCCACAGCCGGCGCACAGCGTGGACATGCTGCCCTCGTACTGGCGGCGGGTCATCCCCAGAGCGTTGGTGGGCGCCGACGGATGATTGACGCGGGGCTTGGTGATGAATGACATGGCGTGCTCGTTAGTGTGGACTCTTGGTATTCACCGCGCTCAGCCGCGGCGCCTCGGCGAGCACCGTGCGGATGCCATCGACGATCGGCAGGCAGGACATTGGCAGTCCGCTGTAGTTCAGGATGGAGCGCAGCCGCGATTTCTCGACCGGGGTTTCGAGCGTGAGCAGCGCGCGCAGCTGCGCGTCGCGGTTCTGCTCGACCACGAACACCATCGTGTGCGTGTTCAGGAAGGCCTCGACTTCCAGCTCGAACGGGAACGCCTTGATCCGCAGGTAATCGACGTGGATGTTCTGGCGCGCGAGCACGTCCATCGCCTCGCGCACGGCGCCGTCGCAGCTGCCGATGCTGACGATGCCGACCTGGTTCTGGCCCGAACCCATCAGCACCGGCTTGGGCACGTAGCGGGTGGCGGTGGAGAACTTGCGCTTCAGTCGGTCGAGCACCACCTGGTATTCGGCGGAATCCTCGGTGTAGCCACCGTACTGGTTGTGGCCCGAGCCGCGTGTGAAGTAGGCGCCCTTGGGGCTGACGCCAGGCAGCGTGCGGTAGGTGATCGCATCGTCGTCGCGGTCGGTGTAGCGGTGGAACTTGTCGAGGCTCGCGAGCTCCTCGGCCGTGAGCACCTTGCCGCGGTCGGGCCGGTAGCTCTCGTCCCATTGCAGGTCGGGGCACATCCAGTCGTTCATGCCGATGTCCAGGTCGGAGAGCACGAATACCGGGGTCTGCAGCCGTTCCGCGAGGTCGAAGGCCTGGACCGCCATGTAGAAGCATTCCTCAGGATTGGCGGGAAACAGCAGCACGTGCCGCGTGTCGCCGTGCGAGGCGTACGCGCACAGCAGGATATCGCCCTGCTGGGTGCGGGTCGGCATGCCGGTCGAGGGACCGACCCGCTGCACGTCGAAGATCACGCACGGAATCTCGGCGTAATATGCCAGGCCGACGAATTCGTTCATCAGCGAGATGCCCGGGCCGCTGGTAGGCGTGAACGCGCGGGCGCCGTTCCAGCTCGCGCCGAGCACCATGCCGACCGCCGCCAGCTCATCCTCCGCCTGGATCACGGCGTAGCGGTGCTCGCCGGTCTGCGGGTCCACCCGATAGCGCTCGCAGAAGCCCTTGAATGCATCCATCAGCGAGGTCGACGGCGTGATGGGATACCAGGCTCCGACCGTCGCACCGGCGTACACGCAGCCGAGGCCCGCGGCGGTGTTGCCGTCGATCATGATGTGGCCGCGCGTGCGATCCAGGCGCTCGACCCGCAACGGCAGTGGGCAGGGGAGGTGCTGCTTGGCCCAGTCATATCCCAGACGCAGCGCCTTGCTGTTCGAATCCAGCAGCTTCGGCTTCTTGCCATAGCTCTCGCGCAGCAGGCCGTTGATCACCTCGAGCTCGACGTCGAGCAGCGCGGCGACGACGCCGGCATAGGCGATGTTCTTGAGCAGGATGCGGTTGCGCACCCCATCGAAACTCTCGTTCACGAGCTGCGCCAGCGGCACGCCGAGCACGGTGATGTCGGAGCGCTGCAGCAGCGCGCTGCGCGGCCAGGTGGAGTCGTAGATCAGATAGCCGCCGTCCTCGACCTCGCGCACATCCTTGGCGTAGGTCTCGGCATTCATCGCGACCATGATGTCCACGTGCCCGGCACGCGCGGCATAGCCGGCGCGCGTCACGCGGATCTCGTACCAGGTCGGCAGGCCCTGGATGTTCGACGGGAAGTAGTTCTTGCCCGTGACCGGGACGCCCATCCGGAAGATGGCTTTCATGATCAGTGAATTGGCGCTGGCCGAGCCGGTGCCGTTGACATTCGCGAACTTGATCACGAAGTCGTTCACCCGTTCGGGGGAGCGGATCAGGTTTGGCATCGCGTGGCTTCGTCGGCGGCTTGCGGAATCCGAATCGTCGACTTCTGCATATCCCAGGCGGCGGTCGGGCAGCGCTCGGCGCACAGACCGCAGTGCACGCACACGTCCTCGTCCTTGAGCATCACACGGCCGGTCTGCGGGAGTTCGGCCGATACGTACAACGCCTGGCGGAGGTTCACGGCCGGCGCCTTGAGCCGCGAGCGCAGCTCCGTCTCGGTGCCATTGGGCGCGATGGTCAGGCAGTCGACCGGGCAGATGTCGATGCAGGCGTCGCACTCGATGCAGAGTTTGGCGGTGAATACCGTCTGCACGTCGCAGTTCAGGCAGCGCTGCACCTCGAGCGCCGCCTGCTCGGCACTGAAGCCCAGCTCCACCTCGATGTTGATCTTCTTGAAGCGCTCGGTGAGGCTCACGTGCGGCATCAGCCGCCGCTCGATCGGGTTGTAGTCGTTCTTGTAGGACCACTCGTGCATGCCCATCTTGCGGCTGCTCAAGCTGACGCCGCGCGGCATGCGCTCCTGGACCGGCAGGCCGGCACAGTGCTTATGGATCGAGATCGCGGCCTGGTGGCCATGTTCCACCGACCAGATGATGTTCTTCGGCCCGAAGGCGGCATCGCCGCCGAAGAACACCTCCGGCCGGGTGGACTGGAACGTCGTCTTGTCCACCGCGGGCATGCTCCAACGGTCGAATTCGATGCCGATGTCGCGTTCGATCCACGGGAACGCATTCTCCTGGCCGATGGCCAGGATCACGTCGTCGCACGGATAGAACTCCTCGCCGGTCACGCGGGTCGCCACGATCTCGCCGTTCACGAGGTCATGCTCGAGCTGCTCGAACAGCATGCCCTTGAGCACGCCGTTCTCGACTACGAAGCTCCTGGGAGCGCGGTTCACGACGATCTCGACCGACTCCTGTTCGGCGTCCTCCAGCTCCCAGTCCGAGGCCTTGAAGTACTGGCGCGGCTTGCGCGCCATTACCTTCACGGACTTCGCGCCGAGCCGCAGCGAGCTGCGGCAGCAGTCCATGGCGGTATTGCCGACGCCGATGATCAGCACGCGCTCGCCGATGCGCTCGACGTGCTTGAACGCGACGGATTCGAGCCAGGCGATGCCGATGTGGACGCGCTCGCTGTCGTAGCGGCCCGGTAGGTCCAGCTCCTTGCCGCGCGGCGCGCCGGTGCCGACGAACACCGCGTCGAATCCGCCGCCCTCGAGCAGGGCGCGCAGGCTCGAGACCGGCGAGTTCAGCTTGAGGTCCGCACCCATGTCGAGGATGTAGCCGATCTCCTCGTCCAGCACGCTCTGCGGCAGGCGGAACGCGGGAATATTGGTCCGCATCAGTCCGCCTGGGACCGCGTATTGCTCGAAGATCGTGACCTCGTAGCCGAGCGGCAGCAGATCGTTCGCGACCGTCAGCGAGGCGGGCCCGGCGCCGATGCAGGCGACTCGCTTGCCGTTCTTCTGCTGCGGGGCGCGCGGCAGCAGGGCCGTGATGTCTTCGCGGTTATCGGCGGCGACCCGCTTCAGGCGGCAGATCGCGACCGGCTTGTTCTCGATCCGGGTGCGCCGGCAGGCCGGCTCGCAGGGTCGGTCGCAGACGCGACCAAGGATGCCTGGGAAGACATTCGACTCGCGGTTGACCATGTACGCGTCCGTGAAGCGGCCCTGCGCGATCAGCCGGATGTACTCCGGCACATCGGTATGCGCAGGACATGCCCACTGGCAGTCGACCACCTTGTGAAAGTAGTCGCCACCCCCCGTATCCGTCGGCTCCATGTTTCCTCAGTGACGGGATCGAGCCCGCCCAGCCATGTCAAGCCCGCGTGAAGTATAGGCGTAGTGCAGCGCTCACAGCCAATCCCGGAGCCGGTACCACAGCATCGCGAGCGCCAGCGTCGGGCGGCGCAGCAGCAGGCCCCCTGAGAATTCGCGGTGCGGAATGCGCGCGAACACGTCAAACCGTTCGGCCGTGCCGGCGATCGCTTCTGCGACGAGCTCGCCGGCGAGCCCCGCGAGCGCCATGCCGTGGCCGGAGAAGCCCTGCAGGTAATAGACATTGGAGGCGAGGCGGCCGAAATCCGGAGCGCGGTTGCGCGTTATGTCCAGCAGGCAGCCCCACGCGTACTCGATGCGCGTGCCGGCGAGCTGCGGGAACACCTGCAGCATGCGCGCGCTGGTCGCCGGGGCGATGCCGCGCAGGTCGACACCGGAGTAGTTGACGCGTCCGCCGAATAGCAGACGGTGGTCGGCGGAGCGCCGGAAGTAGTCGAGCACCCAGTTGGTGTCCGCCACCGCGGCATTGTTGGCAATCAGCGCCTGCGCGCGCTGCGCACCTAATGGTTCGGTGGCGATGATGTAGCTCGCGACGCTCAGCAGGCGTCGCTGCAGTGCCGGCACTGTCGCCCCGAGCCAGGCGTTGCCGGCAAACAGCAGCTGCGCGCACTCGAGCGTGCCGTGCGCGGTGTGCACCAGCAGCCGCTCGCCCTGCGTGCTGAAGCCCTGCACGGCACTGTCCTCGTGGAAGCTTGCGCCGGCTGCACGCGCGGCGGTGGCGAGGCCGAGCGTGTAGCGCAGCGGATGCAGGTGCCCGCCGTTGCGGTCATGCAACGCGCCGAGGTAGCGCTTGGAGGGCAGCAGCGCACGCAGTGCCTCGCGGCCAATCAGGCTGGTGCCCTCATACCCATAGCGCCCGGCCAGTTCCTCGTGCCAGCGCTGCAGGCCGCGCCAGTGCCGCGGCCGGATCGCGGCCTGCATGAACCCGTCCACCCAGTCGCAGTCGATGGCGTGCTCGCCGATCCGGGCGCGCAGCCGGCGCACCGCTTCAACCGAGAGTTCCCAGAGCGCGCGGGCATCGGGCGCGCCGACGATGCGCTCGAGTCGATCCTGCTCGATGGCGAGCCCGGCGATGATCTGCCCGCCGCTGCGCCCCGAGGCGCCCCATCCGATGCGTCGGGCCTCGAGCACCGTCACACCGTACCCGCGCGCAGCCAGCGAGCGCGCCGCCGAGCAGCCCGCCAGTCCGGCTCCGACCACACAGACATCCGTACGCGCCGCGCCTTCCAGGGGCGGCAGTGCGGGTGGCAGGGCCGTCGTCGCACCGTAATAACTCTCGACGTGCCCCGATCCATGCCCCGCTGCCATACCCACTCATGCCAGAAAAGCGGTTTTTTATCAATCGCTTGAATAGGAGCGCGGACTGTGACGCGTGGCCGCTCCCGCGCAGCTGTGCAGGACTTTCCGTCGGGCGCTATGGTCTAATGATTCAGGACGAAAGCCCCCCGGTGGCAGCCGTGTCTGTATATCTATACAGCATCCGCACCGGACATATTGTTGAACACCATGACCCGTAATCGACCTGTCATCGGCATTCCGGCGGACCGGCGGATGCTAGGGTCCCAGCCCTATCATCTGGTGAACGAGAAGTACCTGACCGCCGTGCTGGATGCGGCGGGCGGCCTGCCGCTGATCGTGCCCGCGATCGGCCGCGAGCTGCAGCTCGAAGCGCTGCTCGAGACGCTCGACGGGCTGCTGTTCATGGGCAGCCCCTCGAACGTCGAACCCCGCCACTACCGCGGCGAGCCGAGCGAGTCCGGCACGCTGCACGATCCGCATCGCGATGAGACCACGCTGCCGCTGATCCCTCGGGCGGTCGCCGCCGGCGTACCGGTGCTCGGCATCTGCCGCGGATTCCAGGAGATGAACGTGGCCTTCGGCGGCACGCTGTGGCAGAAGCTGCACGAAGTGCCGGGCTTCCTGGACCACCGCGACGACGAGGCGCTGCCGCTCGAGCAGCAGTACGGGCCGGCGCACGAGGTATCGCTCGAGCCGGGCGGGCTGCTGCACACGCTCGCCGGCACCGGGCGCGTCATGGTCAATTCGCTGCACGGCCAGGGTGTGCGTGAACTCGGTCCCGGGCTGACCGTCGAGGCGCGCGCGCCCGATGGCGTGATCGAGGCCTTCCGGGTCGAGAGCGCGAAGAGCTTCGCGCTCGCCACGCAATGGCATCCGGAATGGCGCGTGATGAGCAATCCGTTTTCCCGCGCGCTGTTCGCCGAGTTTGGCGCTGCCTGCCGGGCCAGGACCTGAAGGTGAGTCATGCCCAATGAAATCCAGACCTTCTTCCGCGATCACGGGATCTCGGAAGTCGAGGCCATCATTCCCGACATGGCCGGCATCGCGCGCGGCAAGATCATGCCGGCCGAGAAGTTCGCCGAGGACGAGGGCATGCGGCTGCCCGAGAGCATTTTCCTCCAGACCGTGACCGGCGACTACCCACCCGATACCAGCGAGGCAATGAGCCCGGCGGAAATCGACATCGTGCTCAAGGCCGATCCGCAGACCGTGCGCGTCGTGCCCTGGGCGGCCGAGCCGACCGCGCAGGTGATCCACGACTGTTTCTACTCCGATGGCCGGCGCGTCATGATGGCCCCGCGCCACGTGCTGCGGCACGTGCTCGAGCTGTATGCGCAGCGCGGCTGGGAGCCGGTGATCGCCCCCGAGCTCGAGTTCTACCTGATCGAGCCGAATATCGATGCCGACTATCCGCTCAAGCCCCCGGTGGGGCGCTCCGGGCGGGCCGAGCCCGGGCGCCAGTCCTACAGCATTGCCGCGGTCAACGAATTCGATCCGCTGTTCGACGACATCTATGCGTTCTGCGAGGCGCAGGAGATCGCGATCGACACGCTGATCCACGAGGACGGCCCGGCGCAGATGGAGATCAACCTGCTGCACGGCGAGGCCCTGGACCTCGCCGACCAGGCGTTCCTGTTCAAGCGCACGGCGCGCGAGGCGGCGCTGCGTCACAAGATGTACGCGACCTTCATGGCCAAGCCGCACGCGAAGGAGCCGGGCAGCGCCATGCACATCCACCAGAGCATCGTCGACAAGAAAACCCGCAAGAACATCTTCAGCAACCCGGACGGCACCCCGTCGGCGCTGTTCTTCTCGCACATCGCCGGGTTGCAGCGCTACATACCCGCGGCGATGTCGCTGTTCGCCTCGAACGTGAATTCCTATCGCCGCATGACGCGCTACCTGTCCGCGCCGATCAACGTGCAATGGGGCTATGACAACCGCACCGCGGGGCTGCGGGTGCCGGTGTCCAATCCGGAGGCGCGGCGGGTCGAGAACCGCGTGGGCGGCGCGGACGCCAACCCGTATATTGCGATCGCCGCCTCGCTGGCCTGCGGCTACTTAGGCATGGTCGAGGGACTGCAGCCGACCGAGCCGATCTCCGGCAGCGCCCACGACATGCCGCACTCCCTGCCACGCTCGCTCGACGAGGCGCTCACGCAGCTGCGCGATTGCGAGCCGCTGCTGCAGATCCTCGGCGAGCCGTTCGTCGCGGCCTACACGATCGTCAAGCAGGCCGAGTACGAAGTGTTCCTGCAGGTGATCAGCTCCTGGGAGCGCGAACACCTGCTGCTGAATGTGTGAGGCCGGCCCTTGAGCATGCCCGGCGCGGGCTTCTCGGTGCCCGGATTGCCACCCATAATAGGCCGGCGATGCAACGGCAAGACTGGAGTGGCTCGATGATCATCCGCCGCACGCGGATTTCCGGCGCGGGCGCGGCACTCCTGGCGACGTTCGCGGTGCTGCTGGGCGCCTGTGGCGGCCCGGCATCGCCCCCCGCAGCCCTCGCCCCGGCTGCGGGCGCGCCGCCGGCGGAGGAGGAGAAGCTCCTCAACGTCTACAACTGGTCCGACTACATCGATCCTGCGGTGGTACCGGCGTTCGAAAAGGAATACGGCATCAAGGTCAACTACGACGTGTTCGATTCGAACGAAGTCGTGGAGACCAAGCTGCTCGCCGGCAAGACTGGCTATGACGTGGTCGTACCATCGGCCTCGTTCATGCAGCGCCAGATCGTGGCCGGCGTGTTCCAGAAGCTCGACAAGGCGCAGCTGCCCAACCTGCGCAATCTCGATCCGGACATCACCCGTCGCATTGAGGTCTATGATCCGGGCGGCCAGTACGGCGTGAACTACCTGTGGGGCACGTCCGGCATCGGCTATAACGCCGAGCAGATCGCCAAGGCGATGCCCGGCGCGCCGGTCGACAGCTTCGCGATGCTGTTCGATCCGCAGGTCGTTCGCAATTTCCAGCATTGCGGCGTGTCGATCCTGGATGCACCGGACGAGGTCGTCGGCACCGTGCTGGTCTACCTCGGGCGCAACCCGAACAGCGAGGCACTTGCGGACCTGCAGGCCGCCGAACAGGTGCTGCTCGCGATCCGGCCGTACGTGCGCTACATCAACTCCTCGAAGTACATCGAGGATCTGGCCAACGGCGAGATCTGCCTGGCCCTGGGGTGGAGCGGGGACATCGGCCAGGCGCGCGCGCGCGCGCGCGATGCGGGCGGCAATGTCACGATCCGCTACAGCATCGCGAAGCAGGGCGCGATCATGTTCTTCGACATGCTCGCGATCCCTGCCGACGCGATACACGTCCGGAATGCGCACCTGTTCATCAACTACCTGTTGCGTCCCGATGTCGCGGCCAGGAACTCCGGCACCGAGCACTACGCCACTGGCAACGCCGCGGCCTATCCGCTGATAGACCCCGCGGTCCATGCCGATCGCAGCATCTACCCGGCGCCCGAGCAGATGGTCCACCTGTACGCCAACCCAGTGCACTCGCTGGCCTACACGCGCGAGCTGAACCGGGCCTGGACGCGCTTCAAGACCGGTCGATGACAGCAGCGAGCACGGGCCCACCTGCTACGGGCCAGGATTCCGACGCCTACGTGCGGCTCGAGAACGTGAGCAAGCACTTCGGGGAATTCGTCGCGGTCAACAGGGTCTCGCTGTCGATCGCGGCGGGGGAGATCTTCTGCCTGCTCGGCGCCTCGGGCTGCGGCAAGACCACGCTGCTGCGCCTGCTGGCCGGATTCGAGACCCCGACCGAGGGCCGGCTGCTGATCGACGGCGAGGACCTGGCGCAGGTTCCGCCGTACGAGCGGCCGGTCAACATGATGTTCCAGTCCTATGCCCTGTTCCCGCACCTCACGGTCGAGCGCAATGTCGCCTTCGGACTCGAGCAGGAGCGGCTGCCGGGAGCGCAGATCCGCCGGCGGGTCGGCGAGATGCTCGAGATCGTCAAGATGACGCCCTATGCCCGTCGCAAGCCGCACCAGCTCTCGGGCGGCCAGCGCCAGCGCGTGGCGCTGGCCCGCGCGCTGGTGAAGCGGCCGAAGCTGCTGCTGCTCGATGAGCCTCTCGGGGCGCTCGATCGCAAGCTGCGCGAGCACACGCAGTTCGAACTGCTCAACATCCAGCAGCAGCTCGGGGTCACCTTCGTGGTCGTGACCCACGACCAGGAGGAAGCCATGACGCTCGCGACGCGCATCGGCGTGATGGAGCGCGGCGAGATCGTGCAGATCGGCACCCCGCGGCAGATTTACGAATTCCCGGCCTCGCGCTACGTCGCGGATTTCGTCGGCTCCGTGAACCTGTTCGAAGGCACGCTGATCGAGGATGAGCCGGATTACGTGCGCGTGCGCTGCCCGGAGCTGCCGGTGCCGGTGCTGATCGACCACGGCATCAGCGCGCCTCCCAACGCCGCGCTGTGGGTGGCGGTGCGGCCGGAGAAGATCACGCTGCAGCAGCTCGCCGCCGGCGGCAGCGACAACTGGGCGCGCGGAGTGATCCGCGAGATCGCCTATCTCGGGGACTGGTCGGTATTCCTGGTACGGCTCGAATCCGGACGCGAGGTGCGCGCCACGCTCGCGAACCAGAGCCGCAAGGCAGAGGAGAATTTCCAGCGCGACATGCAGGTCTACTTGAGCTGGGATGCGAGCAGCCCGGTGGTCGGGACCGACTGATGGCAATCCGCCGCTGGGGCCGCAGGACCGTACTCGGAGTGCCGCTGCTGTGGCTGCTGCTGTTCTTCGTCGCGCCGTTCCTGATCGTGCTGAAGATCTCGTTCTCGGAAGCGCTGCTGGCGATGCCGCCGTACGCACCGCTGCTGCAGTGGACGCGGGAAGGCGCACTTGCGATCCAGGTGCACTATTCGAACTACCATTTCCTGTTCACCGACTCGCTGTACGCCGCGGCTTATCTTTATTCGCTCAAGGTGGCGCTGATATCGACGCTGCTGTGCTTATGCCTGGCCTACCCGATGGCCCTCGGCATCGCGCGCGCCGGTGCGCGCGCGCGCAACCTGCTGCTGATGCTCGTAGTACTGCCGTTCTGGACCTCGTTTTTGCTGCGCGTCTACGCCTGGATCGGACTGCTCAAGGATGACGGCCTGATCAACCAGGTGCTGCTGGCGCTGCACCTGACGGGCGCGCCGATCCCGATGGCCAACACCAGCTTCGCGGTCTACGTGGGGATCGTGTACTCGTACCTGCCTTTCATGGTGCTGCCGCTGTACGCGAACCTCGAGAAGCACGACCCGACGCTGCTCGAGGCTGGGGCTGACCTCGGTGCGACGCCGTGGCGCGCGTTCCTGCGCATCACACTGCCGTTGTCGATGCCGGGAATCGTGGCCGGCTCGCTGCTGGTGTTCATCCCGGCGGTCGGCGAGTACGTGATTCCGACGCTGCTCGGGCCGGCCGACCAGCTGATGATCGGGCGCGTGCTGTCGGATGAGTTCTTCGAGAACCGTGACTGGCCGGTCGCGAGCGCGGTCGCGATCCTGATGCTGCTGCTGCTGGTGGTGCCGCTCGTGATCTTCCAGCGCTACCAGCACCGAGAACTCGAGGGTGACGCATGAGCGCGCGCCGCCGGGCGCTGGTGCCCTCGATGATGGCGCTCGGCTTCGCGTTCCTGTACCTGCCGATCCTGTCGATGATCGTGTATTCGTTCAACAACTCGCGCCTGGTCACCGTCTGGGACTCGGTCCATTCCCCGACGCTGAAGTGGTACGCGGCGCTGTTCCACAACGCCCAGATCCTGGATGCCGCCGCGCTCTCGATCCGGATTGCCGCGATGAACGCCACCGGGGCCGTGATCCTCGGCACGATGGCGGGCATGGCGCTCGTAAGATTCCGCAACGTACCGCTGCGCGGCGTCCTCGGTGCGCTGACCACCGCGCCGCTGGTGCTGCCCGAGATCATCACGGGCCTGTCGCTGCTGCTGCTGTTCGTGTCGCTGGAGCAGATCATCGGCTGGCCGCGCAGGCGCGGTGTCACGACCATCACGATCGCGCACATCACATTCTCGCTGTCCTACGTCAGCGTGATCGTGCAGGCACGGCTGGCGGGTTTCGACGGCTCGCTCGAGGAGGCGGCGCTGGATCTCGGGGCGCGTCCGGCCACGGTGTTCCGCCGGATCACGCTGCCGCTGATCATGCCGGCGATCGTCTCGGGGTGGCTATTGGCCTTCACACTGTCGTGGGATGACGTGGTGATATCGCAGTTCGTAGCGGGTCCCGGTTCCAGCACGCTGCCGATGGTCATCTTCTCCAAGGTGCGCCTCGGGGTGAGTCCGGACGTCAATGCACTCGCTACGCTGATGGTGCTGATCGTGGCCTCGGGCGTCGTGGTCTCCACCCTTTGGATGCAGCGGCGCGAACGGCGCCTGGAGCTCGAAGCCCGCGAGGGCCTGGTCCAGCAGGCGTCGGTTCGGGACCCTTCGGGCGAGCCGGCCTGACTATCGCGCCCGAAGGTCTTCGACGATTTCGCCCAGCTGCAGCACTTCGGCCTCATGGGCCGCGTCGCGACCCCGTTCCTCCAGCGCATCGTCGTACCATTCCCGCATCGCTGGCACGGCCAGCAGCCGCGTGGCATAGGCGGCCGATTGCGCATCGAGGGCCAGGCCATAGGTCTGGATCCGCAACGCCACCGGGGCGAAGAAGGCGTCCACGGCGGTAAATTTCGGGCCGCACAGGAACGGACCGCCGAAGCGCTGCAGCCCATCGTTCCATAGCGTACCGATGCGGCGGACGTCCCGCGTGAGCGCGGCCGGGGATTCCTTGAGCCGCACGCGGATGCCGCAGTTCATCGAGCAGCGGCTGCGCAGTTCCGTGAATCCGGAATGCATCTCCGCGGCCGCGGATCGGGCCCAGGCGCGGGTTGGCGCATCCTGCGGCCAGACCTCCCCGTGCCGTTCGGCAAGATACTCGACGATCGCGAGTGAGTCCCAGATCGCCCTGCCGGCATCGATCAGGCAGGGAACCTTGCCGCTCGGTGAAATCTTCCGGTACTCCTGCCAGCGCGATGCGTCTTCGAACGGCACCAGCCGCTCCTCGAACGGAATATCGAGCGTACGCATCAGGACCCATGGCCGCAGCGACCACGAGGAATAGTTCTTGTTGGCGATGTAAAGCTGGTACATCGAGCGCATTACATCACAGGCCGGCGCCGGCGAGGAGCTGCGTGTGCTATCGTC
>CAZGVE010000037.1:3583-17299 GCA_964528845.1 uncultured Steroidobacteraceae bacterium | reverse complement strand
TCCACGCTCGGGTCATCCACACTCGGGCCTTCGTGCTGTCGCAATTTCTGAATCAACATGGCTAGCATGGAACGGATTCTTCTGGGGCTGGATGTCGGCGGCTCGTCGATCAAGGCGGGCCTGGTCGACATCGACCGCGGTGTTCTGACCACGCCGCTCAAATCGGTGCCGACACCGCTGCCCGCGACGCCGCAAGCGGTGCTGGAGACGTGTGCGGCCATCGATCGGGACCTGGGTGGTGCAGGTACGATCGGTCTGGCCTTCCCGGCGGTAGTACGGGGTGGGCGGGCGCGCACTGCCGCCAATGTCGACCGCTCGTGGATCGGCTATGCGGGCGGCGAAGTGCTCGGCCAGCTCACCGGCCGGCCGGTCGTGTTCATCAATGACGCGGGAGCCGCCGGGATTGCCGAGATCGATGCCGGCGCCGGCAAGGGTATGCACGGAGTCGTGATGCTGCTGACCTTCGGCACCGGGATCGGCTCCGCGCTGTTCCTCGATGGCCAGCTGGTGCCGAACACCGAGCTCGGGCACCTCGAGTTCCACGGCCGCGACGCCGAGCTCACGGCCTCCGCTCGTGTGCGCACCGAGGAGCGGCTCGACTGGCCAGCGTGGTGCGGTCGCGTCAACGACTATCTGGCGAAGCTGCACGCATTGTTCTGGCCCGATCTGTTCATCATCGGCGGATCGATCAGCGAGGACTTCGGGCAATTCGGCCACCTGCTCGAATCGCCGGCGGAGATCCGCCGCGCCACGCACGGCGCCCAGGCCGGCGTCGTCGGCGCTGCCTTCGCCGCCGCGCGGGGCCTGCAGCGCTAATCGCGCGTCCATGCTGGTGCGCAGCCGCTTGCCGCATGTCGGCACGACCATCTTCCAGCTCATGTCGGAGCGTGCCCGGCAGTACGACGCGGTCAACCTCGGGCAGGGGTTCCCGGACTACCCGATCGATCCGCGCCTGACCGAACTGGTCGCGGAGGCGATGCATGCAGGGTACAACCAGTATGCACCGATGATCGGTGTAGCGGCATTGCGCGCGCAGATCGCGGCCAAGTTCGCGCGCCAGTACGGATTGGCCGTCGATCCCGAGCGCGAGATCACCGTGACGATCGGTGCCACCGAGGCGATCTTCTCGGCGGTTCAGGCCGTCATCGGCCCCGGGGACGAGGCCATCGTGTTCGATCCGGCCTATGATTCCTACGAGCCGGCGGTGCTGCTGGCGGGCGGCCGCTGCCTGCACCTGCCGCTCGAGCCACCGCATTTCGCCTATGACTGGGAGCGCGTCCGCGCCGCGCTGACGCCGCACACACGCCTGATCATCATCAATTCGCCGCTCAATCCCGCCTGCACCTGCATCGGCGAGCAGGACCTGCGCGAGCTCGAACGGCTGCTCGAGGAGCGGGACATCACGCTGATCGCCGATGAAGTCTATGAACAGGTGGTATTCGATGGCGCGACCCACCACAGCGTACTGAAGTTCCCGGCACTGCGCGCGCGCAGCGTCGTGGTCTATTCCTTCGGCAAGACCCTGCACGCCACCGGCCTGCGGGTCGGCTATGCGGTGGCGCCGCCCGACTTGAGCGCCGAACTGCGCAAGGTCCATCAATTCAACACGTTCACCGTGCCGCATGCACTGCAGATCGCGGTGGCGGGCTACCTGGCCGAGCGGCCCGACTGCGGCACGGACTTGAGTGGGTTTTTCGCCGCCAGGCGCGACCGGCTCGCCGCGCTGCTCGCCGGGGGCGGCTTCGCGCTGCTGCCCTCGCGCGGTACGTATTTCCAGCTGATCGACTATGGCGCACTGAGCGGCGCGACCGATGTCGAGTTCGCCGATCAGCTGGTGCGCGAAGCAGGAGTCGCGGCCATCCCTCTGTCAGTGTTCTACCAGCAGCCGCCGCACATGACGCTGCTGCGGCTTTGTATCGCGAAGCGCGAGGAGACGCTGATTGAAGGCGCCCGGCGCCTGCTGGCCTATGCGCGAACATTGAAAGGAGTGGCGGCGTGAAGGACGGGACCTTGGTCAACCATCCGCCCGCCGTGGAAGTCCCGGCCGACAATCACCCGGTCGTGGCGCCGATCTACCAGACCGTCAAGTTCGAATTCGACACGCTCGCGCAGACCGAGGGCCTGCTGCATCGCGAGCGGCCCGGATTCTTCTACCAGCGTGCCTCCAATCCGACCAACCGCCAGCTCGAGCTGACGCTGGCCGCGCTGCAGCGGCGCGAGGACGCGATCGTCTGCGCCTCCGGAGTCGGCGCGATCGCCGGTGCGCTGCTGGCCCTGACCCGCGCCGGCGATCACGTGCTGTGCTTTCTCGAGTGCTACGGGCCGACGCGCCAGCTTATCAGGCGCACGCTCGGCCGCTTCGGCGTCACCCACAGCCTGCTGTCGATCCAGGACCTCGACGGGATGGCCCGAGTGCTCGCGAGCCGCCCGACGCGCCTGATCGTGTTCGAGAGCCCGACCAATCCGATCAACCGCATCGCCGATATCACCGCGATCACGCGGCTCGCCCGGGTCCACGGCGCGCTCACGCTGCTCGACAACACCTGCGCCGGTCCGCACCAACACGGTCAGTTCGATGTCGATTACTACGTGCACAGCCTGACCAAGTACGTCGCCGGGCACGGCGACGTGATGGGTGGCGTCGTGATCGCCAACGCGCCGCTGATCGCAGCGCTGCGCTCGGAGTTCATCGTGCTCGGCGGCGTGCTCGATCCGCATGCCGCGTTCCTGGTGCAGCGCGGCTTGAAGACCTATCCGCTGCGCTATCGCGCGCACTCCGAGCGTGCGCAGCGGATCGCCGAATTCCTGGACCGGCATCCGGCGGTCGCGCGCACGCACTATCCGGGATTGCCCGCGGATCCGGGCCACGCATTGGCGCGTGCACAGATGAGCGAATTCGGCGGCCTGCTGAGCTTCGATCTGCACGGCGGCGGCGAAGCGGCGCGGCGCTGCGCCGAGGCCCTGCAGCTGTTCGCGATGACGCCGAGTCTCGGGTCGACCGAATCGCTGGTGATGCCACGCCAGCTGCTCGGCAGCCGCGATCTGGATGTGGCCCAGCATGCCGAGGCGGGACTCGCCGATGGTACGGTACGGCTCTCTATCGGGCTCGAGGACGTCGATGAGCTGCTCGCCGACCTCGCGCAGGCACTCGATCGCGCGGCGCCCTGAGGGCCACGCCGTCAGTCGAGGTGCGGGTCGAGCAGCACTTCCTCGTGATCGAGCTCGCCCTGCAGGCGGCGCATCACATCGTCACCGATGATCCCGCGATCGCGCAACGCGACAATCGTGCGACGCTGGGCAGTGATGACGCTCTGGCGCAGCTGCGCCATGGGCTGCGCGGCGCTCGCCGAACGGTTCGGCGTCGGCGTCGGGATGGCCGGCGTACCTGCCGCAGTCAGTCGCTCCAGTCGGTATTCGAGCCGGCTGCGCAGAGCGTGGGCCTGCTCCGCATCGACCCCCGGATCGATGATCGCCTGGTCGATGGTCGCAACTCCGGCCTTGAGCGCCGCGAGGCGCGCCTCGCGCTCCTCGGCGCTCGCTTCCCCGCCGCCGCGCAGCCGCAGCAGCCGGATCGCGGGTGCGAGCGTGAATCCCTGCACGACCAGCGTGACCAGAATGACCACGAAGGTCACGAAGATCACGACCTCGCGTCCCGGCAGGCGTGCGCCGCTCGCGGTCACGTACGGCAGCGCCAGCGCGATCACGAGCGAGTCGCCACCGCGCAGTCCGGCCCAGCCCGTGAACAGCACCGCGCGCCACGGCGGATAGCGCACCGGCTTGCCGCGCAGTTCGTCGAGGTACCGCGGCAGGTAGGCGCCCGGGAAGATCCAGACGACCCTGAATCCGATCATCACCGCGCTGATCAGCAACGCATCGCGGATCAGCTCGTGCACGCGGGCATGATCGAGCTCGGCGATGACCGCGGGCAGCTCCAGCCCGATAAAGATGAAGATGAGTCCCTCGAGCAGGAAGGTCACGATGGCCCACATGCCGTTGGCCTGCAGCCGCGTCTGGGCAGACACGATATGCGGGCCACGTCGGCCGAGGTACAGGCCCGTGGCGACGACCGCGAGCACACCCGAGGCCCCCAGCGCATTGGCCGGTACATACGCGATGAAAGGTGTCAGCAGGGAGATCGTATTCTCCACCAGGCTCGAGCCGACAATCCGCTGGCGCAGCCGGCCGATGAGCCAGCCGATCATGAGCCCGATCAGGATTCCGCCGGCGCCGGTGAGCACGAGTCGCAGGCCGGCATCCGGCAGCGAGAACTGGCCATGCAGCGCCGCGGCCAGCGCGATCTGGTAGGCCACCAGCGCCGTCGCATCGTTGATGAGGCTTTCGCCCTCGAGCACCACCAGCAGATCGCGCGGCAGTTGCAGCCGGCGGGTAACGGCCGTGACGGCCACGGCATCGGGCGGGGAGACGATCGCGCCAAGCAGGAAGCACACCGGCCACGGCAGTGACGGGATCAGCGCGTGCGCGGTGGCCGCAATCACGCACATGGTGGCGAGCACCAGGCCCACGGCAAGCAGCACGATCGCACGCAGATTGCGCAGCAGATCGCGCAGCGAGGTCGTGAGCGCGGCCCAGAACAGCAGCGGCGGCACGAACAGCACGAAGATTGCGGACGGATCGAGTGCCGGCCGCGGCAATTGTGGAGTGAGGGCGAGCGCCAGGCCGCCAAGCACCAGCAGCGCAGGCAGCGGGATCGCAAAGCGGTCGGCCGCGAGCTTGAGCAGCGCCGTGGCGGCGAACAGGATCAGGACCAGCTCGATGACGGACATTGATGCGGTCCGGCAGCGCGCGGGAGCGGGAGCTAGAGGTTGGAGCTAGAGGTTGCGAATCAGCGCGTCGCCGAACTCACTGCACTTGACCTTGGTCGCACCGTCCATCAGGCGTGCGAAATCGTAGGTCACGACCTTCTGCCCGATGGTGCGGTCCATCGAGCCGATGATCGCATCGGCCGCCTCGGTCCACCCCATGTAGCGCAGCATCATCTCGCCCGACAGGATCACCGAACCGGGGTTGACCTGGTCGAGGTCGGCGTATTTTGGCGCCGTCCCGTGGGTTGCCTCGAACACCGCGTGGCCGGTCAGGTAGTTGATATTCGCGCCCGGGGCGATCCCGATGCCGCCGACCTGTGCCGCCAGCGCATCCGAGAGGTAGTCGCCATTCAGATTCATCGTGGCGACCACGTCGAACTCGTCGGCGCGAGTGAGCACCTGCTGCAGCGTGATGTCCGCGATCGCGTCCTTGATCAGCAGCTTGCCGGCGGCGAGCGCCGCGGCCTGCTCGGCGTTCGCGGCCTTCTCGCCGCTCGTCGCCTTGGTGCGCTCCCACTGCTGCCAGGTGTAGACGCGGTCGGCGAATTCGCGCTCGGCGAGCGCGTAGGCCCAGGCCCGGAACGAGCCTTCGGTGTACTTCAGGATGTTGCCCTTGTGCACGATCGTGACGCTCTTGCGGCCGGTAGCGAGCGCATACTCGACTGCGGAACGGAACAGGCGCTCGGTGCCCTCGATCGAGACGTTCTTGATGCCGATGCCGCTGGTGGCCGGAAAGCGGATGCGGGCGTAATGCTTCGGGAAGCGGGCCTTCAGCAGCTCGAGGAATGCGCGGTTGTCCTCGGTGCCTTCCTCGAATTCGATTCCCGAGTACAGATCCTCGGTGTTCTCGCGGAAGATAACCATGTCGACCTTCTCCGGCGCCTTGACCGGGGAGGGCACGCCCTTGAACCAGCGCACGGGCCGCAGGCAGACGTACAGGTCGAGCAGCTGTCGCAGCGCCACGTTCAACGAGCGGATCCCGCCGCCGATGGGAGTGGTCAGCGGACCCTTGATCGACACCAGGTACTCGCGGCAGGCCGCGACGGTCTCGTCCGGCAACCAGCTCTTGAATGCGTTGAACGATTTCTCGCCGGCGAAGATCTCCATCCATGCGATCTGGCGCCGGCCGCCGTAGGCCTTCGCTACCGCGGCGTCCAGTACGCGCACGCTGGCGCGCCAGATGTCGCGGCCGGTGCCGTCGCCCTCGATGTACGGAATGATGGGCCGGTCCGGGACCGAGAGCTTGCGGTCGCGGATCGTGATCTTCTGGCCGCCGGCGGGCACGACAGGCACGGGGGAGGTCGGGTTTGGATTGCTCATGCGGCGTACCGGTCCTGAAAGGGGGGGGCTGAAATGCGGCGCAGATGCTAGCACAGCCGCTTCCGGTGCGGCCGGCTACAGCTAGAATCGGCGTCATGGTCGATACCCTGAAGAGCACTCCGCAGCGCGACGGGTTCTGGATGCCGGCGGAGTTCGAGGCGCACGCGGGCTGCTGGATGCTCTGGCCCGAGCGGCCGGACAACTGGCGGCTGGCCGGCGCGCCCGCCCAGCGCTCGTTCGCGCTGGTCGCCGCCGCGATCGCGCGCTTCGAACCGGTGACGGTCGGCGCCTCGCCGGCACAGTACGCGCGTGCCCGCGCCCAGCTGCCTGCGCGCGTGCGCGTGATCGAGTTGTCGAGCAACGATGCATGGATGCGCGACGTGGGCCCAAGCTTTCTGGTCGACGGGCGCGGCGGATTGCGCGGTGTGCACTGGCAGTTCAACGCCTGGGGCGGCATCTACCGGGATGTCGAGCGGGATGTGGCAGTGGCACAGAAGGTGCTGGAGCTCGCCGATGCGGCGCGCTATCGCGCGCCGATGATCAACGAGGGCGGCGCCTTCCACGTCGATGGCCAGGGCACGGTGCTCGTGACCGAACAGTGCCTGCTCAACCCCAACCGCAATCCGGCCTTGAGCCGTGCGCGCATCGAGCAACTGCTGCATCGCTATCTCGGAACCCGCTGCGCGATATGGCTTGGCGCCGGCGTCGTCGACGACGAGACCGGCGGCCACGTGGACAATCTCGCCTGCTTTACCCGGCCCGGGGAGGTAGCCCTGACCTGGTGCGAGGACGTGCGCGATCCGCAGTACCGAGTCTCGCGCGATGCGCTGGAGCGACTGACCTCCGCCCGTGACGCGCATGGCCGACGCTTGAAGATCCACCTGCTGCCGAGCCCGGGGCCGCTGTCCTTGAGCGCGCGCGAGGCGCGCGGGATCCAGGCGCGGCGCGGCACCAGGCGGCTGCGCGCCGGGCAACGCCTGGCTGCGAGCTACGTGAACTACTATCTGGCCAATGGCGCGCTGGTGCTGCCGCTGCTCGACGCGCGCACCGACGGGGCCGCGCGGCGCGCCCTGCAGCGCGTTTTTCCGCGCCGGCGCATCATCGGTGTGCCGGCCCGCGAGATCCTGCTCGGTGGCGGCAACATCCACTGCATCACGCAGCAGCAGCCGATGCGGCGCACCGCACCGCGCCCGGCGGGGGAATCTTGAAGCGGTTTCGCGAGCTGCTGCGCGTGGCCCCGGGAGCGCGGCCACGGCTGCTCGACGAGGATGCGGGGCGGCATTTCGGCTGGCACGAGGACGCCGCGCGCGCGCAGACCCTGGAATTGAAGGCACGGCTGAACGCACTGCAGCACCGCCTGATCGTCGACGGCCGTTTCGGCCTGCTGATCGTGCTGCAGGCGATCGATGGCGGGGGCAAGGACAGCACGGTGCATCACGTGGTCTCGGCATTCAACCCGCAGGGCTGCACGGTCAGCTCGTTCAAGGCCCCGAGCGTCGAGGAACTGCGGCACGACTACCTGTGGCGCGTGCACGCGCGCGTCCCGGGGCGCGGGGAGATCGGCGTGTTCAACCGTTCGCACTACGAGGACGTGCTGATCGCGCGCGTGGATGCGCTGGTCGAACGCCCCGTCTGGCGCGCGCGGTATGAACAGATCAACGCCTTCGAGGCCATGCTGCAAGCAGCGGACATCACGGTGCTCAAGTTCTTCCTGCACATCAGCCGGGCAGAGCAGCGGCGGCGCTTCGAGGAGCGCCTGCACGATCGCCACAAGAACTGGAAGTTCGAGCCCGACGACCTGCGCAAACGCGGACAGTGGCAGGCCTATCGGCGCGCCTTTCAGGACATGCTGGCCCGCTGCACCACGCGCGCCGCGCCGTGGTATGCCGTGCCGGCCGATCACCGGTGGCTGCGCGACCTCGCGATCGCACAGATCATCGCCGATACGCTCGAGGCGCTGCCGCTGCGCCTGCCGCCGCCGCGCTTCGATCCGAAGCGGCTGCGCATCCGCTGAAGGGCGGGCCATCTGCCCAGCGTGGCGATCACTGCAGCGCGGCGAACTCCCGCTGCGCATCCGCGAGCCACTCCTGCTGCATCTTGCGATAGTGCCGCGGGGCGAGCCGGGCATGATCGAGCAGCTCCCGCAGCACGCGTCGCGCCTCGTCCTGGCGGCCGAGCGTGCGCAGGAACTGCGCATAGCGCAGCGGCGCTTCGGCGCCGGCGTAATAGGCGACCAGCGCGGCGTATTCCTCGAGCGCCCGCTCGTGCTGCCCCTCGGCTTCGAGAGCCCGGGCGTACAGCAGGTGACCGTCCGGAGAGCGGAACTCCGGGTTCTGCGCGATCAGCCGGTCGAGCGTCGCGCGTGCCTCGGCGAAGGCACCGAGCGCGAACTGCGCGCGCGCGAGGCCCAGCAGCAGATTCGGGTCGGACTCGTACAGGCCGGTCAGGGCCTGCTGATAGACCGCGACGGCCTCACCGCCCCGGCCCTGGCGCGTGAGTTCGTCCGCATAGCGCTGTCGGCTCGCGACATCGCCAGTGTGGCGGGCCTCGGCTTCGAAGCGGCGCAGGTCCTGCTCGGGGTCGAGCGCCCGCCTGACGCCGCGCACGGCGCGCCGCGTGCCACGGTTGTTGAACAGGCCCGGAAGGATCTCGACCAGCACGTAGGCGATCGGGCCCGCGGCCGGCAGCAGCGCGATCGCCCATATCCACAGCGTGTTCCGCCCGGTGCGGATGCAGTGAATGATCAGCAGCACCTGGATGACGATCGATATGATAAATGCCGTGCTCATGCGCTCGAAGCTTAATGGCTGTCCCCGGGACGCGCTAGAATCTCCGCCGCAACTTCCGCTTGCAGCGCACGCATGCCTATCGCGAGAATCATCCTTATCAATGCGCTGTTGCTGTTTCTCGGCACGGCGCAGGCCCTGGAGCCAGCGCCGGTAAGTGCGGATGCCGGCACCGGCGCGGTCGGACGGCTGCGCATCGGGGTCGTGCTCTCCGGTGGCGGCGCTCGCGGCGCTGCGCACATCGGCGTACTGCGGGTGCTCGAGCAGCTCCACGTGCCCATCGATGCGATCGCCGGCACCAGCATGGGCGCAGTCGTCGGAGGACTGTATGCGAGCGGCATGTCGGCGGCCGAGATCGAACACGCCATGGCCTCGCTCGACTGGCAGGCCGCATTTCGCGACCGGCCCGCTCGCACCGAGCTGGCGTTCCGGCGCAAAGAGGAGGACCGTCAGTTCCTCGTGAACCTGCCGATCGGCATTCACGGCAAGCAGCTGCTGATCCCGAAGGGCCTGGTGCAGGGTCAGCAGCTGCTCGAGAGCCTGCGACGACTCACGCTGCCGGTGGCGACGCTGTCGGACTTCGATCAGCTGCCAACGCCGTTCCGTGCGGTGGCGACCAATCTCGAGACCGGTGCTCCCGTGGTGATGCGCGACGGGGACCTGGTCACTTCAATGCGCGCCAGCATGTCGGTTCCCGGTGTCTTCGCCCCGGTCGAGTATCGCGACCAGCTGCTGGTCGATGGCGGCCTGGCCGAAAACCTGCCCATCGACGTCGCACGCACCATGGGCGTCGACGTGCTGATCGTGTCCGATGCCGACTATCCGCTGCAGACGCGCAAGAATCTCGAATCGCTGACGAGCATCACGAACCAGATGATCGGAATCCTGCTGCGCAGGGACTCCGATCGGCAGCTGCGCACGCTGGGCACGCGCGATGTCCTGATCAGCCTGCAGCTCGGGGATTTCTCCTCGTACGATTTCGTCAATACACCGAAGATCGTCGGCGCTGGCGAACAGGCCGCGAGCGCGATGGCGGAGCGCCTGCGCGCGCTGGCTTTGCCGGAAGCGGACTATCAGGGCTACCTCGCAGCCCGCGCCGCGCGCCGCACCGGCCTGCCCCGCATCGAGTTCGTTCGTGCGGAGCCGGACGCCGCACAGTACCAGCGCCTGATCGCTGGCCGGTTTGGGCAGTTCGTCGGCCGCAGCGTGGATCCGGATGCGCTTCGGCGCCAGGTCGATGCGCTGTACGGGCTCGGGTACATGGAGAGCCTCGACTATCACCTGATCCAGAACTCCGCGGGCGCCTTCGGGCTCGATATCGATGCCCACCGCAACGCCTGGGGCCCGAACTATCTGCGCTTCGGCGTCGAGCTCCAGGACGACTTCCAGGGTAACACCAGCTTCAACGCTGCCGGCCGGGTGATCTTCACCGAGCTCAACTCGCTCGGTGCCGAATCGGTCTGGGACCTGCAGGTCGGTACGGCGCCGCGGCTGGCAACCGAGTTCTACCAGCCCCTGACGGTCGATGGACCGTACTTCATCGCCCCGCACGTGCAGGTCGAAGCGCATGACGTGGCGCAGATCGAGAACAACAGGCAGGTCGGCAATTTTCGCGTGCGCAGCGTCGACTACGGACTGGACCTGGGCCGGGCATTCGGCAACTGGGGGGAGGCAAGGTTAGGCACGCTCGTGAGCCAGGGCACGTCGCGCGTGAATATCGGTGATGTCACTGCTCCCGGCACCACGTTTGATGTGCGCGATGCGTTCTTCAGGTTCAGCTACGACCAGCTCGACCGCGCGAACTTTCCGCATTCCGGGGAGGCGCTGACCGCGCAGCTCACGCTCAACAGCAGCGGCAAGGTGGGCGTCGGGGAGGGCACCGATCAGTTCACGTTCGACTGGCGTGCCGCGCACTCCTGGGCTCGGAACACGCTGGTGGCATGGGTGTCGAGCGGCAGCACGATCGGCGGCAGCCAGAGCGACGTGTCCAGCTACTTTCCGCTAGGCGGCTTCCTGAATCTTTCCGGTGTACACGCCGCAACGCTCGCCGGCCCGCAGTTCGCCATCGCCAGGCTCATCTACCTGCGCAACGTGGGCAATGGCGGCGAAGGCGTACTGGACGTGCCCGCCTACGTCGGGATGTCGATCGAGGACGGCAACGTCTGGTCGAGCCGCCGCCAGATCAGCCTGGGCTCGACCCACCAGGACATGTCGCTGTTCTTCGGCGCCGACACCTATATCGGACCGGCCTACCTTGCCATTGGTTACGATACCAGCGGGTCCACTGAGTTTTACCTGGTCCTGGGCCACAGCTTCTGAAGCCTGCTACGCCGCGGCGATCTGGCGGCGCCCGGAGCCTCGTCCGGCCATCCCGCCCAGCAGCGTCAGGCCCAACCCCAGCATCCACACGCTGGCGGGAACAGGGACCGGTGTAGTCCCATCGCTGAGGGTCTGCAGCTCGATACCGGTCCCGTCCGAGGCCAGATCGAACTGGAAGCCCGGCTGCAGGCCCGTATAGGTCACGTTGTTGAAATTCAACGCGGACAGGTCGTTGTTGAGGAGGAAGTAAAATGCATCGCCGGTGTGGGGGACGAAACCGTCGATGAAGTCCAGCTCGAGCGTGCCGCCGGTGATGGACGTCAGTCCCGTGACCAGCACCTGGTCGAGATTACCCGCACCGGCGACCTTGATGTCGAGCGTGCCACCGATGAATTGCAGATTGCCGTTGATCGTCATCAGCGCCGGATCGCCCGGCGCCAAGACGCCGCCGGTCTGGTAGACGTTGCCGTTGATGCTTCCGGCAGGCAATCCCAGTGTGCCGGCCTCGAGGTACACGTCGCCGTTGATGGTGCCGCCTCCGCCCAGCTTGCCGCCCTGGATAGTGGTCGTCGACTGGGTCAGCGTGCCATCGACGGTGGTCAATCCCAGGTTCTGCGTATAGGTGCCCGTACCGGTGACCATGCCGTTCACCGTCACTGTCAACTGGTTGTCGTTCTGGACCGTACCCTGATTATTGATGATGCCGTCAACCGTCGCGACTCCGGTGGCCCTGTTATAGAGGAGCCCATTGTTATTGATCGTTCCGGTCGTGGTCACATTCAGCACACCGTCGTTGAGTACGGTGCCCATGCTGGAATTGGTCAGCGTGCCGGCATGATTGACCGTGCCGCCGACTGCGTTGGTGAACGTCGCGTTGTCGTTGTTGTTGATGACTCCCGTGGCGGCGACATTCAGCGTCGCGGATGCCGCGTTGGTCACGGTCGCGAACGCGTTGTTATTCAGGGTTCCCGCATGCGTGAGTACGCCGCCGGCGGAATTGGTGACAGCGGCGTTGTTGTTGATGCTGCTGCCCTGCGCCGTGGTGAACGTGCCGGCGTTGACGATTCCGCCGAAATTGTTCACGACTGCCGGCGCGGTAAGCTCGAGCAAGCCGTTGTTCGCGAGATAGCCGTCAGCCTGGTTCTCCAGATCGCCGCTGTGCACCATGTGTCCGGTGGCGTCGATCGAAACCGTGCCATCGTTGTTCAGGGCAGCAACGTTGGAGAACATCCCGTCCAGCTGCACGCCCCCGGTGCCGCTGATGTTGAATTGATTGTTGTTGCTGAGCGTCGCATTCTTGCTGACAGCGATGAAGCCGTCGTCCTGCAGCACGCCGCTGGCTCCGACCGTGAGCTGGCCATCGTTGAATACGCTGGCACCATCCGCGTTATGCAGCGTCCCGGCTGAAACCGTGAATTGGCCGGTCGTTTCGTTGTTGAACGCAGCCCCTGCGGTATTGGTGAATGTGCCCCCGGCGACCGTGATCAGGCCGTTGTTGTTCAGGGTTCCCGACGCGGCATTGGTGAAGCTGCCATTGCTGGTCACCGAACTGAGAGCGGAGTTATTGAGGGTGCCGTAATTGTTGAAGCTGCTGGCAACATCGATCAGCAGCGTCGCGCCGGTCGCGGTCGCGGTCGAGTCGAGGTTGCTGAACACCCCGCGATTGTCGAACTGCGCGCCGCGTACGTTGGAAACGGTCGTGTAGTTGTTGACCGTGTCCCAGTTCTGCACGTTCCCGTTCTGCGGGCCTGGAGTCGAGCCGCCGTCGTTCTGGAACGTTCCCTTGTTGATGATGGTCGAGCTGTGCGCTCCGAGCGCAGCATCGGCGGCGGAGCCGTTGGTGAGGGCGCCCGCATTGGTGAAGATTCCGTTGTTTGAAATCTGGATCGCGTAGAAATTGGAGGGCAGTCCGACCAGCGTCTGCGTGTCGTTGTAGGCGCTGTTGAAACTGGCTCCGGCGTCATTCGCGATCGTACCGTTGTTGGTCACGTAGCCGGCATTGACGACGCTGCCGTCATTCGTGACCAGGCCGTTGTTCGTGAACAGCGCAAAGCTGGAGTTGCCGCTGCCGTGGGTGTTGGTCGCCGGATCGAGGACCCAGTTCAATCCGAGCAAGCCCTGGTTGTTGAGGACTCCGGAGTTGGAACCGTGAGTCATCGCCAGGTAGGAGCCGGCACCGAGGTTGTTGAAGACGCCCTGCCCGATCCCGGAAGGTCCGGGCGTGGCGTTGTTCTGGAACCCGAAGTTGTCGACGAAGCCTATCGTGTACGTGTAGCCGGAGTTGTTGTAGACCCCAAAGTTGGTGAAATTGCTGAGGACATCGGCGGGCGCCAGTGTCGTACCCGCAGGATTCGATGCGGTATTGCCGAGCGCATTCACGTACTGGTTGAATTGCGCAGCGTGGACCGCTGGCGCCGACAGCGCCGCCAAACCGAGGTAAAGCGCGGACAGTTGCCGGATGCTCGGGC
>CAZGVE010000037.1:0-3483 GCA_964528845.1 uncultured Steroidobacteraceae bacterium | reverse complement strand
GCCGACAGCGCCGCCAAACCGAGGTAAAGCGCGGACAGTTGCCGGATGCTCGGGCGGCAGTTCAATGGCTCGGTCATGGAATCGTTGCCCCTGGACTCTCATTGCGGTGCGTCATTAATGTATTCCAGCAGTTTCTGCTGCGCCAGCGCAGATTAGGCAGGCGACATGTCTCGACGCGCATCGACGGCGAAGGCGCGATATGTCAAATTCTGCGGGGCAGGTTCGGCCCGGCGGTCCGTGTCTGCCGCGAGTCGGGCCCTGCTAGAGGCCGCGGCTGACGGCGAGGTTCTCAACTTTCTGGAACACCAGCGCGGGCTTGTCCCCGATGCGCGAGTACTCGTGCCGGCGGCTCATGTCCGCGAGCGCGGCGTCGCGCTCTGCGGCGCTTGCGAACCAGTGCTCGCGGTGCCACTGGGCGCCCATGATCTTGCAAAACGGGTCGCCCGACGGAAGACTGACCCGGAGCCCGTAGGGCTTGGGCACCGGATGGTCCGGACCGGTGAAATTCTGCGGTTGGGAAATGTGGGGCATGGCGCGGTGCCGATTCTAACCGCCTCGCAGTCCATCAGCACGAGGGCGAACGCATGAAAGTACCCGATACCCATTTCGTCAACGGCCATCGCATCCAGCCGCCGTTTCCGGAGGGGCTGGAACGGGCCGTATTCGGCCTGGGCTGCTTCTGGGGCGCGGAGAAGGCCTTCTGGAAGCTCCCCGGCGTGTATTCCACTGCCGTCGGTTACGCTGGCGGCACCGTGCCGAATCCGGACTACCGCCTGGTCTGCAGCGGACGCACCGGGCACGCCGAAGTCGTGCTGGTGCTGTTCGATCCCGCGAAGCTCCCATACGAAGAGCTCCTGCGTGTCTTCTGGGAATCGCATGATCCGACCCAGGGCAATCGCCAGGGCAACGACGTCGGTACCCAATACCGCTCGGTGATCTATGTGCACGGCGAGGCGCAGCGCGCCGCCGCGGAGCTCTCCCGGCGCGTCTACCAGCAGGCGCTCACGCAGGCGCATCGCGGCACGATCACCACCGAGATCCGCGAGGCGCCGCCGTTCTACTACGCCGAGGACTATCACCAGCAGTACCTCGCGAAGAATCCCGATGGCTACTGCGGGCTCGGGGGTTGTGGAGTTACCTTCAAACCCGCGGAGTTGCAGGTGGGGGAGAAGGCGTAGTCGAAGCTGCGCAGAACATCAGCACCCACAGCCCCGACTGCCGTCCCGCGCTTCGCAAATCAACCGCTTGGTTACCGCCGCGAAATGATAGTTGCCAACTCTCGATTGGACGCGCCTAGCGCCAGCAGCGATCTGAAGAGTAGATCAAGTGAAACGGTAGGATCTCCGGCCTCCATTTTGGCAACACGCGACTGGCTTGACTTGATTGCCCGTGCTAGTCCTACCTGCGTAACGCCGCGAGCGTGCCGACGCGTCCTTAGCCCGTCGGCGAGCTTCAATCGAAGATTGACGTATGCTTCTTCCTCGTCGGTCATCCCGAGGAATTCCTTCGGAGTCCCGATTTTCCAGCCCTTGGCTTCGAGCTTCTTGCGCTTACCTTCTCGCACTGTCGTACTCCTTCAGTCGCTTGCGGCAGATAGCGATCACGGCCTTGGGCGTAGTTCCAGTCTTTTTCGCGAAGACCTCTAAAATCACAACGGCGTCGGCATCAATCCGGTAGACGAGACGCCAGTTACCGCTCGTGTCATTGATCCTCAGTTCTTGGCACCGTGCGGCAATGCTTGGCATCGGTCGCGACTGGGGCATTGAGAGCGATTCACCGCGCTGCAGTCGTCGCAACAAGAAACCCGCCTCAAGCCGCGCCTCCTTGGAGAAAGGCGGACTCTTAACCTTGCCGTGAAGCCAGGCCAGCGGCTTGTCTTTCGGACTCACCAAGGGCAGTGTATGTCCGATATGACATAGGCGCAAGCGGCCGGTGGTCAACCGACGGAACGACTTTGGGGTCTACCGGAAGTCGACCGATCACATGACCACGACGATATAAGTCGCTGGTTTACCAAAGATAAATCACCCCAGCGCCGACTATCACCAGCAGTACCTCGCGAAGAATCCCGATGGCTACTGCGGGCTCGGGGGTTGTGGAGTTACCTTCAAACCCGCGGAGTTGCAGGTGGGCGAGAAGGCGTAGTGGCTGGTTCGCCGGGGGTTCTCGTGTGAGGCCAGACGATTAGCAGTTGGCCATGGCGAGCATCCGTGTATTTCCGCGGGAAAACGCCCACTGATTTCGGCGTCGACGTCTACCGGAAGTCTACCGCTGTTCCGGCCCTAAGTAAGTCCGAGGCGAAGGGCAATGTCGACCGTCCGATCTGTGCAGCCTGTTCCCCACGAGCCGCACTCGAACGCTCAAATTGACATCTGTGCTCCGATGTATAAACTTGTTGATACATTGGAGAGCGATCATGGCAAAGAGTGCAACGTTGACTGTTCAGCAATGGGGAAACAGCCTTGCAGTGCGGATTCCGGCAGCTGTGGCACGGTCCGCCCGGTTTAAGGTTGGCCAACCCGTTGAGGTATCTGCCCAGGATTCGAACATTCTGGTCAAAGCGCTTGGGGAGCCCAAGCTGACGCTCGCGCAGAAGCTAGCGGCGTTTGATCCAGATCTTCACAGTGGTGAGGTTATGGCCACTGGCCCGGTTGGCAATGAGGTGCTTTAGTGGTCGCCCGGAAGTCATGGTGCCCCGACCGGCGCGACATGATTTGGATTGACTGCAATCCTCAGGCGGGTCGCGAAATGAGAGACGTGCATTTTTTGGTCGTGCTGTCACCGCGTGAATTCAATGAACGAACCGGGATCGTGATCGGTTTGCCGATGACCACGGCGTCTTATAACGAGACCAATCCATTCGCCGTAAACTTTTCGGGCCCGAAAGGCGTGGCCAGCTTCATCCTCAGTCATCAGCCGAAGTCATTTGATTGGCGAGCACGAAAGGCAAAGCCGCATCCGCTTAGGAAGGTTCCTGAGGATTCATACGCGCGCGCCTGCGACAGCCTTAACCAGATTATCGACATCGGCAGGTGACGTGAGGAATCGATGAGGTGACCTGGCCGGTATGAATGCGTATCCCAAACTGCAGCCGAACGAAACCGAGCTGACCGGCGCATGGCGACTCGGAGATGGCCGCATGACGGCCGATGCCACGTGCGAGCGAATCCAGTGGTTGATCGATCGTGTATTGAAGAAAATCGCCGACAGCCCCTGTGCGGGTGCTTGGGAAACGCTATACCAAGATCCCAGTGACGGCCGTTATTGGGAGCGTATGTTGCCTCAAAGCGAGATGCACGGCGGCGGACCACCTCGGTTGAATGCGCTCGCCGTTGATGAGGCCCAGAGAAAATACGGCGTCACATAGCGGCGGGTCGCGAGGCTGGTCTACCGATGGCCTGACGTTGGGCTCTACCGAAAGTCGACCCGTCGCATGCCAGCGCGCTCGTAACTCAGCGAGTTCCGCGGGAATTCCAGCTTCAG
>CAZGVE010000036.1:0-32754 GCA_964528845.1 uncultured Steroidobacteraceae bacterium | reverse complement strand
TGAACGGGGCGACCAGCTCGAGGATTTCGTGGTGGGTCAGGGGCGGCGCGGACATAGCTCTTCGGCCGGCATCATGGTGCTGCAGAACGATCCGACGCAGCTTCGGGCTGCCTGAGCCCGCCGCCTTCGCCGCGCTGTTCCGCGATGACCTCGTACCAGATCGCATTGAGCACGCCGAAGCTGACCGCCAGTCCGAGGCCAAGCACCCAGCTGAAGTACCACATCGTTTCAGTCCTCCGGGAAAGAGTGCAGTGATTCGAGGCTGATGCGGCCCCGCAGGACGCGGAACACCCAGCTCGTATAGAGCAGCACGATCGGAATGAACACGACTACGGCGACGAGCATGATCAGCAGCGTGCGCGCGCTGCTCGAGGCGTCCCAGACCGTCAGGCTGTGCTCCGGACGCCGCGAGGAAGGCATCAGGAATGGGAACAGCGCGAGCCCGGCGGTCAGGATCGTGCCGGCCTGGACCAGCGCGCTGGCGATGAAGGCGAGCCCGTCGCGCCGCCGCCAGAGCAGCAGGTGCGCGAGCGCGGCCATCCCGAGCGCGGCGAGCGGCGCCACCCAGGCCCAGGGCCAGGCGTGGAAATTGTCCATCCAGGCCCCGGCCAGGACCGCGACGCTCTTGTGGCGTGGATCGGACGCAGCACCGTGGTCGGCACCGCCGAGAATGCGGTAGCCGGGCAGGCCATAGGCGATCCACAGGCCGGCGCCCGCGAATGCCGCGACGTAGGCCAGCGCGGCGACGCGCCCGAGCGAGCGGGCGCGCTGCGCCATCGGCTCACCAACCTTCAGCGCCGCATAGCAGGCGCCGTGCAGCACCAGCATCGCGAGGCTAACCAGGCCGCCGAGCAGCGCAAACGGATGCAGCAACCCGAAGAAGCTGCCGGAATAGACCGGACGGGCGATTCGATCGAACTCGAACGGCAGCCCGAGGAACAGGTTCGCGAACGCGACTCCGAACAGCAGCGCCGGTACGGCACCGCCCACGGTGAGGGCCCAGTCCCACGCGGCGCGCCAGCGCGGCTCGTGCAGCTGGTTGCGGAAGCCGAAGCCGACGGGCCGCAGGATCAGCGCCATCAGCAACACCAGCATGGCCAGATAGAGCCCGGAGAACGAGGCCGCGTACAGCAGCGGCCAGGCCGCGAACACCGCGCCGCCGCCGAGCAGCAACCAGACCTGGTTGCCGTCCCAGACCGGTTCGATGGACTCCAGCAGCGCACGGCGCTCCGGCTCGGTGCGCCCCAGCAGCCGCAACGCGGCTCCGAGCCCGAGATCGAACCCGTCCATGACGGCGAAGCCGATCAGCAGCAGCCCGAGCAGCAGCCACCAGATCACACGCAGCGTCGCGTAGTCGAGCACGCCGAAGTCTCCCGCTCAAGCCTTCACGGGCCAGTAGCCGAGGCCGTCAGGCCCGCGCCGGATAGCGCGGCTCATCAGGAACACGTCGATCGCGGCGAGCGCAGTGTAGAAGACCAGGAAGCCGACCAGCGAGCCGATGACGTTGGACGCGCTGGTCGGCGAGGCGCCCATGAAGGTGGGCAGGATGCCGTCGATGGCCCACGGCTGGCGGCCGTATTCGGCGACGATCCAGCCCAGCTCGGCCGCGACCCACGGCAGTGGCAGGCTGTAGAACGCGACCCGCAGGAAGCCGCGGTGGTAGTCGAAGCGATGGCGGGTCGAGAGGAAGAACGCGGTCGCGAACAGCCCGATGAAGAACATCCCTAAGCCCACCATGAACCGGAAGCACCAGAACAGCACCGGGACGTCCGGCACGGTCGACCAGGCTGCCTGATCGATCTGCGCCGGGCTCGCGCTGGCCGGATCGCTGGTAAAGCGCAGCAGCAGCAGCGCATAGCCCAGATCTGCCGTGTGGGCCTCGAAGCGCGCGCGTGCGGCCGGATCCGGCGCATCGGGGGGATCGGCGCGCAGCGTTTGCAGCGCCGCATAGGCCTGGATGCCGCTCACGATGCGCTCGCGCGAGGCGGCCACCAGGTCCACGATGCCCGCTACCGGCGTGTCGATCGAGCGGGTGGCGATGAGTCCGAGCAGCCACGGGATGCGCACCGCCGCGTGCGTCGTGCGATGGGCGACGTCCGGGAAGCCGAAGACCGTGAAGGAGGCCGGCGGCGTGTCGGTATGCCAGTCCGCCTCGATCGATGCGATCTGCATCTGCTGGGTGCTGCTCGCGAGGTATCCGGACTCATCACCGAGCACGACCACCGAGAGCGAGCAGGCGAGGCCGAAACTCGCAGCTACCGCCATCGAGCGCCGCGCGATCTCGACGTTGCGCCCCTGCAGCAGGTACCAGGCGCTGATCGCCAGCACGAATACCGAGCCGAGCTCGTAGCCGGCCGCGACGGTGTGCACGAACTTGGCCTGCGCGACCGGGTTGAGGAACACCTCGCGGAACGAGATCAGCTCCATGCGCATCGTGTGGTAGTTGAACTGCGCGCCGACCGGATTCTGCATCCAGCCGTTCGCGACCAGGATCCACAGTGCCGAGAAGCTCGAACCGATCGCGACCAGGCCGGTCACCACGAGGTGCGCCACGCGGGACAGCCGATCCCAGCCGAAGAAGAACAGCCCGACGAAGGTCGACTCCAGGAAGAAGGCCATGAGGCCCTCGATCGCGAGCGGCACGCCGAAGATGTCGCCGACATAATGCGAGAAATAGGCCCAGTTGGTCCCGAACTGGAATTCCATCGTGATGCCGGTGGCGACGCCCATCGCGAAATTGATGCCGAACAGCAGTCCCCAGAAGCGGGTCATGCGCCGCCAGATCTCCCGTCCGGTCATCACGAACACCGACTCCATGATCAGCAGCAGCATGGACAGGCCCACGGTCAGCGGCACGAACAGAAAGTGATAGAGCGCCGTGAGGGCGAACTGCAGGCGCGAGAGCGCCACGACGTCCATGTCGATCATGCGTGTCCGGTCCTGAAGAACAGGAACCAGAGCAGCGCCAGGGCCAGCGCCTTGGCAATCAGCGTGCCGGTGATGCGCAGCGTGAGTGTGCGCCGCCAGTGTTCAGGCTTCGGTGGACCCTCGGGCATCGCCAGGTGGCTCCTTCCGGTGAGTGGGCCGGCTAATGGGACGCTACCGGTACCATTATGGGTAGGTCCGCGGCGGGTGGCCACCGCGGCAGCGGGCGGCATCCGTACATGCACGGATGTGGGGCAGCAGGCACCGGCGCGATGCTGAAACCGGTCGACAGGGAGTCAGCGATGGACCATTCGCGCGTCTATTCCCCCGAGCACCAGGGGCTGTTCCAGCAGCTGCTGCACGAACGCCGTCGTGTGCTGCGCGCCCGCCTGGCTGACACGCTCGCCGCCGGGACGGCGAGCTGGCAGACGGCACCTGCGCATGAGGTCACCGATACCAAGGACCAGGCCACGCACAACCTGACGGCCGAGGCCGCGTCGGCGGAGGTGGCAAGACTGCGTGAGGCGGTGGGAGATGCCGACCAGGCGATCGAACGGCTCGCGGCCGGCGCATTCGGATACTGCACCCGTTGCGGTGAACCGATCGCGCTCGAGCGGCTGCGCTCCGCGCCGTGCTGCCCGCGCTGCCGGGGCTGCCAGGAGCGCTTCGAGTCCGGCCAGGGCCGGGCTCAGTACGGCAATCCGACGTAGTTTTCCGCCAGCGAGATCATCGCAGCGCGCGAGGACACCAGGTATTCGAGCTCGGCGTGCTGGATGCGCTGGTCGAAGGCGCTGCCCTCGGGAAACCGGTGCAGCATCGAGGTCATCCACCACGAGAAGCGCTCGGCCTTCCAGACGCGCTGCAGCGCGCGGGCCGAATAGGCGTCGATGCCGTCGGGACGCTGCTCGCGGTAGTACTGCCGCAAGCCCTGCCACAGATAATAGACATCGCTGGCGGCGAGGTTGAGACCCTTGGCGCCGGTCGGCGGCACGATGTGCGCGGCATCCCCGACCAGGAACAGGTTGCCGTGGCGCATGGGCTCGGCGACGAAGCTGCGCAGAGGGGCGATGCTCTTCTCGATCGACGGTCCTGGCTGCACCTGCGCCCCCGCGGCCGCGTCGAGCCGACGGAGCAGTTCCTCGTAGAAACGCCCGTCGGGCCAGTCCTGCACGTGATCGTCCAGCCGGCACTGGATGTACAGCCGGCTGCGCGTCGGCGAGCGCATCGAGCACAGCGCGAATCCGCGCTCGTGGTTCGCGTAGATCAGCTCCTCGGACACCGGGGGGCGGTCGACCAGAATGCCCAGCCAGCCGAACGGATAGACCCGCTCGTACACCCGGAGCACATGCTCCGGGATGCTCTGGCGGCTCACGCCGTGAAAGCCGTCGCAGCCGGCGATGAAATCACATTCCAGCTGCTGTGCGGACCCGCCGTGCTGGAAGCGTACCGTCGGGGTGCCCCCGTTGACCTGGTGCAGCGTGACATCGGTGCTCTCATAGAGGGTCGGGGCGCCGGCCGCGGTCCGGGCCTCCATCAGGTCACGTGTGATCTCCGTCTGGCCATAGACGATCACGCTGCGGCCGACGAGCTCCTGGAAGTCGATGCGGTAGCGCTGGCCGCCGAAGCCGATCTCGATGCCGTCGTGGATCAGGCCTTCGCGGTGCATGCGCTCCCCGACTGCGGCCGTATCGAGCAGGTCCGCCGCCCCCTTCTCGATGACTCCGGCGCGAATCCGGCCAAGCACGTATTCCCCGGAGCGCTGCTCGAGAATGATGTTTGGTATGCCGTCGTTAGTCAGCAGCTGGCCGAGCAGCAGGCCCGACGGGCCGGCGCCAATGATCGCGACTGCGGTGCGCATGGCTTGGACTCCCTGTCCGCAACAGCGCGAGTATACGTAGTTGCGCGCATGGAGCGCACGGGCGTCCGGGCCCACAATGCGAGCATCACACCGGGGAAGACATGAGCGCGATCCGCCGCATTCTCGTGGCCGTCAAGGACCTGCAGGCGCGTTCGATGCCCGCCGTGCTCAAGGCCGCGCAGCTCGCGCGCGCCCACGGCGCGAAGCTCGAACTGTTTCACGCGCTGACGGAGCCGGTGTTCGCCGACGCCCTTACGCTCTACCAGCAGGGCCTGCCCGCGCTCGAACAGCACGCCCGGCAGCAGGCCCTGCGCCGGCTCGAGACGCTCGCCGATCGGCTGCGCGCGCACAGCATCGACGTGAGCGTCTCTGCCGTCTGGGATTACCCCGCCTTCGAGGCGATCGTGCGCGAGGCCTTACGCATTCGTGCGGATCTGATCGTGGTCGGTCCGCATCCGGGAACGCACAAGGCGCCCTGGCTGCTGCGGCTGACGGACTGGGAACTCGTGCGCGTGAGCCCGCTGCCGGTGCTGCTGGTCAGGAATGCGCGCGCCTACCGCCATCCGGCCGTACTCGCGGCGATCGATCCGACGCATGCCTATGAGAAGCCGCTGCAGCTCGATCGGGAGATCTTGAAGACTGGCGAGGCGATCGTCAGCGGACTGTCGGGCCGGCTGTATGCGGTGCACGCGTACCCGGTGCTGCCACTCGCCGCGGTCGTGCCCGGCACCGTGACTCCGGGGGCGTGGCGCAAGATCGAGCGGCAGGAAGAGCGCACGGCGGCGTTGCGCTTCGAGCGTGCGCTGCGCCCGGTGCGGGTGCCGCGCACGCGTCGCTATCTGTTCGCGTGCAATCCGATCGACGCGATCGTGGAAGCTGCGCGCCGCAGCCACAGCGCGATCGTCGTGATGGGCGCGGTGTCCCGCTCCGGGTTCAAGCGGCTCATCATCGGCAACACCGCCGAGCGCATCCTCGATGTGCTCGACAGCGATGTGCTGGTCGTCAAGCCGGAAGGGTTCCCGGTCCGCATCGCGCGCGCGGCGCGCGGTCCACGGGCTGCGATGACGCTGCCGCCGAGCGGCAGCGGGTATTTCTGATGCATGCTGCGTCGCACTATCCGGCGTCGAGGCCGATGCGGTCGACGCCGATTGACGCTGTAACCAGAAAGGGGGAGCGTTTTACTCCATTGCAAGGTTGCAACGAAAGGGGAACAGCATGAATACCGCCATGACCGAGCCCTTTGATCCGCTGCGCTTCTGTCCTACGCCGCCCGACGAGCAGGAGGAGCGCAAGACCATGATCGCCGAAGCCGCGTACTACCGGGCGGAGCGCCATGGATTCACACCTGGCCACGAGCTCGAAGACTGGGTTGCTGCCGAGCAGGAAGTCGATGCACTACTGAGCGGAGCCGCTGCCACCCAGAAAGCAGACAAGGCCTGAGCCGCTCGTCGGCGCTCAAGGTGGCAGGAACAGCAGGTCGGCCCCCGACAGGGTCGGCCGGTCGGCCGTCAGCCGCTGGATCAGCACCGGAAGCTGCTGCCCTCGCACGACCGACACCGCGAGCAGGTCGATCTCGCTGTCGTTGTTCTCGGCAGCTCCCCACGCAATGGCGTGCAATTGGGCGCCGCAAGCTGCGCACAGCGCCGCGATCGTCCGGTTCTCGTTTGGCGCAGACGCGGCCGCCGCGCCGTCCGGAGTTTCCACCGCGAAGCCGAAGCGCGGGCGTGGCTGCCACGCGCGGCCCTGCGTGAGCAGCACGGGAGCCGGCGCGTGCTGCAGCAGCGGCCAGTCGATCCGTAGTTCGCGCCGCCCGCCGAGCCGCTCGGTGCTCTTCACGATCATGGTCGATCCGGCAGCTTGCGCCTTGCGCGCGACCTGCTCGTGCAGGCGGCCCTCGAACGCGGCGTCGGTCGTGATCTGCACATCCGGCGCGGCGACCGAGGTGCGCAGCGACTCGAGGTACGCGCGCGCCTGCGCTCGCGTCTCCGGGGCCTGTGCGGACAGCGGCACATATCCGCGCTCGGTGCTGCAGAACAGGATGTCGAGGCGCGCCCGCAGATATCGTGCCAGCATCAGCGCCCGGTTTATGCTCTGCTGGATCGAATCTTCGGCCTCGGCAATGAGCAGAATGGAAGTCATAGATCGTGCTGCAGCGTCGTCCGTCAGGGCCTGCGCCATCAATCCGTACCAGTACCTACCGTATGCGCGGTGGGCGCAATGAATCCCGCGGCGGACCACTCCTCAGAGACCGAGGCGTTGCTGGATGCGGCAGTCGATGCGGTCATCCTGATCGACCATCGCGGCCTGATCGAAGTATTCAACCACTCCGCGGAGCGCCTGTTCGGCTACGCCGCGCTCGAGGTCGTCGGCCAGAACGTCAAGCTGCTGATGAGCGACGTGGATCGCCGCCAGCACGACGGCTACATGGACCGCTACGAGCGCTCAGGCGTGCCGCACATCATCGGCATCGGCCGCGAGGTCCTGGCGCGGCGCAAGGACGGTTCCACCTTTCCGACCTTCCTGTCGGTCGGGCGGGTGGCGGGCGCCGATCCGCCGCGCTTCGTCGGATTCATCCAGGACCTCACGCTGCGCAACCAGGCCCTGGGCGCGGTGCTGCGCGAGCGGGACCGTGCGAGCCGCTATCTGGAGGCGGCGCAGACCATCCTGGTGGCGCTCGATCCGCAGTGTCGCGTCACGCTCGTGAACCGCAAGGGATGCGAGATGCTTGGCTGCGACGAGCCGGCGCTGCGCGGCGCGGACTGGTTCGAGTCGGTCGTTCCGGAGACCGATCGGCAACGCGCGCGCGAGGATTTTGCCGCCTACCTTCTGCACCGACCCTACCAGCCCCATCACGTCGTGTATCCGGTGCGCTCGCGCGACGGCACGGTGCGCATGATCGCCTGGCGCTGCGTCGTGGTGGAGGAAGGTACGGGCGGCGTGACTGGGATCCTGTGCTCGGGGGATGATGTGACGGACGCATTGAGCGCGGCCGAGGAGGCGCGCGAGGCGCGCGAGCGCATGATGCACGTGTCGCGCCTCGCGACGATGGGCGAGATGACCACCGGCATAGCCCACGAACTGAACCAGCCACTGGCTGCAATCGCGACCTACGCGCAGGCGGCCAAGCGACTGCTCGCGACGCCGCAGCCGCCGATGGCGGACATCACCGGGGCTCTCGAGCAGATCGCGGCCCAGGCGCTGCGTGCCGGGGAGATCATCCGCCGGCTGCGCGCGCTGGTACGCGGCGGCCAGGCGCAGCGCGAGCCGACGCCGCTGAACACGCTGATCGAGGAACTGGGCACGCTGACCCGGGCGGATGCGCGGCTGCACGACATCCGCGTGACGCTGAACCTGGCCCCGGAGCTGCCAGTGCTCGAGCTCGACCCGATCCAGATCCAGCAGGTGCTGTTGAACCTGGTGCGCAACGCCGTGCAGGCTCTCGAGGGCGTGCCGGTGGGCGAGCGCGAGATCGTGATCAGTACGCGGCGGTGTGCGAGCGGGGAAGTCGAGGTGCAGGTGCGCGACAGCGGTCCCGGAGTCGAGCCGGGCATCCTCCCGAACCTGTTCCAGGCGTTTGCGACCACCAGGGCGGAAGGCACCGGCTTGGGGCTGGCCATCAGTCGCAGTATCATCGAGGCCCATAAGGGAAAGCTGGAATACGCACCAGAAACGCCGCGAGGCGCCAGCTTCGTGTTTCGCCTGCCGGTGCCGCCGAGGGATGCCGATTGAAAGCGCCCGTGCCGACCGTGTACGTCATCGATGACGACGAAGCCGTACGTAGTTCGCTGCGGCTGCTGTTCCGCTCCATCGGCTTGCCGGTGCAGGTGTTTGCCTCGGCGCAGGAGTTCCTGCCGCAGTACACGCTCGACCAGCCCGGCTGCCTCGTGGTCGACGTGCGCATGCCGGGCATGTCGGGTCTCGAGCTGCAGCACGCGCTGAACCTGCGCGGCGCGACGGTTCCGGTCATTTTCATCACCGGCCACGGCGATATCGCGATGGCAGTGGAAGCCATGCAGCACGGCGCCTTCGACTTCCTGGCCAAGCCGTTCCGTGACCAGGACCTGATCGACCGTGTGCAGCGGGCGATGCAGCAGGATGCGGCGCACCGGCTCGAATTTCACAATTGCTCCCGGATCCGCGAGCGCCTGGAGTCGCTGACCCCGCGCGAGCGGGAGGTCCTGGCGCTGGTCACGAGCGGCAAGGCCAACAAGATCATGGCCGCCGAGCTGGGAGTGAGCCAGCGTACGATCGAGATCCACCGGGCGCGCGTGATGGAGAAGATGCAGGCCAGCTCGCTCGCCCAGCTGGTGCGCATGAACCTCGAAGTGGACGGCAGCGGCGCAGGCAGCACCGGGGTGCAGGCCTAGCGCCAGAGCATCCTGCCCGCTGCGGCAGCTACCTATCGCGGGCGGCCCGGCGCGCGCGTATCCTGAAACAGCGGCCCCTTGATCGATCAATCAGACAGGAGCCAATCGATGCACGGACATGCCGAGCGCGTACTGGACGATCTGCAGCAGCTCATTGCGCAGTTCGAGGAACTCGTGAAGGGCTCCTTGAGCGGTGCGGGCGAGCAGGTCGGTGATACTTCGGAGCGGCTGCAGGCCGGCATCCGCCGCGCCCGCGAGCGGCTCGCCGGTTTCGAGAAAGAGTTCGGCCGCGACATGGGCGATGGCGCGCGGGCGGCCGATCGCTACGTGCGCGAGCACGCCTGGGCTGCGATCGGCATCACCGCCGCCGCCGCGTTCCTGCTCGGCTTGCTTGCTGCGCGGCGCGACTGACGCGCACGGCCGGGACAGCGATGTCAGACGATGAATCGCCGCGGCGCGATGGCCTGCAGACGCTGCTGCTGCTGCTGCGCGGAATCGGCACTGCGGCCGGCTCGTTGATCGGGAGTCGCCTGGAGATGCTGATCGAATTCGAGCGCCGCGAAGTCGCCCGTGCGGCTCGCGTATTCGCGCTCAGCATGGCCGCGGCGCTGTTCGTGTGCGCAGCCACGGGCTTCGGAGCGCTCGCCGTACTGTACGCGGCCGGCGAGGCGCACCGCGTCGCCGCGGCGATCGGCATTGCGGCGGTGTTTGCGTGTCTGGCGTTACTCGCGATACGTCTCACCGGCGCGAAATAGATCCCGGCGTCTCACGCCAGGGGCCGACCGAGCGGCGCGCGGCGCGGTTCCGTACGGAGCAGATTATGAGACCATGGGCATCCACGGGATGCCGAAGGGGGCCACGCGCATGCAGCTGAAAGACCCGAGCCTGCTCAAGAACCAATGCTTCATCGACGGCCAATGGGTCGGGGCCGACGACGGCGGGCACTTCGACGTCCATAACCCGGCCACCGGGGCCGCGATCGGCTCCGTGCCGACGGCCGGCACGGCCGAGACCGGGCGGGCCATCGCCGCCGCGGCGCGCGCCTTTCCAGCCTGGAGCGCGCGCACCGCTGAGGATCGCGCGCGCGTGCTGCGCCGCTGGTACGAGCTGATGCTCGCCCACCAGGAGGATCTCGCCATCCTGATGACCAGCGAGCAGGGCAAGCCATTGTCCGAATCGCGCGGCGAGATCGTCTACGCCGCCGGCTTCATCGAATGGTTCGCGGAGGAGGCGCGTCGCGTCTATGGCGCGACCATTCCCTCGCCGTGGCCGGACCGGCGCATCGTGGTCACGCGCGAGCCGGTCGGTGTGTGTGCCGCGATTACGCCGTGGAACTTTCCAGCCGCGATGATCACGCGCAAGGCGGGCCCGGCGCTCGCCGCGGGCTGCACGATGATCGTGAAGCCCGCCGAGCAGACCCCGCTGTCCGCGCTCGCGATGGCGGAGCTGGCGACGCGCGCGGGCGTGCCCGCGGGGGTGTTGAACGTCCTGACCGGCCCGGCGCGTCCGATCGGTGCGGCGCTGACCGGCGATGCGCGCGTGCGCAAGCTCAGCTTCACCGGCTCCACCGAGGTCGGCCGCCTGCTGGCAGCCCAGTGTGCACCGACCATCAAGCGCCTGTCGCTCGAGCTCGGCGGCAACGCGGCGTTCATCGTGTTCGACGATGCCGACCTGGACGCCGCGGTAGAAGGCGCGATCATCTCGAAGTACCGCAACACGGGCCAGACCTGCGTGTGCGCGAACCGCCTGCTGGTGCAGGAGGGCATCTACGAGGCCTTCGCGACCCGGCTCGCCGCGCGCGTCGCGGCCCTCAAGGTCGGCGACGGGCTGCAGGCCGGCGTCGAGCAGGGGCCGCTGATCGACGCGGCCGCACTCGCGAAGGTCGAGGAACTGATGGCAGATGCGCGCGCCCAGGGCGCGCGGGTGCTGACCGGCGGCGCGCGCCACGCGCTCGGCGGCACGTTCTACCAGCCCACCGTGCTCACCGAGGCGCAGCCGGCGATGCGGCTCGCGCATGAAGAGATCTTCGGGCCGGTGGCGCCGCTGTACCGCTTCCGCGACGAGGCCGATGCGGTCCGGCTCGCGAATGCCACCGAGTACGGTCTCGCGTCGTATTTCTACTCGCGCGACGTCGGGCGCGTGTGGCGCGTCGCACGCGCACTCGAGTGTGGCATCGTCGGCATCAACACCGGCCTGATCAGCACGGTGGTCGCGCCGTTCGGCGGCGTGAAGCAGTCCGGCCTCGGGCGCGAGGGCTCCTACCTCGGCATCGACGAATACCTGGACGTGAAGTACCTGTGCATGGGAGGGCTGTAGACCACGTCCGTGGACGCGTGGCGCCGCTCGACCAGCAGCGCATGTCGCCCAGCAATACACCACCGCCATCATCGATTACTGCGAGTCGATGCGAATCGCGCCGCAGCGCGGAGAATTACGAAGCCGCGCTGAAGCACGAGCCCGACACCTGACTCCGCTCACGCCCCTTCCGCGCGGCACGCCGAGCGCGAGAACGCCGGCGCCGCGGCTTCCGGCGCGCCCGGTGCCGGCACGCCCGCCAATGCTGCCTGCAGCAGACTCAAGGCCTCGGTCGGATCGTCGGCGAAGCGGAACAGCTGCAGGTCTTCCGGCGCGATCAGCCCAAAACGCACGAGCGCGTCGAAGTTGATGACTTCGCGCCAGAACTTCGTGCCATAGAGCACGATCGCGATGCGGCGCTCGAGCTTGCGCGTCTGCGCCAGGGTCAGGATCTCGGTCAGCTCATCGAGCGTGCCGAAGCCGCCCGGGAACACGACCAGCGCGCGCGCCAGGTGCGCGAACCACAGTTTGCGCATGAAGAAGTAGCGGAACTCGAACCCTAAGCCCGGCGTGATGTAGCGGTTCGGGTGCTGTTCGTGCGGCAGACTGATGTTGAGGCCGATGGAGCGCCCACCCGCCTCGGCGGCGCCGCGATTGGCGGCCTCCATGATGCCCGCGCCGCCGCCGGAGCAGATCACAAAGCGGTGCGCGCCTGCGGGCAGGCTGCACGACCACGCAGTCAGCGACCGGGCAAGCGCTTCCGCTTCCTGCAGGTAGTGGCCGAGAGGTCCGTCGCGGGTCAGACGCGCCGAGCCGAAGAACACCACCGTGTCGTGCACGCGCGCGCGCTGGAACGCCGCCATCGGCTTCAGGTATTCGGCAATGATGCGCAACGGACGGGCGGCATCGCTCGCGAGAAACGCGGGATCCTCGAGCGCGAGTGCGCTGTGGGCGGACCCGGTTGGCGCGGCGGGTGGATCGGGCGGCATGGCTTTAGCTCACGGCCGCAAAATCGATGTAGCCGCGCTGTACGTTGGTACTGAGCAGCTGCACGGTGACCCGATCGCCGACGTCGAGGCCCGCCAGGCCGCGCACGACACGCCCTTCGACGGCGGGTGAGAGGATCCGCACCCACGTGCCCTTGTCTCCCGCGCCGGTCACGATGCCTTCGAAGCGCGCGCCGATCCGCGATGCCAGCAGCAGCGCTGCGCCGGACTTGGCGACCTGCCGCTCGACTTTCGCGGCGCTGTTCTCCTGCTCCGTGCAGTGCGCCGCGAGTGCGCGCAGTGTCTCGATCGCATAGGGAGAGGGCGCATGCGCGAGCGTCGCCTTGAGCAGCCGCTGCGTGATCAAATCCGGAAAACGCCGATTCGGCGCGGTCGAGTGCGTGTAATCGCGTACCGCGAGTCCGAAGTGGCCCGGGCTCGGCTCGCCGGGCAGCTCGAGCACATATTCGCCGGCTCCGAGCAGCTTGACCACGCACAGTGACAGGTCCGGAAATCGCTGCGGGTCGGCGCGGCGGCGCTCGAGCAGAAAGCGGTTGAGCGCGATGGCATCCGGGCGTTCGGGCAGCGAACCGCCGAGGCCGGCCGCAAGCGCGACGATGCGCTCCCAGCGTTTTGGCTCCCGGACCACGCGCCGCAGGGCCGGCACGCCGTGCTGGTCCAGGAAACGCGCACTCACGCCGTTGGCGGCGATCATGAAGTCCTCGATCAGGCCCTTGGCGCGGTTCTTCGAATCCGGCTGCAGGTCATTGAGCATGTCATCCGCGATCACCGCGCGCGCCTCGATGGTCTCGAGCGTCAGCGCGCCGCGTTCATGGCGCACCGCCCGCAGGCGCGCCGCCACCTGGTCCTGCAGCCGCAGCTGCGCGTCCATGCCCGGCACGCTCGCGATTGCCGCCGGCATGGCCGCGGTGCCGTCGAGCCACGCCGCGACGCTGTCGTAGGCAAGCTTGGCGCGGTTGTGTACCAGCGCGCGGAAGATCTCGGAGCCCGCGATCGTGCCATCGAGCGCGACGTCCATCGCGATCACGATGCTGAGGCGGTCGCGGCCCGCGGCCAGGGAGGTCAGATCGGTCGACAGCCGTTCGGGGAGCATGGGAAAGATCTGCGCGACCGTGTAGACCGAGGTCGTGTTCAGGCTCGCATGCGCATCCACCGCTGAGCCGGCCGCGACCAACGCATCGACGTCGGCGATCGCAACCAGGATGCGCACGACGCCGTCGGCGCGCGGTTCGGCGACCGACAGCTGGTCCAGGTCGCGCGAGTCGTCGTTGTCGATCGAGCACCACAGGCTCGCGCGCAGGTCACGAACCTCCGGCTGGCGCGCCGCCTCGGCGCAGGCCAGATCAGCGGCATTCGCGGACAGCGCCTGGACCTGGGCTAAGGCGGCGGCCGGAAAGTCCGGCTCCAGGCCGCGCTCCTGCATGACCCGGTGCGCGATGCTGCGCAGGGTCCCGGTGTCGACTCCGCCTTGGCTCATCGCCGCATCATAGCGCCTGGAGCGCCGCGGCCACGGGCCGGCTCTGGACCGTGACCTGCGTCGGGAAACCCCCACCTAGGGTTCCAGATTAACGGGGATTAACGTTCCGGCCACCTGCGCTTCATGCGCCCTGGCCTATGCTGGAGTGCTCGTGACGCCACACCGCGGACTCGAGGCGTCGGCTCGCAGGAGATGGCTGGTTCCATGATGTTGAATTTGTTTGATTTACCGGCCGTTCGCTCCTGGAGTCGCGTACTCGTCCTGGTCGCGATCGGCGCGCTCGCGCCTGGGTTGCGCGCCGCTGAGAAGGGCGGCCCTGGCGGGGGCGCCGGCGGCGCGATCCTGGTCGACAGCGCGGTCGTATCCCGGACCGATGTTCCGATCTACCTGGACGGGCTCGGCACCGTGCAGGCGTTCAATACCGCGACCATCACCGCGCGCATCGACGGGGCGCTCGAGCGCGTGGAATTCACCGAGGGGCAGATGGTCCAGAAAGGCGCGCTACTCGCGCAGATCGATTCGCGCCCGGCGCAGGCGGCCCTCGACCAGGCGCTGGCGGTGCAGGCGCGCGATGCCGCCAACCTCGCCGGTGCGCAGCGCGACATGGATCGCTACGAGGCGCTGATCCCGCAGAACCTGGTCAGCCGCCAGCAGCTCGACGCACAGCGCTCCCTGGTTGATCAGTTGAAGGCGCAGGTCCAGGTCGACCGGGCCACGATCGACAACGCCCGCACCCAGCTCGACTACACGCGCATCACCTCCCCAATCTCCGGCCGCACCGGGCTGCGCCTGGTCGACCCGGGCAACATCGTGCACGCGAGCGATACCCGCGGCATCGTCGTCGTGACCCAGATCCAGCCGATCTCGATCCTGTTCACGCTGCCCGAGGATGCGTTGCCGACCGTCAGCCAGGCGCTCGCCGCCGGAGCGGTACAGGTCACGGCGCTGTCGCGCGATGGCAAGAGCGCGCTGGACACCGGCAGCCTTGCGCTGATCGACAACCAGATCGATGCCACGACCGGTACGATGCGCCTGAAGGCGACCTTCCCGAACGTGCACAACACGCTCTGGCCCGGACAGTTCGTCAACACGCGGGTGCTGGTGCAACACCAGCGCAACGCGCTGACCGTGCCGAATGCCGCGATCCAGCACGGTCCGAACGGTCCGTTCACCTACGTGATCAAGGCGGATTCCACGGTCGAGGCCCGCGCGCTCACGCTCGGCGCACAGGCCGGCGATCTGACCGTCGTCAGCACGGGCCTCGCGCCCGGCGAGCAGGTGGTGACGAGCAACCAGTACCGGCTGCAGCCCGGCGCGCACGTGCACAGCGCGGCGCTGATGGCGCAGCCCGGCGCGCTCAAGGCGCCGGACGAGCTCGCCCGCAGGCGCGCACCATGAATATTTCCGAGCCGTTCATCCGCCGGCCGATCGCCACCTCGCTGCTGATGGGCGGGATCCTGCTGATCGGTCTGGTGGCCTGGCCGCTGCTGCCGGTCGCGCCGCTGCCCCAGGTCGACTTTCCGACCATCCAGGTCGGCGCCAATCTGCCGGGCGGCAGCCCCGAGACCATGGCCTCCTCGGTGGCCCAGCCGCTCGAGCGGCAGTTCGCGCAGATTCCGGGCGTCACGCAGATGACCTCGGTCAATGTGCTGGGAAGCAGCTCGATCACGCTGCAGTTCGACCTGGATCGCAACATCGACGCGGCCGCGCAGGACGTGCAGTCGGCGATCGACGCGGCGGCCGGACAGCTGCCGAAGAACCTGCCGTCCCCGCCCGGCTACAAGAAGGTGAACCCGGCCGACGGCCCGATCCTGGTGCTCTCGGCGCACTCGGACGTGCTGCCCCTCACGGTAGTCGATGACTACGCCGAGAACATGATCGCGCAGCAGATCTCGCAGATTCCCGGTGTCGCGCAGGTCGGCATCATGGGACAGAAGAAGCCGGCGGTGCGGGTGCAGGTCGACCCGGCCAAGATCGCGGCCTTAGGGATCCAGCTCGAGGACATCGTCGGAGTCATGACCACCGCGACCGTCAGCGCGCCCAAGGGCTCGATCAACGGCCCGGAACATGCTTATACGATCTACGACAACGATCAGCTCGACCGCGCCGCGCCATGGAATGACATCGTGATCGCGTACCGCAATGGCGCGCCGGTGCGCATCCGCGACATCGGTGTGGCGGTGGATGCGCCGGAGAACTCACAGGTCGCGGCGTGGCAGAACGGCAAGGCCGGCATCCAGCTGATGGTGTTCAAGCAGCCCGGCTACAACGTGATCGAGACCGCGCGGCGCGTCGAGCAGCAGCTGCCGCATGCGCTGCTGTCGGTGCCGCCCTCGCTCAAGGTCGATAAGCTCGTGAACCGCACCACCACGATCACGGCCTCGCTGCACGACGTGGAGTTCACGCTGTGCCTGAGCGTCGCGCTGGTCGTGATGGTGATCTTCCTGTTCCTGCGCAATTTCTGGGCCACGATCATCCCGGGCGTGACCGTGCCGCTGGCGCTGCTCGGCACCGCGGCGCTGATGTACGTGGTCGGCTACACGCTCGACAACCTGTCGCTGATGGCGCTCACGATCGCGGTGGGCTTCGTGGTCGACGACGCCATCGTGATGCTCGAGAACATCTACCGTCACATCGAGGCCGGCATGACGCCGTTCGAGGCGACGCTCAAGGGCTCGCGCGAGATCGGCTTCACCATCATATCGATCAGCGTGTCGCTGGTCGCGGTGTTCATCCCGCTGCTGCTGATGGGTGGCATCATCGGCCGCCTGTTCCGCGAGTTCGCGGTCACGGTCACGATGACGATCGCCGTGTCGGCGTTCGTGGCGCTGACGCTCTCGCCAACCATGGCCGCGCTGTTCCTGCGCAACGAGCACGAGATCAAGCATGGGAAGGCCTACCTGCTGATCGAGCGCGGCTTCGATGCGCTGCGCGGCGGCTATGAGCGCGGCCTGGATTTCGTGCTGCGCCACCAGCGCGCGACCCTCGCGGTGTTCGCCACGACGGTGACGCTCTCGATCGTGCTGTACATCCTGATCCCCAAGGGGTTCTTCCCGCAGCAGGACACCGGCGTGATCTCGGGCGCCTCCGACGCCCCGCAGGACATTTCCTTCACCGAGATGCTGCGCCGCCAGCACCTGATCACGGACATCGTCGCGCGTGATCCGGACGTCGCGAGCTGGGGCGCGTCAGTCGGCGGCGGCCGCGCGATCAACAGCGGCAACCTGTTCATCGCGCTCAAGCCGCGCAGCGAGCGCAAGTCCACGGTGGATGAGGTGATCACGCGCCTGCGGCGCCAGTTCGCGAAGGTGAACGGAGCGACCGCGTTCCTGCAGGCGAACCAGGATCTGAACGTCGGTGGGCGCCAGACCCGTACCCAGTACCAGTACACGTTGACGGACTCGGACCTCGGCGAACTGAACAGCTGGGCGCCGCGACTGCTGGCCCGTTTCCAGGAGCTGCCGCAGCTGCGTGACGTGGCCTCGGACCAGCAGACCAACGGCACGATGCTGTCGGTCACGATCGACCGCGACCAGGCCGCGCGCTTCGGCATCCAGCCGTCGCTGATCGACGCGACACTGTCCGATGCCTTCGGGCAGCGCCAGGTCACGCAGTATTTCACGCAGCTGAACAGCTACCACGTGATACTCGAGATCACTCCCGCGCTGCAGGGCGATCCGGCCACACTCAACCAGCTCTACATCAAGTCGCCGACCACCGGGACCATGGTGCCGCTGTCCACGTTCGTGAAGTACGACACCGACCATACGGCGTTCCTGTCGGTCAACCACCAGGGCCAGTTTCCCGCGGTGACGCTATCGTTCAACTTGGCTCCGGGGGCCGCACTCGGCACCGCCGTGGATGCGATCACGAACCTGACCAAGTCGATGAAGATGCCCGAGACGATCAGCGGTACCTTCCAGGGCAATGCGCAGGCGTTCCAGAGCTCGCTGAAGAGCACGCCGTACCTGATTCTGGCGTCCCTGGTGGTGGTCTACATCATCCTGGGGATGCTGTACGAGAGCTACATCCACCCGCTCACGATCCTCTCGACGCTGCCCTCGGCCGGTGTCGGCGCGCTGCTGATGCTGATGCTGTTCCATTTCGACCTGTCGGTGATCGCGCTGATTGGTATCATCCTGCTGATCGGCATCGTCAAGAAGAACGGCATCATGATGGTCGACTTCGCACTGCAGGCCGAACGGGAACGCGGGCTGCCGCCGGAAGTAGCGATCCGCGAGGCCTGCCTGCTGCGCTTCCGGCCGATCATGATGACGACCATGTCCGCGCTGCTCGGCGCGATGCCCCTGATGCTGGGTACCGGCACCGGCTCGGAACTGCGCCGGCCGCTCGGGTTCACGATGGTCGGTGGCCTGCTGCTGAGCCAGGCGCTGACGCTGTTCACGACGCCGGTGGTATACCTGTTCCTGGACCGCTTCACCGGCCGGCAGCGCTCGGCGGCCAAGCGGACGGTCGAGGCGGCGGTCGCCGCGGCACGCGCGGGGCGGTTCGAGTCCGGCTCGCCACTGACCGGCGGGGCTTGATCCGCGGGGCATGGTCCAAGGGCAGCCAGTCGCATGAAGGTACTGCTGATCGAAGACAACGAGCGTGTCACGCAGTTCGTGGTCAAGGGCCTGAAGGAAGCCGGGCACACGGTCGAGCACGCCGGCAATGGCCGCGACGGCATGTTCCTCGCCGCGAGCGAGCCCTATGACTCGATCATCCTGGATCGCATGCTGCCCGGGGACATCGACGGGCTGGCGATCATCGAGGCGCTGCGCAAGTCCGGCAAGCGCACACCGATCCTGATCCTGAGCGCGCTGGCCGACGTCGATGAGCGCATCCGCGGACTGCGTGCCGGCGGCGACGATTACCTGACCAAGCCGTTCGCGTTCGGCGAGCTGCTCGCGCGGCTCGATGCGCTGACGCGGCGCGCCCAGGGCGATGGCGCGCAGACCCGGCTCGAGGTCGCCGACCTGCGCGTCGATCTGCTGACCCGCAAGGTCACGCGCGGCGAGCGCCCGATCGCGCTGCAGCCGCGGGAGTTCAAGCTGCTCGAGTACCTGATGCGCCATGCCGACCAGGTGGTCACGCGCACGATGCTGCTCGAGAACGTCTGGGACTATCACTTCGATCCGCAGACCAACGTGGTCGACGTGCACATCAGCAAGCTGCGCCAGAAGATCGATGCGGATTTCGAGCGTCCGTTGCTGCGCACGGTGCGCAACGCCGGCTACCGGATGAGCTCGCATGACTGACCAGCGCTCAAGCGCGCGGGGTGCCGCATGATCCGCGTCATGCGCTCCTCGGCCGCGAATCTCGCGGCCGCCTATACCGGCCTTGGACTGCTGGCGCTGGCGCTGTTCGCAGCTCCGCTGTGGTATGCGTGGAAGGTCACGATCGAGGATGGCCGCGTCGAGATCCTGCAGGCCGATGCGCTGCGGCTCACCGAGGTGTTCCGCCACGACGGTGCCGACGGCCTCGTCACCTATATCGAGGCGCGCGTGCGCCTGCACGTCGCAGGCGAGCGCCTGCTGCTGCTGACCGACGCGAACTACAAGCCGCTCGCCGGCAACCTGCGGGCCTGGCCGATGAACGAGGCCGGTGATCCGAACGTGCACAATATCAGCGTCGTGCGCCGCGGCCAGACCGTGAAGGCCGCGGCAGTGGCCGTCACGCTGCCCGGCGACTACCACCTGCTGGTCGCGCGCGACCTGGCGCTGTACGCGCCGCTGGAACACTACTTCTGGTATGCACTGGCGAGCGCGGTAGCGATCCTGTCGATCCTCGGCGCGGTCGGCGGCATCCTGATCCGCCGCGCACTGCTGCTGCGCATCCACGACATCGGCCAGTCGATGACCGGGATCGTGCGCGGCTCGCTGCGCGAGCGGCTGCCGACCCAGCACCGCGGCGATGAGCTCAATGCGCTCTCGCGCACCATCAACGGCATGCTCGACCAGATGGAGCAGCTGATTCATGGCATCCGCGACGTGTCCAATGCGATCGCGCACGACCTGCGCACGCCGCTGGCCGAGCTGCGCTCGCGGCTCGAGGAACTGTCGCTGACCAGGCCCGGCGCGGAGCTGACCTTTGCCGAGATCGAGGCCGCGGTGGCCGACGTCGATCGCGTGATCGGCATCTTCAATGCGCTGCTGCGCCTGGCCGAGATCGACAGCGGCATGCGCCGCTCGGGCTTCGTGTCGCTGGACCTGGCAGAACTCGCGACCGCGGCGGTCGAGTTCTACCTGCCGGCCGCCGAACAAAAGGGCATCCAGCTCACGCTGCAGACCAGTGCGGTGGCGCCGGTGCGCGGGGACTCGGTGCTGCTGGCGCAGGCGCTCGGCAACCTGATCGACAATGCCCTGAAGTACACGCCGGAGGGCGGCGAGATTACGGTGTCGGTGCTGCTGCGCCCCGATGAGGGCGTCGAGATGGCGGTGGCCGACTCCGGCCCCGGGATTCCGGCTGCCGAAGTGCCGAAGGTGACGCAGCGCTTCTATCGCGGCGACGTCAGTCGCGGTACCCCTGGGGTGGGACTGGGCCTGAGCCTGGTCGAGGCGGTCGCGCGATTGCACGGCAGCGCGCTGCAGCTGCAGGACCAGCAGCCGGGACTGCGCGCATTGATCACGCTGCCACCCGATCCGCTGGGCCTCGCGCGGCTGACCCGCCCGAACACCGGCGATGCGCCCTACGAGGCGCAGCCGGCGTTTCACGCCTGAGCCACGCGTGGCGCCCGAGATCGCGCGCTCGGGAGACACCGATTGGTGCGGCGCAATGAGGGACGTGATCTAGACACTGTCCAGCGGAACGGGAGGTGGGACACGGTATGGCTGCCACACTGAACTTAATCTCGGCGTCCCGTAGCCACGCATAGCTCGCCCGACCCGGTGCCCCGTGTCCGGCCCGCGGCCAAGGTCAGGATGCAGCAACACGCAGTCGAGCTCTTGGGGGACTTCCCATCGGCGGAGGCCTCTTGGCCTTGGGACCGCCGGGCGCCCGAAGAGGTGCCGCGCCCCAGCATCCTGCTCGTGGACGATGATCCTCACATGCTCGATGTGCAGGTGCGCAGCCTGCAGAGCATGGGCTACACGCAGACGACCACGGCACTGAGCGCACCGGAGGCGTTGCTGCAGGTCGAGCATGACCCTAACTCCGCACAACTGATCATCTGTGACCTGCGCATGCCCGGGATGGATGGCCTGGAATTCCTCCAGCTGCTCAATGCCAGCCCGTTCCGCGGGTCGGTGATACTGCTGAGCGGGGAGAGTGAACGCGTCATGCACTCGGTGCAGAAGCTGATCGGTGGCCAGCAGCTGACCATCCTCGGCGCACTGACCAAGCCGGCGAACCGCAACGCGCTGCGTGCCCTGCTGCAATGCTGGCGGCCACGAGCCTCTGCTTGCGCACCGCCGGCCGAGCGGCAATTCCCAGCCGAGGAGGTGCGGGCCGCCGTGAACCAGCAGCAGTGGGTCCTGCATTACCAGCCGCAGGTCGATCTGAAGAGCGGTGCGCTCGTCGGCCTGGAAGCCCTGGTGCGCTGGCAGCACCCGCAGCTCGGCATCATCCGCCCGGATCAGTTCATCTCCACAGTCGAGGATCAAGGCCAGATCTCGGAGCTGACCGATTGGGTCCTGCGGCGGGCGCTACAGGATCTGGCGATGTGGCGAGGATCGGAAGTGCATCCGCACGTTGCCGTGAACATCTCGATGCAGAGCCTGCTGCAACCGGGTTATTGGCGCCACATTGCAGACCTGGTACGCGAGGCGGGTGCGACACCGATCGACGTCGTGCTGGAAGTCACCGAGACGCGCCTCGCTTACTCCTCCCTGGCACCACTCGAAAACCTGGTGCGCCTGCGACTGGCGCGCTTCACGCTGTCCATCGATGACTTCGGTACTGGTCACTCCTCGCTGGCGCAGCTGCGGGACGTGCCATTCACCGAACTCAAGGTCGACCGCGGATTCGTGCACGGCGCGCGCAACAACCAGATCATCCGACCGATGCTCGAGGGCAGTCTGGGCATTGCGCGTCGCTTAGGCATGCGATCGGTGGCCGAAGGCGTGGAGACGCAGGACGACTGGGAGCTGCTGCACGATCTCGACTGCGACCTCGCACAGGGCTATTTCATCGGCAAGCCGATGAGTGCGGACCAGCTGCTCGGCTGGCTCGTCACCTGGCAGGCGCGCCAGGCGCTGCTGGTGGAATCATGACGGCTGCCCCGGAAAAGGCACGTATCCTCATTGCCACCGACAGCGCGAGGGATGCCGAGCTGCTCGCTCGTCTGCTCGAAGTCCATTTCCAGAACGTGCGCGTCTCCACCGTTGCCGAGAATGCCTGCAAGGATTTCGAGGCTCATAGTCCCGATGTTCTGGTGCTCGCCTTCGATAGAATCGCCAAGGCGCAGGTGTATTACCTGGGGCTTTACCGCCTGCTGCCGTTCGTGAACGAGCACCGCCACCGGAGCGTCCTGCTGTGCACCAAGGACGAGGTTCCGAAGGCCTTCGAGCTGTGCAGGCAGCAGCGATTCGACGACTACGTGCTGTACTGGCCCCTCGCCTACGACGGCTTCCGGTTGCCGATGACGATCTGGAGCGCGTGCCGAGAAATGATGCAATTGCGAGCCGACGAGCATCGTTCCAGTACCCGTCTGGAACACGACGTCGCGAGCGCCGAATCTCGCCCGCTGCCCGGGACCGTCGACGCGCTGCGCACCCGGCTGCTGGTGGTCGACGATGACGAGATGGTACCCGCACTCGTGTCCGGCGCACTCGACGCCGCTCGCTACGAGCTGTCGTTCGCGGCCAGCGGCGCCGAGGCGATCAGCATGCTACGCCTCGCACACCCGGATCTGATACTGATGGACTTCCGCCTGCCAGGAACCGACGGTATTTCCCTCACGCGGCAGCTGAAGGCGTCGCCAGATCTGGCTGCCATCCCCATCATCATGATGACGACGGACTCCCGCAGGGAAACGGTGCAGGGCAGCATCGACGCCGGGGCCGGGAATTTCCTGGTCAAGCCGTTCACGCGACAATCCCTGCAGTCCAAGATCGACAGCACACTCATCCGCTGATGTCGCGCCAGCCGGCTGGAAGTTCGCTTCAGTGACTGGTCAGCCGGCTGGCCAGATATTCCTGAACCGCATGCAGCTCGTCTTCCAGGCGCTTCCCGAGCAGCCCGAATCGATCGACGCGGCCCGACTCGGCAACTTGCTCGAGCTCCTCGCAGGTGGCCCCCAGTACGGCGGCACCCACCGAGCGCGCGCCGGCCTTCAGCTTGTGCGCGATCTCGCGCACCGTCGCAGCATCCCCGTCGGCCATGGCCTGCTGTAGTTGCTGACGAGCTTTGTTGGAGCTGCCGAGGAAGCTGCGCAGCACTGCCTGGACGTGCACGCGATCCCCTCCGACCAGCGCCACCAGCGCGCCGAGGTCGGCCGGGGCCTCGAAATGTTCCGGGGCGGATGCCATGGCCGGCTGGTCAGCGGGAATGGCCGGCAACGGCAGCCATTTTTCCAGTGCGGCGCTCAATACGGTCAGTGGCGCCGGCTTGATCAGATAGTCATCCATCCCGGCCGCACGGCACCGGTCGCGCTCCTCGCTTTGTGCGTTCGCAGTCAGCGCAAGAATCACGGTGCGATGCCCCGCAGGCTCCTCCGATCGAATCCTCGCGGTCAACCCAAATCCATCCAGCTCCGGCATCCGCAGGTCGGTCAGAACCAGGGGAAAACCTCCGGAGCGCCAGCGCTCGAGAGCCTGCACGCCATTCTCGACCATCTCCGAAGCGAACCCCAGCAGCTGCAACTGCCGGACGATCACCTCGCGATTGGTCGCGTTGTCTTCCGCCACCAGGATGGGTCCCCGGCCGGGCGTGCCAACCCCCGTTGCCTGCATCATCGGCGCGGCGCGCGTTGGACGCGCGGTCTCGTCGGCCAGCGGTTGCCGCCCGGCGGCGATGGCGACCGCGCTGAGCAGTTGCTGCCGCGTGAGTCCGTTCACATCGATACTGACCAGATCCGCTCCGTCTCTGCGAAGTCGATGCCTGGGGCCGCGTCCCAGGGCCAGAAAACGCGGTTCCACATCCGAATCCCGCAGCGCCGCTGCCCGGAGCCCTGCCAGCGAAATCGCCGGCCGTTCCGGCAGTACGACCCATAGCTGCGGCCTGAAGCCACGGTCGGGCACTCCCGCTGGCGATATTTCCAGCATGCACTGCACCGTCGCACCGGCATCGATCAGGTAGCGAGACAGATCCTCCGACAGCGCGCGGTCGGATCCGACGATGAGGATGTCCAGGCCGCGAATCTGCGGATCCACGCCGGCCCACGCGCGCCGGTTCCCCGTCGGCGGAAGATCGAAAGGCAGTTGCACCGCAAAGGTCGAACCTTCCTCCGGAGCACTGCGTACGCCGATTTCCCCGCCCATCAGCCGCACCAGCGTATGGGTGATGGCGAGACCCAGCCCCGTACCGCCGAAGCGCCGTGTCGTCGATACATCCGCCTGCGCAAACGGGGCGAACAGCCGGTTCAGCGTCGCGTCATCGATTCCAATCCCATTGTCCTGCACCGTGATCGTGACCGCGACTGCATCGGATCGTGTGTCGACGCAGCGCACCCGCACCGATACCACACCCGGCCGGTCGAGGCCGCTCGAGAACTTGATCGCATTGCCGACCAGATTGTTGAGCACCTGCCGCAACCGGATCTCATCACCCAGCACGAACTCCGGGATGCCGGGGTCAATGAAGAACGTCAACCCCACATCGTGCTTCGAGGCGACGGAATCCAGCATTGAACAGGAACTCTCGATGACGTGCGCGAGACGAATCGGATCGCGTGCAATGCGAAGCTTCCCGGCCTCGATCTTCGAGAAATCCAGCACGTCCTCGATGATCGCGAGCAGCAGATCCGCGGATTCGCCGATCAGTCGGACCATCTCCATCTGTTCCGGCTGCAACGAGGACTGCGCCAGCACGTCCACCATGCCGATCACGCCGTTCATGGGCGTGCGGATCTCGTGGCTCATGGTGGCGAGAAAAGTCGACTTGGCGCGACTGGCCTGTTCTGCCACCTGGCGAGCGGCATCGAGTTCAGTAGTCCGGGTACGCACCCGCGCCTCGAGCTCCGAATTCATGTCGCGCAGCGCGTCCTGGTCGCGTTTGCGCTGGGTTATATCCCGCTCGATCGCAACAAAGTGGGAGGGCTCCGTGCCGTCAGCCGTCACCGGCAGAATGTCCAGCTCGACCCAGTAGGGATCGCCGCTTTTGTGGTAGTTGATCAACTCCGCATGCACCGGCTGGAGGCGGGATAGCGCGAGACTGATGCGCTGCAATTCGCCGCGATCCGTTCCAGGTCCCTGGAACAGGCGCGGTGAAGCGCCGATCAGCTCATCCTGCGAATAACCTGTGGTCCGCAGCAGCGCGTCGTTCACAAAGCAGATTCGCGGACCCGGTTCGCTAAGCGGGTTGGCCTCCGTGATGAGCACCATGTCGTTGAGCCGCGCCACGCTGGCTTCGAGCAGCTTGAGCTGTCGGTGCTCTGCGCGTTCCAGCGTCACGTCGCGCAGATAGACGACGATGCCTTCGTCAGAAGGATGCACGGAGGCGCGAAACCAGGTGTCCGTTCCAGGAAACACGGCCTCGGCGACGCCAGGCTGCCGGTCCCTGGCGGCGCTGCGGAAACATTGTTCGAAGATGGTTCCGCTCAATTCGGGGAATTCACTCCACAGGTTCGCTCCGATCACCTTCTCACGCCGACGTTTCCAGATTCGTTCCGCCTCGCGATTGAAGTACGTCAGACGCCAGTCGTGGTCCACCGTATAGAACGAGACGTTGAGGCTCTCGAGCGTGTTGGACAGCCGGGTGGCCAGCCGGCGTATCTCCCCCTCGGCAAGCTTGCGTTCGGACAGGTCCTGCATCGCTCCCTGGAGCCATCGTATGGCGCCTGTGGCGTCGCGCACGGGTTCACCGATCGTCCGCACCCACAGGCGGCGCCCACGGGCCGTGATGACCTCGACCTCGAGGTCGTAGGGAATGCCGGCATCGGCGCAGCGCGAGCGAGCGTTGCCGACGCTTTCGCGCCACTCGGGCGCGTAGAAAGTCAGCGCGACATCGAGGGTGGGCGTGGTTCCAGGCGGGACTTCGAGGAAGGTACAGATCTCGTCCGACCACCATGCGATGCTCTTCAGGACGTCTATCGTCCAGCCGCCGATGCGGCTCAACCGGGTCACCATGCCGAGTCTGGACTGATTCTGCCGCAACGCCTGCTCATCGCGCCGGCGCTCCGTGATGTCCTGGCAGGTGCCTCGGACATGGGTCCGCGTCCCGCTGGCATCCCGTTCGATCCGCCAGCGTTCCTCGACATATTTCAGGATCTCTCCCGGGAGCAGCAGCCGATGCTCGACGCTCCGGTCGTCACTGCCGCGCAAGGGGTGCGCGAGCACTTCACTCATGTGCCCCCGATCTTCCGGGTGGATCATTGCCACGACCGCGGGCAACGATGGCTGAAAGCGTTCGGGATCGGTCTCGAATATCCGGTGCATGCCGCGTGACCACGAGGCGGCGCCGGTCGCAAGATCGAACGACCAGCTGCCGATCTTGCCGAGCGCCTGTGCGGCCTCGAGCGCGGATCGTTCGGCCTCGAGCTGCAGGATGAGATCGCGCTGCTCGTGCTCGCCGCGCAGCAGCTTCAGCTGGGCTTCGTGCAACAGATAGGACTGGCCGCCCGGTCCGATGACTGCGTCGACTTCTCCGGCCGTCAGGGCCTGCAGCTCCAGATCGATGTCCTGCAGCCTGCGGGTCAGCGCGGGAACGTCGGATTTTTCGTCCGGAGCTTCCGGGGATCTGGCGACCATCAGTTCACGGCGGACTCAGGCCGAGGCTCGCGAGCAGCGGGGCCAGATCGCTCAAGGATCCGACGATGCGCTGCTGGACGCCCGGCGCCAGCTTGACCAGTGTCGGGGTCATGATGATGCCGTCACTGAGCGCCCGTTGCGGCTCGACCAGCAGGTCTATGACTTCGATCTGATGGCGCTGGGGCAGGTATTTGCCGCACAAGGAGTTCAGATTGGCCAGGGCGCGCACCGAATTGGGCGCCTCGCCGGTGACATAGAGCCGGAAACTGAAGACTTCCGCGGTCCTCATTTCACGACCGACCTCTTGCCTTTCCTGGAGGGGACATCGGAAGCGCGCCGGGAATGCCGTCCGCTGCGATCGTCGATGGCCGTGTCCCGACGCGCGATCTCCTGTGACTTCAGCAACTTGAGCTCGACGCGCTTCGCATCCAGTTTTCGGCTGAGCGCAGTCAGGTGGGAGGACAATTCCGCCTCTTCCGTCACGAGATTCAGATGTGCCAGCTGCTCGGTGCGCGCGGCTTCCTGCCGAGCAGCCGCTTCCGCCTGCTCGCGTTCCCAGCGAAGCGTGCCGAGCAGCACTTCCCCACCGGCGGTGTAGGAGTCTGCCAGCGTCACCCCCTGCTCGCTGAGCAGCAGCTCGCGTACCTGGTTCGAATGCGCGGTGCCGCGCGACTTGATGATCGACAGGCAGCGGTTGCGCTCGCCGTTGCGTGCCACATAGCTCAGGTGCAGCCAGGTATCCGCGACCGTCGATACATGCAGCGGCGAACTCTCGCTTTCCACCGCTCCGTTGGCGAGCAGGCTGCTGCAGAACAGCGTAATTCCCTGTTGTTTCGCCCAGATCAGCAGTCGCTTCGCCACGTTCTGCGACCGGTTCCCGTCGGTGAAGCTTCCCAGCGCGGAGAGCGGATCAATGACCAGGCAGCGCGTGCGCTGTCGGCGGGCCAGCTCCTGGATGTGCAACAGGTGCGTTTCGGCGCTGCCCTCGAGGGCGGGCTGGTAAAACACCTGCAGCAGGCCCGGGCGCCGCGGCGTGTCGATGAAGCGACGCAGGCGAATGGCCACCGAAGTGAGGTTGCGAATTACCTCATCCGCAGTGGAATCGAAACTCACGAACAGCGTCGGTTCACCTCGCTCGCACGCTGCTTGTGCAAAGGCTCCACAGAGCGTGGTCTTCGCAGTGCCGGGTGTGCCGGTGACCAGAATCGCCGCGCCACGAAACAGGCCGCCGCCCAGCATCGCATCGAGACGCAACACCCCCGTCGACACCCGCTCGTCGGTCACCGCGCTCTTGGTGGCAAGACCAGCAGTGACTGCTGCGACATCCAGTCCGGAGGCGCCAATCACATAAGGCGCTGCGTTGGCATGGAAATCCGAGCCGCGGTACTTGGTCACCCGCAGGCTGCGCTGCGAGACTCCCTGTACGACCGCATGCTCCAGGCGGATTGCACAATCGGTCATGAACTGCAGGAATTCGCCACGCTGCTGGACTGCGGCGTTCGCACTTTCCTTGGACGTGATGATGGCAGTGACGCCCCGCACCGCAATCCAGTCGCGCAATCGATAGAGCTCCCGGCGTTCCGCTGCGGGGTCGTCGAGCAATGCCAGTACCACATCGATGGCGTCGAAGACGACGCGCTGAGCGCCGAGCTTGGCTATCCTGGCATCGAGCGCGGCCAGCAGTCCGCCAAGATCGAAACTGCCGGACTGCACCAAATCGAATCCCGGCTGCGCATTCAGAAAGAACAGCTTCTTCTGCTGCAGCCCGGGCAAATCCCAGCCGAAGCGCGAGGCGTTGGCCACGATCCGCGCGGCACTTTCCTCAAAGGCCACGAAGATGCCGGACTCACCGAGCTCGCGCGCGGCGTGCACGACGGATTGCAATGCCAGCACGGTCTTTCCCGTGCCCGGTCCCCCCTCGATCAGGGTCACTTGCGCGCGTGGCAAGCCACCCATCGTCACGACATCCAATCCTGCGATTCCGGTAGGGGCTTTCGACACGTCGGCGTCGGAAATTCTCCTCCGAACTCGCATATTGCCTCTCCCAGTTTAGGTCACCTACTGCAGCAAGCAGACGCGTCAGCATCGGTACAACGTCTGCTGCCGGGCCACGTTTTGGGGGGTATAGCAGTTCCGGGCGCGACTATCTGTGCGCTATCGGGGCCCCAGGGGCCGAAGAACAGATAGTCGATCGCGACGAGCAGGGCGTTGCGCCTGGCGCAACGCATCACTCGCAAGTACGACCGTCACCGCAGTCTTCTGCCACGGGTTCCCGTTCGGCCTTAGCGCTAGCCTCCCGGGAACTCGTCCAACAGAGTTCGAATGGCGGCTATGAGCGCGGCCACTTTGGTCGTAGCCGGGTCGTATACTCGGCTCTGATCGAGGGTGGCATAGCCGTGGGCGAGCACGTTGCGGAACGCTACGATCAGCGCCGCTTCCGGAATCGCCATCCCGGCCGGCCAGAAACCGTGGCACACGCTCCAGCGCCCGGAGCGCGAGCTCCAGGTGAACATCAGCCCGCTTGGTCATAGACCGGCACCTGGCTGCGCTCGATGGATTGTTTGAGTCGGGACGCCGGCATGGCGCGCAACTCGACAAGATCTACCTCGCGTCCCAGCAGCCGCTCCAGCGCCGCTTTGAACCGAAAGTACTGGTCGGCCAGCCCAAGCGTGAGCGAGCGCCCGAACTCCACAGTCAGATCGATGTCACTGCGCTTCGGGTCGAAGTCATTCCTCAGCACGGAGCCGAAGGCGCCCAGCCGCCGCACGGCGTAGCGCCGGCACAGGATGCGCAGCCCCCGCAGATGGCCGGCCAGCGGTCCCGGTACAGCCGGACCGTCCTGCTCATCCTGGGCCACCAGGGACAACGAGAGCCTTTCGCCGAGAGCCGCGGCAATGCCAAGCAGCCGTTCAACCGTGAACCGCTCCAGCTGCCCGCTGCGGATGCGCGAGAAATCTCCCGCCGCCTGCCCAGTCCTGGCATGCGCCTCACGTACGGTGAGACCCTGGCGATCTAGGGACGCGACGATGCGCGCCGCCAGCTCGACCTTGAGCGACCGGACGGTCTCGGCGCCCGTCGGACGCTCGCGGATGTGCAAGGATCTGCTCATCGAAGTATGTTGTCAGTAATGACAACAGTATGCAACGGGGAAGCGGCCTATCGCCGCCGAATTAGAGTCCGAAAAACAGGTAGTCGATCGCCGCGAGCAGGGCGTTGCGATCGGCGGCAACCGAACCGATCAGGGACTTCAGATACCGTGACGGTACGACGGCCAGCGCCGGGACCAGCATTGCATAGTCGGATCCGCCGATAGTCACGACGGGAGCGAGGCGCTGCCCTGACCCGTCGAAGTCCGCTCGACGCGCCAGCGGTGCGATGACCTGCTCGCGGCCATCGGTGGCCCACTCCGACTGCATCAGCACTACCAACGGATACGCGGCACGCGAGCGAGGGCTCGGGTTCTCGTACACATCAAACTGGGCCATCGTTCTCGTCCGACTCCTCGTACAGCTCACGGATGGAGTCCGGGAACGATCCGTGCTGGTCGGCATAGGCACTGACCGCCGCCAGGCTCGCGCGCAGTTCCTCCGCCAGCGCCTTCGCGTGCAGGGCCGCATAGGCCGAAGCGATCGCCTCTTCGGCCACCCTGGAAGCGTTGATGCCGGCGCCCTTGGCCTTCGCGTACAGGTCGGAATTCAGCGTGATGCTGACGGTCTGTTTAGGGGCCTTTGGCGAGTACAGCGGATCACGCATGCGCGGAAAAATACACGTGTAGAAGACACGTGTCTATTGCACACTCTATCCCTACAGAGTGACTTGATTCTTCATGATTCATCATGAAATACTATGTTCATGACGGCCCCACGCGAGAAATTTGCGACTCAGGTGGATCACGACTTGCTGCGAGAGATCAGGAATCTCGCTGCCCAGGAAGGCCGGCAGCTGCAGTCGGTCGTCGAAGAGGCCCTGATCGGACTGATCGAGAAGCGCAGGGCCGCAGGGCCGCGGGCCACGGTCATGGACGCGTATCGCACCAGCATTGAGCAGTATGGAGCTCTGTACCAGAAACTCGCCCGATGACGCAGTACCTGACCGCACTCGAAGTGCTCGCCATTCATGCGGATCAGATCGAGCGCTTCGGCGGTTCACCGGGCCTGCGCGATCCGGGACAGCTGCAAGCCGCCCTGTTTCGGGCCCAAACCGGGTTCTACGCCGATCTGGTTGAGGAGGCCGCAGCGCTTTGGGAAAGTCTGGCTCAGAATCACCCGTTCATCGATGGCAACAAGCGCACCGCGTTCGCAGCAACGTACACCTTCCTGGCGATCAATGGGGTGCGTCTGACGGCCGACCCCGAGTCGACCTACGCCTTCATCGATTCCCTGTACGCGTCGAATGCGTTCCGCTTTGAAACTCTGGCGCGCTGGTTGCGTCTGAATATCGCGTATTTGCCCGGATAATCCGCGTCGGAGCCCGTTGCGGCGCGCGTATTTGACGCTAATATTGCGGCCCCGCATCGCGGGTATGGACTAACCACCTCTGGAAGGATTGAACGCATGAAACTGAACGTTGCAGCCCTGGCCGTACTGGCCGTCACCTTGGCCGCCGCGCCGGTGTTGAGCCTCGCAGCCGATACCGGTACCAGCGCCCCGGCGCCGAAGGCCAAGCACCACCACCACCACAAGTCGGGTGGCACGAGCACCTCGACCGGTACGACCGCGCCGAAGTAAGACCTTAAGGTCTCTACCCCCATCCCTGCGGACCGCGAGTCCGTCAGGGATGGGAGTTCTTAAAGCCTCAGGCCGTCTGCGGAGCGCTCGGCTCGAGCTTCGCAGTCAATGAAATCTCCGCGCGCAGCAGGCGCGATACCGGGCAGTTGGCCTTGGCCCCGGCGGCCACCTGCTGGAACTGGTCCGCGGAGATGCCCGGAACCCAGGCCTCGTTCTCCAGATGCACACGTGAGATCGTCCAGTTGCCCGCCACCTGTTCGAGCGTCAGCGTCGCCTGGGTCGCGAGCCGCTTTGGACTGAATCCTGCCGCACTCAAGCTCGCTGCGAGTGCCATCGTGAAGCAGCCGGCGTGCGCCGCGGCAATGAGCTCCTCCGGATTCGTGCCGGGAGTGCCCTCGAAGCGCGTCGCAAAGCTGTAGGGGGTCTCCTTGAGCACGCCGCTGTGCGTGGCGAGCGCTCCTGAGCCGGTCTTCAGGTTGCCGGACCAGATCGCCGAGGCGGTTCGGTTCATCGCAGCTCCTTGGATCGAAGGTTGGTGGGACAGTATAGTGCCGCTACCGATGGACGAACCCGCCTGGCTCCTGTGGGCCCGAGAACTGCAGGCCCTCGCGCAGAGCGGCCTCACCTTCAGCACCAACGGCTATGACATCGAGCGCTACCATCGCTTGCGCGCGATCGCGGCCGAGATGTTGAGCCACGGCTCAGGCACGCCGGCCCCACAGATCAGCGCGCTGTTCGAGCAGGACGTTGGCTACCCGACACCAAAAGTCGACGTGCGGGCTGCGGCGTTCCGCGACGATCGCATCCTGATGGTGCGTGAGATCAGCGATGGGCGCTGGACGCTGCCCGGGGGCTGGGCCGACGTGAACCAGTCAGCGCGCGAGTGCGTCGAGCGCGAGGTGCTCGAGGAATCCGGCTTCAGCGCACGTGCGACCAAGCTTGCGGGAGTCTTCGACTACCGCCGCCAGGGGCACGCGGTCGCGCACCCCTACTCGATCTACAAGCTGTTTTTCCTGTGCGAGATCACCGGCGGGTCGGCCCGCGGCAGCATCGAGACCAGCGAGGTCGGCTTCTTCGCGCTCGATGCGCTGCCGGAACTGTCGCGCGGCCGCGCCAACGAGGCACAGATCGCGCTGATGTTCGCGCACCGGGCAGACCCGGGACTGCCGGCGGAATTCGACTAGCGCGGCAGACGGGTGCGGCAGACGGCTGCGGCAGCCTAGTGCGGCAGGCTCTGCTGCAGCTTCGCGAGC
>CAZGVE010000035.1:0-32782 GCA_964528845.1 uncultured Steroidobacteraceae bacterium | reverse complement strand
CCGCCGCCGTCGGGGCGGGCACGAGCGACGCCCAGTCGCTGCATCGGATTGAGCCAGCATCCGTTCGCGAGGAGGTGGAGGCGTCCGGCTTTGTACTGGACGCGGAAAGCACCATGCTCGCGAACAAGGATGATCCGCACTCGATCAAAGCGTTCGATCCCTCGATCAAGGGCAAGACCGATCGCTTCGCCTTTCGGTTCGTGAAGCCTTGAGAAGTCCCGGCGCCGACCTTGCAGCCGCTGCGGCCACGATCCGGAAGGAAATGTGCTGCAGCTTCGGCAATGACATCACAACGCCGGCGCGCGAACGGATTCATCCAAATAAAACATCGAAGCGCGCAGCGAGAGCTCGGAGATTCTTGTCAAAGGTCCAAAGCACGGCGCCGCATTTGCAGTGCGCCCATATCATGGGGCGCCGACTGACATCCCTGGCCATCGATGAATCCTGCACACCGTGCACACACTTGATACATACCGACCGGTCGGTTATGGTTGCTAACCATGGCCGCCGCCGCGCAATCTGTACCCACGAAACCGCGTCGAGGCAGCGCGCGCCTGGCCCTGCTCAACGCTGCGTTAACGCTGGTGCGCAAGCAAGGCTGGGCTGCAACAAGTCTCGATCAGCTCTGCGCTGCGGCGGGTGTGACCAAGGGCGCGTTCTTTCATCACTTCGCCTCGAAGGATGAACTCGGCGTCGCGGCCGCGCAGCACTGGAGTGACGTGACCGGTCCGCTGTTTGCCAAGGCCAACTATCACCGGCACGCCGATCCGCTCGATCGCATTTTCGGCTACATCGACTTTCGCGCCGCGATCGCCAAAGGCCCACTCGAGGCATTCACGTGCTTCGCCGGCACGACAGTGCAGGAAGTATTCGCAAGCTCCGATGCCATGCGCGCCGCCTGCGGCGACGCAATCTTTGGCCACGCCGACTGCCTGGCGGAAGATTTTCGCGCTGCCCTCAAGCGCCATCCTGCGCGCATGCCCGTCACCGCCGAGAGCCTGGCGAACTACACGCAGACGGTGCTCCAGGGCGGCTTCGTGCTGTCAAAGGCGCACGGCGATCGCGCACCGCTGCTCGAGGGGCTTGCTCACCTGAAGAACTATCTCACGCTGCTATTCAACAAGGAGACTGTGCAATGAGTGCCACCGGCAGCTTCATCTGGTACGAACTGATGACCACCGATGCCACCGCGGCTGCGAAATTCTACGGTGCGGTGGTCGGTTGGAAGATCGCCGATCGCTCCGAGCCACTGGACGGCGACCTGGACTACCGCATGATCGGGCGCAGCGATGGCGGCTACAACGGCGGTGTGCTCGCGCTGACGGCCGACATGGTGGAACATGGCGCGCGCCCCACCTGGCTGGGGTATCTGCACGTCGCCGACGTTGATGTGGCGGTGAAGGCCATTGAGGCCGACGGCGGCAGGCTGCTGATGGCGCGCAAGGATCTGCCCGTCGGCGCCATTGCGATGGTCGCCGACCCGATGGGCACGCCCTTCTACGTGATGGCGCCGATTCCGCCGCCGGGAAAGCCCGACGCGAAGAGCGACGTGTTTGATGCCGCCACTGCGCAGCATGTCCGCTGGAATGAACTCGCGAGCCCGGACCAGCCGCGAGCAGAGCAGTTCTACGCGAAGCACTTCGGCTTCGAGTTCAAGGACAGCATGCCGATGGGCGCGATGGGCAGTTATGATTTCATCGATCACGGTGGGGTACGCCTCGGCGCCATCGCGCAGAAGCCTCCACAGGGCCCGAACGCCGGATGGCTGTTCTATATCGGTGTCCGGTCGATCACCGCGGCACAGGCAGCCATCGAGAAGGGCGGCGGCACAGTCACGCATGGTCCGCACGAGGTGCCGGGCGGGGACTGGGTGCTCATCGCCGTCGACCCGCAGGGCGCGGCTTTCGGTGTGGTGGGCCCGCAAGGAGCACGGGCATGACTGCGCGAATCCCCAAGACGACGCTGTGCCTGTGGTACGACCACAATGCCGAGGACGCAGCGGCGTTCTATGCCCGGACATTTCCGGGAAGTTCGGTGGGCGCCGTGCGCCGCGCCCCAGGCGACTACCCGAACGGCAAGGCGGGTGATGCGCTGGTGGTTGAGTTCACCGTGCTCGGCGTGCCCTGTATCGGGGTAAACGGCGGGCCGGTGTTCAAGCATTCCGAGGCCTTCAGCTTTCAGGTCGAGACCGAAAGCCAGGAAGAAACCGACCGCTACTGGAATGCGATTGTCAGCAGCGGCGGCCAGGAGAGCCAGTGCGGCTGGTGCAAAGACAAGTGGGGCCTCTCGTGGCAGATCACTCCCAAGGCGTTGACCGCCGCCATGGCCAAGGGCGGCGAACCCGCCAAGCGGGCTTTCGCGGCGATGATGACCATGAAGAAGATCGACATTGCCGCGATCGAGGCAGCGGTGCACACCGGTGCGTAACATTGTCGGCGGCGTCTTCCTCACGCTCGATGGTGTGATGCAGGGCCCGGGCGGACCGACGGAGGATATTAGCGGTGGCTTCGACGAAGGCGGCTGGGTATTCAAGCTCTGGGACGAAGCCGCGGGTGATGCGATCGGTGCGCTTTTCGCGGGAGAGTACGACTTGTTGCTTGGTCGGAGAACCTACGAAATATTCGCAGCCTATTGGCCCTATGTGCAAGGAGAAGAGGCGGCGATGGGCGAGGCGTTCACCCGCGCGAACAAGTACGTGCTGACAGGCGGCGACCAGCAGCTCGAATGGGCGAACAGCCATCGATTGAAGAGTATCGACGATGTCGCAGCGCTCAAGCAGGACGACGGCCCTAATCTCATCATTCAGGGGTCGAGCACCATATATCCGGGACTGCTCGCCGCCGGGCTGATCGACCGGCTGATGCTCATGACCTTTCCGGTGACGCTCGGAAAGGGCAAGCGGCTATTCGGCGACGGTACACCTGCTACGAAACTAAAGGTGGTGGATCACAGGGTCACGGCCAAGGGCACCTTGATCGTGACTTATGAGCGAGGCGACATGCTTCCCGCCTTCCCGCCATTCGGGCCGCAACCCAGCACGAGTGCGCGCGAGACGGAACGCCAGCGCCGGATGGCAGAGGGCAGCTGGTGACCTATCGGCGTTTATTGCCCTCTATCGCCACCAAGCGAGATTATTTGGCTGCCGGCGAGCCCTTCACACCATGGGGGTGGTCTTCACGTATTCCACCAGCTGCTGCAGCACGATGGCCCAGCCGTGACTGAAGCCCATCTTGTCATGTGCGGCGGCATGCTCCTTGGTGGCGTGCATAGCAGTAGCCGTGTACTTGCAACCGCCATTGCCGTGCGGTTCAAACGTGAGCGATGCCGTGAAGAACCACGGAGCCACTGAAGGATCATGGGGTCGGAAACCGGGCCCGAGCGCAGAGGTCCACACGAGTCTGCGACTTGGCACGATCTCCAGGTAACAGCCCGGCGCCGCCGGTAGCTTGTTGCCATTGGGATCCGTCATTTGCACGAAGAATATCCCGCCCGGCCTCAAGTCGATTTCACACTCAGTGGTACGGAAAGGTTTAGGACAGAACCACGGCATCAGATGTTTCGGTGTTGTCCAGGCCTTGAATACCAGCTCAGGCGATACGTCAACGATACGTTCCAGTATCAAATCCGACTCACTGTTCATCGTCCTCCTCCTTCATCGGCCTCCGTTCGGCCGAGGCAGCAGAGACCCGGATTCTCGGCGAGATTGGCAGGCTCAGCCGGCTATGCCGGCGAGCGCCGCCTCCAGAAGATTCACGGTCCTGGCGCTGTCACCGATCTTGTCGAGCCCGAATAGGCCAATGCGGAACGTGCGGAAGCCCTCGCCTTCATCGCACTGCAGGGGCACGCCGGCGGCCACCTGCAGGCCGAGCTTCGCGAAGGCCTCCCCGGACTGGATATCCGCGCGTGTCGTGTAGCTGACCACCACGCCTGGAGCGCCGAAGCCCTCGGCCGCGACGCTCGGGTAGCCATGCCGCGCGAGCACCGTCCGCACGTCGGTCCCCAAGGCGTGGGCTGCTGCAGCCGAGCGTGCAAACCCAAAGCGCTCGGTCTCGAGCATAGCCTCGCGCACGCCCTGCAGCGCCACGGTCGGCGGCGTGGCGTGATAGGCGAACCCGCCCTGCTCGTAGGTCTCCATGATCTGGATCCACTTGAGCAGATCGCAGGCGAAGCTACTGCTCTTCGTCTCGCCCGCCCGCGCCCGCGCTCGCTCATTCATGGCCACGAACCCGCAGCAGGGCGGGCCGCTCCAGCCCTTCTGGGGGGCACTGATGATCACATCCACGCACTGCGCGGCCATATCGACCCAGACGGTGCCCGACGCGATGCAGTCGAGCACGAACAAGCCGCCCACCGCCCGTACGGCCTCGCCCACGCGTCGCACGTATTCGGGGGGCAGCAGGATGCCTGAGGAGGTCTCGACATGCGGCGCGAACACGACGGCCGGGCGGATCCGCGTAATCGCGGCGAGCACCTCCTCGAGGGGCGCGGGCACGAATGGCGCCTGCACCCCGCTGCCTTGGCGGCGCGCCTTGAGGACCTCTGAGCGCTCGGTAAGCCGACCTGCTTCGATGATCTGCGTCCAGCGATAGCTGAACCAGCCGTTGCGCAACACCAGGCAGGGCTGCCCCTGCACGAACTGGCGGGCGACTGCCTCCATGGCAAAAGTGCCACTGCCCGGTACGATCGCGACGCTCTGCGCGCCGTAGGCTGTGCGCAGCAGGCGACTGATTTCCCGGACCACGCCCTTGTACAGCACGGACATATGGTTGAGTGCCCGGTCGGTGTACACCACCGAGTACTCGAGCAGGCCGTCAGGATCGACATTGGCAAGCAGTGCGGTCATGGCTTTGAGCCCTGGAATGGACGTCTGGCCCGGTAGCTGGGCGGTGGGGATCATAGCAACGCGACTTGGTCTCCGGGCAGGTCTGGTAGGCTTTTGACCGCAGTATTGTGCGGAATGAAGTCTTCACGGAGGAGTGCCTATGTCTCGTCGAATTGGATCGACAGTTCTGCTGACGCTGATGCTGGCCACGCTCTCGTGGACGTCCGCCTGGCGGCACGCGGACGCGCAAACGGCGGGCGACCTCGCGCCGCTCGATGTCATTCGCACTAGCGTGGACAGCATTCGGGAGCGCCCGGTACGCCGCCGTTGGAAGATTGATGTGGAGCTTTGGGATCTGGTCGGGGATCACATAGGGAAGCTCGACAGACAGGCGATCCTCCAGATCGCACCGCGTCTCAACGACATGACGATGAGCGCGGCGCAGATGATGGGGGGGCAGGAGCGCAAGCGCTGGACTGCCAACGTGGAACTGTGGCGCCGGCTCGATTCACATCCCTCGCCCCTGACCCGGGACGATATCAAGGCGATGCGGGCGAGCTTCGAGGTCCTGTCGACGCCGGTTGGTGATAATGCAGTGCCGGGGGATCGTGAGCGCTGGGCGGCCAATTGCGCACTCTGGCGCGCCGCGCTGGATTCCCTGTCAATGCAGCATTAGGGAGCGCGCTACGTCGAATCAGCCGGGCGGATATGCGTTCTCATGCGCTAGTTCGATCTCATCGCATGTGCGACCTTGGCCACTTCGCGAAGGAATTCGTCGTGCAGGTCGGGCTTGATCGCCCGGCGCATCGTACTCTCGACAATGGCACCGAGCAGGATCGCGAGGTCTGCCGGCGTGCCGTCAACACTGTGCACGGTGTCTATCAGCCAAGGCGGCGCGGATGCGCGCAGGTCATTGATGATTCTGGTCATCGAGGACGAGTGCTGGCACTTCGCCACGAAGTCCGCGATGGCATCCTTTGCCTCCGGATTGATTCGAAAGGCCCGGGTACCGGCCGGCAGTTCGGGCGGATCGTTGGCTGTCATCCACCCCAGAGCCGCCATCTCGGTCCAGAGGCGATCATTGTTCGATCCCACGGCGGTCGCCAGCGACACTGGTTGTGTACCGTCGAGCTCGCCGAGCGCTGCCCGCAGATTCGAGGCCTCAGCGTCCGTCATTGCACGTCCGTAGACCATGAGAGACTCTGATGGGTTGTCCGGCATGATTCGGCTCCTCGCCCGGTGATCGGCGGCGGTATGTTGCGGCCGCGTGGCGCTCGGCGAGCACCAGATTACCTCCGTTGCGCGCAATCCGGCCAGCGTGGTCGTCACGGCCGCGGCGACTGGCGCTTTGCGGTCCGGGACGGTAGCGTGAGTCCCGTGATGGCCGCGATAACGCGGGGGAGGGGCGGTGGATCGACGCGAATTCCTGGGCGCGGGAGTCAATCTCGGTGCCGCGCTGGCCGTGCGTGCCGTCGCCGCCCCCGCACCGGACGCGGGCGGCCACTCCATAGTGCTGAACGTCCAAGCCGATGACGCCTATGCTGCCATCGTGCCGGACTTCATCGGCCTGGGCTACGAGATATCATCGATCACCCGACCCGGTCTTCTGCAGCCGGACAATCGCGTGCTGCTGCAGCTATTCCACACGCTCGGGGCGCACGGAGTCGTCCGCGTCGGCGGCAACACCTCTGATTTCGCGCACTACGCCGCTTCCGGCCCGCCGGTGTCCAGCGCCAAGGGCACGGTGGTCGATGACGCGGCATTGCAGCGCCTCGGCGGCTTTCTCGCGGCGAGCGGCTGGAAGCTGATCTGGGGACTGAACCTCGGCAGTGGCTCGGAGGCCGAGGCGATCGCCGAGGCCCGCAGCGTACGCTCCATTGCGCAGGATCGACTGCTGGCCTTCGAGATCGGTAACGAGCCCGACCTCTTCGCCCGTGCCGGACACCGCAACGCCGACTATGGTTACGAGCAGTGGCTGGCTGAATACCGCCGTTACAAGGCCGCGCTGCGGGCCGAGTTTCCTGGGCTGCCTCTGGCCGGTCCCGATGCGGCGGGAGCCACGGACTGGGTGAGCCGGTTTGCCACCGACGAAGGCAGCGATGCGGTACTGCTCACGCATCACTACTACCGCGGTCACCAGAGTCCCGAGAGTACGATCGATCTGCTGCTCGGCCCGGATCCCAAACTGCAGCCGCAGCTCGATCGGCTGCGCGAGGCTTCGATCCGCAGCGGTGTGCCCTACCGCATCTGCGAGGTCAATTCCTTCTCCGGCGGTGGGCGGCCTGGTGTGAGCGATACGATGGCCGGCGCGCTCTGGGCGCTCGACTATCTGTACACGCTGGCCGCCAACGGCTGCGCGGGCGTGAATATGGAAACCGGCATCAACCACCTGGATTTCGTGAGTTCCTACTCGCCGATCGGCGAGGACGGGGTAGGAGTCGTTCAGCCGAAGCCCGAGTATTACGGCCTGCTGGCCTTTGCTCTCGGCGGCAGCGGCAGCCTGGTTCGCACTGCATTCGAAACTGCACCGGACGCGCTGCGGGCCTATGCGACGCGCTCCGTGCAGGATGCGCTGGTGCTCACGCTGATCAACAAGGATGCCGCCGCCACGACGATCGATGTACATCTGCGCGGCGCCGCGCGCGTGGATTCCGCCGCGATCGTTCGGCTCAACGCACCGGCCGTCGATGCGAAGCAGGACATTCATCTCGGTGGTTCGCAGCTCACGCCTCACGGAACCTGGAAGGCAGCGATGACAGAGCGGACCGCGGTGCACTCGGGGCGCGTTCGCGTAGGCCTGCCCGGCTACAGCGCGGCGATCTGCACCGTCTCTGGCTGAGCGCTTATGTCAAGAGTGGCTGGCGCAGCAGCCACTGGACGCGAATCGCACGTGGTCGCGCTGCTCTTCGGTTGTGCTAATCTGAAATTCATAGGTGAGCACAACACTGTCGCGGGCCAGCCGGACTATCACCAGGGGAGTTTGATCGTGTCAACCCGAACAGGGATTGTTGGGCGCAAGTGCCTTGCGTGCGTGGTTGTGATGCTTGCGTCGGGCGCGGCCCACGCCGATTTGTTGCTAACTCCGGCAACGTACCAGACTGCAGGTACCATCGATCTCGACTCTCCGTCTGGTGGCTCCAGGGAGGCGTTTTCCCAAGTCATCACCACACCCGGGCTGGTCGCTGGCGCCGCCAGCGTAGCCTCAGGGGTTTCGGTACCAGGACAAGCCGCGGTGGGTGCGTGGACGACACCGTCGGCCAGTTCTGTCCCGGTGTCTGTGACCCTTCCGTTCACGCCGGCGCCCGCGCCCTTGGCGTACGCCGAGGTCGACGTAACCAGTGACTCCAATCCGCAGTCCTTCTTGAACGACTACACCCAGGGGTCGGCTTCCGCACAGGTCACCTACCAGATGTCGATTGCCGGGCCCACCCCAACTGTGGATGTCCTGGCCCGTTGGTTCCTGCAGGCGTCGGCGTCGCCAGCCTCGCAAGTGCTGAGTGCGAACAGCAATGGCGGCGCCGGCGCTTCGTTCACTTTGTCCTACCTCGGTAATGCAATGCTCTCCGACAGCGTGGGCTTTGCCTTCCAACCGTTCTCTGTGCCGAATGTCATCACCTCCGCACAGTCCGCCGTCGTGGCGCTGACGACCGGAGTCTTCTACAACGTGACGATCGGTGCGACGGCCTCGGCAAAGATCGACGGCAGGGGCGTCCTCGGCGGCCCAGGCGGCGGCCGTGCGACGAATTCTGCGTTGGCCGATCCGACGTTTCAGATCGCCGGCACCGTTGCCAATGCGAGTGCGTACACGATCAGTTTCAGTCCCGGTATCGGCAACGGGACCACGCCCGTGCCGCTACCTGGTTCGGCGGGGTTGATGGCCGGCGCGCTCGCGCTCATGGGCGTCGCGTTGCGCCGGCGAACGCCACTGGTTGCAGCTCGTTGATCGTGGCCCGATGCGCCTCGCTTCGCCTACCGGCGTTGCGCAGAATGATGCGGCGCCGGTGACTGTCGACGAGCCCCCATTCCTTTATCTCCTCCAGCGATCGAAAGCAGCCGAGACACACCAGCGAATCGTCCAGGCAGCAATTGCGTACGCACGGGGATGGTTCGGAGCCGCCGGTATCACGCATTGATGAGCAGTCCAGTCGTTGGGCGGCTGGATTTGATCACACCGCAACGGCGTGGGTCCGGGCAGTGCATCACAGGCGGTACTCAAAGTTGTTTACAATCAATTATATAAGATAGCCGCCGTTCACACTTTCGAGGTTCCGGTTGACGGCCGCAACCAGGGGCGCGCGAGGCCGGACGTTCGAAGTTCCTCACACCTCCATGTGTCCAGTGCGCTTCACAAGGTCGGAGTGAGGCTGTAATCTCGCCAGCGAGCAGGGCGGCGCTGTGTGTAAGAACATCACAAGAATGGAGCTACCGTGAACTACGCAATCGTCCGGACATATGCCACGGCGCAGCAGGCAGCCGATGCGGTCGGCCGCCTGAAGTCGGCGGGGTTTCGCGGTGAGCTGATCAACCTGGTCGGTCCTCCTGGAGCGAACGGCCAGGGTGCCAGTCCTTCCGGCGCCTCGGCGGCGAGCATCGCCGCGGCGATCGCCGCACGCTACGTGCTCACGGCCGATGCCGAGTTCTATGCCCAGGCAGTGCTGCGCGGCGAATGGCTCGTCAGCGTGCTGGCGGATTTCGGCTACGGCGGGGAGGCGTTGTGGATCCTCGCCCAGTACGATCCGCTGCCGACGCGCGCCTGGCACGCGAATGATCACGTCAAGCCCTGGGACGATGCGGCTCCGCTGTCCTCGTCGCTGGGGCTGTCGTTGCTGTCGAAGGAGGCAGCGCCGTTCTCACGCATGTTCGGTATCCGTCTGCTGTCACGGCGGGCGAGCGGTGCGTCGTTTCGCGGGACCTCTGGCGTGCCCCTGGTCATCCGCGAGCCATTCTTCCCGACCAGCATCTTCCCGCTGCTCAAGCGCTAGTTGGCATTGCCCCACGGCGAGCGTCAGCCGCGCGCGATGTGTGCGAAGGCGGCGAGCGCCCGCGCCCGCGCGTGCGCGTGGTCAACAATCGGCAGCGGATAGTCGACGCCGAGCCGCACGCCGGAGACGGTCAGATCTACCGGCCGCGCCGTCCAGGGTGCATGCACCACGGCGTCTGGCAGCCGCGCCAGTTCCGGTATCCAGCGGCGTACGTAGTGCCCCTGCGGATCGAAGCGCATCCCCTGCAGGGTCGGATTGAACACGCGGAAGTAGGGCGCGGCATCGGCGCCGCAGCCGGCAACCCACTGCCAGCTGGCGGAGTTGCTGGCCAGGTCGGCATCGACCAGCGTGTCCCAGAACCATTCCGCGCCCACCCGCCAGTGCTGCAGCAGATCCTTGACCAGGAACGAGGCGACGATCATGCGTACGCGGTTGTGCATCCAGCCGGTGCTCCACAGTTCGCGCATGCCGGCATCGACGATCGGATAGCCGGTGCGACCCTGCTGCCAGGCGGTGGTGGCCACCGCGTCAGGGTTCCACGGGAAGCGCGCGAATTCCGGGCGCAGCGCTGCCTCGGGCAGCTTTGGATAGTGGTAGAGCAGGTGATAGGAGAATTCGCGCCAGCCGAGTTCCGTGAGGTAGCGTTCAATCCCGGGCGGCCACCCGGATCCGGCGCGCCGGTCGGCATGGCGCTCGATCTCATGCCAGACCTGCCGGGAACTGAGCTCGCCGAAATGCAGGTGCGGCGACAGCCTCGAAGTGCCCGCGACGCCGGGCTGGTCGCGCGTGGTCGCGTAGCCGTCGAGCGTGGAGCCGGCGAACTCGCGCAGTCGGGCCTGTGCGCCTGTTTCACCGGGCCTCCAGTTCGAACGCAAGCCGCTCGCCCAGTCTGGCCTGCGCGGTCGCAGCGACCACGACTCCAGTGAATCGCCGTCCGGCGGCGCGGACAGTGGCGGCAGCCGTGGCGGGGCCGGCAGTCCGGGCCCGATATGCGTTCGCGCGCGCAGAGCCTTCCAGAATGGCGTGAACACCCGATAGGGTGCGCCGGACCCGGTGAGGAGCGACCCGGGTTCGCACAGCAAGCCGGCATCGAAGCACCGCACCTCGATACCCCGCCGCTGCAGCGCAGCCGTGATGCGTTCATCGCGTTCGCGCGCCCATGGCTCGTAGCGGCGATTCCAGTAGACCGCGTCAGCGCCACTGTGGGCCAGCCATGCGTCGATCCTGGCGCCGGCGGGGCCACGGCCGAGGATCAGCCGCGAGCCGCGCGTCCGCAGCGCCTGCTCGAGGGCCTCCAGCGCGCCGTGCAGCCACCACCGAGATGCGCCACCTGGGCTCCAGGCGCCGGCGTCTGCGTCCTCGAGCACGTACACCGGGAGCACGGGACGGCCACGGACCCACGCCGCATGCAGCGCAGGGTTGTCCTCGAGCCGCAGGTCGCGCTGAAACCAGACCAGCGTGGCGGCAGCGGCGGGCGGATCGCTCACGTGGAGGCGTCGCGGAACAGCCGCGCGTGCTCGCGCGGCGCGGCGCGCCAATATTGCCTGGGCGCGCTGACCTGCGCGCCGAGCTCGGCCGCCGCGTGCCATGGCCAGCGCGGGTCATAGAGCATCGCGCGCGCCAGCGCGATTGCATCGGCCTCACCGCGCTCGAGAATGCCTTCGGCCTGCGCTGCTTGCGTGATCAGGCCCACGGCGATGATGGGAAGCGAGCAATGCTGACGGATTTCGCGCGCCAATGGCACCTGGTAGCCGGGTCCGAGCGGGATCGACTGCGTCGGGGCAATTCCGCCGCTGCTCACATGGATGGCGGCGCAGCCATGGGATTCGAGCGCGCGCGCGAACTCGATGCTCTGGGCGACGTCCCAGCCACCTGCGATCCAGTCGCTCGCCGAGATGCGCACCCAGACCGGTCTGTCGGCCGGAAACGCGGCGCGCACGGCATCGAACACCTCGAGCGGGAAGCGCATCCTGTTGGCGAGCGAGCCACCAAAGACATCGCTGCGGTGGTTCGCGATCGGCGAGAGGAACTCGTGCAGCAGATAGCCGTGCGCGGCATGGATCTCGAGGCCGTCGAAGCCGCAGCGCGCAGCGCGCCGAGCAGCGGCGGCGAACTGGTCGCGGATCTCCGCCAGGCCCTGTTCCTGCAGCGCCAGCGGCGCCGCCTGCCCGGGCGCAAACGGGTACGCCGAGGGCGCCTGCGCGTGCCAGCCTCCGGGCGCATCGGGCGCCAGCTGCGCGCCGCCCTCCCACGGCACGCGCGTCGATGCCTTGCGGCCGGCATGGGCCAGCTGCAGCGCGAGCGGGATCGGCGAGCAGGTGCGCAACGCGGCCAGTACGCGTGCCAGCGCCGTTTCGTGGCTGTCCTCGTACAGACACAGGTCCGCTGCGGTGATGCGCCCGGCGGCGCCGACCGCAGTGGCTTCGAGTATCAGCAGACCGGCGCCGGAGATGGCGAGCGCTCCGAGGTGCATCAGATGCCAGTCGGTGGCCGCGCCGTCGCGAGCGGAATACTGGCACATGGGCGCAACCACAATGCGATTCGGCAGGCGCAGACGGCCCAGGTTCAGCGGTTCGAACAGACGCGGCATGCAGATCCTCGCAGCACCGGAAACTCAAGGGGTGCGATAGCTTAAGCTAATGGCCTGCGATTGCCCGAGGGAAGCCGGTCATGCCCAGCGATGCCGAGTATATGAGCCACGCGCTCGGGCACGCGCAGGCCGCACTCGCGGCCGGAGAGGTACCGGTCGGGGCGGTGCTGGTGCTCGAAGATCGCATCATTGCGAGCGGCGCGAATCGACCGATCGCTGCCTGCGATCCGACCGCGCACGCCGAGATCGAAGCATTGCGCGCTGGTGCGCGGGTGCTGCGCGACTATCGACTGCTGGGAGCGTGCCTGTACGTGACGCTCGAGCCGTGCGCAATGTGCGCTGCCGCGCTGGTGCACGCGCGCGTGCGCCGCGTCGTGTTCGGTGCGTTCGATGCCCGGGCGGGCGCCGCCGGCAGCCTGATCGATCTGTTCCGGCTCGAAGGCCTGAATCACCGGGTGGACGTGTTCGGAGGGGTGATGGCGGCGGAATGTTCGCAGCTGCTGCGCGGCTTCTTCGAGCGCCGTCGCATGCCCGGCTGAGACGTACCGTCGCAGCGGCTAGTCAAGGCGGCGGGCGGCGTCGCCCTCCGGTGTCAGCATTGCCGCGTGCGTCGGCAATTCGGGATTGCGGGCCAGCGTACCGGTGCCGCGCCACTCAAGCACCGCGAGATACTCCCGCACCTGATCCACGAACCGGGCCGGTTCCCAGCCGCGGGCGTAGCCGCGCTTGAGGCTCGAATACCACTGCTCCTGCGTCAGCAAGGGCAGCTGCTCGCGTACATCTTCCCAGACGTCAGGGTTCCTGCCGCGTCGCTGCGCGAGCACGCGTGCATCTTCGAGATGCCCGTATCCGACGTTATAGGCCGCGAGCGCGAGCCAGGTGCGGTCGGGTTCGCCGATGCGCTTGGGTATCGTATCGATGACCTGCGCCAGGTACTTCGCGCCGCCCAGGATGTTCTCACGCAAATTGGCGCGGTCAGTTACCCCGACGGTGCTGGCCGCATCGGTCGTGAGCATCATGATTCCCTGTGCGCCGTCGGCGGAAGCCGCCTCGCGCTCCCACTTCGATTCCTGGTAACCGACCGCTGCGAGCAGCCGCCAGTCCAGCCCGGTGGCCAGCGCCGCTTCCTCGAACAGTCCCTGCAGCTCCGGCAGGCGCGAGCTGATGTCGGCCTGGAAGCGCAGCGCGTCCAAATAGTCGAACTGGCGCGATTCGGCGCCTTCATCGCGCGCGATACGCGCGATCTGGCCGCTGGTACGCGCGCCGGCGAAGAACGAATTGGCAAGCGCGACCAGGTCCGGGCCATCGGCGCGCGCCACCCACTGCAGTGGCCGCGGGTCCGGCAGCGCGAAGGCGACCGTGACATCCGGATACAGGTGCTGCGCGAACTCGAACTCGTGCTGATCGACGATCGCATAGTCGGCAGCGCCGCCGCTGACGAACTCGAGCAGCTCGGCCTGCTCGTGCGGGACCGCGCTCCATGCGAGCCCCTCGATGCCACTGCTGCGGATCTCTTTCAGCAGTTGCTGCTGCGGGCTGTCCTCGTGAACCACGATGCGCGCACCGCGCAGCCCGGTGATGTCGCGTGGCTGAGGCCTGCCGCGCGCCTGCACCACCAGCTGGGTCGCCTCGCCGTAGCTCGAGGTCGCCAGGCCGAAGCGCTGCCAGAGCGTGTCGGCGCTGATCTGGGCGGCGGCAAGATCCGCCCGCCCATCGCGCAGAGCGCTGCGCATCGCAGCCACATCGGGCACGGGCTGCATCGCCAGCCGGACCCCGAGCTGGGTCGCGAAGGCGGCAGCCAGCCGGTATTCGAAGCCCAGCCCGCCGTGCGCGCCGAGATAGTAGGTGGTCGGTGCATTGACCGTGACGACCCGCAGCTCGCCGCGGGCACGTATCTGGTCCAGCGCCGACTGTGGCTTGTTGCAGCCTGCCAGCAGCATTGCGACCGCGATGGCAGCGCCGCCGCGCCATCGTGAGCGACGGTGCAGTGCGCGCTGCTGCGCACGGCTCATGTTTGGCCTTTGAACGATCCCCACTGCGATAGAATACCAGTCTGCGCGGGGAGAGGTACCGAAGCGGTCATAACGGCGCCGACTCGAAATCGGATGGTCGGGTAATACCGGCACGTGGGTTCGAATCCCACCCTCTCCGCCACTTTGCCCGTCATTCGCGCGTTAAGTTGCGTTAATGAACGCACTCTAGGTGCGGTAGCGCACTGTGCCGCACGCGCCGCTCCGGCTTCGGCGCCGCGGCGGGCAGTTGAGGCATACTAGCGCTCTCCATTCGCCGGGAGCAGCTGTGCCGGCCGCGGGAACGCTCCTGGCGGCCGGGCTTATGTTCCCCGCACAGCCTGCCGTGACGCCGAAACGATGTGGATCGTCAAACTCGCGCTGACCCGCCCGTACACGTTCATCGTGCTCGCACTCGTGATCGTGCTGCTCGGGGCGTTCACGATTCAGCGCACGCCGACCGACATCTTCCCGAACATCGACATTCCGATCGTCAGCGCAATCTGGAACTCCGTCGGCCTGCCGCCGGAGGAAATGGCGAGCCGCATCGTCGGCGTCACGGAGCGGCTGGCGCCGACCGCAGTCAATGACCTGGAGCACACCGAGTCGCAATCCCTGACCGGGCAGGGGGTAGTCAAGTTCTTCTTCCAGCCCAACGTCAGGGAGCCGATGTCGTTCGCGCAGATCACCGGCTTTTCGCAGACTCTGCTGCGCCAGGTGCCGTTCGGGACACAGCCGCCGTTCATCCTGGCCTACAACGCCTCCACGGTGCCGATCCTGCAGTTGGCCGTCCAGAGTCCGAGTCTGTCGGAGTCGCAGCTGTTCGACTTCGCGAACAATTCGGTGCGCCCGGGTCTGGCCAATGTTCGCGGCGCGGCGATGCCCTTTCCGTATGGGGGCAAGCAGCGCCAGGTGCAGGTGGATCTGAACCCCGATGCGCTGCGCGCCACTGGTCTGTCGGCGGGCGATGTGAGCGCCGCCATCGGCAATCAGAACCTGATCATTCCTTCCGGAACCGAGAAGATCGGCAACATCGAGTACAACGTCAGGCTCAACTCGAGCCCGCTGGCGGTCGCGGATCTCAACAACGTTCCGATCCGCTACGCCAACGGCAAGCTCGTCTACGTTCGCGATGTCGCCAACGTCCGGGACGGATCGAGCCCGCAGACCAACCTGGTACGCGTCAACGGCAGGCACTCCGTGCTGATGACGGTGCTCAAGACCGGGAGTGCCTCGACGCTGGAGATCATCGAGCAGATCAAGCGCCAGCTGCCGGTGCTGCAGGCTCGCCTGCCGGCGGACCTGAAGATCACGACTACCGGGGACCAGTCGCTGTTCGTGCGTGCGGCGGTCGACGGCGTGGTCCGGGAGGGCGTGGTGGCCGCGGCACTGACGGGACTGGCGATCCTGCTGTTCCTCGGGTCCTGGCGCAGCACGCTGATCATCACGATCTCGATACCGCTGTCAGTGCTGGCCTCGATCATCTGCCTGTCGGCGATCGGCGAGACCATCAACATCATGACCCTCGGGGGACTCGCGCTGGCGGTCGGAATCCTGGTCGACGACGCGACGGTCGCCATCGAGAACATCAACTGGCACCTCGACCAGGGCAAGGAGGTCGAGGCCGCGATCCTGGACGGCGCGCACCAGATCGCCGTGCCGGCACTGGTTTCGACGCTGTGCATCTGCATCGTGTTCATCCCGATGTTCCTGCTGACCGGAGTGTCGCGCTTCCTGTTCGTGCCCCTGGCCGAGGCCGTCGTGTTCGCGATGCTCGCCTCCTATTTGCTGTCGCGGACACTCGTGCCGACGCTTGCGATGTACTGGCTGCGCAAGCACGCACCGCGGCCCGACGCCGTCCGCAGCGCCAATCCGCTGGTGCGCTGGCAGCGCGGCTTCGAGCACGGCTTCGCCGCGTTCCGTGAGGGTTACCACGGGCTGCTGGGGACCGCCATGCACCATAGGGGCGCGTTCACGCTCGCTTTCATGGTGCTCGGCGCCACCGCGTTCCTGCTGCTGCCCTGGCTCGGGCGCGATTTCTTCCCGTCGGTGGACGCCGGCCAGGTGCGACTGCACGTGCGCGCGCCCAGCGGCACGCGTATCGAGCAGACCGCGGCGCTGTGCGATGGCGTGGAGGCGCTGATCCGTCGCACCGTGCCGGAAGACGAACTCGACAGCCTGGTCGACAACATCGGTGTGCCCTACAGCGGTATCAATCTCGCCTACAGCACCTCGGCCCCGGTTGGCTCGGGCGACGCCGATATCATGCTGGCGCTGCGCAGCGGGCATCGTCGTCCGACAGCCGGCTACGTGCGGGAACTGCGCACCCGGCTGCATGAGCAATTCCCGTCCGTGACCTTCGCGTTCCTGCCTTCCGACATCGTGAGCCAGATCCTGAATTTCGGCCTGCCCGCGCCGCTGGACGTACAGGTGGTCGGCAGCAACGTGGCGGGCAACCGCCGCGTCGCCAACGCGTTGCTCGCGAAACTGCAGCGCATCCCCGGTGCGGTCGATCTGCGCGTGCAGCAGTCGTTCGACTATCCGGCCCTGAATGTCACCGTGGACCGCACCAATGCGGCGCAGCTGGGACTCACGCAACAGAACGTCGCCAATGACGTGCTGATTTCCCTGGTCGGAAATCAGCAGACCGCGCCGAGCTACTGGGTCGACCCCAGGAATGGCGTGCAGTACATCGTCGCGACTCAGGCGCCGCAGTATCGAATGGCTTCGCTGCAGGATCTCGCGGCCACTCCGATCACTTCCGGCAATGGCGGGGACGCGCAGCTGCTGGCCAATGTCGCGACCATCAGCCGCTCCGTCAGTGCAGCCGTGGTCAGCCACTACAACGCGCTGCCGGTGATCGATATCTACGGTTCCGTGGATGGAACGGATCTCGGCACGGTAGCCAGTGCGATCGGCGAGATCACCGACGCGGCGCGCCACGATCTGCCGCGCGGCAGCGAGCTGCGCGTGCGCGGGCAGATCGAGACCATGCGTTCGTCTTTCGACGGGCTCGCCTACGGTATGATGGGAGCCGTGCTGCTGATCTACCTGCTGATCGTCGTCAATTTCCAGAGTTGGCTCGATCCACTGATCATCATCACGGCGCTGCCGGCGGCACTCGCGGGCATGGTCTGGATGCTGTTCATGACGCATACCACGGTGAGCGTGCCGGCGCTGATCGGCGCGATCATGTGCCTCGGCGTCGCGACGGCCAACAGCATTCTGGTGGTGAGCTTCGCGCGCGAGCGCATGGAAGCCGGGCTGTCGGCCGCCGCCGCCGCGGTGGAGGCCGGTTTCGTGCGCTTCCGACCGGTGCTGATGACCGCGCTGGCGATGGTGATCGGCATGCTGCCGATGTCGCTCGGGCTCGGCGAGGGCGGCGAGCAGAATGCGCCCCTCGGGCGCGCCGTGATCGGCGGCCTGATGTTCGCGACCTTTGCGACTCTGCTGTTCGTGCCGGTCGTGTTCACGGTGGTCCACGAGCGCTTTTCGGAACACCGATGAACGGCATGGTACCGCCCCCGGACGATGCGCGCGCCATCCCGCTGCGGCGCCTGCTGCGCTTCGCGCTGTACGTGGCGATCGCCGGTTGCATGGTGGCGGCCTGGGGCATTTTCTCCCGCCTGCAAGCACGCGCGGCGCTGGCGCAGAGCGCCGAGCAGTCTTCCATTCCGACCGTCGCGGTGACGGCGCCGAGCCACAGCTCCAGCGCTGACGAGCTGGTCCTGCCGGGCACCGTGCAGGCCTTTACCGATGCACCGATCTACGCGCGCAGCAGTGGCTACGTACGCCACTGGTACGCGGATATCGGCAAATCGGTGCGAGCCGGTGAGCTGCTGGCGGAGATCGAAACGCCCGAGGTCGACGCCCAGTACCGCCAGGCGCAGGCGGACCTCGCCACGGCGGAGGCGAACAACCGGCTCGCACAGCTCACTGCCGGGCGCTACCAGACGCTGCGCAAGTCGGGCCTGGTGGCGCAGCAGGACGTGGACAATGCGCAGGGCGATGCTGATGCCAGGAAGGCGCAGGCCGACTCCGCCAGGCAGAACCTCTCGCGTCTCGAGCAGCTCGAGCGCTTCAACCGGATCACCGCGCCATTTGATGGCGTGGTGACGGCGCGCCGCATCGATGTCGGCTCATTGGTCAACGCCGGCATGAACAGCGGCGAGGAGCTGTTCCACCTGACTGCCACGCGGCGGCTGCGCATCTACGTAAACGTTCCGCAGAGCTATGCGCCGGCGATGGTACCCGGGCTGATGGCCGAGCTCGGCGTGGTCGAGCATCCCAATCGGCGCTTTCCGGCCCGCGTCGTCAGCACGGCGCGCGCGATCGATACCGGCTCGCGCACGCTGCTGACGGAGCTCGACGCGGACAATGCCAGCGGCGAGCTGTTGCCCGGGGCGTTCGCGGACGTGCACCTGCCATTGCCGGCCAGCATCGAACGCTGGCGCCTGCCTTCCAATACCCTGATTTTCCGCGGCCAGGGCAGCGAGGGACTGCAGGTCGCGACCGTCGATGCGCAGAACCACGTGCACCTGCACCAGGTCAGTCTCGGGCGTGATTTCGGCAGCGAGGTCGAGGTCCTCAGTGGCGTCGGCGCAGGGGATCGCGTGATCCTCAATCCGCTCGATTCACTCGCCGACGGTGCGACGGTACGCATCGTCAGCGGCGGCGGCTGAGTCTCAGCTCCCGGAATCCCCTGTGAATTCCGCGGCGAAGGCGCGCGCGAAGGCCTCGGCGAACAGGTGTGGCAGCCGCGCCTCGCTCATGTCGGTAATGGTGCGGAAACGCTCGGTCAGTCCCGAAGCATCGGCCCCCGGCAGGCCGGCCTGCGGGAGTTCCGCGTTCTGCGCCAGCGCCCGAGGATCCAGCCGCGAGACGTACTCCGAGAGTGCAAGATGCAGCGCCCGCATCACCGCAAGGTCGTGTCGGCGAGCCCGCTCGAGCGTCTCTCGCAGCCACTGCACCGCGTCGAGCTCTCGCTGCTCGTGGCCGAGCAGCAGCCTTCGCAGCAGGTCCTCGACCGGCAGTCCAGAGAGCGCGATCTGCTGCGGATTGTCCCTGCCGACCTCGATGCCCGCTTCATCGCGCAGCGCCCGCTGCGCAATGCTCAGACCCTTGAGCCCGACCATCGCTTCGCGCAGCAATACGCCGATCAGCTGCAGCACGCGGGACTGGGCGTCCGCCGGCACGACCGTGGCGTCGATTCCGGCTCCGCGACACAGGATTTCAAATCCGCTCGGGGCTGCGCTGACGGGTGCGGCCGTCGCAGCCGCTCCCGCGCCGCCGCTGAGCGCGGCGCGTGGCTCGCGCCGCGGGGGCGGCGGAGTGCGCGTGCGGGTTAGCGTCGCGCGCGGGCCGCTCTGGTCATAGGCGAGCAGCCCTGTGTCCTCCGTCAGCTTGGGCTGGCCGAAGGAGTCCAGCGCGCCGGTGCGGCCACTGCTCCCCGGGTCGGGGCGCAGCAGGTCGAGCACGCTCAATTCGGCGCCGATGTCGCCGCTGGCCGTGTCCGGCGAGCCGGCCATGCCCTGCTGGTGCAGCGGGAAGATCTCGCTGGCCTCGGGCGCCTCCCCGGTTTCGCCTTCGATGCTGACGCCAATCTCGTAGTCCCCGATGCGCAGGCGGTCGCCGGTGCGCAGCGGATAGTCGTTGCGGCGGCCGAGCGGCACGGTACCGTCGTTGACAAATACGCCGTTGGTGCTGGTGTCGAACAGGTAATAGGCGCCGTGGCGGAACTGCACCCGAGCATGGTGCGCCGAGAGGTAGCGCTGCGGGTCGGGCAGCACCCAGTCGTTGTCGTGGCTGCGGCCAATCGTGCCGCCGCCGACGCCGAAGGCGATGCTGCCGTGCGGACCCAGCGGAGCGCGCTGGTTGCTCAGGATTGTCAGTTTCAGGGGCATCGGGCCCTCTCAGCGGTCCCTGTCGTCCATTGGGAACCCACGGATAGTGTAGCCGCACCTATAATAGCGGTGCTGCGCGGCGATGTGCTGCCAGCGGACCTGCGGGGCCCGGACGCGACCACTACCCATGGCATCGAATCACATCTTCAGGATCCTCTTCGTGAACCAGGGCAAGGTTTACGAGCTTTATGCGCGCAAGGTCAGCCACGGTACGCTGTTCGGGTTCGTCGAAGTCGAGGAATTCGTGTTTGGCGAGCGTACCCAGCTCGTGCTCGACCCGGCGGAGGAACGCATCAAAGGAGAGTTCGCCGGGGTCAAACGCAGCTACCTGCCGCTGCAGTCGGTCATCAGGATCGATGAGGTCCGCAAGCAGGGGATCAGCAAGATTCACCCGCTGGACGGCGCCAATATCGCGCCGTTTCCGATGTCGATGATCCCGCCCTCCGTGACCGACCCGGGAACCAAGAAGAGCTGATGCTGACGATTCCCGGATCGCAGGCACTGTCCGATTTTCGATTGACCCGTCTGCTCGTGCGCCTGGCCGAGCAGGAACCTGCGCTGATGAGCCTTTCCGCGCAGTACCAGCACTTCATCGACACCGTTCGCACACCAGCGGCGCTGGAGCGCTTGCGCATCGAGGCGCTGCTGGATGACGGCGGCCAGCGTCCGGCGCGCGCGGCGCAGCGCTCCGGCACGGTCGCGCGCGAATGGCTGCTGCTGGTGGTGCCGCGGCCGGGCACGATATCGCCCTGGTCCAGCAAGGCCACCGACATCGCGCAGGTCTGTGGGCTGGAGTCCGTGCGGCGCATCGAGCGCGGCATCCTGTACACGCTCGGGTCGGCAGCGCCGGCGCCGAGCGCTTGCGAATCCGCGCTGACCGCGGCGCTGCACGATCGGATGACCGAGGCCGTGCTGTCCGATCCGGCCGCCGCCGAGCAGCTATTTGCGACGCATCCGCCGCGGCCGTTGCAATGGATTGCGCCGGGAATCGCCGGAGCAGGGCTGCAGGCGGCCAACGAGCGTCTCGGGCTCGCGCTGAACGCACAGGAGATCGATTACCTCGCCGACACCTTCCGCCGGCTCGGGCGGGATCCCAGCGATGTGGAGCTGATGATGTTCGCGCAGGCCAATTCCGAGCACTGCCGGCACAAGATCTTCAACGCGCAGTTCGTGATCGACGGCGTCGAGCGCGCGCCCTCACTGTTCGCGATGATCCGCAATACCACCGAGCGCGCGCCGCGCGGAGTGCTGTCGGCGTACTCCGACAATGCCGCGGTGATCGCCGGCAGCATGGGAAGTCGGTGGTATCCCGATCCGGTCTCGGGCGTCTATCGGGGCGAGCAGGAGCAGCTCGATATTCTGATGAAGGTCGAGACGCACAATCATCCGACTGCGATCTCACCGTTCCCCGGCGCGGCCACCGGTGCGGGCGGGGAGATCCGCGATGAAGGCGCAACCGGACGCGGCGCAAAGCCTAAGGCCGGGCTGATCGGATTCTCGGTCTCGCACCTGCGCATTCCAGGCTTCCTGCAGCCCTGGGAACAAACTCTGGGCACGCCCGCGCGGCTCGCCAGCGCGTTGCAGATCATGCTCGAGGGTCCGATCGGCGCCGCGGCCTTCAACAACGAATTCGGGCGACCCGGCATCTGTGGGTATTTCCGCACGCTCGAAACCACGCTGCCGGGTGATGCGCCGGGACGTGCCCGCGGCTACCACAAGCCGATCATGCTGGCCGGAGGCCTCGGCAACATTCGCCGGCCGCACGTGGCCAAGGGCGAGGTGTCGGTCGGGGCACGCCTGATCGTGCTGGGCGGCCCGGCGATGCTGATCGGTCTCGGCGGCGGCGCGGCCTCATCTCTCGGAAGCGGCAGCTCGAGCGTGGAACTGGATTTTGCGTCGGTGCAACGCGGCAACGCTGAGATGCAGCGACGCGCGCAGGAGGTCATCGACCGCTGCTGGGCACTGGGAGCCGACAATCCGATCGAACTGATCCACGATGTCGGCGCCGGCGGCCTGTCCAACGCGGTTCCCGAGGCCGTTGCGCACAGCCGGCGGGGAGCGCGTATCGCGCTGCGCGCGATCCCGAATGCGGAGCCGGGCATGTCCCCGCTGCAGATCTGGTGCAACGAGGCGCAGGAGCGCTATGTGATCGCGCTGCGACCGGATGGTGCGGCGCTGTTCGATGCTCTCGCGCAGCGCGAACGCTGTCCGTACGCCGAAATCGGCACGATCACGAACGATGGCGTGCTCGTCGTGCACGATGCGCTGTTCGGTAACGAGCCGGTGCACATGCCGGTCGAGGCGCTGCTCGGCAAGCCACCGCGCATGAGGCGCGAGGCGCGCAGCCAGGCGCCGCGTGCACCGGGACCCGATTTTCCCGACATCGATTTGGGTGAGGCGCTGCAGCGGGTGCTGCATTTGCCGGCCGTGGCGGACAAGACCTTCCTGATCACGATCGGGGACCGCACGGTGGGCGGGCAGATCAGCCGCGACCAGTTCGTCGGACCCTGGCAGGTGCCGGTCAGCGACGTCGCCGTGACGCTGGCCGACTATCACCACCATGCCGGCGAAGCCATGGCGCTCGGGGAGCGCACGCCGGTGGCGCTGCTGGATGCGCCGGCCGCCGCGCGCCTCGCGGTCTCCGAGGCGATCACGAACATCATCGCCGCGGACGTGGCGACGCTTGCCGATGTGCGCCTGTCGGCCAACTGGATGGCGGCGTGCGGCGAGGAGGGCGAGGACGCCGCCCTGTATGCCGCGGTGCGCGCCGTGGGCGAGCAGTTCTGTCCGCTGCTCGGGATCGCGATTCCGGTAGGCAAGGATTCGCTGTCCATGAGGACGGTCTGGGAGGACGCCTCGGGCCGCAAGGAAGTAGTCGCGCCGGTCTCCTTAATCGTGTCCGCGTTCGCGCCGGTAGGCGACGTGCGCCGGACCTGGACCCCTGAGCTGAGAATGCAGGAAGGCGCGAGCAGGCTGCTGCTGATCGACCTCGCCGGCGGTCGCAACCGGCTCGGGATGAGCGCGCTGGCACAGGTCTATGGCGTGACGGGCGGCGAGCCGCCGGATATGCAGGACGCACCACTGCTGGCAGCGTTTGCGGCGGCCATGATTGCGCTGCGCGCACGCGACCTGGTGCTTGCGTACCACGACCGCTCGGACGGTGGCCTGGCGGTCACACTGGCCGAGATGGCTTTCGCGGGCCACTGCGGCCTGGACATCGATCTGCCGGCGGCGCGCGGGGGTCCCGCGGCGGCGCTGTTCGCCGAGGAGCCCGGCGCGGTACTGCAGGTGCGCGAGGACGACCTGGCAGCCGTGCTCGAGTGCCTGGGAGCGCACGGATTGGGCGCCTGCACGCACACGATCGGCGCACCGACTTCCCTGATGCGCCTGCGGCTGCGCGTGGGCGAAGCGCTGCTGGAGGAGTCCTGGCGCGATCTGCGCCGTGCCTGGTCCGAGACTTCGTACCGGATGCGACGCCTGCGCGATGACCCGACCTGCGCCGAGGAGGAATTAGAGCAGCTGCTGGACGAGACCGATCCCGGGCTCTCGGTATCCTTGAGCTTCGATCCGCAGCACGACGTGGCCGCACCGCTGATCGCTTTGGGGGCGCGTCCGCGCGTGGCGGTGCTGCGCGAACAGGGAGTCAACAGCCATTTCGAGATGGCCGCGGTACTGGACCGCGCCGGCTTCGAAGCCGTCGACGTGCACATGACGGATCTGCTGGGCGCGCGACGCGGACTCACGGATTTCCGCGGACTCGTCGCCTGCGGTGGCTTCTCCTACGGCGATGTGCTCGGTGCCGGGGGCGGATGGGCGCGCTCGATCCTCATGCACGAACGGGTGCGCGAGCAGTTCCGCGAATTCTTCGCGCGCAGCGATACCTTTTCGCTCGGGGTCTGTAACGGCTGCCAGATGTTCGCGCTGCTGCGCGAGCTGATTCCCGGTGCGCAGCACTGGCCGCGCTTCCTCCACAATCGCAGCGATCAGTTCGAGGCGCGCTTCAGCCTGGTGGAGATCCTCGACTCCCCCTCGGTGCTGCTCGCCGGCATGGAGGGCTCGCGGCTGCCGATCGCGATCGCGCACGGCGAGGGCAGGCCGCAGTTTGCCGCTGCGGCGCAGCTGCGTCAGTGCCTCGATGCGCGGCTGGTCGCGGTACGCTATGTGACCAATCGCGGCGAGCCGGCGCAGCTCTACCCGGCCAATCCGAACGGTGCGGTGCATGCGATCGCGGCGCTCACGACGCTGGATGGGCGCGCGACGATCACGATGCCCCATCCCGAGCGGGTCTACCGCACGGCGCAGAATTCCTGGCATCCCCGCAGCGCGGGCGAGGACAGCGGCTGGATGCGGATGTTCCGCAACGCCCGCCTCTGGGTCGGCTAGGGCAGGCGCCGGCTCAGCCCTCGACTTCGCTGGGTGCCCCAGGAATGGTCGCGCCGGGGTTGGTCTTGCGCTCCGTGTTGTCGGACAGGAATCGCCGCACCAGCATCGCCTGCTGCAGCCGTCCCTTGCGCACGAAGGACTGGTAGAGCAGATCCTTCATGACCTCGAGCAGCAGCCCGGTCTGGTCGTCATCGAGCAGCGGCATGGCCGGCGGCTGATCCGCATCGTTGCCGAAGATCACGCGTTTGACGAGCGCGAAGCTCGCGCCGTCGATCTGCGCCATGTCGCGCAGTTCATTCAATTCATCGAAGATGCGCAGCTTGCCACTCTCGCCCAGATGGGCGAATACGGCCTGCATCGCGCGCCGGCACATGGTCGCGAAGGCGTTGAACTCGCCGTGCGAGTAGCACGACAGCGCCTCGCGGAACAGGGTCTCCACTTCGGCCGGCAGGTAGGTGTAGCTGAACTTCTCCTTCGGCCGCTCGAGTTCGCTGAACTGCGAGGACAGCTCGATGCGCCGCTCGCCGTAGCTGCGGACGCCGAAGCGCAGGAACACCGGGGAATTGCAGGCGTCGCAGCGGAATACGAGACCGACCTGCTTCGGCCGGGTCGCATACAGGTCGGCGAAGCGCGGCACGGCCTGCGGCGTGATGTGCGCCAGCACCAGACAATGGGGGCAGGTCAGCGCGAGGCTCGCGGCGTGCTCGTTCTGCAGCCGGTCGTTGTTATCAATCCAGGCCGACATGCGCTCTCCGTCTCATTGCATCGGCGGTCCCAGTGTAGCGGAACCCCGGCTCGGGGACACCGGCGAGCATGCGGCCGGCGGCGGCATCCTGACATAATCCGCCGTCAGCGCGTGAGCTTGCGGTACTTGAGGCGATGGGGTTGCGTGGCGTCGTCGCCGCGCCGTCGGCGCAGGTCCGCGTCGTAGTCCTGGAAATTGCCCTCGAACCACACCACCTCCGAGTTGCCCTCGAAGGCCAGGATATGGGTGGCGATGCGGTCGAGGAACCAGCGATCGTGCGAGATCACGACGGCGCAGCCCGGGAAGTTCAGCAGCGCCTCCTCGAGCGCCCGCAGCGTCTCGACGTCCAGATCGTTGGTCGGCTCATCGAGCAGCAGCACGTTGCCCCCGGAGCGCAGCACCTTGGCGAGGTGCACGCGATTGCGTTCGCCGCCCGAGAGCTCGCCGATCAACTGCTGTTGCTGCGCGCCCTTGAAGTTGAAGCGTCCGACGTAGCTGCGCGATGGCGTCTCGTAGCTGTCGACGCGGATCATGTCGAGACCACCGGAAATCTCGGCCCAGACCGTCTTCTGGTCATCGAGCGTCTGGCGTGACTGGTCCACGTAGGCGAGCTTCACGGTCGGGCCGATCCGGATCTCGCCGGCATCGGGTTGCTCCGCACCCGTGAGCATCCGGAACAGCGTGGTCTTGCCGGCGCCATTCGGGCCGATGATCCCGACAATGCCGCCGGGAGGCAGCTGGAAGTTCAGCGAGTCCATCAGCAGCCGGTCCCCGAAGCCCTTGGTCAGTCCGCGCACCTCGATGACGAGCTCACCGAGTCGCGGGCCCGGCGGAATGTAGATCTCGTTGGTCTCGTTGCGCTCCTGGAATTCGCGCGAGGCCAGCTCCTCATAGCGTGCCAGCCGCGCCTTGCTCTTGGCCTGGCGCGCCTTCGGGTTGGTGCGCACCCACTCGAGTTCCCGTGCAAGCGTCTTGCGCAGTGCGTCCTGTTCACGCTCCTCGAGCGCGAGGCGCTGCTCCTTCTGTTCGAGCCAGGAGGAGTAGTTGCCCTGCCATGGGATGCCATGACCGCGATCGAGCTCGAGGATCCACTTCGCGACGTTGTCGAGGAAGTAGCGGTCGTGCGTGACCGCGACCACGGTGCTCGGATACTCCTCCAGGTAACGCTCGAGCCAGGCGACCGACTCGGCGTCCAGGTGATTGGTGGGCTCGTCCAGCAGCAGCATGTCCGGCTGTGAGAGCAGCAGGCGGCACAGTGCGACGCGCCGCTTCTCGCCACCGGAGAGCTGACCGATCTTCGCCTCCCAGGGCGGAAGGCGCAGCGCATCGGCGGCGATCTCGAGCTTGCGTTCCAGCTCCCAGCCGCCTGCCGCATCGATCGCATCCTGGAGGCGCGACTGCTCCTCGAGCAGGCGGTTCATCTGCTCCTCCTCCATCGGCTCGGCGAACAGTTCGCTGATGCGGTTGAAGCGCTCGAGCGACGCGAAGGTGCCGCCGACGCCCTCCATGACCGCGCTGCGCACGTCGGCCTGCGGATCGAGCTCGGGCTCCTGCGGCAGGAATCCCACCTTGATCCCCGGCTGCGGTCGCGCTTCGCCATCGATATTGGTATCGATGCCAGCCATGATCCTCAGCAGCGTGGACTTGCCGGAGCCGTTCAGACCCAGTACGCCGATCTTCGCGCCCGGATAGAAGGACAGGCTGATGTCGCGCAGGATGGTCCGCTTGGGCGGAACTACCTTGGACACCCGGTTCATCGTGTAGATGTATTGCGCCATGATTTAAGGACCAGCCAGCCGGCGGGAATGAGGGCGCGCATTATCGATGAACCCGCCCGTGCCGTGCCACTGCGTTGTGTTATCGTCTGCCTCAAGCACCATGGACGCTACGCACCCGGAAGTTGGTGTCGTGCTCGGCGAGCGCCTCGCCCGCTACGGCTTCGGGGACGGCCATCCCTTTGGCCCGGACCGCTATGGCGCGTTCAGGCGCGAGTTCGAGCAGCGCGCAGCCAGCGCGCAGGTGACCGTGCTCGAGCCGCGCGAGGCGAGCATCGTCGAGCTGCAGCAGTTCCACACTCCCGAGTATGTGAGTTTCGTGCGCGAGCGTTCGCAGAGCGGCTGCGGTTGGCTCGACGGCGGCGACACGCCGGCGTTCCGCGGCGTGTTCGAAGCGGCGGCCGGGGTGGTCGGATCGAGCCTGGTCGCGACCGAGTGGATCCTCAAGGGCAGTCACCGGCGCGCGTTCGTGCCGATAGCCGGCCTGCACCATGCGGCACGGGATCACGCTGCCGGCTTCTGCGTGTTCAATGACTGCGGGGTCGTGATCGAGCAGCTGCGTCGCGTACACGGGCTCGAGCGGATCGCCTACGTCGACATCGATGCGCACCACGGCGATGGTGTCTACTACGCATTCGAGGACGATCCCGAACTGATCTTCGCCGACCTGCACGAGAGCGGACACACCCTGTATCCGGGCACCGGCTCGGCCGACGAGGCCGGCCGCGGCCAGGCGCGGGGCACCAAGCTCAACGTGCCGCTGCCGGCTGGCGCCGGCGCCCTGCAATTCGATGCGGCATGGCCGGCCATGCTCGAGCACGTGGCGCGCTTCGAACCGGCCTTCATCGTGCTGCAGTGTGGTGCGGACAGCATCGCCGGCGACCCGATCACGCACCTGGAACTGACCAGCGCCTGCCATGCGCGCGCGGCACGTGAGCTGTGCGTGCTGGCCGACCGGCTGGGACACGGCCGCGTGCTGGCGCTCGGCGGTGGCGGTTACGACCGCGACAACCTCGCGCGCGCCTGGAGCGACGTGGTAGGCGCGCTGATTGCGGCCTGAAGCTGGCCCGGGGACGATCGGGTACAATCGCCGCATGTTTCCAAGCCGGATGTCCATCCAGGAATTCGACCCCGACCTGCAGCGCGCACTCGCCGGCGAGCTCCTGCGCCAGGAGACGCACATCGAGCTCATCGCCTCGGAGAACTACGCCAGTCCGCGGGTGCTGCAGGCGCAGGGCTCGGTGCTGACCAACAAGTACGCCGAGGGCTATCCGGGCAAGCGCTACTACGGCGGCTGTGAGTTCGTCGACGTCGCCGAGCAGCTCGCGATCGAGCGCGCGAAGCGACTGTTCGGCGCGGACTACGCCAACGTGCAGCCGCACTCCGGCTCGCAAGCCAATGCGGCCGCCTATCTGGCGCTGCTCACGCCCGGCGATGCCATCCTCGGCATGAGCCTCGATCAGGGCGGGCATCTCACGCACGGCGCGAAGGTCAGCTTCTCGGGCAAGCTGTTCCATGCCTTCCAGTACGGAGTGCATGCCGACAGCGGACTCATCGACTACGAACAGGTCGAGGCGCTCGCGCAGGCGCACCGGCCCAAGATGCTGATCGCGGGATTCTCGGCCTACTCGCGCGTGCTGGACTGGGCCCGTTTCCGCGCGATCGCGGATTCCGTGGGCGCGCTACTGTTGGTCGACATGGCGCACGTGGCCGGGCTGGTGGCTGCCGGTGAGTACCCGAACCCGCTGCCGTACGCCGATGTCGTCACGACCACGACGCACAAGACGCTGCGCGGGCCGCGTGGCGGGATGATCCTGGCGCGCGCCAATGAGACCATCACGAAGAAGCTCAATTCCATGGTGTTTCCGGGCACCCAGGGCGGCCCCCTGATGCATGTGATCGCCGCCAAGGCGGTGGCGCTGCTCGAGGCGCTACAGCCGGATTTCCGCGACTACCAGCGCCAGGTCGTCGCCAATGCGCGGGCGATGGCGGCCGCGCTCGCGCAGCGCGGATACCAGATCGTCTCGGGCGGCACCGACAACCACCTGTTCCTGGTCAGCCTCGTGGGCCGCGCGATCACCGGCAAGGACGCGGATGCCGCGCTCGGCCGGGCACATATCACGGTCAACAAGAACGCCGTGCCGAATGATCCGCGACCGCCGATGATCACCAGCGGCCTGCGGCTCGGGACACCGGCGGCGACCACTCGCGGTTTCCGCGAGCCCGAGGTGCGCCTGGTGGCCGGCTGGATCGCGGACGTGCTCGACGCCAACGGCGAGGAGGCCGTCATCGCGCGCGTGCGCGACCAGGTGAGCGAGCTCTGTCGCCGCTTTCCGGTGTACGGGGACTGAAGCCCGTTGCGGGGCAGTCGTGCATTGTCCCTTCTGCAGCCACGTCGAGACGAAAGTGACTGATTCGCGCCTGGCGGCCGATGGCAGCCAGATCAGGCGCCGTCGCGAATGCCTGAGCTGCGGCGAGCGCTTCACGACCTTCGAGACCGCCGAACTCGTGATGCCGCGCGTGATCAAGAGTCACGGCAGCCGCGAGCCGTTCGATGAGCACAAACTGCTGCAGGGCATGACCAAGGCGCTCGAGAAGCGTCCCGTCGAGAGCGAGGCGATCGCGCAGTCCGTGGCCCGCATCTGCCGGCGCCTCCGGCTGCTGGGGGAGCGCGAGGTCCCGGCGCGCACCATTGGCGAGTATGTGATGGAGGAACTGCGGTTGCTCGATGAAGTCGCCTACGTCCGCTTTGCTTCGGTCTATCGCAGCTTCCAGGATATCGAGGCGTTCCGCGATGAGATCGAACGGCTGCGCCATCAGCGCCGGCGGCGCGACGAGGCGCGCGGCCAGGACGAGCTGCCGCTGGAAGATCATGACCGTCGCCGCTGACGAGCCCGCGATGCAGCGGGCACTGGAGCTTGCGGCACGCGGCCTGGACGGAACCGATCCGAATCCGCGCGTAGGCTGCGTGCTGATTCGTGGCGGCGAGGTGGTCGGCGAGGGCTGGCACGAGCGCGCCGGCGAGCCGCACGCGGAGGTGCATGCGCTGCGTGCGGCAGGCGAGCGTGCCCGCGGCGCCACCGCCTACGTCAGTCTCGAGCCGTGTTCGCACTTCGGACGCACGCCACCATGTGTGCACGAGCTCATCGCCGCCGGTGTCGCGCGCGTCGTGTACGCGACCGAAGATCCGAACCCGCTGGTCCACGGCAACGGAGTGGCCGCACTGGCGCAGGCCGGCATCGAGGTCCTGGGCGGAGTGCTGGCAGCGCAGGCGCAGGCGCTCAATCCGGGATTCTTCAGGCGCATGCAGACCGGGCTGCCCTGGGTACGCGTCAAGCTCGCCGCGAGCCTCGACGGACGCACCGCGCTCGCGGATGGTGAGAGCCGCTGGATCACCGGCGAGGCCGCACGCGCCGATGTGCAGCGCTTTCGTGCGCGCAGCTCGGTGATCTTGAGCAGCAGCGGTACCGTGCTTGCCGACGATCCCGCGCTCACCGCGCGCGCGCCCGGCGTGACGCGCCAGCCGCTGCGCGTCGTGCTCGACACAGAACTTCGCGTGCCGCCGGAGGCTCGCGTATACGGTGCCGAAGCACCTTCGATGGTCTTTACTGCCAGTGGTGACGCGGAGCGCCGTGCCGCATTGCGTGACCGCGGGGTTCGTGTCGAGACGATGCCCCGCGCCGAGACCGGCGGGCTGCAGCTGCCGCTGGTGCTGCGGCGGCTGGGTGAGCTGCAGGCCAACGAGGTATGGGTCGAGGCCGGCGCGCGCCTGTCGGGCGCGCTGCTGCGCTCGCAGCTGGTGGATGAACTCATCATTTACCTGGCTCCGAGCCTGCTCGGGCCACAGGCGCGAGCGCTGGTGCAGCTGCCTGCCATCAGCGCGCTCGCGGACCGCCTGCAGCTCGAGTATCGGCAGGTCGAGCGGATCGGCGAGGACCTGCGCGTTGCGGCGATTCCGCGGCCGGGACCGGGCGGCGGCTAGGCGCACAGGAGCAGGGCATGTTCACCGGAATCGTGCAGGATGTCGGCAGTGTGCGCAGCATCGAGCCCAGGAGCGGAGACCTGCACATAGAGATTGGAGTGTCCAGCCTCGATCTCGGGCGGGCTGCGGTCGGGGACAGCATCGCGGTCGCCGGTGTCTGCCTGACGATCGTGGCGCTGGTGCCGAGCGGCTTCCGCGCCGACGTGTCGAACGAGACCTCGCGCCTTACGACTTCCGGCTCATGGCGGCCTGGCCGTCGGGTCAATCTCGAGCCAGCGCTGCGCGCGGGGGACGCGATGGGAGGGCACCTGGTGGTCGGCCATGTCGATGGCATCGCGCAACTGATCGCTCGTGACGGGGATGCGCGTTCGGAGCGCTTCACCGTGCGGGTACCACCGCAGCTCGCCCTCTACATTGCTCGCAAGGGCTCGGTGACCCTCGATGGTGTCAGTCTCACCGTCAATGCCGTGCATGGCACGGACTTCGAGGTCAACCTGGTGCCGCATACGCTCGCCGTCACGACGCTCGGCGGGCTCGCCGTGGGCGATGAGCTGAACCTCGAGGTCGACCTCATTGCGCGCTATCTCGAACGCCTCATCGGGCTCGACCGGACGGCGCAGTGAGCCGTGTCGGCATCGCCGCGCTGCTTTGCATCGCCTCGTCGGCGTACGCCGAGGATCCTGCCCCGCCGGTGACGCAGGCACCGACGCAGACACTTGCACCGACGCATACACAGGCCCCAACGCAGTCCGAGGTCGCGATCGTCGCGCCGGAGCCGCGCTATGTCGCGCCGACACGCCGCGATCGGATCGGCCGTATCTGGGCGCCGGTCATGATCGATGGCAAGGGTCCGTTCCGCCTGGCGCTGGACACGGCGGCGAGCCGCTCCGGTGTGGCGGCGTCAGTCGCCACCGCGCTCGGCATTCCGCTCGACCAGGCGCCCCGCCTGATGCTGCGCGGCGTGACCGGGAGCGTCGCCGTGCCGAGCATTCGCGTCAGTTCCCTGATGGTGGGCGATCTCGCGCTCAAGCCCGTCACGTTGCCGATCGTGACCGACGCGCTCGGCGGCGCCGAGGGAGTGCTGGGTACGGAAGGACTCGGCGACATGCGCATCTTCATCGACTTCCAGCACGACTTCATCAGCATCACGCACTCGCGCCGGCAGCGTGCCACGGCGGACTTCAAGGTCATTCCGATGCTGCACTCGAGCCTCGGGCTGGTCGTCGTGGACATCAGCGTCGGAGGCATCGCGGCGAAGGGCATCATCGATACCGGCGGCCAGGTCACGGTCGGCAACGCGGCCATGCTGCACGCGCTGCGCGCGCATCTGCGCAGCGATGGCGTGAGTGAGCAGATCGAGGGCGTAACGACGGACGTGCAGACCGGTGAAGCCTTCGATCTGCCATTGATCCTGATCGGGACGCTCGGTATCCAGGGGGCGCGGGCAATTTATGGCGACATGCATATCTTCGAGACCTGGAAGATGACCCGCGAGCCGGTGCTGCTGATCGGCATGGACACAATCGGACAGCTCAATACCGTCGTCATCGACTATCGCCTGCGCGAGCTGCAGGTGCGCATGCGCGATGGC